>CAYPOR010000010.1:63333-72840 GCA_964412445.1 uncultured Nitrospira sp.
AGAAACCCGCAATCCCGCGCGGCCAGCACATCGTTGTGGTCCGGCTCCAGCGTGATGGGCGACGCAAGGGCGCGCGAGACGTTTACCAGCACCAACGGCACCCGCCAGCCGGCCACGGTATACAGCACTTCGAACGCATGCAGCAGCCCCTGGCTCGACGTCGCGGTGAAGACACGCGCCCCGGTCGCGGCCGCCGCGCCTGCCGCCGTCATCATCGAATGCTCAGAATCGAGCGTGACGAACCGGGCATTCAGCGAGCCGTTCCCGCACCACTTGGCGAGCGTCTCGACGATCTCCGTCTGCGGGGTGATCGGAAACGCCGGCACATAATCCACATCGGCCAGTCGCGCCCCCCAGGCCGCCGCCAGATTGCCGGTCATCATCTCGGCGGTCACAGCTGCACTCCCTGCGGCTCCCGCTCGACGGTCATCGCGTCGGTCGGACAGACTTCCACGCAATCCAGACATCCTTTGCAATGCGGGTAGTACACCGCCGGCTTCCCGTCTGGCTTGATCGTGATGGCTCCCTCCGGACAATTCGCAAAACAGAGCCAGCAGCCGTTGCACAGATCGGGACGCAGCACCGGGCGGAACGTCCGCCATCCGCTCATGGACCGCAGACCGGAATTCGGCCCCGCAGTGATGCTCGCCGTGCCTTTCGTGGGCGCATCATAGGTCGGGCGGTGCAATTGAACGGGCGGCGCGGGCCGATACGCCGCCGCTTCGACGGCGACCACCGGCACCTGGTCATAACAATCCACTGCGACGGCCTGATTGCGCGCAATGATTCCGGGAGACAGTCCGAGATCCGCCAGCTCCCGTGCCACTGCGTCCCGGATCGAGTCCCGATGCAATCCGCTCAACCGTCCGCCCACCGCCCCCAGCAAGGCACTGATCGCCCCGCGCTTGCCGAACTCGCGCAACGCAATACCGGTAAGATCCAGCGCCGTCAGCCGGCCAGGAAGCGCCGCCTGTACCCTGAGCTGATCGGGACTCAGGGAGGAATTGACGAACACAGCCGTCCGCTCATCGACCCCGTCCGCCACACGGGCGGCCGGATCGCGTATCAATGACACATCCGCAATCACCACCAGATCGGGTCGGGCGATTACGCCCCGTTCGTGGATCGGACTGTGGTTGATGCGCGTGAACGCGGCAACCGGGGCGCCTCGCCGCTCAGCCCCGTACACCGGCGAATCCTGCGCGTGATAGCCTTCGAGAAACGCCGCCGTCCCCACGATACGGCTCGCGGTTTTCGCGCCCTGCCCGCCCCGGCCATGGAAACGAATCGACAGCACAGGCGCTCCTTAGCTACAGCATTTGTCCATGCGCTCTTTCATCGCTTCTTTGCCGGCATGAACGACCGCCTCGACATCGGCCCGGCGCTCATCTACGTAGTGCTTCCCCCGCTCAATCATGTCATCAAGCGCGGCGCGCGCCTCCTTGGCCTTCTCGATCACCTCTTCCTCCGCCTTCCTCGCATATCCGCGCAACTCCCGCCTGGTTTCCTCCCCCGACTTTGGCGCGAGCAGAATGCCGGCGACGGCTCCGGCGATCGCCCCGCCCAGAAAGGCCAGCGCGATGGCTTGCGATGAACCGCGTGTATCGTGGGTATCCATGGCAATTCCTCCCTGATGAAAAAGTCCTTCACCAGTTGAAAAGCCAGGTTCGTGCCAGATATTTCAGGCCTGGCACCGGTCAATTGCGTTGGATTGATGAGCGCTTACAAAGTCGGAAGAAGGAGAAAATACGGCACCTGGGGCATTCCAGGGCTGGACCGGCCTGGCGGCTGTCGCGAAAGGCAACACGTCGCTCACAACCGGCCGACAGTCCGCAGCCGGCCGCTAGGATTTTCCGGCGCGTAACTCCGCCAACGCCTGAAGAATCTCTGCGGGGCGCGGCGGGCAACCGGGGATGCGGACATCGACAGGAATATGGCGGTCTACTGGTCCGGTCACGGCGTAACTTCCTTTAAACATGCCACAGTTGATCGCGCAGTCACCGAGAGCAATCACCAGCTTCGGATCCGGCGTCTGCCTGTATACGTCCTTCAGCGCTTTCTCCATATTGACGGTGACGGGACCGGTCACCACAAGCGCATCCGCATGGCGCGGAGACGCGGCAATGTGCAGGCCGAACCGCTCCGCGTCATACACGGGATTCATCAAGGCATTCATCTCCATCTCACAGGCATTGCAGGAACCGGTATCCACTTCTCGAATGGCCAGCGACGTCCTGAAGAGTCCGGCCTTTGTGCAACCCTCAGGTATCGGGGACTCGATCGCTTGCGTAGATTCGGGATGCCGGCCTGTGACAACCCCCGTTTTCAGACTCTTCTTGAGAATACGAAACATGCGCGCCTCCCGGTTACAGATCATTCCCGGCGTAGGACAGATTGAAACTCTTATTGATCAACGGAAAATCGGGGACGATGTTGCCCACCACCGCCCATTGGATCGCAGGCCAGTTCACGAAGGACGGGTCGCGCACTTTGCAGCGCTGGATCCGGCCATTGTCACCGGCCATGACGAAGTACAGGATCTCCCCCCGCCAACCTTCCACCGCCGAGAAGGCCCGGTCGCCGCACGCAGGCACATGAACCGGATCCGCCCGGAGCGGACCGTCCGGGATCTTCCGCCGAATCTCGCGGATCAAGCGGATGGATTCGTGAATCTCGTCCATGCGCACCCGCAGGCGCGCGCGGACATCTCCGTACCGATAGAGCGCGACGTTGACGGGCAACTCATCATAGGCGGCGAACGGCCGGTCGCGGCGGACATCCTGATCGATCCCCGACGCCCGGCCCACCACGCCGATCACCCCGTGGTCACGGGCGATGCGTTCCGTCAACACGCCCGTGCTTTCCAGACGATCCGTGAGCGACGCATTCGCCGCAATAATCGCCTCGAGTTCGGAAAAATCCTGTTCGATCCGGCTCACCGCTTCCACCGTCTCCGCAAGCCGTGCGCCGTCGACATCCCACGCCACTCCGCCGACACAAACGACCCCGCGAAGAAATCGCGATCCGGTCAACCGGTCGTTGAGCTGCATCAGATCTTCTTTCATCCGGCCGCAATGGGAATGGGGCAGCGCATAGGCCGTGTCGTTGCAGATCGCCCCGACGTCGCCGAGATGATTGTGCAGCCGCTCCAACTCCAGCAACAGCGAGCGGAGATAGCGCGCACGCCGCGGCACGTCGAGCTGCAACAGAGTCTCGGCAGCCTGGCAATAGGCAAGACTATGCCCCACGGCGGCATCTCCGGAAACGCGCTCGGCAAGCGGGACGGCCGCCGGCAGCAGCTGCCGCTCGAACAGCTTTTCGACGCCGCGATGTTTCCAGAAGTGGCGCACTTCAAGCTGCATGATCGGCTCACCGGCGACAGAGAAGCGAAAGTGTCCCGGTTCAATGATCCCGGCATGGATCGGCCCGACCGGGACTTCGAACACGCCTTCCCCCTCGATATGGCGGAACCGGTATTCCCCTTGCTGCCGTCCCATGACCCTGTCCCAGGCAAAGTCCTTGTTCAGCGGATGCGTCCCCTTCGGCCAGTGTTCGTGCCGGATCAAGCGGCGGAGGTCCGGGTGTCCCTGCGGGATGAGTCCGAACAGATCGCGGATTTCCCGCTCGTACCATTGTGCCGCATGCACGGAGGGCGTGATCGACGGAAACAGGCGGTCCTGCCGGGTCAGCTCCAGCATCAGTAGAATCCACGGCTTGGGCGCCTCCGGCGCAAACAGATACTGAATCTCATAGGCCTCCGCTCGCGGACGGCAATCGACGGCAAACTGCACCGCCAGGCGGGCGGACAAGGCCTGATGGAGAAACCGGGCGAGTTCCGGCACCTGCGCGCAGGCAGGACGATACCGCACGAGCCCGTCGCCGGACGAAGGGTCCGGCCTCAGAGCGGGAAACGCGTCGTGAATCAGTTGTTCGACCGACGAATGATCCGGCATCGCGTCCTCCCGGCGCTACCGCGTGATCAGCATGGCGGAGGCGGTTTCGAGAAGTTGCCGCAACGGCAGCGGCAGCATCCAGCAGAATACGACGAGCACCATCGCCAGCAGAATGAGCGCAATGTGCCCCGCCGACCATGGCTCTCCCTGCGCGACCTCCCGCGACGCCGTCCCCCAGACCATGCCCGTGATTCGATAGAGAAAACCGGCAACGGCCACCAGGCTGCAGAGCAACAGAATCACCACCGGCCATGTCGCGCCCGGCCGTCCCCACTCTCCCGGTAATCCGGCTGTCCCGAGCGCCGTGACGATCTGTATCTCGCTGGAGAACAGCGCAAACGGCGGCAACGCCGCCAGGGCCGATCCCGCCGCCAGGAATGCCAGTGCGGATCCCGGCAGCACGGTGATCAGGCCCTGCACGTCGCCGATCTCCACCGATTTATACCGCCGGTGAATGTTGCCGGCCGCAAAGAAGGCCAGGGATTTCGCAAAGGCATGGTTCACCAGATGGAACAGCCCGCCGAAAATCCCGACCGCGCCCCCGACGCCGAACCCCACCATCGCCAGCCCCATGTGTTCGATGCTGGAGTAGGCCAGCATCCGCTTGTAGTTGTGCTGCAGCAGCATAAAGAAGGCGGCGACGGCGAAGGACGCGAGGCCGAACAGGACCAACAGACTGCCGGTGAATTCCGGCGACACCGCCTGATCCACGATGCCGCGGCTCCGCAGAATCGCATAGACCGCCACGGTTTCCAGCACGCCCGCGAGCATCGCCGCCACCGGGGCCGGCGCTTCGGTATAGGCATCGGGCAGCCAGCTGTGCATGGGCACGAGCCCGACCTTGGTACCGTACCCGACGAACAGAAAAACAAACGCCAGCTTGAGAATGTGCGGATCCAATTGCGCGGCAATCTGCTGAAGCTCCGTGATATTCAGCGCGGAGCTGACGTCGCCCAGGACGCGCAGCGAAGAGTAGTACATCAGCACCACGCCGAACAGCGCCAGCGAGATGCCGACGGAGCAGAGGATCAAATATTTCCACCCGGCTTCCAATGATTCGCGCCGGCGCCAGAACGCAATGAGAAACGTCGTGGCCAGAGTCGTCGCTTCAATCGCCACCCACTGCACGCCGAGACTGTTGGCGACGGTCGCCAGAATCATGGCCAGGAGAAACATATGAAACAGAAAAAAGAACAGGTTGAGCCGGCCCGGCGCGATCACGCCGCGGGCGACTTGCTCGTCCATGTAAGACCGCATATACAGCGAGCAGGCCAGTCCGACGGTGCCGATGATGAACAGAATCACCGAAGAAAGGGCATCAATGTAGACGATCTCACCGAGCGCCGTCAGCGGGCCCTGCGTCAGGACGATCCGCGCGAGGGCGACTTCGGCGAGAACCAGCGCGCTGATGCTGGTGAGATTCACGAAATGGAGCCGGCGCGACGAGGCGATGAGCAGACTCAGCCCGCCGGCCGCCAACGGCGCGAGGAGGAGGATGCTGACGGCCAGCGTGGCAATATCCCCGGTCACTCCTTCAACTCACTCAGACGGTTGGTGTCGACGCTGTCGAAGGCGTCTTGCAGCCGGTTGGTATAAATACCGGCGATCAGGGCGGCGACCAGCACATCGAAAAAGACCCCCAGTTCCACGATCAGCGGCATGCCGTAGGTCGCGGCGGTCGCTCCGAGAAAAAGGCCGTTCTCCATGACGAGGAAGGCAATCATCTGGGTGACGGCCTTCTGCCTGGCGATCATGGTGAAGAACCCGATCATGACGATCGCCAGGGCAATGGCCAGGGAATCCCTGGTCAACAGATGACCGAACGGAATAATGGGCTGCGTGATGAAAAACGCGATCATCACGAGCGTGCCGCAGATCAGCAGGCTGGCCGGCACATTCACGTTCATGACCAGCTCGCGGGTCACGTTGAGCCGCTCGATCACGCGCCGCAGCACGTGCGGAATCACGATCACCTTGACCGCCACCGTCAGAGCGGCGGCGACGTAAATGTGTCGCGTCCCGGTGAGATAGGCCACCAGTGCCGCGGTCATGGCCAGAAACAGGGATTGCAGGGCGAAGAGGTCCACACAGGCCGAGAGCCGGCGTTGCGCCACGATGGCGAAGCAGGTGAGCAGCAGCAGCGCCGAGCCCAGATCCACGAGTTGGGAGCCGATATGCGGAGACAACCAGGGCACCGTCAGCCTCGCAAAATGTAAAAGAACAACAAGCCGAGCAGCGCCAGAATGAACGCGGCGCCGAGCAGATCCGTGAGACGGAACAGGCGCATCTTGGCGAACATGCACTCCATCGTGCCGATCACGACAGCCAGGCCGGCAACTTTCCCCAGATAAACGGCCAATCCGAGCGCGAGAGCCCCGGGGGCGAGGGTCGTCGCGATTCCCCAGGGCGCGAACACATTGACGATGAGCGTCACAAACACCAGAAGCTTGAGGCCGGACGCCCATTCGATCAGCGCCAGATACCGTCCGGAATATTCCAGCACCATCGCCTCGTGAATCATGGTGAGTTCGAGATGGGTGGCCTGGTTGTCCACCGGAACACGACCCGTTTCAGCGATCGCCACAATAAAGAGCGCGGCCAGCGCCATCAAATGCGGAGACGGATCGGTCACGATCCCCTCCATCAGGGCCGTCTTATGCACAATGGTGCTCAGATTGGTGGAGCCGGTCGTCAGCGCGATCGCAAAGACGGCCATGATCATGGCCGGTTCGGCCAGCGAGGCAATGATCGACTCACGGCTGCCGCCCATCCCGCCGAACGCAGAGCCGGTATCGAGTCCCGCAAGAATGAGAAAGAACGTACCCACCGCCAGCAGATACACCAGCGCGATGATATTGCCGGCAAAGTTGAGCGGCACCTGCGAGGCGAAGACCGGAACGAGCAGTCCGGCTGCCAGCGTCGAGGCAAAGACGATGTAGGGAGCGGCCGTAAAAATCCACGATGCGGTGCTGGAGACGACCGGTTGCTTGCGAAACAGCTTCGCGAGGTCGGCGTAGGGTTGAAAAAGACTTGCCCCGCGCCGGCACTGAAACCGCGCCTTCACTTTCCGGATGAGGCCGACGATGCCGGGCGCGACAGCCAGCAGGACGAGCATCTGAGCCGCGGTGACGACGACGGCTTGAAAAAACGTGAGCTGCACTGATTGTCGCCTCCGTTACATCGCCAGGAGCAAGAGCGCCACCAACGTCACGAACATATAGGCCAGGTAGAGATGGAGGCTCCCGGCCTGAATCACCCGCAGCCGGTCTGCCAGCATGGAGACGAACGCGACCACGGGTTGATAGAGATACCGCTCGAACACCGGTTCGATATGACATTCGAAACGCCGCCGCTTCGCGAAATACTTCGACTCTTCCAGGAAGTCCGTTTTAAGCTCCACGGTCGGTTGATACACCGTGCTGAACACCCGCTTGATCGGCTGCACGAATCCTGTCGCCGTGTATTCCATCCGGGCGGTCAACGGAAGACCGCAGCCCCAGGTTCTGCTGTACCGTTTCTTCGGAAAGCCGCCGAACAGCGCCACCAGAGCCAAGCCCAGCGCCGCCGCCGCAAGAAGAATGACGGCGAGCCCGGGTGACGACAGGCTCGCATATTCCGTACTGACCGGTGTCAGCGTCCATCCCTCGAGCCCCAGCATCCTCTCCGCGATGGACACGCCGGCCATCGGCGCGGTGATCCGGTCCAGCACCGGCACCACAATCATGGGAGCAAGCCCCAGCAGGATACAGACGGCCGCGAGCAGTCCCATCCCGATTCGCATAGACCAGGGCACCTCTTCCGCATGACGTGCATGGGCACTACGGGGCAGCGCCAGAAACGAGATCCCGAACGCCTTGGCAAAGCAGGCCAGGGCCAGCACTCCGGTCAGCGCCAGCATCGCGGCCGCCAATGGAAGCATGAGTTTCACGATCAAGGAGGGAGCCTGAAAGCTCAAAAACAGGCTTTGAAAAATCAGCCATTCGCTGACGAATCCGTTCGTGGGAGGAAGCGCGGCAATGGAGACCGCGCCAATGAGAAAGAAGAGCCCGGTCCAGGGCATTCTCCGCAGCAGGCCGCCGTATTCTTCCATGTTGCGGGTATGGGTCGCATAAAGCAGCGCGCCCGCGCCGAGAAACAGCAAGCCCTTGAACATGGCGTGATTGATCGTGTGATAGAGACCCGCTACCAGCCCCAATGCGGCCAGTTCGTGGAGTCCATAACTCTGAAAGATCATCCCCGCGCCGATGCCGAGGAGAATGATCCCGATATTCTCGACGCTGTGATAGGCCAGGAGGCGTTTGAGATCATGCTCCATCAAGGCATACATGACGCCGAGCAATGCGGAGACGGCGCCGAGCGCCAGCACGGTGAATCCCCACCACCAGGGAAACGCTCCGCCGAGAAAGTCGAACGTGACGCGCAACACACCATAGATCGCCGTCTTGATCATGACGCCCGACATGAGGGCGGAGATGTGCGACGGCGCGGCCGGATGGGCATAGGGCAGCCACACATGCAGCGGCACGATACCCGCCTTGGCGCCGAAACCGATCAGAGCGGCCAGGAACGCGACCGTCCGCAGGCTGTCCGATAACGGCTGCTCGGGGTGACGGAACCCGTCGAACGAGAACGACGCTCCCTGCTGAAAGAACACAAGAAATGCCACCGTAATGAACGCCGTGCCGACATGCGTCATGATCAGATAAAAGAAACTCGCGTACCGCACATCCGCGTCCGCATGTTCCGTGGCAACCAGGAAGTAGGACGTCAGGGACATCAGTTCCCAGAGGAGGAGAAACAGGAACCCGTCGTCCGCAAGCACCACCAGAGTCATGGAGCAGAGAAACGCATTGAAGAGCGATCCCAGCGCGGCCACCGACACCCGGCCGTGAAAATGCCGCAAATACCCGATGGCATAGATGGAGGCGGCGAGCCCGGCGAGAGAAATCGTCAGGACAAAGAACGCCGCGAGGGAATCGAGCCGGATCGCGAACGTCAGCAGAGGAATCGTTGAGCCGATCGAGAGCCGCATCGGAGCGGAAGCCGAGAGACCGAGCACGCCCAGCGAGATCCCCGCACAGGCGGCAACGACAGCGCCAAGACAGGCGGCCAAACGTTGACTATCCGGCCGCCGGGGGAAACAAAGCGGCAGCAGCATACCGGCCGCATAGCCCATGAGCAGGATCCACAACACCATCAACATGCGGCCGGTATTCCGGTATAAATGTTACCGCTCCTCTGATCTGAAGACCGACACAATCTGACGCTGCGCTTTCTCCGAGTAGGGCTGACTGCCGGAGCCTGAGTGTTCAGTGAAGATTCGGGACAACTCAGCACCGCGTTCAGTGGTTCTGCTGATGCACCAGGGGATCAATCTCTTTTTTCTGCTCCTCGGTCACGTTATAGCGGGTATAGGCATGCTCCAACACCTCGTTGGCATAGAGCCGTCCCGTCGGCGCCGGAACCCCGATGTTCGCCTCCACGGTCCCCTTCGGGCCGATCGTGACGGTCTGCTCCGTGGCGGTCCGAATGTAGGGATGCCAAACCACCAGCT
>CAYPOR010000011.1:0-66163 GCA_964412445.1 uncultured Nitrospira sp.
CAGACGCCCCGGCCTGCGGTTACGAACAGGTGAATGTCACCGTCAGCAAGGTGCGGGTGCATCAGAGTAGCTCAGCCGATGAGAATAGCGCTGGCTGGAACGAAATCGTGCTGTCCACTCCCCGCAAGATCAACCTGCTCGACCTGAACGATCCAACCCAACTCAACGGCGCCCTTGACCGACTTGGTGAGACACCTCTTCCAGCGGGTCATTATACGCAAGTGCGGTTGGTGCTGGTTCCGAACAGCGGAAGTCCTAATCCGCCATTTGCGAACTCGATTGTCTTGCAGGGCCAAACCCAGGAAATCAAACTCGATACTCCGAGCGGGGTACAATCGGGGATCAAGCTGGTCAACGAGTTTGATGTGGCACCAGGCCAGCATGTCGATCTGTTGTTAGACTTCGACGCATGCCACTCGATCGTGGAGACGGGAAATGGCGGGTACAAACTGAAACCCGTGATCAAGGTTATCCCGTATGTGCTGAACGGGATCAGAGGTTTTGTCGCCACGAGTCTGCTTGCCAACAACGTCGTCGTATCGGCCCAGAGGAATGGGGAAATCATTCGTGCGACTGTGCCGAATCCCCAAACCGGCGAGTTCTTTCTTGCCCGGTTGCCTGGTTATCCGTTAGCTGGTGACTACCCGGCAAACTATGATGTGGTGATCACGGCGCGAAACAACCCGACAAATACCTGCTGTGCGACAGCCGTTATTACAGGAGTGCCGGTTTCAAGCGGCACGAGCGTTACTACGATCAGCACCCAACTCCAGCCGTTCCAGTTGCAGTCCTCTGCATTTCACACGATTGGCGACACGGTGACATTGATTAACCCGCCCGCGCTACCCGCTGTCGACGATCGTGATGATGCGACGGTTACTGTTGCTGCGAAGCAGGCACTTTCTGGTGGGCCGACTGTAACAGTGAGATCGCAGGTTGCTACGGTGAATGATGGCGTGGCGCCGGTTGGCGATTACGGCTACGGGTTGGTTCTGCCGACTGCGGCACCTTCGCGGGGCTCTTACGGGCCCTTGCCGATCATTCTTTCTGCAAGTGGGCAAGCTGGGGTAGCGGGTTTCTATACGGTTTATGGCTCGGCGCAGACGCCGACAACGGTGTATGCGACTCAGACCCCAGTACCTTCGTCTGTGAATATTTCCGCGAGTGATAAGCTGGACCAGGACTTTACGCTGGCTCCATAGGCCAACGCTGCAGGCCGCAGGCGATCGCCTGCGGCCTGCCTCTGACACTTACTTCTTCTGCGGCGCCAGGATCTTGTCGCCTTTCTTGAACACGGCGAAGATTGCTTGTGAGGGGCAGGCGTCCAGGCAGAGGCGGCAGCCTTCCAGGCAGCGGGAGGGATCGAATTTATAGGGCGGGGTCGAGAGCCAGGCGCTGGTCGGGCAGATGGGAATGCAGATGCCGTTGTGCAGACAACGGTCGGGGTGGCGGACGAGGTGATCGCGAACGACCATCATAGGCTTGACTCCTTCAAAGAGACCTTGGGAGAAGATCTCAAACATGTTTTTGTCGGGAAGACTGCTCACTTCCACTCCTTCACGAGGGCTTTCAGCCGGTCTTTGAGTTCGGGAATCTGTTCGAGATTATTCTCAATCGCACCGATGATTTTGTCCGCCCTGGCCGACTTAAGCGCATCCGTATCCCGCTTGGCCAGCCGATCGTACTCCATATAGGCGGCCGGATGTTTGGGCTCCAGGTGCGCGCGGGCATCGATAAGCGCTTGGCCGAACTCCCAGGCCTCCGGCGCCAAGGGCGGCACAATAGTAAATGAGCCGTCGGTGAAGACCACCACGGCGGCGCCTTGTTTACCCGTTAAGGAAACTACGGTCTGAACCGTTTTCCCTTCGCAGGTGTGCCAGTCCAGTGTCAGCCCGGGAAACTGCTTCGTGAAGGCCACCTTTTCCTGGTTGGCTTTCCACTTCTCTTCAACAGCCATAGTGCCTGCGTAGCGTCTTATTTGGAGAGTGGAGGGAGTTTTGCCGGCGCCGAGTGGTCGGGCATGAGCAGGCGCTCGACGACTTCACCCTTCATGACGTGGCGCTCCATGATCTCTTTCACGTCGACTTCCGATTTCACGGTGTACCAGACGCCTTCCGGGTAAATCACCACGCTGGGACCTTCGGCGCAACGGTCCAGGCAGCCGGCTTTATTGGCGCGGACGGTGTTTTTCAGATCCAGCCGTTTTGTTTCCTGCTTGAAGACGTCGTGCAATGCCTGTGAGCCGAGCTTGGAACAACTGCCGCGGGGATCATCGGCGGATCGCTGGTTGGTGCAGACGAAGATATGACGTTTGAATCCTGGCATGGGCGTTGTCCTATACGGGCATCGTGGCGGTGTTCAGTCGTTCCATCAGCAGCTGAACTTCTCCAACGTTGAGAAACGGAGATCGGCCGGGCTGGGCATCCAGGATGGTGCGGATTTCACGCAGCCGCAGGAACGCGCGGCGAAACTCTTCGCCTTTGGCCAGTTCCGAGGTCTGGGCGGCGGAAAGTTTGTCGTATTCCGTTCGAATGTCGCGGAAGTCCCGCTGCAGGGTCTTGTGCATGGAACAAGTCTCGCAGTACCACTTCGGGCTTTGGTCGGCCGAAGGCGACAGCCGGTCATAAGGGCGGCCGAAAAAGTCTTTTCCCAATGAATACTTGATGACCGGGCCGGCAGTGGCCTGGCAGGCATGACATGATCCGGTCGACAGGTCCATTGCGTGCCTCCTCGATGAGATGAGCGGGAAATAATTCAGTGGCGGGCGTATCTTACACCAGGGGTTTTTGGGCTGTCCAGCCGCACGAAGCGCTCTGCTATAGTGTGCTGAGGAAGCGGAGGTGTGAGATGGGGTTCCCGTCTTGGACGATCATGAGCGCAATCGTCATCGGCGTCGCTGTCGCTCCCGCTTGCACCGCAGCTGAATTGTGGAGGTGTACGCAGGCGGATGGGGTTGTGCTGTTTCGTGACAGCGGCGGCGCCGGCTGTCGCGAGATGAATGCTTTGCCTGAATTGCAGTCGGCACGCACCCCGACTCTATCGGGGGCGAACGAGTCGCCGTTAAAAAACGAAAGTCTGGTCCCGGCTCTTCCTAAGAGGGTGATGCAGCCGCTTTCTTCCTATCCCTTTGTGGCGACTATCCGCGTGATCCCCTCCCTCAGTTATCACGATTTGCCTGCACACATGCGGGCTCAGGGATGGAGCATGCCGAACAAAGGCGATATCATGATGGTTCAGTTTGAGATCGCACATCTCCCGACCGGTAACGGCCCTCAGCTCTCAACCGACGAACATTTCAAAGGCGAAGCGAGGCGTGCGTTGAGTACGGCAGTATTAGCGGCGGCCAAGGCCACGCGGTACGATCCTCGCTTTCTCCAGGTCCGCATGACGATGCCGACGGGGTCGATCCTCCATGCGGGTTTGCGGGTGGATGGCCCCAGTGCCGGAGCGGCCTGGACGGTCGCGGTAACGTCGGCCATATTGGGGGATCCGTTGCGTTCGGATGTCTGTCTCTCCGGGACGATAGATCTACACCTTCTCGTCGGCTGGGTCGGCGGGCTTGAACACAAAATCGAGGGGTGTCATATCCTGCCCAGTTTCCATGAGATGCTGCTCCCGGCCGGACAAAACACATTTGCTATTACCGATAAAGGAATGGCACGATCCATTAAAGTCACGGAAGTGGGAACGCTGGCGGAAGCATATGAAATTATGACCGGACATCCTCTGCGGCCTGCCTTATAGGATCGAAGTATGATTATCGGCATCCCCAAGGAAATCAAAGATCACGAATATCGTGTCAGCCTGACACCGGATGGAGCGTCAGCCCTTCGCAAAGCCGGGCATGGCATATGGGTGGAGCCGTCGGCCGGGACGGGGAGCGGCTTCACCGATGATGAGTATCGACGGGCCGGTGCGACGATCGCGTCATCCAAAGCCGAGGTCTTCGAGAAGGCCGATCTGATCGTCAAGGTCAAGGAGCCGCTGTTATCGGAATGTCCCTTGTTTCGTCCCGGTCAGGCGCTGTTTACCTATCTGCATCTCGCGTCGCTCCCCGAACTGACGAAGACGCTCCTGGAGACGAAGATCACCGCCATTGCCTATGAAACAACCGTGGCGCGAGACGGCAGCCTCCCGATGTTGAAACCCATGAGCGAGATCGCGGGGCGGATGTCGGTTCAAGTCGGCGCCTACTACCTGGAAAAAATTCAAGGCGGGCGAGGGGTGTTGCTCGCGGGTGTGCCCGGTGTCGAGCCGGGGAAGGTGGTGGTGCTCGGCGCCGGCGCGGTCGGGGCCTCAGCGACCCGGATCGCGGTCGGGTTGGGCGCGCAGGTCACGGTGATCAATCTGGATATGGACCGGCTGCGCTATCTGGATGACGTGTACCAGGGGCGCATTGTCACGCGCGCCGTGAATGAGGCGGCGGTCGAACAAGCCGTGTGCGAGGCTGACCTGGTGATCGGCGCGGTGCTTGTTCCGGGGGCCAAAGCGCCCAAGCTGGTTTCGCGAGCCATGGTCTCGCGGATGAAACCGGGAGCGGTCGTCGTGGATGTGTCAGTCGATCAAGGCGGGTGTTTTGAGACGACGAAGGCCACGACGCATTCCGATCCCGTCTATATTGTCGATGGCGTGCTGCACTACTGCGTGGCCAACATGCCGGGCATTGTGCCGCGGACGTCCACGTTCGCGCTCACGAATGCCACCTTGCCCTATCTTCTGCGTCTGGCCTCAGAAGGGGTCGATCGGGCGATTCAATCCGATCCAGGTTTAGCGAAGGGTGTCAACATAAAAAACGGCCAAGTGACGTGTCCCGGAGTTGCTGAAGCACATGGCTTGCGTTTTACCCCCATCTTGTAAGACAATCCGGTTCCCGTTTTTGTGAGTCGCCTTGTCGGGGCGTAGCGCAGCCCGGTAGCGCACTGCGTTCGGGACGCAGGGGTCGAAGGTTCAAATCCTTTCGCCCCGACCAAAGCGATCTTCCATGACCCGCCGCGTATCCTTTTCCAGAAGCGGCGGGAGCAGCAGTACACAATCCTTCTCAATCATTTGTTGCTTCGCCGCCATCTCCGACTTATCGAAGAGCGTCCAGCTGTTCTCCTCTCCGCGCCCGCGTAGATTTGCAAAACGCGTGACGGGTCTCGGGAGGTGTGAGAGTATGCCAGCGTGTTAGGCAATCCGGTGCGGCGCGTATGACTGATTCGAGGGCGACATCTCCGGTGCGCGCAATTATTCTCGTGAGCGGTCGAGTGCAGGGCGTCGGGTACCGGGCGTTTGCCGCTCGAGTCGCCACGCAGCGCAAGCTGGTCGGCGGTGTGCGTAATCGTGACGATGGCCGGGTCGAGTTGGATGTCGAAGGGCTGCGCGAGACGATCGAGGCGCTTCTTGCCGAGCTTAGAATCGGGCCTCCGGCCGCGCGGGTTACGGCGGTGACGGTGGAGTGGAATCCGGGAACCGAACGGTTCAGCAACTTTCAGATATGGTACTAGCGAATCCATTCATGGGAATCCGACTGAGATGAGTCGGCAGGACGAGGAGCTTCAGGGAATGAGTGAAGCCCGACGACAGTCGGCCGACGAAGTCGAGGAAGCTGAATCGGAAAGTCCGCCCGACCGCGAGGAGAAGTCTTCGAACCGGTCTGAAGGATTGGATACGCTCAAGAGTTATCTGCGCGAAGTGCGTCGTTCGACGCTGCTCAATTTCAAACAGGAACAGGAATTAGGAAAGCGCGTGCAGGCCGGTGATGAGCAGGCCCGGCAGATCATGATCGAGTCCAATCTGCGCCTGGTGATCAGCATCGGCAAGCGGTACATCAACCGGGGTTTTCCTTTTTCCGATATCGTCGAAGAAGGAAACCTCGGGTTGATCAAAGCGGTCGAGAAGTTCAACTACAAGCGCGGATTTCGTTTCAGCACCTATGCGTCCTGGTGGATCCGCCAATATATCGAACGGGCGATCATCAATCAGGGCAAACTGGTGCGCCTGCCCGTCCACGTGGTCGAACGGCTGAACAAGTACATGGGGAAGGTCGAGCAGTTGGTGCAAGAGCTCGGTAGAGAACCGCTGGCCTCGGAAGTCGCCAAGAAGATGAAGACGAACGAGGAAGAGATTCTGGATCTGAAGCAGTTGACCCGGACGACCTGCTCGCTGGATAGTCCCATCAACGATCGCACCGATACCTTTCTGCGGGACGTCATCGAAGATCCGATGTGTCTGTCTCCCGACGACACGGCGGACGGGGTCCGGCGGCGCACAGAGCTGATGAGCTGGGTCAAAGAGTTGCCCGAGAAAGAGCAAACTGTTATTGTGTCGCGGTTCGGGCTCGACGGGGATGAGTCCAAGACCCTGGAGGAAATCGGCCGGGAGATGGGGTTGACCCGTGAGCGGGTTCGCCAGATCGAAACGACCGCCTTAGTCCGGCTTCGAGGCACCATCGAGCGAAAGACCATGACGCAGGCCGACCTGCTCTAACGCTGGAGATTCGTATCAACTATCAAGCGCTCATCCGCGAAGTGCCGGATTTTCCCAAGCCCGGCATTCTCTTCTACGACATTACTACGCTGCTGAAAGATTCCACGGCCTTCCGCACGCTGACGGACGAACTGACCGCCCGATATCAGGGGTACCGGATCGATAAGGTGGTGGGGATCGAGTCCCGGGGCTTTATCTTCGGGGGTGTGCTGGCCGGTCGACTGGGCGCCGGATTTGTGCCGGTCAGAAAGCCGGGCAAGTTGCCGGCCGATTGCTTTGAAGTGAAGTACAGCCTTGAGTACGGATCAAACACCCTGGCGATCCATCGGGACGCGATCGGCGCGGGAGAGCGCGTGTTGATCGTCGATGATCTGCTGGCCACGGGTGGAACGGCTGAGGCGACGGTCAGCCTGGTCCGCCAGCTCGGGGGAGAAGTCGTGGGCCTCGATTTCCTGGTTGAGCTGAAAGGGCTTAAGGGGAGAGAGAAGCTCGCCGGATATAATGTGCATTCAACCATCCTCTATTCCTAGGGCTGCCGGAGTTTCAGACCACTAGCCCTTGTCAAAGCCCACATGCCGTGATATAGATGCCGGACTTTTTTGGGGGGTCCCTTTACCCAAGGAGCATTATTTTATGGCAACCAAAGTGCCTGCAAAAAAGAAAACCGAAGTAAAAAAGACAAAGCCGTCTGCTACGGCCGAGTCCAAGAAGTCTGCGCCGGCGGCTCCGGCGTCTGCGAAGCAGGATCCTGTGCAGATCGTCGTCGAGTCGATTCGTCCGAAGGAATCGGCCAAAGATCGCGACGCGCGCGAGCGCCGGCAGGAAGCCTTGCATCAGATG
The DNA here is from genome assembly GCA_964412445.1 of uncultured Nitrospira sp. Lineage (GTDB taxonomy): Bacteria > Nitrospirota > Nitrospiria > Nitrospirales > Nitrospiraceae > Nitrospira_D. The sequence continues at coordinate 7,309 of CAYPOR010000011.1, forward strand.
TTGATGGGCAAGCGCCAGGAAATCATTCGCGAGATCGAAGGCAATCTCGGACAGTCATTGACCGAAGATCAGCAGCGCCGGTTGGAGTCCGCCCGCGATGTGGGCGATCAGGCGTTGATGGATCTTGACCGCGAACTCGGCATCTCGCTTATGGAGATGCGCAATCGCCGCCGCCAGGCTATCGATGAGTCGCTCAACCGGTTGCGTGACGGCACGTACGGCATGTGCGCCGAGTGCGGCGTTGAGATCAGCGAAAAACGGCTGGCAGCCGTGCCGTTCGCCAAGCTCTGCGTCGAGTGCCAGTCCAAGGCCGAGTTGCTGGAGAAGATCGAGAAGGAAGAAGATCGCGATTAGTGCGTGCTTCCGTCTCCTGTTCCGGCCGCGGCTCGCATTCTCTCCTCGCCGTGGGCTGGGCATCGTGACATCCCAAGCCAAGATCGATGCCGTCGGTGTCTCCTTGATTTGTGTCGGAGGAGGTGCGGTCCATGCCGAGTGAGTCCTCCCGGGATCCTCGCGCAGTGATCCTCTTGAGCGGAGGTCTGGACTCCACGGTCACCGCTGCCGTCGCCGGGCACGAGGGCTTCACGCTGTATCTGCTGACCATTGCGTATCGCCAGCGGCACGCAATCGAGATCGAGCAAGCCCGGCAGGTCGCGGCAGCGCTTCGTGCTCACAGCCATACCGTCGTGGACGTGGATCTCCGGGCCCTGGGAGGGTCGGCGCTTACCGGGGATCTGCCGGTGCCGAAAGATCGTCGGGAGCAGGAGCGTGCGCAGGGAATTCCGGTTACCTACGTTCCGGCGAGAAACCTGATCTTCTTATCGTTGGCGGCTGCGCATGCCGAAGTCATCGGGGCGTCGGCCATCTATTTCGGGGCCAACGTACTCGACTATTCCGGCTATCCCGATTGCCGTCCGGAATTCATCCGGGCCTTCGAGGAGACCGTGGCGGTCGGGACGAAACGCGGCGTGGAAGGTTCGCGGGTAGAAGTCCGCGCCCCGCTCTTAACTCTATCCAAAGCTGAAATTATTCAACTGGGGGTGACGTTGCAGGCGCCGCTACACCTGACGCATAGTTGCTACGATCCGGTCGGACCGCTGGCGTGCGGCCGGTGTGACAGTTGCGTCATCCGCCGGGAGGGGTTTGCCCAAGCGGGAGTTGAGGATCCGACCGCATATGCGGTACTGTGAGGACGTTGAACCAAGCCGCTGGGAGTGCGTAAACCCTATGTCTCCTGAAGAATTTTTCATGTATCTGACCATCGGGTTGATCATCCTCGTGCCGGTCGGCGCGCGGCTGTATCGACGTCTGACGCTGGCGAAAACCGAGGCGATGTTGCAAGAGCAATTCGGAAAGCCCTCGACGCCGACCGATTCATTCACGCCCAAGGGGTAACCGTCCGATGAACATCATGCGCACCTGTGGCTTGGCGGTTCTATTATGTGTCCTCAGTGTGGCTCCGGCCTGCAGTCAGGGCGACTCCGCCTCGAAAGCCGTTGCGATCGGCGCGGCGCCGGCCGAATTGCAGACCGGCGAAGCCAAGTTCAAAGCCAACTGTTCGGCCTGCCATGGCGCAGGTGGTGTCGGCACAAGCCAGGGGCCGCCGCTCGTGCATAAAATTTACGAACCCAATCATCATGGCGATGCCGCCTTCCAGCGGGCCGCGGCCAACGGAGTCAAAGCGCATCACTGGGAATTCGGCAATATGCCGAAAATCGACGCGGCTACACCAGAAGACGTCGAGCAGATCATCAAGTACGTGCGCTGGCTGCAGAAGCAAGCGGGTATCTTCTAGCTCTTCCGGGTCGCGCTCCCGCCGCGGTCGATTTTCCATCCCGGTCACCAGTCTTGTCCTCCGCCTCCCGCATAAAATCAGCGGTTTGACATTCCTTCAACGCGCTTCGTAAGGTATTGCCATGAGCGTGTGCGGGGGCCATGAGTGTCAGCCATTCAACCAGACCGTCCGTTCCGGGCGGGGCAATCATAGGAGGGTGGTATGAAAAGTCTGTTGAGAGGAATGGGCGGGGTACTCCTGGCTGTCGGAGCCGTCGCGGCAGGAACCGGCTGTGCGGCGATTGAAGCCGGACACGAGGGCGTGCTGGTGGAGCAACCGTTGTTCTTCGGGCATGGCGGCGTCGACCCCGTCCCGACCAAAACCGGGCGCATCTGGGTTGCTCCGACGACCAAAGTCGTCGATGTCGATGTCAGGCCGGTGCAGTACTCCGAGCATTTCGACATCATCTCCGCGGAAAATGCCCCGGTCTCCTTCGATGCCTTTCTGATTGCCAACGTGATCGAGGGGAAATCCCCCGAGCTGGTCAGCAAATACGGGCCGAACTGGTATGCCAACAATGCGAAAGAAGCCTTTCGCACCTTCGTGCGCGAGGAAGTGCAGAAGTATCCCCTCTTTCAACTGACGACCGACCCCACCACCAGGCAGAAGCTGCAGGATGCCATTGGGAAGGAAGTGCAGACCAAGCTCATTGAGAAGCAGGGCATTCCCGTCCGGCTGAATCGCGTGGTCGTCGGCAGCATCCTGCCGCCTAAGGGCGTGGTCGAGCAGACGACGCAGACCATCATTCAAGAGCAGCGCAAGATTACGATGGTGGAATTTCAAAAAGCGGAAGAGTCCCGCGAGAAGGCCGAGCGCCAACGCGGTATCGCCGACCGGGCCTATCGTGAATCCCTCGGCCTGACCGCTCCCGAGTTCGTCGATCTACGCCGCATCGAAGTGCAGAAAGAAATCGTGCAGCACTCACCCAGCGCCTTGACCGTCATCATGGGCCTCGAACGTGTCGGCATCAACATGCCGCCGCTGGCGGCGGGTCAGTAAGCGGTTAGCACGTTCTTTTCTTTGGGCCGCGGGCCGGAAAGTTCGCTTTCCGGCTTGCGTCCTCAAAAGTAAACATAGATTTCCGCCTGGCCAGTAGCTCTCACCCTTCAGCTGTCTCGAATTTCCTGACCGGCCCCAGCAGCCCTGCGAGGGTTCTCCTCTTCCATCCTCAATCTCAGGACCCCGCACGTCCCCTTCCCTCAAAGGCGGGGTGATTTCCAGGAGGGAAACGGGTATTCTCGCTCCTTCGTAAACCTATGGCCTGAGGATGCTGCATGCAGTGGATTGCTCCATCGGAAAAAGACACTGCCACGGATGCGCTGGAAAAGCGTCTCTGGGATGCCGCCGATCAACTGCGGGCCAATAGCGGTCTGAACGCCGCGCAATATTCTACCCCGGTCCTGGGGCTCATCTTCCTTCGCTTCGCCGATGTCCGATTTGCAAAGATCCGTGTCGGTTTAGAGAAGATGGCCTCGTCATCACGGCGTGGCTCTCGCGTAGACGAGCCGGCTGCCTACCATGCCGAAGGGGTGCTCTATCTCACCCCGAACGCCCGGTTCGAAAAGCTGCTGCATCTGCCGGAGGGGAGCAACGCGGGCAAGGCGATCAATGAAGCCATGCGCGACATTGAGAAGCACAATTCTCAGCTCGCCGGGGTGCTGCCCAAGACCTATGAAATCTTCAACAGCACGCTCCTGAAAGAACTCCTCAAACGCGTCTCGGAGATCCCGGCCACCATCGACTACGACGCCTTCGGCCGCATCTACGAATACTTCCTCGGCGAGTTCGCCAGAACGGAAGGGCAAAAGGGCGGCGAGTTCTACACGCCCTCTGGCATTGTGCGCCTCCTGGTCGAGGTCCTGGAGCCCTACCATGGCCGTATTCTCGATCCCGCCTGCGGCTCAGGCGGGATGTTCGTCCAGAGCGCCCGCTTCGTAGCCGAACATAAGAAGAACCCGTCTTCTGAATTGGCTATTCATGGGCAGGAGAAAGTTGCAGCCACCGTCGCTCTCTGCCGCATGAACCTGGCGATGCACGGCCTCGAAGGGGATATCAAAGAAGCCATCACTTACTATGACGATCTGCACAACAGCACCAGCCGGTTCGACTTCGTGCTCGCTAATCCGCCGTTCAACGTGAACGCGGTCGATAAGGAGCGGCTGGAAGCAGAGGTCGGCAAAGGCCGCCGCTATCCCTTCGGCCTGCCGCGCACGGATAACGCGAACTATCTTTGGATTCAGCTCTTCTATTCGACGTTGAGCGCCAATGGTCGGGCTGGTTTTGTGATGGCCAACTCTGCCTCCGATGCCCGTTCCTCCGAGCAGGAGATTCGCAAACAGCTCATCGAAGCCCGCGCCGTTGATACCATGGTCGCCGTCGGGCCGAACATGTTTTACACGGTCACGCTGCCTTGCACCTTGTGGTTTCTGGATCGAGGGAGGCAGAAGACGCCTCGCGCCGACAAAGTGCTCTTTCTGGACGCGCGGCATATTTACCGGCAGGTGGATCGAGCGCATCGCGACTGGACCGAAGGCCAGATCGGCTTCTTAGCCAACGTGGTGCGGCTCTATCGTGGCGAAGAGCCGGATTTCACCCTCGGCGGGCCGGAGGCGGAATCCAAGCTCAAGGAAGTCTTCGGCAAGAAGCTGAAGTTCAGCGAAGTTCCAGGCCTGTGCAAAGCCGCCACGATCAAGGAGATCGAAGCCCAGGGTTGGAGCCTGAATCCTGGTCGTTATGTCGGCGTGGCCCCCGGCGAGGAAGTCAGCGACGAGGACTTCAAGGAGCAACTTGAGACTCTCAACGAAGAACTCGAACTACTCAACGCTCAAGCCCGTGACCTCGAACAAACCATCGCAAGAAACGTAGCGGAGATTCTGAGCGAATGACCCAGTTGTGGGGTAAAGGAAAACTCGGTGATGTGTGCCGAGTCATTCCTGGGTACGCCTTCAAGAGTAGTGATTGGCAGAACCAGGGGATTGCCGTCGTCAAAATCAAAAACATCAAAGGAGACAATACTGTCGATCTGACCGAGACCGATTATGTTCCTGAATCAATATTCGTCCCAAAGCTTGAGAAGTTCGTTCTTAAAGACAGAGACATCCTTGTGGCAATGACTGGTGCGACAGCTGGGAAAGTGGGCAGAATTCGCACGCAAAGCCCCATTCTACTTAACCAGCGCGTTGCCAAGATTGAGCCGACGGTAGCCGACCGCGATTTCATCTGGTCAGTTGTAAGCAGCCAGGAATACCAGGAGAAGTTTTTTCACCTTGCAGACGGCGCAGCGCAGCCAAATATGAGCGGCAGTCAAATCGAGAGCGTTGAAATTCCTCTTCCGCCATTGCCCATCCAACGTCGAATCGCAGGAATCCTGTCTGCCTATGATGAGCTGATTGAGAACAACCAGCGGCGCATCAATATCCTAGAAGAGATGGCTCGTTCCCTCTACCGCGAGTGGTTTGTTCACTTCCGCTTCCCCGGCCACGACAAAGTCAAAGTGGTTCCTTCCTCTCTCGGCCTCGTCCCCCAAGGCTGGGAAGGTCGGTTTGGTGATCTTGTCACCATCGAACGTGACGGCATCAATCCATTTGAGTTCCCTCAAGATCTGTTCGAGCACTTCAGCATCCCTGCGTTCGACAATGGCCGACAACCAACAACAGAACGGGGCGAGACAATTTTGAGCGGCAAATATTGCATCGATAGCTCATGCATCTTACTTTCCAAGCTCAATCCCCGAATCCCGAGAATTTGGATCCCAGCACCGAGCAGCCAGCGTCGTGCCATCACTTCGACTGAATTCCTCGTCCTAAAACCACGGTCAGTAGCTACTCGTGAATTTATCTATGCCAAATGTTGTTCTGAAGAGTTCATGGGTCAGTTTGCTAGTCTCGCAATCGGGACATCAACCAGTCATCAACGCGTCAAACCAGAAAATCTCCTCACAATACCGAGCACCGTACCCGATCGATCGATCATTGAAAGGTTTTCCTTGGTTGTTGCCCCAATGTTGCTACTCAGCCAACAGCTTCGGGGGAAAATCCAAAACCTCCGCCGAACCCGCGACCTGCTGCTCCCACGGCTGCTGTCGGGACAAGTCCAGATTACTTGCTGAATTTATGTCGCCACTTGAGTGCTACCCCATCATTCCCCTTCGCAAAGAGGATGTGTTGGCCCCGGAAGAAATGGGTAGCAAGCGTAAGGGGTGGGTGCAAGTCGGCGCTGATTCAACCCCCTGGTTATTTAAGTATGCGCGCCTGAGCAATGGGGAGGTTACTGGAGAACATTGGGCGGAAAAGATTGCCGCTGAACTGGCCGAACTTCTAGAAATTCCACATGCTCAAGTCGATCTGGCCACGCTCGATGGAGCGGTTGGTTGTATCAGTCGACGCTTTGCCGAACTGTCCCGTCCTGGCACCGAGTTGATCCATGGCAATGATCTCCTGGCGGGAGCCGTGTTGGGCTATGATCGGGCAGGACGGCGGGCTCAGCCGGACCATACCATTGAAAACATCGCCAAGGCGGTTACTGTTGCGATCACCGATCGTGATGAGCGAGACGGAGCGTTTCGCCAGTTCGCCGGCTTTGTCGTGCTGGATGCCCTTATGTTGAATACCGACCGGCACCATGAGAACTGGGCACTCCTGCGATCACGCATACCTGACGGACCGTATGTTCATCGAGTGGCTCCAACCTTCGACCATGCTTCGTCTTTGGGGCGCAACGAGCCGGTGGAAAAGGTCGGCCAATGGTTGCTGGAGTCTCATCGATTCGAATGGTACGCGACGCGTGGGCGCGGGGCGATTTTTATCAAACCGACAGACCCGCATGGTGCCAATCCGATTAGACTCGTTCAAGTGGCGTCCCGTGCCTGGCCTCGGTACTTCCACCCGTGGGGGAAAATGTTGCAGAATGTCGGTCTTGCTCGCATACTCTCCGTAGTGGATCGTGTGCCGGATCATGTGATGGATACCCGACACCGCATGTTTGTAAAAGGGCTCCTGGACATTACGTATAGGCAGGTAGCAGAGGCATTAGCATGAAAACGTTGTTTCTCGCTTGGCAAGATACCCGACAGGACGGGGGCGCGCGCCCTGGATCGCGCGCGTGGTTTCCTATCGGTCGTTTGGAGGCTGAACCGGGACAGGACTGGTTCCGGTTTCTCTATACCAAAGGTGCATTGGACGCGCAGGCTCAAGCGGGATTTCAAGCGTTGAATGCCTTCCCCAAGCTGGAGCAGGTATATGAATCCAGCGAGTTATTTCCCCTGTTTCAAAATCGGCTGATCAGTCCCAAACGGGAAGATTACGCGGAATACCTCGATCGGCTCGCGCTGCCTCCGGAGGAGACCGATCCCTTTGCCATCTTAGGCGTCTCAGGTGGGGGGCGCCAAACTGACAACTTGGAAGTCTTCCCGCAAATCCGCCCTCATCGGGACGGACGATTCTCGTGCCGATTTTTCCTGCACGGGTGGCGGCATGTCAACGTGCCTTCTCAGGAACGATTGAGCAGGGTAGGCGAAGGTGCATCCCTGCAAGTCGCCGTAGAGCTGAACAATCCCGCTACCGGTGCGGCGATCCAGCTTTTGACGGCAGATGACTACTTCATGGTCGGATGGGCGCCCCGGTATCTCATTAAAGACATGCTGGCCGCTATTGCGGGAGGTGTCGAGAATATGCGTGCTCATGTGGTGCGAAACAATCTTCCTCCGGCGCCACACAATCAGCGTGTCCTCGTCGAGCTCGAAGGCATGTTTCAGGTCGGGTACCAACCGATGAGCAGTGAGGAGTTTCTTCCGCTCGTTGCCTAAATGGCCCACTCTTATTCAGAAGACCAACTCGTTGAGCAACCTGCCATACGTTTGCTTGCTGACCTCGGATGGCAAACGATCTCGGCATTAGAAGAAGTCTTAGGATCTCAATCTACGCTGGGGAGAGAGACGAAAGGCGAGGCGGTCTTGGTTCCTCGCCTCCGTACCACACTTGAGCGTCTGAACCCTTCTCTCCCACCCGAAGCCATTTCTGGAGCCATCGATCAATTAACCCGTGATCGGTCAGTTATGAGTCTCGCGGCGGCGAATCGGGAGGTGTTTGTCTTTCTGAAAGACGGCATTCCCGTTTCCGTTCCTGATCCAAAAGGTGGCGGGCAGAAGACTGAGCGAGTCCGAGCCATTGATTGGGACAATCCTGCTGCGAACGATTTTCTGTTGGTGAGTCAGTTCAGCGTGACGGGGCCGCTCTATACCCGTCGGCCTGATCTCGTCGGATTCGTGAATGGTCTCCCCATCATCGTGATCGAGCTGAAGAAGCCGGGCGTTCCGGCGCAGCAGGCGTTCGACGACAACCTCACCTGCTACAAGTCCGACATCCCCCAACTCTTTTGGTCCAATGGACTGACGATTGCCTCGAATGGCACGGAGAGTCATGTGGGATCGCTGACTGCAGATTGGGAGCGGTTCTTTGAGTGGAAACGGATTGAGCGTGAGGACGAACCTCGCCGCGTGTCACTTGAAGTGATGTTGCGAGGCACCTGTGAACCCTCCCGTCTGCTTGATCTATTGGAAAACTTCACCCTCTTTTCTGAGCACAAGACCGGGCTTGTGAAAGTCCTTGGACAAAATCACCAGTTCCTCGGCGTGAATAATGCCATTGCCGCGACATTGGCTGCTCGGAAGCAGGGGCATGGACGGGGCGGTGTCTTCTGGCAGACGCAAGGATCGGGTAAGAGCTTCTCGATGGTGTTCTTTGCTCAGAAGATTCTTCGCAAGATTCCCGGCAACTGGACCTTTGTGGTGGTGACGGATCGTGTCGAACTGGACGATCAGATCGCCAAGACGTTCAAAGCCTGCGGAGCCGTCAGCGAAACGGAAAGCGAGCTGTGCCATGCACAGAGCGGCGCACAGCTGCGGCAGCTGCTCGGCGAGAATCACCGCTATGTCTTCACGCTCATCCACAAGTTTCAGACTCCCGAATTGCTCTGCGACCGGTCCGATGTGATTGTGCTCACCGATGAAGCACATCGCAGCCAGTACGACACGCTGGCACTGAACATGCGGGCGGCGCTCCCTCGTGCGCTGTTCCTCGCCTTCACCGGCACGCCTTTGATTGCCGGAGAGGAACGGACGCGCGAGGTGTTCGGCGACTATGTGTCCATCTATGACTTTCAGCAGTCGGTTGAAGACGGCGCGACGGTGCCGCTGTTCTACGAAAACCGGACGCCGGAACTCCGCTTGGAGAATCCGAACCTGAACGACGATCTCTACAAACTGATCGAAGCGGCAGGTTTGGATGAGGACCAAGAGAAGCGGTTGGAACGTGAGTTGGGCCGCCAATATCAATTGCTCACACGCGATGAACGACTTGATACCATCGCCAAAGATATCGTCCAGCACTTCCTCGGGCGCGGCTTCCAGGGCAAGGCCATGGTCATTTCTATCGATAAAGCGACCGCCCTACGGATGCACGACAAGGTTCGGGCGCACTGGAAGGCCGAAGAACAGCGTGTCGAGCAGGAGTTGGCACGGCTCATTACCTATGGGGCCAAGGCCGGCTATCCTGATCGCATCAGGGAGCTGAAAGCACGGCTGGATGTGATTCGCACAACCGACATGGCGGTGATTGTTTCGTCAGAACAGAATGAGATCGAGCGGATGAAGAAGCTGGGTCTCGATATCGCCCCTCACCGGAAACGGATGAATGAGGAGGCGCAGGATGAGAAGTTCAAGGACTCGGACGATCCCCTGCGCCTCGTCTTCGTCTGCGCGATGTGGTTGACCGGCTTTGATGCGCCGAGCTGTTCGACGGTCTACCTCGACAAGCCGATGCGGAACCATACGTTGATGCAGACGATCGCCCGAGCCAATCGCGTCTTCCCCGGCAAGCACAGCGGCCTTATCGTGGATTATGCAAACGTCTTTGCTTCCCTCGAAAAGGCGCTGGCGATTTACGCCAAAGGAAAAGGCGGCGAGCAGCCCATTCGCGACAAGCAGAAGCTCGTGGAGAGCCTGCGTCAGGCGATCACGGAGACGGACGCATTCTGTCTGGCTCATGGCGTCAATCTCGGAGAGATTGAGCAAACTCCAGCAGGAAGTCTTGACCGGCTGACGAAGATTGCCGAATCGGTCGAACGCCTGATCTCTCCCGACCCGCTCCGCAAGGATTTTCTCAGCCAGGAGTGTTGGGTGAGAACCCTCTTCCAAGCGGTGAAGCCCGATCCGTCCGTGTTGGAGTTCACGTCACGCGTTGCCTGCCTGGCCACGATGGCCGAAAGCATCCGCGAACGAACGGGCGGGGGACCGGCAGATATTTCAGCCGTGATGGCCGATCTCAATAAAATTCTGGATGCGTCGGTGGCAGCGGATGGGTTTCACATCCCTCCGGACAAGACCGGCCATGGGATCATCGATCTGACGAAGATCGACTTTGAGGCATTAGCCAAACGCTTTGGGAAGTCCAGGACCAAGAACATCGACCTGGAACAATTGAAGGCGGCGATCCGCGCTCAACTGGACAAGCTTGTTCGGCTGAACCGGACGAGGGCCGACTATCTCACCAAGTTTGAAGAGCTGATTGAATCCTACAACGCAGGCAGCCGGAATATTGATGAACTCTTCAAAGAACTCCTGGCCCTCAGTCGTAGTTTGAACGACGAGCAGGAGCGGCATGTCAGAGAGCGTCTCTCCGAAGAAGAACTCGTGGTCTTCGACATTCTGACTCGCCCGGCGCCTGACCTGGCTCCTGAGGAACGTGCTGAAGTGAAAAAGGTCGCCAAGGATCTGCTGGAGAAGCTCAAGCAGCTCTTGGTGCTGGAGTGGCGGCAGAAGGCGACGGCCCGTTCACGGGTCAAGCTGGCCATCGAAGAACTACTGGATCAAGGCTTGCCTCGCAGCTACACGCCGGATCTCTATAAGGAGAAGTGTTCAGCGGTATTCGAACATTTCTACGAATCCTACGGCGACCGGGGGGCGAGCATTTATCCCACGGCGCAATAATCTACTGCGCTGCTTCACCTGCTATCCCTAATAGATCTTGGTGTCGGATCGTGTCGGCCTTGCCGCGCGACGCACGGCGTTCCAGTTGCGATCCTATGCCGCCATGGCCATGGGGTTGAACAGGGCGAGGGTTTCATCCAGTTGGGCTTCGGCTTCTTTCAGCAGAGCCGGCCAGGTGTTGTCTTTGAACTGAGTCGTTTGAATGGCGTAGGGATGGAAGGAGAGCGCTTGTGCGGCCTGCGGCTTGGCCGACTCGTTACGGTGGCAGAAACCATTGTGTGAGTTGATCGGCGCGAAGTGTTCCGATCCGGAGTTCGCTATGATCCGGAATGGGCACCGTCACTGTGCCGGAGTTGGTGTGCCGTTGCATCACGAGATGGCTGCCGCGTTGGCGGACCAAAGAGAATCCTGTTGTTTGCGAATGCGACAGGCGTCTCGTCCGGAGAGGATGCGGAGTTTACCCATGCGCCGCTTCAAAGCGGGTAACGAACACTTCCGTATGGAGCCGCCGTTCGATTTCAGCAGGATCCGCACACTCCAGAAACAGTTCCACGGCTTCTTTGAGGTTGGCGGTGGCAGATTCCACCGTCTCCCCCTGGCTCGCCACGTCAAGTTCCGGGCATAGCGAGACAAACCCGCTGCCTTCTTTTTCAACAATGGCGGTGTCGCTTCGCGTCCTCATCGTGCGTCGGCCTTTCCCTTGAGTCGGAGGAAGTTGATGAAAAAGTATTGATAGTCGATCTGACCTTCCTCCGATTTCATCATTCTCCTCCTTTACGGAGTGTCTGTAAATCGAGGCAACGTCAATCCCTCCTGTACCCTCGTCAGTACAGGCTTGTGTTGGGAGGGACGGTGCGACAGCATCGGACTTGCTCCCGTTTTCATAACAAATTCTCGTCTCCATGAGTCAGTCCGTTCGGCTCTTGCGATAGGGCCGAATCCGTTAGTTGACAGAGCGATGAGTAATCGCTAGGGTCTTGGTTGATTGATTAGGAATAAGTATGAATGCTGCTATTCGGAGCGGTGTCCCAATGAAGATGGGGCTAGCTCAGAATGTCCCTGTTCTTTCTTCCATCGAGGAGTAGGCTTTCAAAGGAGCCGTGTATGAATCTTGGCAACATTATCTCAGGATTGGGGTTGAGTGTCGTGCGTATTGCTGACACCTTAATCCACCTCGGTGCCGTGACGGGCGGCGTCCAATTCGATCGGGCGGATGTGGCCGCTTCACTCGACCAGGCCAAGGGGTACACTCTCTATATTTCAGAACTACCTCAACTTATCTGCAATTACTGAGAGGAGTGCAGCATGAGCGACCGACGTGGGTTGTTGCGGGCAATCACGACCATCTGCCTCGTATTGACCTTGGGGGTGAGCATGAGCGCGTATGCAACGATAAGCACATTTACGTGGAAGGAAGAAGTGTTGCTGCATGATGGCAAGAAGGTTGTCGTAGAAAGGTCAAATACCTACGATTCCAGCATGCCTCACGAACTTGGACAAGACTCGCCACTTGCTGAACATAAGACGACGTTCATGATTCCCGGCACTCATCAGCAAGTGACATGGAAGAGCAATAATCGCTCAATGGCTGAGCCGGAACACCTTGATTTACTGGCACTCGATTTTATGGATGAAGTGCCATATGTGGCAACAACACCCAACCGTTCTTTTGCTTATAACAGATGGGGAAGACCGAATCCGCCCTATGTTTTCTTTAAATATGCGGGCGAATGGAAGCGAGTGCCGTTGGAAGAATTTCCTGAGCAATTCAAAATCAACGTGATAGTCCACTCCCTACAACATGAACCGTATAAGAAGAAGGTGATAACGGAGAATCATACCCACGGATTTGTGCGCGCTCAAACCGTGGCAGAGCTTAATCGTGAGCCGGGAAGTAGCAACGTGTACTATTCGATTCTTCGATCCCCGCTTGACTATGGCCCTCCACGCCTCGAATACAAGGGCCCCAAAGCGCCACATCCAATCACTCCATTGGCTACGAGGGATGATAAGAAATAATCACAACCTCACTTAAAACTGCTCATTACTCACAACCGTGGAGCCTTCATGTTGGGCGGCATGGGCACGGACACCATGACCGGCGGCACCCAGGCTGACCTGCTGGTGGGTAATGCCGGCGCTGACATCCTGGCGGGCGGCGCCGGGACCGATACGCTGGCGGGCGGCGCCGGCAACGATGTGTTGGACGGTGGTAGTGAGAGCGACACGCTTGACGGCGGGCTGGGCAACGATATTCTGCAAGGTGCCACAGGGCTCGATCGATACCTCATTTGTGCCCTCGATGGGGCCGATACGATAGAGGATTCTGACGGCAAGGGGCTCGTGGAGTTCGACGGAAAGATTCTGATCGGCGCCTGCACCGCGTTGGCGATCCGGCTAAGGATGCGAGCATAAGACTTCATTCGAAAGGAGCGCGGCATGAATAACCGACGTGTGCTGTGGCGACTATGCAAGGCGATCTGTCTGCTACTGCTCATGGGGGTGAGCCTGAGTGCGTATGGATTTGGGGGGGAGAGTTGGAAGGAAGAAGTACTGTTGCATGACGGACGGAAATTGATTGTTGAACGTTCGCAAACGCGTGGTGGTCGTCATGAGATTGGGCAACTATCACCTATCAAAGAACACACCATTAGCTTCATGCTGCCGGACACCAACAAGACCATCACCTGGACCAGCGAATATACAGAAGATATTGGACGTACCAATTTTAATCCCCTTGCGTTGCATATTCTCAGTAATACACCGTACATCGTCGTTGAGCCGAACCTAATGTTGTCCTACAACAAGTGGGGACGTCCAAATCCACCCTATGTTTTCTTCAAATACCAAGACAGGAAATGGCAACGCATTGCAATGGAAGAATTTCCTGTTGAGTTGAAAAACATCAATCTGACTATAAACACGTTGGCATATGGAGAAAAACTTGACGGTCAGGGTTTTGCATCGGTCGAGATGGTTGCGGAGCTGAACAGTAGTTTGACACAGGACGAATACAAAACTATCCACCGCACTCCGCTCGAGCACTGGAAGTCGCGTCCCTCAGGCAGCAATTCAGGACGGATGATTCGTATGGAAGATGGTGGCTGGATCGGGATGGATTGGTTTGAGCGGCAACCGTCCCTTGAAGCCTGTTTGAAAAAGTGCACGCGAGAAAAAGTGCGTGCGCACGAGTGTCCCTGTCACACTCTGTTTAAGGGGGAATGATTATGGCGACCGAGGTCGAATATGCGCTGATGGGCGGAAGAAAGAACGGAGACATTCTACATTTCTTGGCAGCCTGATGAATTAGCGAGCGTGTGAGCATGCCACGCCCGGCGCGAGCCACAGGTGGGGGCTACTGCTACCACGTGATCAATCGCGGCAATGGCCGGGCTCAAGTCTTTCATGCGGATGGGGACTATCAGGCGTTTATCGGGTTGCTGAGCCAGGCCTGTGAGCGACTGCCGATGCGTCTCCTGGCGTATTGTCTGATGCCGAATCATTTCCATCTTGCGCTCTGGCCGCATCACGATGGGGACTTGAGTCGCTGGATGCACTGGCTGTTGCCCGCCTATGTGCGGCGCTACCAGCAGTGGCATGAGTCCAGTGGGCATGTGTGGCAAGGGCGGTTCAAAGCGTTTCCCATCGCGCAAGACGAGCATCTCTTGACGGTGGTGCGCTATATCGAACTGAATCCAGTCCGGGCGCGTCTCGTGGCCCGAGCTGACGATTGGCGCTGGTCGAGTGCTCGTACGTGGAGCGAATCCGTGCGAGTGTCAGCGGTCATCCAATAATCCCCAGGTGCGGTCACTGAATTCTCCCCACCCTCTACCAGAAGGAGGAGTGCGATGGACCTTGACGACACCAGGGAGATGACGAAGATGCGGCCCCAGATGGACCAATCTGGGGAGGTACGCATGGTGGATCAGGAGCGGTGGACGGAGATCCGGCGGTTATTTCACGAGGAGCGAGTATCTATTTCGGAGATCGGGCGGCGATTGGACGTGGATCGGAAGACGGTCCGGCGCAGTCTGCGGCAGACGACGTGACAGCCCTACCATCGAGCAGCGGTGGTGGAGACGGTGCTGAGTGCCCATGCCGACTTTGTGCGGGCTCGAGCCCTCCAGGTCAATTACTCGGCGCGGATTCTCTATCAGGAACTGCAGGCGCGCCGCGGGTATACGGGCAGTTATGAGACGGTGAAGCGATTCGTGGCGCCGCTCCGCGAAGTCCAGCTTCAAGCGGACCGGACGCTGCTTCGGTTTGAAACCCCGCCGGGGCAGCAAAGTCAGATTGATTGGGGCCAGGCCACCGTGCCCTTCCGCGCCGGTCCACAGGTCGTGCATGTGTTCGTATTCACATTGGGCTTCAGCCGCCGCGGGTTTTATTATGCCTGTGCGGATGAGCGGTTGGCGCAATTTCTCGACGCCCATGAACGGGCCTTTGCGCATTTGGGGGGGCATACCCGGGAGCATCTGTATGACCGGCCGCGGACGGTGTGTTATGCGGATGCGACCGGCCGGCGCCTCTGGAATCCCACCTTCAAAGCCTTTGCTGATTATTGGGGGGTTGAGCCTCGCGTGTGTCGGCCGTATCGGGCCCAGACCAAGGGCAAGGTGGAATCGGGTGTGAAGTATGTGAAACGGAATTTTCTGCCGGGACGGACATTCATCGATGTGGTGGACTTCCAAACCCAGCTCGATGAATGGAATGCGACGATCGCCGACCGTCGCCTGCATGGAGCCACGCATGAGCCGCCCATCGTGCGGTTTGAGCGGGAACGTGAGCAGCTGGTGCCCTTGGCTGGGCAGCGCAGCTTCCAGCAGGAGGCCCGGGTCTCGCGCATCGTGGCTGAAGACTATTTGGTGAGTCTGGCGACGAATCGGTATTCGGTGCCGTTCCGGCTCATCGGCCAGCGGGTCGATGTGTTGCGACGGGGTGACACCGTGCTCGGCGCGCGCTGCAGCGCCTGAGCCGTGGCCCGCAGGCTATAGCCAGCCGCCAACATCCGACTGAGTTCTTCACGCTCCATAAGAGTCAGGCGTCGGTAGAGGGCCATGTGCAACTCCTTCGTTCCTGACCCCCCAGGATACTGGTGTTGCACTAGAAACTTGAGCCCGCACTGCCACTGTTTCGGTCTTGCACTGTTTCGGTCTCAGGAGGCAAGGTTGCAAAGGGGATAAACCTCAGACTGCCTAGCTCATTTGCTTTCGAGTGGATGCACTTGGATTGATCGGAAGTGTGTCATGATCAACGAGGGGAGGTCGGGGAGAAACGCAGCGACCGGATAGTTGGTGGTGGAGCGATACTGTGTGGACTTCCCGGTGGAGAGAGAGAGCAGTTCAATGGCTCCCACTCTGAGTTCCTGCTTGTCCGAAGCGCCGGCCAAGGCAACGAGAGATTTATCCAGTAGAAATGCACTTGAGTGTATCCCTCCCAAGGTTGTCTGGAACGACCCCCTTTTTGTCATCGTCACACTTTTCCATTCATCAACTGCCCCTGAGCGAGCGACTGAATAGAGGCTTTCCCCTCCAGGTGAAAACTGCAAGCCGACGACCCAGTTACCGGTTGCGTACGGCTTTGCTCCGGCAACCCATTCCAGGATAGGCTTCCCGTCGACTCGTCCAAATTTCCAGACTTCTATAGTTCCTGACGCCGTACCGATTGCGATTCGTTGTGATGCTCTGTCCATTGCGATCGTTTCCACAACTCCGCTCGACTCGTACTCATCAGGAAGCAGGGTTTGTCTCTCAAGGTCGAAGAAGCGAGTTGTCGAGCTATGGCTGGTGCCAATGAGATAAATATTGTCCTCGGGGGTGGCGCAGACTGGTCCACGAGTATCCGGTATGGTCAGCAATAGCTCGCCTGTTTTCGCGCTCCACAATTTAGTGGATGGCTCGAAATAAGAATTTGAGAAAAACTTGCTCCCGTCTGAAGTAAAAGATACCCAGTTCGCACGATATTGATGTGCTTTCACACCCCGTTTGGACCGCGCCTCCTTGGCATCCCAAATATCGATCTTGCCGGATTCATAGCCTGCGACGAGATACTTGGACTTCTCATGGTACGCTAGACTGACAACTTGTTTCTCGAGAGATCCTTCGGGATTCTTGCTCCCATCTGCGAAGTGTTCCAGAAACTGTGGGTGTATGGTTGTGGTGCAAGCTGAGACAGCGTTGACAACGATAAGCACGGCGACGATGTTCGGAAGGCAGAAGGATAGAAAGTTCATTGGAAGAGGTTCCCATTCGTGCAGAATAGATTGTTTGTTGTCATCGTCCTGATCTGGATCCTCAGAGGGCTCATCTTTATTCCCTTGCGCATGACCCCCCGCGGCATTGAATTGTATTAAAGTCATAGATGGTTGAATGACCTCGGTCCCCGATGGGCGCAGGGGCATCTTTAGGAATGAAGAAAGTAGCTGAGTTGCCACCGTGCAAGTTTGGTGGATAGATGAAATCCTTCACGACGACATATCCTCTGGTCGTACTCGGTCTTTCAGGAACGAAAAGACGATGCTTTCTGGGCGAGACGTCGACCTGCTTCTGATTCGCCTTCAAGGCAGCCTGTTCCCATGCATCGGCCTCTTTGCTGTCGGCTGCTCGGAGTAAGCCTTGCGCCACGGCTTCTTCTAATGAAGCAGGGGCTGGGATGAGCATCCCCTTGCCGGCAGGCAAGGGCTGAATCGGTGCGGTACTCTCGCCAACCACGTCCGAGCAACTTCCGTGTCCTGAATGGCTCTTGCGTGTCTTTACATCAAAACCGAGGTCACCCCAGCAGGCTTTCCCCTGATGGAAAAGCAGTTGGAGGTCTTTTCGGGAGGCTACCAGTTTGGGATCAATGGTCCGATCGGAAGGCAGATGAAGAGACAGGATGACCCGGAACTTGTATCGATACCCTTGTGAAAAATACGTCTTGAAGCCAACGAAATCCATCCCTCCACCTTCCCATCCATAGTCTCTACGGATGAGCGTCTTGATTTCCTCCTCCGTCGGAGCCGGTAAGGCTTTCAGATCGGTGGCCAATTGGAGAGCGTGTTGTTTGATCTGATTTTGTTTGGCTTGTGGAAGCCTATCCAAATCCTTAAGAAAAGTGGTCTCAAATTCCTGCAGGAATTTCTCTTTTTCGATCGAAAGACTCTCTGAGGGAGAGGCTGCATCTCTCAGTGACGTGCCGGGGCTCGTATCGGCCCGAAGGGGGGTGTCGCACATCTGCGCATACGCCGAGCCCATCCTCCTCAACTGCAGGCATTCATATGGGACCCAGCCATTGTCTTGTTTGATAAACTGCCGCTTGCTCTGATCTCCTTGAACCATCCGCTTGATTTCAGGGAACACAGCTTGAACCTCTCCACGTTGTGCCCATTCGTCCAGCGCACGGTCTGGAATTCCAGACCTGGCAGTAACGGTATATACCTCGATCCCAGCTTGTCCAGGGACATTGATGGGCTCGCTAACGCTGACATCGAGCAATTTCGGAGTGCCGTACATAAAGCAAAACGGTGTGCGATCGGTTGTGGACACTCTCCATCCGGTGCGAGTCAATCCATAACGAATGGCTTTCACCTGAACTCCCTTGAGGAGTAGTTCCGTGGGCGTTTTCTGTAACAAGCCGGCGCTGACCAAGGCATCGAGTTGCGTCAATTGACGGACACGGTCGTCTTTTATATGGCCATCAACAGCAAGTGTAATATGCCATCCTAATGGAGTCTGCGACTGCGATGTCTGGTCGGGTGAAGGATATGTTGGGAGCTGGATGCAACGAACCTGTGGATCGTTGCTCCAGGTGGTAGTACTTTGCGCTTGCACCCCGCCACGTTCACGAACCGATTTCGTGCGGACAATGTTTTCAAGCTCTTGTTTGAGTGTTTGATTGACTGGCTGAAGTGACCGTTCCGTTGCACAAGCGGTCATCGTCGAGCACATTGCGAACATGCAGGCGAGTGACAGTTTCATAAAGAAATGCGGTGTCATGAGAGAGGCCTTCCGTGTAGTGATGCTTGAAAATGACGATAAAATTACTCTTGAAACTATAGCGAATCTGGCTGCATTGTCCCGCGATTTTTCACTATTCTGATCCCGAAATACTTCCATTTGTGGATGGAAGCGACCTGAGATGATGACGACAACTAACTGGGTACGTGGATTCCTCGTCCTGAGTCTCGCCGGAGCTCGATTTGTTCGGTGGTCAGAAACGATGCTCCTGAATTAGCCTTGACACGGTAATTATCCCGGCGTAGCGTTCCGTCCGTCTTATGGTGTTTATACCAAATAGTTCTATATACGTTATATGTAGTGCGAGGCACGGGGAGGCTATTGGCATGACAAAATCACGTGGGTCTGTAGGGACTGCTATGGGGGGGCTCATTTTTGTGCTAGTTGCCGGATGTGCGGCCGGAGCCTTCACTGCGGCGGAAACCCCAGGCCAGCGGTTCGATCGAGCGATGAAACAGTTGGCGGAGAACTGTGCAAAGAACCCACCGAAGAGAGGCGATGCGACTTGCGATCGGTTAAAGCTCAGGCCAGCAGATCCGCTTGCAACTGAAGAGGGCCGCTTTGCGCACTCAATCAAGATCCCGAATCCGCTTCCGGGAGATAGTGGGTACAAGCCGGGCATGACACCTGAACAATATTTCGACCATCTCTGTAAGGCCGAGGCGGGGGAGTCTATTTACAAGGCCGTGGAGCGTGTAGAAGGTTTCTATTTGATGCGAACGAGAAAAAGGGCCACGGATTACGAGTTGGAACATCTCTTTGCCCTGGAAGCTCCTTATATCGAAGTTCATGAAGAATACGACAATCCGAGGGAGTCTTTTGTGCAGCCTCACATGGGTAAATATCAATTTTTAGAGGTGCTAGATTCAAAAGCGGGAATTGAAACAAACGAAAAGCGATATCGACTTTATTACCGAGATGAACACTCTCATCCCGGAAGGGATTACCAAACGGCAATTGACGGGCGTTCTGTGCGTGTCCCATACGTTGTGGCACAAAGAGAAACGCAATTGCTGAATAGTAGATACGGAGTTACTTGGCGTGGGATCACAAGACCGCATGATCGAGAATTGGGGATTGCAGGTAGCGAATTAATCATCTTGAACTTGGAGACTAACGAAGTCCTTGCCGTTCGGCGAGGTTTTAAAAGAACTGGGGGTGTTCGAAACCTTACAGGAGTTTGGTGGCTTGCAGGTCAAACCTGTCCAAATCTGAACAGTAGACCTGACCATTGGTTTATCCGGGATGTCTTGAAGCCTGCCGCCGAAAAGACAAAGGAGAAATAATATGGCAACCCTTATTCGGACTTGGCTGAATTTTGCTTTGCAGCAGATGGCAGCAGAATCCTATTTGGACCAATTTATATCTGGCTCAAGGTCCTTTGTTCGGGTGTTGACCAATGGCAACAACAACGAAAACGTTGTTCCTGTCGGTGAGTTTACTGGCAAGACGCGGTTTGTTGATTTAAGTGGCGTTCCAACCGCGAATCAAATCATGGGCAGTGCCCAAGCGTTTGATGCTCGCTATGACGTAATCGACCACCACGCCAACGATGCGAGTGGATTTTCCGCCACTCTCATGCAGGACGTCACGACCGGGGAGTACACCCTCTCGTTTCGCAGCACCGAACCACGACCTGCTACAGAGGGCGGTGACGTGGAGCGCGATGGGCTGTTCGCGTCCGGCCTGACCTCTGCCGCGGACGGGGAGATCGGCTTTGAGGGGTTTGCCTTTGGACAGCTGATTGCCATGGAGCGGTATTACTTGGAATTAACGACGAGCGGAAAGCTCCCGGCTGGGGCCACGCTGAATGTCACGGGGTTTTCTCTCGGCGGCCATCTTGCTACGGTGTTCACGGAACTCCACGCGAGCCAAGTCGCACAGACCACCGTGTTTAATGCCTCCGGACGAGGCCGAATCGACGGCTATTCCGGGACCGATGCGGCGACGCTGTCGGCGGAAGCCCAACAAATCGACGCCATGCTGACGAGATTTATGGCGGTGCTCTTCAATCCCCAAGCCGGCGTGACGCAATCCTCCGATGAAGAGCTACAAGTATTTCAGGCAGCGCTCGATGCCTCTCTGGCCGATCCTTCGTGGAACCCATTTACAAGCGGATCGACAGAGAATGTGTATATCGATCCGCGATACCGGTGGGCCAAGCTCGTGACCCTCGATGAATTCGATACCGTCGGTACCGCCGAGTTGGAAGTGCGCACGGGGCTCAGCGGTATTGCTGTCAACCAGGGGGCCTTCGCCAAAATCACCCAGATTTTTGGCGATGCCGCGTTTGGTGACGATACGCTCGTCGCTCTGTCTGGCCTCTCTGCTGGGCCGGCGCAGTCCGTGCTGATCGAAGGGCAGCCCCTCTTGCCCGGCACGATCATTCCTCGCCTATCAGATGCCGGCAGTTCCCATTCCATTACGCTGATCGTCGATTCGCTCGCCGTGCAAGCGCTGATTCAAACGATCGCACCCGCCTATCGGCAGGCGGGTGCGGAACTGCTCATTCGTGCGGCATCGAACACGCGGGCCATCGATACGCTGACGCAGGAGCGCGCCGAAGGCGACTCGCTGGAAAAGACCGTCGATGCGTTCCGGAAACTCTTCTTGGGGCCGACGCTTCCTGACCCGAACCCGCTGAGATTCGATGATTCTGTCGGCGGGTTTGCCAACTTTACCTTCCGCAACGAAATGTACACCGCCATGGCGGCCATCCAGCAGGCCGTGGAAACACAGCAAGCGCAAGGTGTCGTGCTCACGATCGACGACCTGACCGATCCCGCCGTGGGCGCGCCGACTATCGCCGGCATCGCCGATACCGACACCGATCAAGGTTTGGCCTATCGGTACGCCCTGAAAGAACTGAATCCCTTTGCCGTCATCGCGAACACGCCGCAAGCCAACGAGGCGTTGTATCAACCGCATAATGACCAAGGGCAGCTCGATCGGTTCGATCCCACCGACGGCACCGGCATCCTCACGTCTCAGTATCTCACCGACCGCGCGCTGTTTCTCGCCGAGAAGGTCGCGCTGAATCAACTCGATCAGGCGACCTCCACCGGCAACCTCCATTTTGCCGACTATAGCGCGGACGCTGAGGCGGCGGTCGGTCAGCTTCGCTATCAGATCGAAACCAGCGTGGACGGTGAGATCGACCAGGAGTTTCTCTTCGGCTCCGACGGGCTTGATAGACTGGAAGGTCAAAGCAACAACGACCATCTCTACGGGGGTGGGGGCGTGGACCTCCTGATCGGGAACGGAGGCCGTGACTATCTGCAAGGCGACGGCGGCGGCGATCAGTTGGAGGGAGGCGCCGGCATC
Organism: uncultured Nitrospira sp.; assembly: GCA_964412445.1. Classification (GTDB taxonomy): domain Bacteria; phylum Nitrospirota; class Nitrospiria; order Nitrospirales; family Nitrospiraceae; genus Nitrospira_D. The sequence continues at coordinate 29,444 of CAYPOR010000011.1, forward strand.
GACACCTTGGTTGGTGGCGCGGGTAATGACGTTCTGGAAGGCGGTGCAGACAATGATACTCTTGACGGCGGCCTGGATAATGACACGTTGCGCGGGGGCGCGGGGCTCGACACCTATCTTATCCGTGGCGTTGATGGCGCTGATACGATCGAGGATAGTGATGGTAAGGGCGTCATCGAGTTCGATAATCATATCCTCCTCGCCGGCCTCCGCCGCACGGGCGATCCCGCCAACGTCTTTCACAGCGCCGACGGGGCGATCACCTTCACCAAGAATGGCGCTGATCTGATCGTGACCGGCTCGGGGCTGCTGACGATCAAGACTTTTGCCTCCGGTCAGTTCGGGATTCAGTTGAGAGACGAAGGCACCTATGCCGCCGCGACCCGTACGGACTTTGTGAGGATCGACCATTTCGAGCAGAACGGCACCGACCCGCAGGGGAATCCTATTTTTGAACCCGTCTATGCCCCGTTCTTCGACGAGGGGAACAACGACACCAATAACACGGACCCCGTCGGGGGGCTGACTCCGTCCATCGGCGATGAGCACAACCTGATTCACGCGGGCGGAGGCAATGACCGGGTATTTACCGGCGCCGGGGATGATGAGGTGTACGGGGACGCGGGCGACGACATGCTGGTCGGCGCGGGCGGCCACGATCGGTTGTATGGAGGGCTCGGTGCCGATACCTTGACCGGCGACGAGGCCGCTTCGACCGTGAGCGGCAACGACTATCTCGATGGCGGCGAAGGCGACGATGTGTTGCTTGCGCTGGCCGGCTCCGATTTTCTGTTCGGCGGCGCGGGTAACGACTATCTCGAAGGAGATAACCTCGAATCGCTCGCGTTGGGGGCCTATGGTCAGGATTATCTTGATGGGGGAGACGGTGCAGATCAACTGCATGGCGTTGGTGGCTCCGATGTGTTGATCGGCGGCGCGGGCAATGACTTTCTCTTGGGCGACGCCGCGCTGTTGCAAGGGGGCACGCCGGAGGCCGGCGGCGGAGATTCGCTCGATGGCGGGAGCGGCGACGATTGGTTGGACGGCCAGTTCGGCGATGATGTGCTGGTCGGAGGGCTCGATAACGACACCCTCAGCGGCGGTGACGGCAGCGATGCGCTCTACGGGGGTGACGGCGGGGATATCCTGTCCGGGGACCTGCGACTGGTTCAAGCCACCGGGCTCTACAATCTGGCCGATCACCGTGGCGCAGGCGGGGACGACCTGCTGGACGGCGGGATCGGGTTCGATTATCTCTCCGGGGGCGAAGGCGCGGATACGCTGTTGGGGGACGATGGTGACGATACATTGGTTGGCGATTACGATCCGTTGCGTATTCCCTCCGAGGCGATGGCGATGTTGCTCAACCTCGGCGGCGATGACTACCTTGAAGGTGGGTTGGGAAACGACTCGCTGAAAGGCGGAGTCGGTAGCGATCGCCTTGACGGTGGGATCGGCAATGACACCCTCGACGGAGGGGCCGGATCGGATTCCCTTTTCGGCGGGGCGGGCGATGATGTGCTGCAAGGAGGCGATGGGGACGATCTGCTGGATGGAGGGGACGGGGCCGACGTACTCGACGGCGGCCAGGGGATAGATATCGTTCACGCCGGAGCTGGAGATGACCGGCTTATGGCCGGAATGGACAACGACACGCTCTACGGCGAAGCGGGAAACGACGAACTGATCAGTGGTAATGAAACTTTTGAAAGCGGCAATTCTGTTCTGATTGGCGGAAGCGGCCATGACCGGTACGTTATCGACAGTGCGCTCGATACGGTGGTGGAAGAAGCCAACGAAGGGATTGACTCAGTCCAGTCGTTCGTCAGCTACACGCTGCCGGACTACGTTGAAAACTTGTCGCTTTCCGGTGGCCCTCTCACCGCGACAGGCAACGCGCTAGCCAATGAGCTGCGTGGTACCGGCAATAGCACGCTCGATGGAGTGGGGGGCGATGATCGACTGATTAATGGCCGCTGGTATCGGTTCGGCCACGGCTATGACAATGACACCATCGTCGAAACCGATACGGGCAGCGAGCCCTATTTCCCAGGCGGCGCCGGCGATGTCGTCCAGTTTGCAGCGGATGTCGCACCCGACCAAGTCCGGTGGCAGCGACAAGGCAATGATTTGCTCCTCAGCCTTACCGGTTCCTCTGACACCCTCATGATCCCGTCCTTCTATACCGTGGCGTTCAACCAGGGCACCTACTTCTTCTCTTCCAACATTGTCCAGCCGGACCAGTATCTCGTGCTCGGCGGCAATCCATACTATGTGTCGCCTTCACAGGTGGAGCGGTTTGAGTTTGCGGATGGAACAGTCTGGGGACCGGAGGCCTTTGATGCAATCATGCTCGGGGCCTATCAGGCCAACACCTATGCATTCGGACGCGGAGACGGCCAGGACACGATTCTGGACTTCGATTTCACCGGTGAGCAGCCGGCCGACGTGCTCCAGATGAAGGCCGGGGTCTTGCCGAACGACGTGATTCTCCGTCGCATCGGCGATGACTTGCTGGTCGGATTTGAAGGGACAACCGATCAGCTGACCGTGGAATCACATTTTGCCTCCGTATTTGTGAGATTTCTGAGCTTCTCGGGAAGGTTCCTCCCTACCTATCAAATCGAACAGATTCAGTTCGCCGATGGCACCATCTGGAATACGCCGGCCATCCTCAACCAGTTGACGGACCTTGTGGGCACGACGGCAGCGGACATTTTGCGCGGAAATGCGCGTGATAATACGATCCAGGGGCTGGGTGGAAACGATTGGCTGGAGAGTTTTGGCGGAAACGATGGGCTCGAAGGGGGCACAGGAAACGATACCCTCTTGGGCGGGAACGGGTCCGATACCTATCGCTTCACGCGCGGCGATGGAGCGGATGTCCTCGAAGACGATTACGGAACCGGGAGTGACCTCAATACGATTCAATTCTCCGTCGGCATTGCGCCGACGGACCTGACCCTGCAAGGCAACACCAGCGGCAATCTGGTGATTCGCATCAACGGCACCATCGACCAACTGACGTTGGACTCTTATCTGGACGATCTGCGGTATCGATCGTACCAACTGACGTTCGCCGACGGCACCGTTTGGGACACGGCTGAGCTCCTGAACCGTGCCACTGGCATCACACGGATCGGGACCCCATTCAATGACAATTTGTCCGGCACTCCGCTGAACGACTCACTATCGGGTCTCGCGGGCAATGATAGGCTCTGGGGCGACGCGGGGGCCGACCTGCTCGATGGAGGGCCTGGAGACGATATCTATTACTTCGAGTTGGGTAACGGGGTGGAGACCATCGTCGATACGGCCTTGTCCGGAGAGGGCAACCGCATTGAGTTCGCGCCCGGCATCTCGCTCGCCGATTTGGATGCGACCCTGGAAGGCAACGTGCTGGTCCTCTCCGTCGGGACGGGTGGCGATGCCCTCCGGCTCACCAATTTCGACCCGACCAACGCGAACGGATCGTTGGTCGTCGAGGCATTACGCTTCGCCGACGGCAGCACGGTCAATCTGGTAGATCTGCTGACTCCCTCTAACCAGGCCCCGACCGTGGCGAATCCGATTGCCGATCAAGCAGCCACTGCGGGGAGCGTTTTCAGCTTCACCATGGCGGAGAATGCCTTTGCCGATGTCGATAGGGGAGACACGCTCACCTACAGCGCCACTCGCGCCGATGGCACCGCGCTGCCGACCTGGCTGACTTTCAATCCTTCCACCCGGACCTTCAGCGGGACGCCGGCGGACAGCAACGCCGGGGTGGTGACTCTCAAGGTCACGGCAACAGACAGCGGCACTCTTAGCACGGACGATCTCTTCGATCTGACGGTGACCATCCCAGACCGAGTGCTGACGGGCACCGCCGGCAGCGACGTCCTGACAGGCGGGGCGGGAAACGATCAACTGTTCGGGCTGGCCGGCAACGATATGCTGAATGGACAAGCAGGGAACGATCTTCTCGATGGCGGCACCGGCATCGACATGATGGTGGGCCGCACTGGGAACGACACGTATATAGTGGATGCCACCGGGGATGTGGTGACGGAGCTGGCCGATGAAGGGACCGATACAGTCCAGAGCAGCAGCACTCACACGCTCGGCAACAATGTCGAGAACCTCACGTTGACTCGAACCGCCGCGATCAACGGCACCGGTAATGCGCTCAACAACGTCCTGATCGGCAATAGCGCCAACAATACGCTGACCGGCGGAGCCGGGAACGATCGGCTAGACGGCGGGCTCGGCCGCGATACAATGGTCGGCGGGACCGGCGACGACACGTATCTGGTGAACCAGGTCGGAGACATCGTCAGTGAATTGTTCAATCAAGGCATCGATACGGTTGAAAGCTCCATCACCTTCACGCTCTGGAGCAACGTTGAAAACCTCACGCTCACTGGAACAGCCAATATTAATGGGATCGGGAGCTCGGCCAATAACGTGCTCCTCGGCAACAGCGGGAACAACGTCCTTGGTGGCGGCTCGGGTGACGACCACGCGGAGGGTGGCGCGGGCAACGATACGCTCGCGGGAGGCAGCGGGAGCGATGTCCTGAACGGCGGCGACGACACCGATACGCTCGACGGCGGCTCCGGCGATGACCAGCTGCTCGGCGGGGCGGGCAACGACACCATCACCGGGGGCAGCGGTGCCGATGCATTCACCGGCGGAACCGGAAACGATACGATGACCGGCGGTTCGGGCAACGATATCTATAATTTCTTCCGCGGAGATGGACCAGACACCATTATCGACTCCGATCCATTCCCGGCCAACCAAGACCGGGCGGTCTTCGGGGCGACGATCAATTCGTTGGATCTTGTCATCAGCCGGCAGGCGAACGATCTGCGGCTTACAATCCATGGCACGACGGATCAGGTCACAGTCAAAGACTGGTATCTCAGCAACAACAACCGAATCGAAACCATTCAGGCCGGCAACGGGCAAACGCTCTTGAGCACCCAGGTCGATCAGCTGATTCAGGCCATGGCCGCGTTCTCGAACCAATCCGGCCTCACCTGGGATCAGGCCATCGATCAGCGGCCGCAAGACGTCCAAACCGTGTTGGCGGCAAGTTGGCACTGAGACACGCTGCAGTCTTTCTATTCTAATAGGTCCGGGCGCGGTCTGGTGAGGACTGTGCCCGCCATTGGGGGCATCCCATCCAATTCTTTGATGGTGGCCTGCACAAGCTCACGGAACTTTCCGGTTGAGACGGCGCAGGTGAATTAAGTAATATGGATTCAACAATACTAGGTAGACATACCACGCTATGCCGCCATTGCCTGCCGCCTGTCTTTTTTCTGCATTGAGATGCGTCGCCGCGCGACGTGCGGGACCGGCCCTATGAGCGCTGCTGAGGCGGGTGCAGAGTCTTCCCGAAGGGAGGGAGATTCGATGGCCTCCTCGGACGGTGTCATTGATACTGGTCTGTTGTGCTTGTTGATTCTCGCCCGGTTTCATGACCTGCCGGCTGACGGGGCGCAACTCCGTCATCAGTTCACTCACTCCAACCAACCGCTGGACGAGACGGCGGTGCTCCGTGCCGCGACGCATCTCGGTCTGAAGGCTGGGCCGCTCGCCGTACCGTGGGCCAAGTTGTCGGGTGTCCCGTTGCCGGCGATGGCCCAATGGACCGACGGTCGCTATGTCGTGCTGGCGAAAGTCGACGGGGACCGCGCGCTGATTCAAGATCCCGTTGCGGGCCGCCCGTTGGTCCTCTCGCGTGACCAATTCGAGTCGGCCTGGTCGGGGACGGTGCTGCTCTTTACCAAGCGTGCGTCTGTTCGCCTCCGGGATCTCACGTTCGACTTCACCTGGTTCATCCCGTCACTCGTCAAATATCGGAAGTTGCTGGGCGAGGTGCTGCTCGCGTCTTTCTTCCTCCAATTGTTCGGGTTGCTCACGCCGCTGTTCACGCAAGTCGTGATCGATAAAGTGCTTGTGCACAAAGGCTTCACGACGTTGCATGTGTTGGCGATCGGGATGGTCGCGCTGGCTTTTTTCGATGCCGTCTTGGGTGGACTCCGCACGTATCTGTTTTCGCATACGACGAACCGGATCGACGTCAGCTTGGGTGCGCAACTCTTTCGCCATCTGCTGGCGCTGCCACTCGCGTATTTCGAGGCGCGCCGTGTCGGCGATACCGTCGCGCGTGTGCGTGAATTGGAACAGATCCGCCAGTTTCTCACGAGTCACTCGGTCACCGTGGTGTTGGATCTCCTGTTTACCGTGGTGTTTCTGGCGGTGATGTGGTTCTACAGTCCCATCCTGACGGGTGTGGTGCTGCTGTCGCTGCCGCTGTATGCGTTGCTGTCGATCGGCATTACGCCGGTGATTCGCGCCAGACTCCATGAAAAATTCAATCGCGGCGCGGAGAACCAGTCCTTCCTGGTTGAGGCGGTCAGCGGAATTCAGACGGTCAAGGCGTTGGCCTTGGAGCCTCCGTTGATGCGGAAATGGGAGGAGCAGTTGGCGGGGTACGTGCAGGCAAGTTTTCGGGCGACGAGTCTGATGACGGTAGCGAGCCAGGTCGCCATCTGCATCCAGAAAGTGACCGTGGTCGCCGTGCTGTGGGCCGGAGCCTATCGTGTGATCGACGGGGATCTCAGTATCGGGCAGTTGATCGCGTTCAACATGCTCTCGGCGCAGGTGACCGGGCCGCTCCTCAGGCTCGTCAACGTGTGGCAGGATGTTCAGCAAGTCGGCGTGTCCGTCCAGCGGCTCGGCGATGTCCTCAATACACGGCCGGAACCGTCCTACAATCCCGCACGCACGACGCTGCCGCAAGTCACCGGGCAGGTGCACTTTGAAGGCGTCTCATTCCGCTACCGGCCGGACGGACCGGAAGTCCTGCGCCACGTGTCGTTTGCCGTGACGGCCGGGCAGGTCATCGGCATTGTCGGGCGGTCGGGCTCAGGCAAGAGCACGATCGCCAAGCTCTTGCAGCGGCTCTATGTGCCGGAACGCGGGCGGGTCTTGGTTGATGGGGTCGATCTGGCGCAGGTGGATCCGGCCTGGTTGCGCCGCCAGGTGGGCGTCGTGCTCCAGGAAAACTTCCTGTTCAATCAATCCGTGCGCGACAACATTGCGTTGACCGATCCCGGGCTGGCGATGGACCGGATTATCCAGGCGGCAAAGCTGGCGGGGGCGCACGAATTCATTCTCGAATTGCCGGATGGGTATGACACGGTGGTCGGTGAGCACGGCTGTGCCTTGTCAGGCGGACAGCGGCAGCGGATCGCGATCGCACGGGCGCTCGTGGCCGACCCGCGCATCCTCATGTTTGACGAAGCGACCAGTGCACTGGATTATGAGTCCGAGGCGATCATTCAGCAGAACATGAAGCAGATTTGCCGAGGCCGCACGGTCTTCATTATTGCCCACCGGCTCACGACGGTCCGGCCGGCCCATCGCATTGTTGTCATAGAAAAGGGCGAGCTCATTGAATCGGGTACGCATGCAGAGTTGGTGTGTGCGAACGGCGTGTACGCCCGCTTGTATCAGCATCAGGACGGGAACTGCTCAGTGCCGGGGTGACCGGGTGCAGGCGACGACGCAGGAGCTGGACATGGCATTCAAGACCGTGATGCGACATTGGCACGTGTGGAAGACCGCCTGGCAGACAGAACGAGCGGTCGTTCCCGGTGTCGTCGGCAGCAGAGGGGCGGCAGAGTTTCTGCCCGCTGTGCTGGAGATCCAACAGACCCCTCCCTCGCCGATCGGCCGGGCGATTCTCTGGACGATCATGGCGGTGTTCTCGTTCGCGGGGCTCTGGGCGACTATTGGATGGATCGACATCGTGGCGACGGCGCAGGGGAAAATTATTGCCAGCGGCTATTCCAAAGTGATCCAGCCCTATGAAACGGGCGTGATCGCCGCGATCCATGTTCAGGATGGGCAGGTAGTGAAGAAAGGCGATGTGCTGATCGAGCTGGACCCCACGCAGAATCGTGCGGACCATGATCGGGCGTTCAATGAATATCGTGCGGCCAGGGTGGAGGCGGCGAGACTGCGTGCCCTGATTGCTGGACAGTCGGTGTTTGAGGCACCGGCTGATGCTGATCCGCAGTATGTGGCGCTGCAACAGCAGGTGCTGGTCGATCAACTGGCCGAATACCAGGCCAAAGTGGCGGCGACTCAACACGTGATCGATCAGCGCCGATCCGCGTTGGAGCAGACCCGTGAGAATATCGTTCGTCTCGAAGCGACCATCCCTATGGAGATGGAACGCGCCGAGGCCTACAAGAGGCTGCTCGAACATGATGCCGTCACCAAGATGGACTTTCTGCAAGCGGAGGGACAGCGGATCGACAAGGTGCAGGAGCTGGCCGGGCAACGCAACAAGGTGAAGCAGGATCAATCCGCCTTGGCTGAGGCGGAGAAGAATTATCGCGCGATGGTGTCGGAGTTTCATCAGGCCAAGCAGGTCGAACTCTCGACCACCGAGATCAAGGCGTCGTCGCTGGTACAAGAGGTGACGAAAGCCGGACAAAAGGCCGGTCTCCAGCGCTTGACGACGCCGATCGACGGGGTCGTTCAACAATTGGCCGTGCATACGGTCGGCGGCGTTGTGACGCCGGCTCAACAATTGTTACTGGTCGTGTCCCAAGACCATCCGGTGGAAGTCGAAGCCCAGGTGGAAAACAAGGATGTGGGGTTTGTGCTGGAAGGCCAGCCGGTCGAAATCAAAGTCGAAACCTTTCCGTTCACGCTCTATGGGACGATCCCCGGTCGTGTATTGACGGTGTCTGACGATGCTGCGGCGATTGAAAAAGTCGGGTTGATCTATCCCACCCGCGTGAGCATGGATCGGGGCACGATCCAAGTGGACGGGAAGCAGGTGAATCTGACTCCCGGCATGGCGGTGACCGTCGAAATCAAAACCGGTCAGCGGCGGGTCGTCGAGTATCTGCTCAGCCCCTTGCTGAAATCCGTGAAGGAAAGCCTGCGAGAACGCTGATGATGCGACGCGAAGTGCTGGCCGCGACCGTAGGGGTAGTCGCACTGGTCGTAAGCCATGCGGCGCAGGCCGCCGAGGCGACGGGTTCCGCTGCATCCGTTCCGCCGGCCGTGCTGCCTTTGACATTGCGTGGGGCGCTCACCGCGGCAGTCAACAATAATCCCGACGTACAGCTCTATAAGGAACGGATTGAAGCGGCACAGGGGCAAGTGCAGACGCAGTTGGGCAGTCTCCTGCCCAGTCTCGCCGGCACGGTTCGCCAGACGCGGCAAACGCAGTTTCTTGGGACTTTCGGGTTGGCTCCTCAGCGGACGGATCCGTTCAGCATTTTCGACGGGCGGGTGAATGCCTCGCAAAATCTCTTCAGCGTCAGTCTCATCCAGCGGTGGCGCGCCTCGCGTGAATCCCTGCATGTGACCGAGTTTGAGTCCGACAGCCGGAAGTACGATGTCATGGCCGGCGTAGCGTTAGCCTATATGGAAGGGCTGAAGGCCATGGCGATGGTCAAGATGCATGAGGCGAATCAGCGGGTGATGGAAGAATTGCTTGCGCTGGTGAAACAACGGCAGCGCGGCGGCGTTGCGACGGGGCTGGATATTGCCCGACTCGATGCCCAGATCGCGACTGAGCGGCAGTTGGCATCCACTTCCCGGTACGATGTCGAGCACAGCAAACTCACTTTGCTGAATCTATTGTCGATTCCCTACGACATCAAGCTGGCATTGACGGATGAGCTGAAAAACGACGCGGGTGAGATCCCCACTTCGCAAGCCGCCATGGAGAGTGCGTTAGGCGCTCGTCCGGAAGTGCAGGCACAGTTCACCCGTATGAAGGCGTCGGAACTGACCTATTCATCGATCGCCGGGGAACGGTTGCCTTCGCTGGTTGCGCAGGGCGACTACGGGCTGATCGGTAACCGGTGGAACAATACGCTTGATACCTACAATATGGCGCTCTTGCTCCAGATTCCACTCTTCGATGGCGCGCAGCGGGAAGGGCGAATTGCCGAAGCCCGAAGCCAACTGAGACAGGAAGCCCTTCGGATGCGGGCGGTGCTCAATCAGGTGAAAATGGAAGTACATGATGCATTGGCTGCTGTGACCGCTGCGAAGGAGCAGGTGGCGATTGCACAGGCGGGTCTGCAGATGGCGACGAAGGAACTTGATCTGGCCCGTGAACGCTATGTTGTGATCACTGCCGCCAGTTATTTCGAACTGACCAACGGACTGACCAGCGTGGGGAGAGGGAGAGAGAACCTGGTTAACGCACTTTTCCAACTCAACGCGGCTCGAGTCAACCTCGCCCGTTCAACCGGCTCGTTGAACACATTGCAGTAGCGGCCTTTTATTATTTGGGACGGTTGTTTTCTTCCCATGCATTCCCGCCATGGGGGAGATATGATTTTACGCCGCCATGGCCATGGGGTTGAACAGCGCGAGGGTTTCTTCGAGTTGGGCTTCTGCCTCCTTCAGCAGGGGCGGCCAGGTGGTGTCTTTGAACTGAGTCGTTTGAATGGCGTAGGGGTTGAAGGAGAGCGTGTACGAAGCCTGAGGCTTGGTTGACTCGTGGTGGTCGGCGATGACGCCGGCAAGGTGCACGATGGAGGCGTGGAGCGCATATTCCCCGGCTTGATTCGGGGTGAGTTGGTAACGAATGGCCTGTTCGATCTGGACCGGCATGCCCCAGAAGCGGATGAGTTCGGCGCCGACTTCGGCGTAGTCGCAGCCAATGCTGGACTGTTCGACTTCTGCAAGCGGTGTGTTGAGATTACCGGATTCGATCAGCGCGGATTGGGCCCGTTGCGGGACGGTCTGATAGAGCACGAGGTGGCCGATGTCACGCAGCAGACCTTCGATGAAAAACCGCTCGCTGTCTTCGATGCTGCAGGCCTTGGCGATCCCTCCCGCCATGAGCGCGGAGAGGACGCTTTTGCGCCAATAGGCGGAGAGGTCCATGATCTCGGAGGTCATGCCGGTGAAGGTGCGTCCGACGGTGGTCGCGGTGACGAGGTCGCTGACGGCTTGCATGCCGATGAGATTGACGGCGCGGGTAATGGTGTCGATCTGCTTGGGGAAACCGTAGAAGGGGCTGTTGACGATCTTCAGGAGCCGGGCGGAGATGGCCGGATCGATTTTGAGCGCGTCGGCGAGATCGTCCATGGTCGATTCGTGATCGTCGACCACATCCCTGACGCGAAAGTAGATCTCCGGCAGGGTAAAGATGGTGGAACAGGATTGGACGAGTTCGTGCGCCGATGCCATGGTGTCAATCCTCCTGACTGCGCGCTGGCAGATGGATTCGCTGAAGCCCTCGGCTACCTCTATCGGCTGGTCGTTTGTGTAACTAAAGGGGGGGGATTGTGAAAATATGACGCGCTGTTCCGATTCGATGGGATACGAACAGTAGGACGTTGAGTTATTTCACCAGCCAGGCGCGGAAGGTTTTGGCGCCAAGCGGCTTGGAGATTTTCAGGACGGCGATGGTTCCCGGATTGATCACATCGTCGCCTGAGGGCGTGCGCCGGGCCGGATACCGTTCGGTTTTCATCAGGACACCGGCCTCATCCACAAAATCCACCATGATCTCGGCCGACTCGCGTAAGCCTCCTTGATAGTGAGTGCCCAGCCAATCCAACCGCGTGAGCGCCTGGTATTGGATCAGAATCACCCCGTTCTCTTCTCGCACGCTCAGAATCCGGAGCGCGCGGTTCTGTTCGACTCCATGCGCGACGGGCACCCCGCCGGCCAACTGGGTTCTGATCGCGAAGACCATGTCATCCGTTGGAACGGTCCCGCGAACTTTACAGGAGACGGTCTTCCGCTGTTCGGTCTCCTCGACCACTTGCGCGGCATAGCGCGCGGCAAGGTTGTCGACCAACTGGCGCAGCAATTCCGAATCGACGACCGCCGCGGTCTGCTCCCGGTACAACGCCGATGTGGTGATGGCGTGGCGCCAGGCTTCCCGGCAGGCGAAGGCTTTGGCCTCGGCCGGCGATTCTGACTCACGGACGGCGTAGCGGTAGTCGCCGGTGATGTCGATCCGTTCGCTAGTCCGTTCAGCCGCGTGGACGGCGATCGGCAGAACGGAGAGTACGGAGAGGAGCCACGTGACCGTGGCGGTTTGACGGGCTGACATAGGCGCCTCCTCTGGCATGAACGGGCTGGATGGGTCACGCTTCAGCGGCGATACGGCTTATGCTACCACGCGATACGCACGCTCACAACGGCGGGGCGGTCCGGCCGGCGAGGGCTTCAACGATGGCTTGCACGGTGAGGGGGCTGCAGCCCTCCGATCGATTGTTGACGAGGACATAGGCGGAGGTGGCGGTTGCCGCGGCCTGCCGTATCAGATCCACGGTCTCCTGCCGCATGCGCGGTTGCGGTTGCACGATGCGGTCATAGGGAGCGTACCGCTCTACCGCTTGTTCGTACGCCAGCCCTAACGGCGTTAGGAGGCGCAGGATGGTGAAAGGCGCGGTAAATGTTCCATTCAGCGTCCGATGCTGATCAGACAAGGGTGGCATGGCTGTCCAGTGGTTATAGATATGCGCGACGCCGTGAGCCTGCAGGATGTCTCGATAGCGCGGGCCCAGGATGGCGGGGGTTCGCACCTCGACGGCGTAGGCCGGTCCGCTGGGCAGCTGGTCGAGAAACCGGTCGAGCTGTGTCAGAAACATGGAGGGTTCCAATCCCCAGCGTTGAAATTCAAACATGAAAGGACCGAGCTTGCTGCCTAATCCTTCCAGGGCCGGCTGCAGGACGAGATCTCGAAAGACCGTGGCGTCCAGAAACCGCGGGTTGGGTGCGCCGGCTTTCGTGCCGTAACGCGGAAGATTGGCATAGACCGGGACGGTGATCTCTTCCCAGACCTTCTGACAGAAGCGAAAGTCGTCCGGGACTTGCGACGCGTAGTGCGCCAGCTGTTGTGCGCCGGCCGGGCGGTAAAACGAATGATCGATGCCGACGGTGGAAAATAACGGCCTGTCGTGCACACGATACGCGGCATATTCGGCGAGCGTGTCCTGACTGAATCGACGTTTGGGATAGATGCGCTGGTAGACGCGTCCCTGCCAGCCTTCATAGGCCCAGGAGCTGGTGCCGATGCGTACAGTCGATGGGCTCACTGGCATTCCGAACGATTTAAAAAAAGTCTACGGAAACAACAGGATAGCTTGACTTGCCCGGAGTGGTCCCGCACACTCTCGGCCATGCACGATCTGCCGGAAGCTGAACTGCTGCGTCTTCTCTCCGACCGCGCCGGTATCGCCGCAGACTACCACGACATTGCCGGGACCCGCCATGTGACGACCGACGAAACCCGTCGGGCGATTCTTGCTGCCATGGGTTTTCGTGTACCCGATCACGCGGCGCTCCTTGACGCGCTGACGGCGTGGGATCAGCGCGCGTGGGTGCAGGGGTGCGAACCGGTCTACGTGGTCAGGACCGGCCAGCCATCCGGTGAGTGGGCGGTGCATGTGTGCTGTGAGCGGGCCGATGATGCCGCTTTGCAGGTTCGCTGGATGTTGTCCGGTGAACACGGTGAGTCTTTGTGGGATCGGCAAGAGGGGCCGGGGGTGCCGATTCATGAAGAGCGGGTGATTCAGCATCGTCGTTACGTGCGGCTGGCGTTTCCGCTGCCGCATGATTTGCCGCCCGGATATTACACCGTCACGGTCTTGGTGCAGGGCGGGGCTGCGCCGGTCGAACGGCGGTTTCGCCTGATTGTGGCGCCGCCGCGCTGCTATGTGCCGGGCGTGTTTCATGCCGGGGCGCGGACCTGGGGGCTTGCCCTGCAACTGTATTCATTGCGGAGCGAACGGAATTGGGGCGTCGGGGATTTCGGCGACTTGGCGCGGCTTGTCCGGTGGGCGGGGACGCAGCTGGGAGCCGGGGTCATCGGATTAAATCCGCTGCATGCGCTGAAGAATACCAGGCCGTACCACATCAGTCCGTATTCGCCGAGCAGCCGGCTGTATCTCAACGAACTCTACATCGATATCGATCAGGTGGCGGAGGCGAAGACGACACCGGAGGTTCAGCAGCGGTTGGCCCATTCCTCGTTCCGCACCCAACTGGAGAAGGCGCGGACGAGTGAGTATGTCGATTACGACACGGTCGCCTCGCTCAAACGGACGATTTTAGATCTGTGCTACCGGGCATTTCTCCGCGACAACTTTGAGGGGACGGAACCGGATCTGAAGCCGACGACGGCCCGCGGCCGGTCGTTTCATGCCTATGTCCTGGAAGAAGGAACGCCGCTGGCAGAGTATGCGCTGTTCCAGGCGCTTGAAGACGAGCGCCATTCGGCGCAATCCCGTTCGGTCGTGTGGGCGGAGTGGCCGGAGTCCTACCGCACGCCAAGAGCCGGCGCCGTGGCGGAGTTCACGCGGCGGCACATGACGCAGGTGCGGTTCTTTCAATATGTGCAGTGGCTGGCGGCGGAACAGGTCGTCGCGCTGGGGGCGCAAGCCGTCCGGGCGGGGATGCCGTTGGGCTTGTATCACGACCTGGCGCTGGGCAGCGATCGTTACGGCGCCGACGGATGGCGATTCCAGGACGTGCTGGCTCAAGAGGCGGATTGCGGGGCGCCGCCCGATGCCTTTGCGCCGGACGGGCAGAACTGGGGATTGTCGCCGGCCGATCCTTTGAAATTGCGCGCGAGCGGCTATCAGTTTGTGATCGAACTCTTGCGGAATAATCTGCGCTATGGCGGCGCGATTCGTATCGATCACGTGATGGCCTTGTTCCGGCTCTTCTGGATTCCGCGCGGCATGCCGGCGTCGATGGGGACCTATGTGCACTATCCGGCGGATGAGCTGCTCGCGATTCTGGCGCTCGAAAGTACGCGGGCCAAGACGCTGGTGATCGGTGAAGATCTGGGGACTGTGCCCGATTGGGTACGGGAACGTTTGGCTGCCGCCGGTGTCCTGTCCTATCGTGTGTTGTATTTCGAACGGAACGGAGACGGCAGTCTGAAGTCCCCGCCGGCCTATCCCTCCCAATCGCTCGGTGTGGTGACGACCCATGATCTGCCGACGCTGAGCGGCTACTGGGACGGCACCGATATCGAGACGCGCGCGTCGCTCGGGCTCTGTGCGAGTGAGGAGGCGCGCCGCGGCGCACTGGCGGACCGGCACCATGACAAGGCCCGTATCCTGTCCGCGCTCAAGGCCGAGGGGCTGTTGCCGAATGGGCTGTCGGAGGATCCGGCGCAGAGCCCGGTGATGACCCCGGAGCTGATGGCGGCGATTCATCTCTATCTGGCGCGGACTCCGTCGTGGGTGGTGCTGGCCAACGTGGAAGATGTGCTCGGTCAGTGTGCGCAGACCAATGTGCCCGGCACGGTCGATCAGCACCCCAATTGGTCCAGGAAATTGAGCCGCACGGTTGAAGAGATGACGCATGATGCCCGGTTTGATGCCCTCGCCGCGCAGTTGCGTTCGGTCCGCCCACTTGTGTAAGAACGGGGGGACAGCCGGGTGGATGCGTTGCCTGCTCTCCGGCCGATCTGCATCGCCCGTTCTGATTCTGCCACCGGAGTGAGTATCTCACGATGAAGACCCGCAATTGGCTGGTGTTGAGTATCGCGGGTGCCTGCTTCCTGACCATTGTCATTATCGAAAAGTTTGCGCCGGCCAACGTGGTCGGCGCGTACGGCTATGTGTTGCCGATTCTCCTGGTGGCCATCTTACGCAATCGCACGCTGATGCTGGTGACGGTCTTGGCCTGTGTGGTGGCGACCTATGCGGGGCTGCTCCAGCCGACGAAGCCGGGACGGTTCCAGTCCGCCGTCATCAATCGCAGCGTGGTGGTCGGGGTGCTGCTGATCGTGGCGTATTTCGGTATGAGTTGGGAAGAACGGAAGGCTCGAGAAGAAGCCGCCAGAGCCGCGTTGGCCAGGCAGACGGAAAATCTGCTCCGTGCCAATGCGCAACTGGTCGATGTGAAGGACCAGTTGAACCGGTCCGAGCGACTCGCGGCGGTAGGCCAGCTGGTCGCGTCGGTGGCGCACGAGGTCGGCACGCCGCTGCATTCGATCGCCTGGCATGTTCAGGCACTGGCTGAAGAGCCGACGATCACACCGGACATGAAGAAGCGGATTGACGTGATCGACGGGCAGCTCACGCGCGTTGTGCGCATCATTCAGGATCTGTTGTCTTCGACCAGGCAGCGCAAACCTGACCCGACCTGGTTGCCGGTCGATCGTGTGGTGAGTCCGGTGGCGGCGCTGATGGAGCCGGCATTTCAGGCGAAGGGTGTCCACCTCCGGGTCGAATTGGATGAGACGATTCCGCTAGTCTGGGCCGATGCCGAAAAGCTGCATCAGGTGCTGGTGAATCTGCTCGCCAATGCGATTGCGGCGACGTCGGAGGGCGGGACGGTGACGATCAGCGCCGGCAGCCGCCCTGCCGCGCCCGAGGAAATCGAAGTGGGGCAGCGGGTGGGCAATGCCACGTTCACGACGATGGTGACGATCGTCGTCAGCGATACCGGCTCAGGGATGCCGGAAGAGGATCTTCAGAAAGCGTTCACGCCCTTCTTTACGACGAAGGCGATTGGGAAGGGAACCGGGCTGGGATTGTTCATCAGCCGCGAAACCGTGCAAGCCCATGGCGGGACATTGACGCTGGACAGCCAGGTAGGGAAAGGGACGACGGTTGTGATATCGTTGCCCGGACAACGTGCCGCAGCCACCTCGGCCGTGTAGGAGTCGGAATGCCGGCAGCAAAAATTCTTGTCATTGACGACGATGCGGTTGCCCGTGAACTGTTGGCCGATGCGCTGAAGAAGGACGGGCATGAGGTCGAGTCCTTTTCCAACGGGTCGGAGGCGCTGGCCCGCGGCCAGCAGGCGACCTTCGATCTGGTCCTCACGGATATTCGCATGGGGACGGTGGACGGGTTGACGGTGCTCCGGGAGTTCAAGCGGTTCAGCCCCGATACCTCCATCGTGCTGCTGACGGCCTTCGGGTCGCTGGAGGGGGCGATCGAAGGAATCAAACAGGGGGCCTTCGATTATCTGGCGAAGCCGTTTCGCAAAGAAGAGGTGAAGCTGGTCGTTCAGCGGGCGCTGGATCATTGTAAGCTGGTGAGGGAGAACAAGCGCTTTCGAGTCGAACTGAAGGAAAAAGAAGAGTGGTCGCCGCTGGTCGGCAGCAGCCCGGCGATGCTGGATGTCTACAAGCTGGTCGCGCGGGTGTCAGAGAGCAAGAGCACGGTCTTGTTGCAAGGGGAAAGCGGGACAGGGAAAGAATTGATTGCCCGGGCCATTCATGCCAACAGTCCGCGCCGGGATAAACCCTTCATTCCGGTGAATTGCGGGGCGTTACCCGATACGTTGCTGGAATCGGAAATGTTCGGACACGAGAAGGGGGCCTTTACCGGAGCGGTGGGTATGAAGGCCGGTCTCTTTGAGGCGGCGACCGGGGGGACGCTGTTTCTTGATGAGATCGGCGAGCTGGGACCGGCGTTGCAGGTGAAGCTGTTGCGGGTGATGCAGGATCAGGAAGTCCGGCGCGTGGGCGGAACCACATCTGTGAAAGTCGATGTGCGGATCATTGCCGCGACGAATCGCGATCTGGAGCAACTGGTCAAGGAGGACAAGTTCCGGGACGATCTGTATTATCGATTGAATGTCGTCCGCATTACCCTGCCGTCTTTGGCGGATCGGAAGGAAGATATCCCGATGCTCGCGCATCATTTTCTCCAGAAGTATGCCGGCGGGTCGACGGCGGGCGTGCGCGGGTTTCTGCCGGAGACAATGACGTTGCTCAAGGAGTATCGCTGGCCGGGTAATGTGCGGGAGTTGGAGAATGCGGTGGAGCGGGCGGTGTCATTGAGTCATGGCCCGCTGGTGACGCCGGACGATCTCCCCGAAGGTATCCGGATCGCCGCGCCGCCTGATTCGAAGATCGCTCCGGCGTCTGAAGGGGACGATGCGTCCCTGACGCTCGAAGAAGTGGAAAAGCGGCATCTCATCCGCGTCCTGAAAGAGACGAAGGGCAATAAAGTGAAGGCCGCAAAGATCCTGGGCATCGACCGCCGGACGCTCTATCGAATGGCCGAACGGTTTGGACTTGATCTGGGGGATGACCCGGAGGCCGGTGACAAAGAGCCGGCGGAGAAGCTATAGCAGTTGCAGGGCGTTCTTGAGGAGCCGCAATTGATTGTCGGCGCGTTGCGGCAGGGCGCTCGGAACCTGATCCCAGCCGGTGAAGATCCCGTCTTTCCCCTCTGAGCGGATCTCCAATTTCAACGACGTGCTTCGGTCATCGGCTGCCTGCACCGAGGCATTTACGCGGCTCTTGATTGTGCCGAAGCGCCATCGATAGAGCCAGTTCCACGGGCCCTGCATTTCCTCCCGGTAGCCGGTCTCCAGCGTGGAGCCGTTTTTCCAGTCGACGTCGTATCCGCCGTCCGTCAGTATTTGCGTGAGTGCGGTTTTTACGGCATCGACGGGCGCCGCCAGACGGGTTTCGATCAGATCTGTCGGAAGCGGGTGAGGAGCACCGCTGCAACTCAGCAGCGTCATGGTCAATGCGAGGAGGACGCCTGCCCGCAGGTTCATTTCGCGCTGCTTTCCGGTGAACGGTAGACGAGATGGGTGTCGGTCTGTGTCACGCCTTCAATGCCATGGATTTTGCTCAGCACCAATTGCGTCAGGGCATCCTGATCGGGCACGTCGGCCACGACGATAATATCGGGCTTTCCCCAGCAGGGGTCGATGGTTCGGATGGCCTTGATCTGCCCAAGCGCTTTCACGACGCTCGAGGTCAAGCCCGGGCTCACGTTGATCATGATGTACGCGCGATCGGACATCAGTTTGGCTCCGCTGTCTGGCGCATGAATCGTAAAGGGGACAGCCGATGGGCCGGACTGCGTGTCACCGTAACGGACTCCCTGCGGTGGTGTCAATACGGATGTTGCAGGTTTGGAAGCAGGAGCCGTGGATTTGGGTTTTCTTGGCATAAGCTCACTTCGGGGCGACAAGCACGTGGATGGTATGGCGGTCGCTGACGCTGGTGAGATCCGATTCGAGCCTGGTCGGACTGCCGATGCGGCCCTCCGGATCGTAAATAAAACAGAAGAAGTGTTCGCAGGATTTCCGCGCGCTGTAATGCCGGGCATCGGCGGAGATCTGCTCGGCCAGCTCTTTGGTGGTGAGGCCGGAGCGCGTCTTCTTCGTCACGACGGCGATCTGCTCTCCGTTCAAGAGCAGGGTCGTGCGGGTTGAGCCGCCGGCATAAGGCGGAGTCCATTCATCGGCGCCGACTTCGTCGAACTCCAGCTTCAGGAGTGCGCACAGTAAATCCTGCAGGTCGTAGTCGTCTTCCACTTCCAGTGTCGTACGGTAATCCTTCCGCAGGCGCAGCTGTCGAGCCACGGCGTGAAACCGCAGGCAGATCTTACGCAGTGCATCAAGCGGGTCCGGCAGGACCTCATCCGTACGAGTGCCGGTAGGGCTCGCGGCCGGCGGCGGTACCGGATCAGGGGCAGTCAGGAGGTTCGAGACATACGGGATATCGGATGACCGGTGAATCGGCTCCGCCGATGGAGGGGAGACAACGGGCGTCGGCGTTGCCGGCGGCATCACGGGTGCTTCTGCTCGCAGTTGGCTTACTGGACTGGTTAGGGGCGTCTCAGATGGTGTTGAGACGGGAGCTGCGGGTGATTCCTGCCGGGCGGACGGTGCGGCATCGTCTGTTGTCGCCGGCGCTGATACAGGAGCCGGCGGAGCCGGTTGTACTTCCGCGGGCACCGTGCGAACTCGAGCCGATTCCAGGTGGCTTAAGGGAATGACCGGAGCCGGTGGTTGAACAGGAGCGGGTGCTTCCGATACAGGCGCCTGTGCCGCCGGCGGAACCTGCAGGACGGATGCGGTCGGCTGGCTCAGATTGGTCGTGACGGCGACGGACATGGTTACCGGCGGCGTCGTTCCGGGAGTGGTTTGATTCAGCGTAATCTGGGCAGACGGCGTCACGGGAGGCACCAATGTCATCTGAGGCGCGGGCGGTGTTGCGTCGGTCTGTGTCGCTTCGGGAACCGGCGTCGCCGGAACGAGGCCCTGCAACTCGAGCTTTTTTCGCTCCAACGCGGTGATGAAGGATTTGACCAGCAGGACGCTCTGTGCCGTTTCAGCAGGAGTGGAGATCTTCAGCTTGTGCGTGCGGTGCGCCTGATATTCAGGAGACCGTTCTCCGAACAGCCGGCGGACCGTTTCACGAATTTGTAATTCGGCTTTGGCCCGCGCGCCGTCGCGATATGGGAAGCCTTCACGGCTGAAGTCTTCGATCGCGGTGAGAATGCCGTGAAAGGTTTCGATGCCGTGGGTGATCTCTTCGATCACTGCGGTTTTTGAACGTGTGCGGGGAGATTCTGCGGAGCGTGCGCGTGCCATACGATTGCACGAAGCTTAGCCCAGGGGACGCACTCTGACAAGAAAACGAGGGAATCCCGCTTCGATGTCAACATCGCGATGATGCGGCTGAGCGTGGATTGGAAGAATCGAAGAGCAGGATGTTGAAGTTGGGTTGGTGCCCCCGATACGAATTGAACGTACGACCTACGGTTTAGGAAACCGCTGCTCTATCCAACTGAGCTACGGGGGCATTCAAACCTTTTCAATACCTTACACGACTGCTTCGGACGCCTCAAGCGTCGAATGCGGCTCACCGTGACAAAATCGTGACAGCCGCCCCGTCCCCCGCCGATTGAGGACCTCGATGCCGCGCCGCAGCGACTCTGTGCAATGGTGCGCGTAGCGTTGCGTCATCTTCGGGTCCTGATGCCCCACCAGCCGTTGGACCGTGTAGGGATCGACGCCGTCCTGGCAGAGCCGCGTCGCGAACGTGTGCCGCAGATCATGAAAGCGACAGTTCGCGATGCCGGCCCGGGTCCGCGCTTTGCGAAAGGCCCGGTTCACCGTGCCGAGCGTCCGGTGGCCCCCCTTGCGGTTCGCGAAGACCACGAGGCTCGCGCTCCCTGTCCGGCCCTGCCGCCGGCGGAGCACGGCCAGCGCGCGGTCACTTAACGGGATGGTGCGTGGGAGTCCGTTCTTCGTCGTGGCGGCCTCCACGGTGAGGGTCCCGTGGTCCAGATCGACGTGCGGCCACTGGAGGGTCAGGATTTCACCCAACCGGAGTCCCGTTTCCACGGCGAACTCGACGAACTCGCGGAGCCAGGCCGGACAGGCCGCAAGCAGCCGCCGTTCCTCCTCGTCCCGCAGCCAGCGATCCCGTCCCTTGGGCTCTTTTTCCCGAGTCACCAGGGTGAAGGGATTGCGGCTCGCCCACTGCCACTCTTTCATCGCGAGATTGAAGGCGTGGCGGGCCATCCCTAATTCCCGGTTCACCGTGGCGCCAGTTGCACCCGCCTGCCGACGCGCCGTTTTGTAGGCGGCGATGGCAGCCGGGGTCACGTCAAACATGATCAGATGCCCAAAGGCCTTGATCAGATGCGTTTTAAGGCTCCGGTCCCGCCGATGGGCTCGCGGCTTCTTGTTGAGCGCGCTGTGTTCCACGTAGTACTTCTCCAACAGCTCCGCCATCGTCTTGTGATGCTCAGGCATCTGCGGAAAATAGGCGCCCGTCTCGATCTCCGTCCGCACCTTCGCGTAGATCCGCTCGGCCAGCTTTGCGTTCGCGGTGCCGGTGCTGAGCCGGTACCGTTCGCCCTTGTGTGAAAACGACATCCACCAATGCTCACTATCTTTACGTTGGAAGATCCCCATCGCGTACTCTCCTTTCGTTGCGATGCAGGTCTCCCGGACGGCCCGAGTGTAGCGGAACCTCTCGGGCCGACACAACGGGAGGACCTGCACATGTGCGGTCAATTCATTCGGTCGCGGGTGGCTCGAGTTACGGGTTGAGGAGCCGTTTCACCCGCGCCACCACGGCTGGCACGTCGGCCTGATGGCTGTGACGAGGGCGTTTCAGCTGCGAGGTTGCGTCCTCCTGGCGGATCACGGCCGCCTCCATGAAGGACTGGAGGTCTTCACGTCGGAAGCGGAGGGCGCCTTGGATCTTGAGCGTGGGAATCGCCTGGCGCGACGCCCAGCCATAGACGGTCTTCGGATGGACCCGGAGCCAGGCGGCGACGTCGCGCACCGTCAAGAGCGCGCATGGATCGGTGGTGGACAACTCGGACATGGTGTCTCTCCTTTGGAGTGGCTGTGCGGGAATTCGCAGAGAGCCGATTACGCGGCCAGTGGTTGTTGGCCCGTTCCTTCCGTGGCGCCGGAGGGTCCAGTCGCCAGCGGAGCGAACGGGGCGTGAGCCTCTGGTAGACCGAGGAGGGCGGCGATGACGTGTTCGAGGAGCGAGACGACGCGAGCGGGGGAGAGAAAGTCGTAGGGGACGGCATGGGTGTCGCCGTAGCCGTCGCAGGAGTGCAGCGCCCAGAGCAGCTGATCCGGATCGGTGGACGGCCAGAAATAGACCGCCGCATCGAGCTCGTCGACGCGCAGCGCGAGATGCGGAGGATCGGCATCCAGTCCGCTGAGGACCGAGGCGGGGAGGCCTTCTAGCCAGAGAACATGGGCCGCGTGGCGGAGCGTGGGCCCGAGCACCGTCTCGGACACTGCGTGAAAGCGCGGTTTGGCGAGAGCCGGTGGGGTGATGAGGCGGCCTTGAGCGCGCGCCTCGCGGAGACGGGTACGCAGGGCATCGAACGGCGGATACGTCGTCATCGTTGACCTCCAGGGATAATAGGATCCTGAGCAAGCGCTCGGGCCTTCCGTGGCCCGAGCCTGTTGGTGTTGGGGAAGCGA
Source organism: uncultured Nitrospira sp. (assembly GCA_964412445.1). GTDB lineage: Bacteria > Nitrospirota > Nitrospiria > Nitrospirales > Nitrospiraceae > Nitrospira_D. Next base: position 52,178 of record CAYPOR010000011.1, read on the forward strand.
AACAGACGGTCTGTGTCAGGCATGCAATGCGAGTTCGTCGATGCGGATCGAGAGGATCACCCGTTCCGCCACGGTCGGCGCGTCGCTGCGATAGAGATAGTCCAACGCCCCCAAAATGCGGACGCGCGTGCCAGCCGGCATCGTGGCCAACCACTCTGCGATGGGACCGAGGCCCCAGGCGTGGATCAAGTAGGTGTGGCGAATGGTGGTGCCCCAGGCACTCGCTTGATGTCTGCCTTCGACGGCGAGCACGACGACCGCGACGAGTTCGCCAGCGGCTCCGGCCATCAACTCGGCCTCCTGGACCAGCATCCCGGTCACAGAGACGGCGTTGAGATCGGCCACGGGTGGGGCGTTGGTCGGGTCAAAACTCACGTGTGTATCCATGACAACCTCCTCTGAAAAGGTGAATGATGACCGACGATCCGGAGCTGGCCCGTTCTGCCGGTCAGAGAGGAGCTACCGGCCTGAGGAGGCTGTCGGATCTGGGAGGTGACGAAGCACATCTTGAAAACGTGCGGCGAGGACGTCCAGGGCGCCCGACAGTCCTTCTGGCCCGGCGGTCACGTCGATCCGAGCCAAGAGTTCGCGCGTCTGGATGTTGAGACAGGACACGCTCACGCCAGAGCGGTCGGCTCCCTGGAAGCCGCTGAGCAGGACCAGCACGGTCGCCGCGCGCCAATGGCCTGGTCCAATCGCCAGGTCGTCTTCAACAAGGCCGCTGAGGTTCTGTGCGAGTTCTTGCCGGACGAGCGTTTGCTGAGCATCCGACGCCACAACGGTCAGCCCCTGTTGGACGAGCAATGCTTGCACCGCTTTGAGCGGATCGTGGAGATTCGTAGTCAGGGATTCGTTCGCGATCTTGAAGGCTAATGAGCGTGGCCACCGGCTGCGGGGAGCCATGATGGGCGTCTCCAGTTGAACTGCGGCCTCGAGTTGGTCGGCCGTTACCTCAACAGTCCATCGACGGAGGACCTGATCTCGGTGCCAAGCGACCAGTTCGAGGCGACCACGCGGGATGGTCGTCATCGGGACTCCCTGCTGGCGGACTGCGGTCACCAGATGGCTTAAGCGAACGATCGCTCGTCCATCTGCATTGACGGGGTATGGCACGGTGACGTCACGCGTCCCTTGCCACGACAGGGTGACGCGCCCGTCAGTGAGAGGCTGCGAATCAGGCTCTAGCTTGTGCTCGATGACCGTCTCGACGTCAGTTATCTTCCGGTCCGTGCGGACAATCGACAAGGCCATCAAGCAACTCGTGAACGTGAAATCCAGCAGCGCCTTACGTTGTTCGAGTTGCCGCGTTGGATCCGGGATGGTGGCGACGGCATTCCAAAACCAACCCCATGCCGACGACGGACAGGCGAACATGCCGACAGGAATTGCGAGGGGATTGGGGTAATAGAAATGCTGCTCCCTTCGTTCTGAATGGACGTTCTCGATATGACGGAGCAGAGGCTGCGTGAGACTGACGGTCCAGCCCTGGTGATCGGGATGCATCAACAGCGCCGCCTGCGGTGCGCCTGAGATGGCACTTCGGACGTCTTGCCGCACGCTGGTTAATGGGATGATGCGATCGGTGACGGTCACACAGGAGGTCTGGGCCAAGAGAGCGCCCCAGAGAAACAGCAGTCTGGTAGCACAGCCTGGCAGGCCAGGCGTGAGCCACGGATAGGTTGGTTTGGAATAGGCCATGGTTCCCTCTTAACGCTTGCAAGGAGCGAGAAGGATGGCCCGGTGCTCGTGCTCCATCTGAGTGCAGCGAGGGAGAAGGGTCGAGTGGACGTGGGGAAGAATTGCGCTCTGGGTCGTGTAAGGGTGTTGAGCCCGGACCCATTCGCGCGATCCGCAGAGGGCGAATAACGGACGGCTGGGAGGGCGCCCACTAGTTGTGGGAGAGGCGCTTCGCGATATCGGCGCGCAGGGCGTCCAGGATATCGAGTATTGGAACCTTCTTGCCCTTATGCGGTCCACCGCGACCGATGGATGACGGAAAAAGATCTGTGATCTCTGATGGGGAGGAAACCAGGAGTCTGGACGCATGAGTCCGTGAGATGGTCGTCAGCCAATCTGGAAGATGCTTCTGGGATTGCATCAATAAATACTCGATGAACGAGAGAGTATGAACGTAATGCTGAAGGGTTGTCAGCGGGTTTGAGTGTCCGATGATACGGCTGAGCACGTGAAAGGGATTCGTGTCCCAGGGAAGGTGGATGCTGTCAGCCAGCTGGGGAAGCGAAACAAAGAGTTGGCGGAATCGGTTAAGGTGCCCTTCCTTGAACAGCGGATGATCAAAGTTAAAGCCCAATGTGTTGCCTGGAAGTTGATGGAAGGCGCAGTACCACACGAGCGGAAACCATGAAGCGCCTTGATGGCGCAAGGGATGCAAGGACTGGACGTCGAGTCCGGCTCGATGCATCGTCCTGCTGATGCGATCACCGAGTTGGGATTCGGTGAAGGGGACTCCCTGCTCGTCGACCAGCAAAGGGTTCAAACCATTCGAAGATACGTCCCGCTCGCGCGAGGCTCGGTAGGCCAAGACGGTTTGGATGTGGCGGTTTGGGAGCAGCGCCCACAGTGGCACACGACGAATCCCTGCGCGGGTTTTGCTTCTCCGAATCGAAAGGTGCAGATCCTCTGCAGTGCCGGTCAGATCATTGATTCGTAATTCAGCGAGTTCGCCTCGGCGAACCATGCCATAGCCGCCGAGAATGAGTGCCACGTTGTCCGGCGGCGAGACGCCATCAATAAGGGCATCGAATTCATGGGGCGAGAGAAGAGGAAACGGATGGATCTCACTACCGACCCACAGCGATGTGTTGCTGACATTGACGACTGCCACTCCATGGTTGAAATGGAGGAAAGCAAAGAAACGGACAAAATGTGCTCGTTGGGTCTTAAGCGTGTTTCCACCGAGCTCGGGATCCAACATGCTGCTGACCACCCTCGCCACATCATCCTCCGTGACCAGGCTCAGCACATTGCGAGCCCCCAAGCGCTGAACCAGTTGCGCCTGAATCGTGCAGTAATAGTTCCGCACGGAAATGGAGGAAAGTGGGTCCTGGCGAGTGGTGAGGAGGTCGCTGAGCCATTCGAGTTGAAGGCGGAAATTCGACAGCGGTGCCTGCACTGAATAGGCCTCCCTTGGTGATAGCAATGGGAGCCCCTGGGAAAACTCTTCAACCCTCTGAGCGAGTATTTTTCGCTCCCCCATGGGCGTGGCCTTACTGATCACGCGTAACAGCGCATTGACTCGGTGCTGTAGCGGTTGCAACTGGGCACGACAGGTGTCGAGTGCAGCCTCGTGCTCGCGGTGTTGTTCTTCAGCGAGCGGAGGAGGACTGCTTGCTGGGCTGACAGATACGGCCGAGGGGGCCGGGAGCAAGAGTTGCGGAGCTGGCCCAAGCGCGAGCTTCGGTTGCGTGGTTGTTCGAGGCGGATTGCATTTTGGGGGCTCCTTGCCTAAGACGACTTTGTGCCACGACTCAGTGGTTGGCGGGCGGGTCACCAGTAAGCGACTGCGGAGTGCCGTGAAGATCGGGCCCACGGTTGTCACCCGAGCAGCACGTCGGGCATTGATGATCGTCCCAAGCAGGGAACGGTTATTTGTTGAGTGTGTAACTACGAGAGCCAGGTCGGTCGAGATCTGATACGGGCGGAACTTGACGGGATGGCTCTTGAGCCACTTTGTAAAATAGTCGGGATGGAAACGGATATATTCAGGGAAAATGTGCGAGCGTGGGTCGTCAAGGACTAAGGGTTCACCGACATAGCGGCCCCATAATACGCGCATGCGAATGTAGCGGAGAAGCAAGACTTGGGCGAGAGGGGGAAGCCAGAACGGCTCTGTTAAAAAGCCAGGGGGCGTGCTCTCCTGATTTGGGTCCGATCCTTGTTTGTAGCGCCGTGGCACCCAGGGAATCTGAAGGAATCCCTCTTCAACGCACACGTCAGTCACGCGGATCCTGGTGAGGGGGGCAATCTGATGTGAAAGGAGCAGATCCCCCTCCATAATGAGAGCAAGCAGCGCGAGACAGGCCTCGTCGTAAAGGGCAGTCCGGAGACGTTCGGCGCCGTCGGTCCTTGGCTTCGGCAATTCCGTATCAAGCATTGCCTCAAGAATCTTGCTCCACCACTCGCCCGTGCGTGCCCATAGCCTCACTTCGTCCGGGTGGAATGAGGCGGCCAAGTCGCGATCGGTGTCCAGGCGTATACGAGGCGTGGGGCAGTGGATAAGTTCCAAGTCGCGGAGGTGCTGTAGCAGGTAGGCGAGCGCATACTCCGGCAGCGTACTCTTGCGTTTGATGTCCCTGCATCGCTCCTGAAGGACCGACATGGATTTAGGAGAGAGTTCGACCGGAAGAGAGACCAACTGGCTGCTCTCTACGGTCGATTCCAAATGCTTGAGTATGGCGAGACTCACGCTCAAGACTAGGTTGTTAAGAAAATGATGATGGCCTAGGAGAGCGGGTTGGAGAGTGTCGAGTGTGCCGGCAACCATCGACAGAAATCGATAAGAAGGCAGGGTATTCTTAAAAGATGTGCTCATGTATGCCATGTGAAGGTGACAGTGGAAATGCCGAGGGCTTCCAGCATGGTATCGATTTCTTTCGTTAACAGGTCGCGAACTTTATTGAGATCGCTGACAGAGACGCGCCCCATCCATTCCCGGCCTTGATGCTGATGGCCCAAGATCGCATGCAGCAGGCGTGCGGGGAGTCGCTGCCAGAGGTGAGACCGGAAGAAGTGCCGGTTGCCATTAAGCGGCACCCGATATCGATCGCCTAACCCAACCTCTTCGAGATGTTGACGGATGGTTTTCGGTGTCAATAGGCGAATCCGGAAGTCGGTATCGAGGAGAAAGAAGATTGGCCAGTCATTCTTAGTCAGCTTGCCATAACGGGGAATCCGCCGATGCTCCAAGTATGACATGAATATCTTTCTTGCCTGGAGTGCTTGGCTGACAAGCGACTTGGCCGTGTGGGTAAGCGGAATAAAGCGACTGTCATCGTAGCGCTGATTGGCCTTGTCTGCGACCAGGACCAAGTCTGGATCTACATAGTCGTGCCGGACGTGGTGATCCCGTAGATTGGCATCGCTCACGGGCCTGATCGCGCTCGCGTACCCGAAGGCTAGGAAGGAATAAACCATGAAGTGGTTAAAGTACTGGCGCCAGTCCTCAAGGGAGGTTCTCGCGGCGAGATCGTCAAGGCAGTTACGATAGCTCTGGAAGAATGATGTGACAGTGTCAACGCGTGGCACCGCTTTCGAACCGAATGCGGCAGAGGACGACACGATCTCATCCGGTGGCTGAGGGGCTTCCTCGACCAGCGTGCGCAGGACAGTGATCGCAGCGTCTGACGCTTGACGACTGGCCATGAGTTCTTGGAGCAGGGCGTGCGCATATTGTGCGGATGCGCCCCAGTACTGCTGGGTGAGGTCGGCAAGACGGACTCTGGTGTAGAACAGCGGAGCTCTTAAGAAGTAGGGCACGCGACCTGAAATGTAGCACGAGAGGACCTCATTGAGACCGTAGCGTCCTTCGTACATCAATTTAAAAGCCCGGGACAAAGACGGGAGTGTGATCGAGTCGCTGGTTGTGATCTCGTGGCGTAGAAAGCGATTAACCTCGGCTATTGAGAAAGTGGCCGAGGCCTTGCTGTGGGTGAGGAAGACCAAATCGGCAGATTCAGCACTCGCCAGTCCGCAGTCATCGCTCAGACGACGGTGAAGATAAGGTTCCAGCCCTTTCCTGACAAGGGGTGGAAGCGGAATCGTAATGTCCTGGGTGGTCTCTTCGCACCCTTTGAGACTGATCAGAAGGTGGTCGCTGTTATATCCGCACCATTCCCGTGGCCGGACATATCGCAGTGCCATGTGGTTGGTGTCGATATTAAGAAATACTCCTGCGGAGGGCACTTCATTGCTGCGAAGGAATTTGAGGCTTAAAGCGGTGTCCGCATTGAGTCCGGTGTGCTTGATGAGCCATGCCACAGCAGCTTCAGGTTGTCCAGACTGGGCGAGGTGCCAGAGTTGCACATCGATCGACAGGGGGAGGCAAGGCTGTTCCCACCAGTACGCTATGCTCGAGTGGATCCGAGCATCTCTTGCGAGAGCCCGATGACGAATCCAAGTCAAAAGGTTGGTAACGGGAAGGTCTGCTTCTGGCGCTGTAGGGGAAAGTCTCGAATGTTCCTCAGGGGACTCACCCTCCTGCAGGGCTGAGGTTCTAGTGGATTCATACGAATGATGGAAGGTTTTTGTGCCATCGGGTGACTCTTCGTCATCATCATTCAATGTTTTCTCGGATGGCCCGGGAAGGTCCCCATACATCACCTCATCGTTGGCAATCCGGGTGCTGAGACGGCTGTCTACCGGTGGCCGCGGCTGGTTTTCAAGCGCTAGTCGCAAGGTTCGCGCAAGGTGGTCAACCGTGTCATGGCTTAAGGGCCGCCCACCTTTTCCGCGACCCCAGCTCTGAAAAATATAAAGGGCTGCGTCAAGGTAGTCCGTCCTCTGATCAGGCACAAAATCGTGTGCGGGCGTAGGAGGAATAGGCACAAAGGTAAGAAATCTTTCAAGGTGCAGCGACAGGTCATATTTTCGCGACCTTTTTATCGTCACGTCTTCAGTAGGCGCAGCTAAAATTCGGTCATGGCACATAAGCCCAAAGTATTGGAATGCCTCGTTCTTCCGACTAGCCAGCAGAAAGTAGTACAGGGGGTACTGCGGGCGGCTGATACGAGTGGGCGGTCCAGAGGATCGGGTGATCGCTCTTATCAGCAGGCGGCTCTCCTCCACTAACATCTCAGCTTCCGATGTGGGTATGTTTCGATTTTGGCAAAATCTTGTGAGGAGAAACGCAAGGGGTTCCTGCAATTGATGAAATTTTGGCGGATTCGGTGGTGATTCGATGAAATCAAGAATAAACGAAAAAGCTGTCTGGTGGGCTGGATGTAATGAGCTGTCCACGTCTGGAAGGTAAGTCATGAGATGGCTTGCGTCGTGCTTGGCTCGGCCAAGGGTTTGGTGGGAGCTTCGGAGTTCCTCGATAAGGCTTGTCAGCCGAGCAAAGGAATGTGTGTGTCTCATGCGATTACCAGTGGCTTCGAGTGTCGGACAAACCGGACTTCTTGGCACGGGCTGTAGACGGAGGTATTTGCAGTATTCTGCAGATGGTGTCGTTTGAGGAAGCGCCGAAGACTGTTGGCAAGAGGCCAAGGTCCCGAAAAGCGCTGAACAACCGACAGCGTATATCTTGTCTGAGATAATACGGTTCGTCGCGAAGGCATGCAAAGGCAAGGCGGAAAGAGTGATAAACAGCTTCTTCAACGGTTTCGACCGCGGTAGCAACCTTAGGGCTTGCGATAAGAGAGAAGCGCACCTTGTGGTGTCTGCGTCGATTGATTCCACTCAACAGATTGGGTGAACCGATGTATAAGTATTTCCCGTGGGGCAAGCTGATACAGGGCGGTGGAAACGCTTGGCGGTAGAAGTTCATGCGGACGTCATAATCGTCCGGCTCTGGCGGCAGGAGTTTGAGACTGCCTTCAGCCGCATCTTGCACAGACTGGCTGCAATATTTGCCTCGAGGTTTAGGGCGTGGAGTTGTGCGGACAATTGTCTGGAAGATTTCGTGGACCGGGTGAATGAACATCTGACTTTTACCAACATCAATCTTGTCAAAATCCATGACCTCTATCGGAAGGTTCTCCGATCTAGTTAAGGGAGCAAGAAGCGTAGGAACTGGTCTCTCTGGATGTTCGATCCAATCAAACACCTCGTTGAAATACTTGCCGAACGTATCGCTCACCGCTTTTCGGTCGAATAGGCTCACCAGTCCATCCTGAGCTGGGCAGAGGAGTGCCGGCTCAATGGAGCGGCGGTGGATCTTGGTGTGTGAAGAGGCCTGCACGTGAATCTCGGTGGTTTCGGTCCTGGTCGCATTTGTCTCGTACTTCCCAGACTATATCTTGAAATTTCATAAGTTGTTGATGAATAAGGTGAATTAAATGTTAATTTCGCCTTTGTTCGACTTTTTAAGGTATGATTTAAGGTATGAGACGGGGCGTGAGAGAGATGCTCTTGGGGTAAAGTCTCCTGCCCTGCTGTCCGACAAGGGACAGCATATTTTCAGTGTTTCAGATGCTTGGGCACCGGAATGACATCTGCTTACGATCGCGTTATTGAGGAGCTAGACTTTCTGCTTGGAAGTCGGTTCTTCGAGTTCAAAACAAAGCAGAAGCTATTCCTGGAGTATTTTCGTCGTGTGTACAAAGAGGGCCAAAGGGTCGTACCGGTTCGATTTCAGGAGCTAGTTGATGCTGTCTTCAAAGGGAAGAAAGACTACTCGGGCAATGTCTCCGTTCACCTAAAACAACTGGAAGCCAACCTTAAGGCGATCTATAAAACGGAGGAAGGAGCGGGGCGAGCCGGTATTCGGCTTGAGTGGATAAAGAAGGGAACCTATCAGCTTACACTGATTGAAAATGGCATCGATGAAACCGTCATCGAACCTGCGGAATCTATCGGACAACCCTCGGCCGCACCATGCGAAGGCGATGTCCCTGAGGGGATCTATAAAACGGAGGAAGGAGCGGGACGAGCCGGTATTCGGTTTGAGCGGATAAATAAGGGAACCTATCAGCTTACACTGATTGAAAATGGCATCGATGAAACCGTCATCGAACCTGCGGAATCTATCGGGCAACCCTCGGCCGCACCATGCGAAGGCGATGTCCCCGGGGAAAGTGAACCCAGCTCAAGCAGTGAGGCGGGCTATCTTAACCAGTCAGTTGCTGAAACAATCATCTTTGCCAAAAAAATGGACATACAAGGTGGAACCAGGATCAAGTGGATAGCCGCGGGGATGCTGTGGGGTTCTGTTTTGGTCGGGCTGTCCATTCTGATTCTGCTGCTGATAGGGTTTCCATATTGGCCCGCTAGGCCTCTCCAAGGAGTCAGTCTCATGGCTGGGTTGCTCTCATGCACCTGTGCCGGCATCCTCGCCAAACCACTTACGCGACTGCCTGGAGTGTCCTTCGGCCGTTGGTGCGGGGAAATCTTTTATGTCTATCGGAATGGTGTGTTCGTATTGGTCCGGTATTCCGGAACTTGTGTTGTTGATGGATGTGGTGGAAGTCTGTCTCTCACAGGCGAGAGAGAAATGATGGCCAATTTCTTGAACATGGCAGGACAGCGGTGGGTGTTGGTCTGCAAGAACGTTCCGACGGAGCATCCTCGTACGCCATTTGACTTCACGGCACCCGATCGAGCCCAGGCTCCAAACGGTTCATCTGAACCCGAATTAGCCCGCACGGCGTGACTCTTCCCTGGCTTCTTCTTGCATCTCTCCTGAGCAAACGATTCGAGCTCACGATGTTCCAGTAGGGAAGGGCCTTATTGGGAGGATACTTCTTCCTGACTGAAGATGATTTTCCAGCGGGAAACGGGTATTCTTCCGCCAACTAATAGCCTTCCATATAGGTCATCTTTCTCATGCCAAAGTCATAAATGAGTACGGACTTTTTCTCGAAACCGATCCTGAACTCCCCCTATGCTCTTCCATCTCGTCACTGGGAACTGGATGAGGGCGGCCAGCCAACGCAGAAGATTATCGAATCTCGCCGTCCAGCCGAATTCATCACGCCAATTCCGAAGCCGAAAAAACAAAGAGCCTCTGAGAAGCAGTCTTCGATTGTCTTTGACGAGGGGAAGGGGCTCTCAACACAAGAGCAGCAGTATGACATCACCGCCATTATCAATGGGGTACGCGACCAAGTTGAGGCATGGCGGAAATTGCCGAACTCGAACGATTGGCAGGTTACGCCCGAAACTGCTCGCTTACTGCAACACTGGCGACATCACAAATTTAGCAACACCCGACCCTTCTTTTGCCAAGTTGAGGCGGCTGAAACGGCCATCTGGTTAACAGAAGTTGCCCCCAATACCAAGGCAGGAAAAAATTTCCTTGAGCACCTCGCGAACGCCAACAACGACGCGAATCCAGGCTTAACGCGACTGGCGTTGAAGCTGGCCACAGGCGCGGGCAAGACCACCGTCATGGCCATGTTGATCGCGTGGCAGACGATCAATGCAGTCCGCCGCCCCAACAGCAAGAAATTCACTCGCGGATTTCTCGTCGTGACGCCCGGCCTCACGATCAAAGACCGCCTTCGTGTCCTCCAGCCAAATGATCCAGATAGCTACTATGCCAGCCGCGAATTGGTGCCCAATGACATGCTCGGCGATGTCAGTCACGCCAAGATTGTCATCACCAATTTTCACTCCTTCAAATTGCGAGAACGAATAGAACTCTCGAAAGGTGGCCGGTCATTGCTTCAAGGGCGGGGCGAAGATTTATTGACCCTCGAAACTGATGGCCAGATGCTCCAGAGAGTGATGCCTGATTTGATGGGCATGAAGAATGTTCTCGTTCTTAATGACGAGGCGCATCATTGCTACCGAGAGAAACCGGGAGCAAAAACTGACGATGAAGACCTCAAAGGGGATGAAAAGAAAGAAGCCGAGAAGAATAGTGAGGCAGCTCGCCTCTGGATTTCCGGCCTCGAGATCGTCACTCGAAAACTTGGCGTCACGCAGATTGTTGATCTGTCGGCGACGCCATTCTTTCTGAGTGGCTCGGGCTACGCCGAGGGGACGCTCTTTCCCTGGACTATGAGCGACTTCTCCCTGATGGACGCAATTGAATGCGGCATCGTGAAATTGCCGCGCGTGCCAGTGGCGGACAATATCCCAGGCGAAGACATGCCCAAGTTTCGCAACCTCTGGGAGCACATCAGGACAAGAATGCCGAAGAAGGGGCGTGGAAAGGCCTCAACCCTCGATCCTCTTAGCTTGCCGGTCGAGTTACAGACCGCTCTCGAAGCGCTGTACGGCCATTACAAGAAGACGTTCGATCTCTGGAAAGAGAGTGGCATGCGTGTGCCGCCGTGCTTCATCGTGGTCTGCAATAACACATCCACCTCGAAGTTAGTCTACGACTACATCTCGGGTTTTCAGCGCGAGAACGAAGATGGATCAAGTACGTTGGAGAATGGTCGGCTAGAACTATTTCGGAACTTTGACGAACACGGAAACCCTCTTCCTCGACCCAACACACTTCTCATTGATAGTGAGCAGCTCGAATCCGGAGAAGCGCTGGATGACAATTTCCGTGGCATGGCGGCTGATGAAATTGAGCGCTTTCGACGTGAGATCGTGGAGCGCACGGGCGATCAACGGCAGGCTGAGGGGCTCACAGATCAAGACCTGCTTCGGGAAGTAATGAATACGGTCGGCAAGCACGGTCGGCTCGGTGAGTCGATCCGTTGCGTGGTGTCTGTATCGATGCTGACGGAGGGATGGGATGCCAATACTGTGACCCATGTGTTGGGCGTGCGAGCCTTTGGCACGCAGCTTCTGTGCGAGCAAGTTATCGGTCGGGCCTTGCGTCGGGAATCCTACGATCTCAATGATGAAGGTCTATTTGACGTGCGATACGCGGATGTCCTCGGCATTCCGTTCGATTTCACAGCGAAGCCGGTGATAGCTCCGCCTCAGCCGCCACGAGAAACCGTCCATGTCAAAGCGATGCGCCCCGAACGGGATGCGCTGGAAATTAGCTTTCCGCGTGTCGAAGGCTATCGCGTCGAGCTCCCTGAAGAGCGACTCACCGCCAAGTTCAACGAGGATTCAATTCTGGAACTGACCCCCGATCTTGTTGGCCCTTCCAAAACAAAGAACGCCGGGATTATTGGAGAAGCCGTTGATTTGAACTTGGAACACTTGGAGGACATGCGGCCCTCGACCGTGCTCTTCCACGTTGCCAAAAGATTACTCTATACCAAGTGGCGTGATCCAGGAGAAGAGCCGAAGCTCCACCTCTTTGGTCAGCTCAAGCGCATTACCAAAGATTGGATCGATACCTGCCTTGTGTGCAAAGGCGGGACCTACCCGGCGCAGTTGATGTATCAGGAACTGAAGGATATGGCTTGCGAGCGCATCACCGCCGGCATCACGCGGTCGCTGGAGGGAACACGTCCAATCAAGGCGTTGCTTGATGCCTACAATCCTACAGGCTCCACGAGGCACGTGAATTTCAATACATCCAGACGTGACCGTTGGGAAACGGACGCCAAGCGGTGCCATATCAACTGGGTCATTCTCGACAGCGATTGGGAAGGCGAATTCTGTCGCGTGGCTGAGGCTCATCTCAAGGTCCGAGCCTATGTCAAAAATCACAATCTTGGCCTGGAAGTGCCTTACCGGTATGGGTCGGAGACCAGGAGGTATATACCGGACTTCATCGTGCTGGTTGATGACGGACATGGCGACAAGGATCTGTTGCATCTGATTGTGGAGATCAAGGGTTACCGCCGAGAGGATGCGAAGGAAAAGAAAGCCACCATGGAAAACTATTGGGTGCCTGGGGTGAACAACCTTGGCACCTATGGCCGCTGGGCCTTTGCCGAGTTCACGGAGGTCTATCAGATCGAAGCGGATTTCCAGGCCAAAGTTGCGAACGAGTTCAACAAGATGGTTGAGGCCGCCACAGCCAGCTCAGTGGTCGAGGGGAAATAAGTATGGCCAAGAAGCAAGGGACCACCAAGACCGTTGAAGCGTTGAAGCACGACGAGGCCAAGCGGAAGAATATTCCCACGGCGGAATATCAGTCTGTGTTGCAGAAAGAGGAGCAAAGCCCGGTCCGCATTGCCTACGAACGTCGGAACCGAGACCTGGATCCGCAACTAGTCTGGCGTGGGAAGGATGAGCAGGATTGGTCGGACCTCGTTGTCCATGCCCCGCCGCTCTATATCCAGGAGAAGGTCCATCCCAAGGCGTTGATCGATGATTTGCTGCGAGAAACGAAGGAGCGCGAGCATGAAGCGGGGCTGCTTACTCCAGACCTCTTTGCCGACTTCAACGGGATTCCCAAGGGCGTAGACAAGACCGAGTTCTATCAGCACGACCAGAATTGGTCGAATCGGATGATTCTCGGTGACTCGCTCCAAGTCATGGCAAGCCTAGCCGAGCGTGAAGGACTAAGGGGGAAGGTGCAATGCATCTACTTCGACCCACCTTATGGCATTAAATTCAATAGCAACTTCCAGTGGTCCACCACCAGCCGCGATGTAAAAGACGGCAACGCCGATCACATCACCCGCGAGCCAGAGCAAGTCAAAGCTTTCCGCGACACATGGCGCGACGGCATTCATAGCTATCTGACCTACCTCCGCGATCGGCTCACCGTCGCCCGCGATCTCCTCACCGAGTCCGGCTCCATCTTCGTGCAGATCGGCGATGAAAACGTCCACCGCGTCCGGGCGGTGATGGATGAGGTGTTCGGGGAGAGCAATTGCATCTCAATTCTTGTTGTAGAGAAGACCGCAGGATCGTCGATGGAATACATCGATAGCGTTGCCGACTTTGTCCTTTGGTATGGCAAGGATCGAGAGAGAACAAAATACCGTCAGCTTTATTACGACAAGAAGTATGGTCGGACCGGTCTGACGCTTTACAAGTTCATCCAAGACGAAGACACAACTCGGCGCTCACTCGCTGCAGAAGAAAAGGAGAATTCGGAGGAGCTCACCGCGAAACGTATTTTTTCCGTCGATGCCCTCACGTCGCAAACACAGGCGAGCACGACAAGGTACAAGGCCTTGTTTCGAGGGCGTGAATTCGATTCAGGTGTTCGGCAGTGGGCAACTCCACCAGCAGGTTTTGCCCGCCTTACCAAAGCGCAGCGAGTAGAATATCGAGCCAGCAGCGTAGGCTATGTTCGGTTTTACGGCGACCACCCCGTGATCCCGCTTCGCAACATTTGGAACGACACAGGAACTGGCTCATTTACTGAATCGAAACTCTACGTTGTTCAAACAGGAACCAAGATCGTTGAACGATGCATCCTCATGGCTACTGACCCTGGCGACCTCGTGCTCGACCCGACCTGCGGTTCCGGCACCACCGCCACCGTCGCCG
>CAYPOR010000012.1:0-28129 GCA_964412445.1 uncultured Nitrospira sp.
GGTGAGGGGATTGGACTCTAAATCGCTGCGCTACTCAATATGGGGGGGACGTCGGGTGTGTTTGTCGTGAGTCTCAGTCGCAGACTTATGGATGACGGTTAATTCCAGCAATAGAACTTGAAATCGCAATTAGCCAAGGAAGCACACTCATTATCTTGTCGGACTTCCCTATGTTGCATTTGGCACACAATATCCTGACGTTCTTCGCCGAAAGACTGCTTCCCCCCTTTGAATAAGGGATATCATGATCATAATGGAGGTTTTTCTGTGAGCCGCACTCGACACATTTCCCATGATCCCTCTTCCAGACATGAACTTTTACTTCGGTTGGAATTATCCTGGTATGAGGCAACTCGGTTATGCGGCCGAAAGATTTCTTTTCTACAGGCTTCAGGAAGAACTTGAATATCTTTCTTTTTCCATCTAACAAGGAAAAGTGGGCGTCAAAAAGCTCGAAAAATCCTTTATAGCACCATACCCCGATGGCAATTTTCTCGTACACTTTAACCAGCTCGGCTCTTTCCCTTAACCCGGTTCGAAAATCCATAGCTGCTCGGAAGAATTTCCCATTCTCCGTCCACGATCCCTTTGACGTTGTTAATGGCTGATCGACTTCCTTGGGGTTTGGGCAGTCTTTAGTCCGTGGTTGGTCATGGCCTTCATACATAAGAATCCCTGTCGCCTTGTCTACCACGTCTTCGTATGGAGCATTCGTGCGTTGAGACATTAGGAGAACTGAATACTCTTTCCCAATGCCAAAATTCATTCCTTTCTGAATCATGACTCGTTCTGCACTAATCAGTTGATGGTAGCTTATGATGTCGTCAACATTCATGTGACCTCGGTTTGTCAAAGCCTACATTGCCAAATATCATACGATAATCAGCTGGTTGATCTCTATTGAAAGGGATGATTGTTTTGGTTCAGTGCGACAACAAATATGAGTTGGTGAAGTGCGTCGCTGTTTGAACTGGTGTCAGGGGAAGTGGTGTCAGGAGCCATTCTCCGCATTGAGTGGTGTAAGTTTGGACAGGCTTTTGAACTTATGGGTGGGCTAGGATTTGGGAGGCGAGGTTGTTTCAGTTTAGAAGGAAGTGGAGGTCGCTAACGATTCATCCCGTGCAGCCGGTGGGGCTAGGCCGCTGCTTTTTTCACCAGGACTTCTGCCCGATGACCGGTCGCGGCGAGGACTCGAATCAGCACATCGGTGGAGACTCCGTGGGTATTTCCGTTCGCAATCGCCGTCACCCGTGTTCGCGAGGTCCCGGCACTCTTTGCGATCGCTGCATGCGTCAGCCGACCGGCTTGAATGATTTTGGCCAGGGCGACAGTGAGCTCCGACCGAAATTCCATTTCAGCGGTATTTGCCACGGACAAACCCAGCGCTTCTCTCAGGTCTTCGGCTGATCGTACCGTCACTCGTTTGGTGATCTTTGTTCTAGGCATTGGCCGGTTTCCTCAAACGCGCGATCCGAGGGTGATCGTTGGATTACCGGCGACTTGCTACGCGCGCTCGGGAAGAAGGGCGTTTGACGGGTTTTTTCGGAACGGGCATGAAGAGCGCAGGTGAGACACCGAAGCGGGCGGCGAGCTGGGTGATTTGGCGGACGTTCAGATCTCGCTTGCCGGAGAGGATTTCCGATACGACGCCCTGGCTGCCGATCTCGGACAAGTCCGATTGTTTGAGCGCATGTTCTTCCATCAGTGTGCGAAGGATTTCAGCGGCTGATGAGTCGGAGAAGGGAACATGGGCGTTCTCATACGCTTCGATAAAGAGGCTGAGGGTCTCAGCCATGTCGGCCAGGGGGTGGGTTTCTTGCTGACCGATTTCGTCCAGGATTTCATCGAGGACGGTTACTGCGCGGGTATAGTCTTCTTCCGTCCGTAACGGACCGAGTGGTATCTGCTGCCGAATGCGGCGATAGTCGGCATTAGCTTCCTGAATGTATTTGGCAAGCATGGATCAGGTCCTCCACGTGTTCCGGTCATATTCTGCGTGCGTCAGGATATGCCGGATGTACAGCTTCTTCCGATTGTAATGAATGGCTGCGATCAGTCTGAATTTGTTTCCCCCGATGTTGAAGACCGTAAACTGATCTACTTGATCAGCTGATGGAAAGGTCTTCCGTAGGTCGACGAAGGATGCATAGTCACTCTTACGCACAATCGCGAACCAGTGCTGCAGCGACATTCGCGCGTCCGGGTGGGCTTGTGCGAAATCGTCAAGGCGCTTTCGCGTGATTATATGCACATGCAAAGATATCTCGCATTGAGATATCTGTCAAGGGTGGGGGATGGCTGTTTTTGAGTCCGGCCCGGGGTGAGCGGGGCCGGAAAATGTTACCTCGCTGTCGAGCTTGCTCACGGCTTATCCCGTTCACCCGGTATATGTGGGGTGGTCCTGAATGAATTCGCCAGCAGACTACTTCGATCCGCTCTACCGGAATGACGGTGAGTCGTCGCCACTCCAGCCTTCTGCCATCTTTGAACCAGACACCCCTTACATTTGGCACGATGACCCTGCTATGGTGCGGTCATGTCTACAAATTCTCCCATCGCTTCAGAAACCGTGAACTGTGCGAATGGTCAGTGCGGGAGGCCGCTCGACACGCAGCGGAATCAAGGCTACCCCGATTCGACCGTGCCGCCAGGGAATATTCACAAACTCTACGATCCGGCTCTTCCGCCGTATCAAGTCGTCTGCACAAAATGCGGACACTACTCGCTTCGCTATCAACGGCCCCGGCCGGACTGATCTTTGCGTAACCTTCTTAGAGAGTGGCGGGGGAAGCCTTCGTTGCGCGGGCGCAAAGGCTCACGCCCGCATCTTTAACGGAGTCCTATCTCCTCTCCTATCCCTTTGGGTCCATTCGACCTGCAGTTTGTAGTAATTCCACGCATGTATGTTCCTCACGACTGTCTGACATAGGATTCTTGCACATAGCTCAGCCGCCATTGTCTGAGGTCGAAGTCTTTCATGCTCTTCTCAAGGTTTACGCCTACTTGCCGATACGGGATGAGGGACGGCTATAGCTGTATGTGTTGGTGTCGATATTTTTCGTAGAGCTATGATGGCTCAGCTTTCATTCCTCACAATGCTCTGGTCGTGGCTTCCGCATGGCGGTTCACTGAACCAATCTGCCTGGAACTCTCGCCATCGTGGCATTCTCATCATTCTCTGGTTCCATATCATCGCGGCGCCGGCGTTCGGTCTGATGATGGGGGCAAGTTTGCCGTTGGTGGTGGGTGGCGGCATCCTGTTGCTCATCGTGACGCTCGCTATCTATCTGCCGGGCATGCCCCGACGGGCACAATCGGGGTTGGCGACGTTGGGTTTGGTGACCTCTTCGTCGTTGCTCGTCCACATGTCCGGCGGCTATATCGAGTTTCACTTCCATTTTTTTGTGATGATGGCCGTGATTGTGCTGTATCAGGACTGGCTGCCTTTTGCGATCGGCCTCAGCTATGTGGTGGCGGACCATGGGATAATAGGCATGCTGATGCCGTATATGGTCTACAACCACCCGGCGGCGCAGGAGCATCCCTGGACCTGGGCGCTGATTCATGGCGGGTTTATCCTGGCCGAGTGCGCGGCGTTGTTGTATTTCTGGCGAATCAATGAAATCGCTCAGCTGCAGTTGTTGGAGAGCGAGGCTTGCACGAGACGCGCGAAGGAAGCGGCGGAGGCGGCGAACATTGCCAAATCGCAATTCCTGGCGAATATGAGCCATGAGATCCGGACGCCGATGAACGGGGTGCTCGGGATGACGGAATTGCTGCGGAGCACGCCGCTCAACGATAAACAGCGACGTTACGTCGAAACGGTTTTTTCGTCCGGGACGAATCTGCTGCATCTCATCGACGACATTCTGGATCTGTCTAAGATCGAAGCAGGCCGGCTGGAATTGGAGTGCGTTCCCTTCTCGCTTCGCGCGATTCTCCAGGAGACCGTGGATCTGTATCGTGCATCAGCGGCGAAGAAGGGGGTGTCGGTGGTGATGGACCTGTCCGCCGGCATTCCGGAAACGTTCCAGGGCGATCCGCATCGGGTCCGGCAGGTCGTGGCCAATCTGGTGAGTAACGCCATCAAGTTCACGGGACAAGGCCGTGTTCAGCTCTCGGTGCATTCGCTGGAACAGCATCGCGATGTCGTTCGGATTACAGTGGAGGATACCGGCATCGGGATTCCCGCCGACAAGCACGAGACTATCTTCAATTCGTTCTCTCAGGCCGACGGGTCAACGACGAGAAAATACGGCGGGACGGGATTAGGGCTGGCGATTGTCAAACAGCTTGTCAGGATGATGGGCGGGCAAGTGGGGCTCAGCAGCAAGCCGGGGCGTGGCACGACCGTCTGGGTGACGATTCCCACCGAACTCTCCGGCCACCGCACGGTGAGGAGCGCCGCAAAGCAACCGGAGCAGGGGATTGCCGCCGGGCACGCCATCGACCGGCCTGCAGCCTGATCATTCCAGTCAAGTGCCCGCGCGACGGATCGCCGGTGTTGTCTCCTTGATCCCGCCGACCGGCAGGACCAATCTGCTCAGACTGATTTCCCTCGCCATGGCCGTATCGTTCCGGACGGTTTTCCCGACATAGGCCGAGGCCGGCGTCGTGGCCGTCATGATACCGGCGACGGGCCGTTTTTCGGAATCGCGGGCCGCGAGACGGGGCAGTGTGCGACCCGGCCTCAGATGGCTGGGTCTTACTCCAACACTTGAAAGCCGCAGCCTGCTCTGAGCCTGTCCTCCCAGATATAACGCGGGACAATTCATCCTGCGTTGGGTTGTTTGGATGCTGGGCCACTTGACCTGAGCTTCGAAATCGGCCATTCTTTTCAAATTGTACACTGTCCGTATATTTTCTCTTTCTCAGACCAGGGGCGAATAACGTACAATAGCTCGGCTGATTGTGTCCGGCTCTCTAACCCGCAGATGAGTGGAGGGTAAGAATGGTAGTGAAGGAAGAGTATGAATAGTCAATCGTGCGACACCGTCGATCAGCCTGCTGGATCCGCAACAACAATTCCGTGGAAAAGTGCGATTCCCTTCCTTAGCGTCCACTTGATGTGTTTCTGGGCCTTTCAGACGGGCATCAGCTGGGAGTTGGTAGCCTTGGCGGTCGGGAGCTATTACTTGCGCATGTTTGCCATCACGGCAGGGTATCATCGCTACTTTTCACACCGTTCCTATAAGACCAGCCGGGTCTTTCAGTTTCTCTTGGCGGTGCTCGCGATGACCTCCGCGCAGAAGGGCGTGCTCTGGTGGGCCTCACACCATCGGCATCACCACAAGTTTTCAGATCGGGAAGAAGATCGCCACTCTCCGGTGCAACGAGGGTTCTGGTATTCCCATGTCGGGTGGCTCCTGTCCGATGAGTATGTCCCGACCGAGTTCGCCCTCGTGCGGGACTTGGAGAAATATCCCGAATTGCGAGCCCTCAACCGGCTTCACTACATTCCGCCCTTCTTGTATGCGCTGCTGATCTATCTGGTCTGGGGATTCCCTGGTCTTGTCTGGGGATTCTTTATTTCCACCACCGTGCTCTATCATTGCACCTTCTTTATCAATTCTCTGACGCACATCATGGGCCGCGTGCGATACAACTCCCGCGACGGCAGCAGGAACAGTTTCATCCTGGCCATACTCTGTTGTGGAGAGGGGTGGCATAATAATCACCATTACTACCAGTCATCGGTCAATCAGGGGTGGCGTTGGTGGGAGGTGGATCTGTCCTATTATGCCTTGACGGTCCTTTCCTGGTTCGGGATTGTGTGGGATATGAGAACTCCTCCTGCTCATATTAAGGCGAAAGTGCTTATTCCCAAATAGACGGGCAATCCGTCATGAGCCTCAGCTGTGCGGCCGTTCTGAGGTGAGGCCGTGGTTTCAGGTGCGTCACTCTCTCGTAGCAGGGGCGTGAGACTCTGTCCGTACGATGGAGGGAGGGGAAGCATCGTGATGCACTCGCAGCGCACCGTTCAGGAATTGCTCGAGCGAGCTCGTGTGCACATCAACGGATCTCAACCGGAGGATATCCAGGTACACGACGAGCACTTCTACGATCGGATTCTGGCCGAGGGGTCGCTCGGGCTCGGCGAGTCCTACATGGATGGCTGGTGGGATGCCAATCAGCTGGACGAGTTCTTTTTCCGGATTCATGCGGTTGAACTCGACAAAGCTGTGCGCGATAAGGGCCTCATCTGGAACTCGTTTAAGGCGCGCCTGCTCAATATGCAGACGCTGAACCGCTCAAAACGCGTGGCGCAACTGCACTATGACCTGAGCAACGAGTTTTACGAACAGATGCTCGGTCCGCACATGCAATATACCTGCGCGTATTGGAAGCGCGCGAAGAGCCTGACGGAGGCGCAGGAACACAAGCTGGATTTGATCTGCCGCAAACTGCGACTTCAGAAGGGCGACTGTGTGCTGGAGCTGGGATGCGGATGGGGAGGGTTCGCGCATTTCGCGGCCGCCAACTACGGCTGTTCGGTGGTTGCCCATAACATTTCCGAGCAACAGGCGGCCTATGCGCGCCGCTGGTGTGTCGGACTCCCCGTCGATATCAAGCTTGAGGATTATCGTGACGCCACCGGGGAGTTCGACAAGGTTGCGGCCATCGGCCTCTGCGAACATGTCGGGTTCAAGAATTACCGCACGCTCATGGATGTGGCTCATCGGCGGCTCAAGCCGCACGGGCTGTTTCTGCTCCACAGTATCGGGAACAATGCCTCGGTGACTACGGGCGATCCCTGGTTCGACAAATACATCTTCCCCGGCGGCATGCTGCCGTCGGTCGCGCAACTGAGTGAGGCCATGGACGGACTCTTTGTGTTGGAAGACTGGCATAACTTCGGGTCCGACTATGACCGGACGCTCATGGCATGGCAGGGGAACGTCGACCGGCATCGGGCACAATGGGAGAAGACCTTCGACGAGCGCTTCTTCCGGATGTGGCGGTACTATCTGCTGTCTCTTGCAGGGGCCTTTCGTGCCAGAACCATTCATCTGTGGCAGATTGTCATGTCGAAGCATGGCCTGTTGGGCGGCTATGAATCGGTGCGCTGACTGCTATGATTTCACCTGAAGACCATGCCCGCAAGAAAGCGGTCCTGGTCGAATCTCTTCGCGCGTTGAGAACGGCCGAATCGCTGGCTCTCGAGAAAACCACGTCCAATCTCTTCCGTCAGCGGGTTCAGGCGCAGCGGCACCGGTTGGACGTCCGTGACTTCACCCATGTGATTCGCGTGGACGAAAACGCACGGTATGCCGAAGTCGAAGGGATGACGACCTACGAGGAGCTGGTTCGTGAAACGCTGCCGTTCCGGCTGATGCCTTGCGTCGTTCCCCAACTGAAGTCGATTACCATCGGCGGGGCGCTGGCGGGTATCGGTATCGAATCATCTTCATTCAAATACGGTTTTGTTCACGAAACGATTCTGGACATTGAGATCCTCCTGCCCGACGGCACGGTCGTCGTCGCCACCAAAGACAATGCACACCGAGATCTGTTCTTCGGCTTTGCCAATTCCTACGGCACGCTGGGTTATGCGCTCAAAGTCACCGTCGCGCTTGTTCCCGTCGGGACATTTGTCAGGATCCGGCACACACGGTATTCGGATCCGGAGACCTGTTTTCACGCGCTGGGGCGCCTGTGCATGGATCGGCAGGTGGATTTCGTCGATGGCACGATGTTCAGCGAGCGGGAACTCTATATTACGACAGGGGAATGGGTCAATCATGCCGAATGGCTGAGTGATTACACCTATCGGCACATCTATTATCGATCGATCCGGAAGAAGACGGTCGACTACCTGACGGCGCACGATTATTTGTGGAGATGGGACACTGATTGGTTCTGGTGTTCGAAGCATTTCTTCGTCCAGCATCCGTTGATTCGATGGTTGTGGGGCCGGAAGCGGTTGTGCTCCACCGTGTATTGGCAATTGCGCAACAAGTTCAATCGCTCACTCATCGCCCAGCGGGTGGCCGGGGCGCTGATCGGCCGGCAGGAGGCTGTGATTCAGGACGTGGAAATTCCGCTGGCTCAGGCGCCGGCGTTTGCCACGTTCTTCAATCGGGAGATCGGGATCTCACCGGTGTGGATTTGTCCCGTCGCGGCCTGCGACTCATCGGCTTTCTACCCGTTGTACCCGATGCAACCCGGCGTGCTGTACGTCAACTTCGGATTCTGGGACGCCGTGAAAACGGATCATGAGGACGGGTATTTCAACAAGAAAGTCGAAGCCAAGGTGGGAGCGCTGCACGGCAAAAAGTCTTTGTACTCGGATGCGTTCTATTCACGCGAAGAATTCTGGCGGCTGTACAATGAGCCAGCCTACCGCGCATTGAAAACACGCTATGATCCGGCAGGCACCCTCAAAGACTTGTATGAGAAATGCGTCCTCAAGCAGTGAGGTTGGCCCCGGCTTCACACCGGGGCCTCGTCACGTTACGACGCGGTCGCGGCGGCGAGCGGTGCATCCCGTTCAGCCGTGGAGGCTGCGGGGATGTCCTGATTGAACGCCGCCGGCAGGACTTCTTCGATCCGCTCCACCGGAATGACGGTGAGCTCGTCGCGCACTTCCTGCGGCACTTCCTTCAGATCCTTCTCGTTGGCCTTCGGCAGAATGATCCGTCGGATGCCCGCGCGATGGGCCGCCAGCACTTTCTCCTTGATCCCGCCGACCGGTAGGACCAGGCCGCTCAGACTGATTTCTCCCGTCATCGCCGTGTCGCTCCGGACGGCTTTCCCGACATAGGCGGACGCCAGTGCCGTGGCCATCGTGATCCCGGCGGACGGGCCGTCTTTCGGAATCGCACCCGACGGCACGTGGATGTGGACGCCGTTCCGTTTGAACTTGGAGATGTCGAGTCCCATGCTTTCCGCATGCGACCAGAGATAGCTCCGCGCCGCGCGTGCCGACTCCTGCATCACATCGCCCAACTGTCCGGTGATCGTCAGTTCATGACTGCCGGGCAATAGGGTCGTTTCGATATAGAGAACATCGCCTCCAGCCGGGGTCCAGGCCAATCCGGTCGCCACACCGGGCGGCAGATTCTTTCTGGCCTCTTCCGGCATGAACCGTTCGGAGCCGAGCCATTCATCCAGCATGTCCTGGCGAATGGTGACCGGCTGGCGCTCCTGTCCCTCCGGAAGTTCCGCAAAAGCCAGGGCGACTTTTCTCGTCAACCGGCCGAGCATCTGCTCAAGCTGCCGCACGCCGGCTTCTCTGGTATAGCGTCCGATGACGAGATTCAACACCTCGTCGGACAGCAACGCCTGTTCGGCACTCAAGCCCGCTTCCTTCAGCCGTCTCGGCCAGAGGTAGCGGCGGGCGATTTCCGCTTTTTCACGTTCGCTGTAGCCCTGGAGGCGGATAACTTCCATCCGGTCCAACAGGGGCTGGCTGATGGTGTCCAGCGTATTCGCGGTCGTGATGAAGAACGCCTTCGATAGATCGAAGGGCAGATCCAGATAGTGGTCGCGGAACGTATGGTTCTGCGCCGGATCCAGGATCTCCAACAGCGCGGCAGAGGGATCTCCGCGGAAGTCGCGCCCCATCTTGTCGACCTCGTCGAGCATGAGCACGGGATTGTTCACCCCGGATCGCCGGACGGCCTGGATGATGTGGCCCGGCAAGGCGCCGACGTAGGTGCGGCGATGGCCGCGCAATTCGGCTTCGTCATGCACACCGCCGAGGCTGATCCGCTCGAAAGTCCGGCCCATCGCTCTCGCCACGGACTGGCCCAGGCTCGTCTTGCCGACGCCCGGAGGCCCGACGAGGCAGAGGATCGGCGCCTTGGCCGTCGGATTCAGTTTCAGGACCGCGAGATGTTCCACGATCCGGTCTTTCACTTCCTTGATGCCATAATGATCCTCTTCGAGCACCTGCCGGACTTTCGCCAGGTCGAGATGATCTTCCGAGGCTTTCTTCCAGGGCAGTTCGAGCACCAGTTCCAGATAGGTCCTGAGCACCTGGTGATCGGCCGATGACGGCGGCACTTTCGCCAGCCGCCCGAGCTCGCGCTCGGCTTCCTTCCGCACATGGTCGGGGAGGTCGGCTTCCGCCACTTTCTTTTTCAGCAGAGCGAGATCGCTGTCGTCGCTGTCGGATTCGCCCAGCTCCTGTTGAATCGTTTTCAACTGCTCGCGCAGCATGTATTCGCGCTGGCTCTTGCCGATCTTCGCCTGCGCATCGCTGGTGATCTTGTCGCGCAACTGGAGGATCTGGATCTCCTTGGACAAGGCCACATACAGGGCGCGCAGCAGATCGATCGTCGACGTGGTTTCGAGCAGCTTCTGCTCTTCCGCCACGCTGAGATTGACCAGCGACGCCACCCGATAGGCGAGGGCCACGGGATCGTCCTCATGGCTCAGCGCTTCGCTGGCTTCCTGCATGCCGGGGGCCTGGATGACTCTCGGCAGTTCCGTCACCAGTTCCTGAATCGCCCGCTGCAAGGCCTGCACTTCCGTGCCGGTGTCAGAGGGACGGTCCAGCGACCGGACCTTTGCCACGGCATAGGGAGTCGATTGGGTTTCCTCGATCAGGGCGACGCGGTCCACGCCCTGGACGAACGCATGGATGGCGCCTTCCGAGGACTGGCCGATCTGCTTGATGATCGCTTTGGTCCCGATCGTATAGAGATCGCTCAAGTCGGGTTCTTCGGTCTGCGGGTCGCGCTGGGCCACGACCAGGATCATCTTCTCTTCCGTTTTCATCGCCGCATGCACGGCCGCCATCGATCGTTCGCGACCGACGGTGAGCGGCATCATGACGCCGGGGAATAAGACGGTCCGTTTAATAGGTAATATGGGGAGGGTCAGCACTTTTGTCTCGCTGTCCATGTGTGAGTCCTTTCTCTCATCCCTGAGAAGAGACACGATGAGTGAGCGTGTCACAGCTGAGATAGATCCAGGATCGGGCAAGTCAAGGGCCGGCTTGAAGATGTCCGGTTATGCGTCTGAAAAGATGGAAGGAAAACGGAGGGCGGCTCAACGGTCCTGAAACAGACTGCCGGCCGCGCGGATCGTCCGTTCGTTGCCGCGTCCCGAGGCGGCCGGCGGCGCACCGGACTGGTTGTCATAGGTGTCGGCGCCGGAAAGATCGAAGAACAAGCCGAGGCTGTCCTGGGTGCCATGGCCCAAACCGGCCAGACCCTGGTAGCGATCGGTTCCCCCTTCATCGATGAAGAGGGCCCAGGATTCGCTGTCGGCGTCTCCGAGCCCGGTGCTCCGGGTCAGGTCGTACACATCCGCTCCCGTTCCACCGTCGATCAGGAGGCTCACGCTGCGGTCGCCGGCGGAACTCAGATTGTGTTTCGGTCCGGAAGGCGTGTAGTGGTCGGCGCCATGGGCATCGACCAGCAGACCGATGCCGTAGTGGCCGGCGGCGCCCAGGCTGGTGCGTCCGCCTGCGTGGCTGTCGTCGCCCTCCAGATCGATGGCGACCCCGACGCCGAAGTAATGGCCGGCGCCTTGCGCCAGATTGCCGCTACGATATTGATCCTGGCCTTCGAGATCGATGAGGTAGCCGAGACCGCCGGCCAGATTCAGGAGCTGGGCGTCGGCTTTTTTGCTCCCGCCGTCCACGCCCGCGCCGCTGCCCAGGCCGTAGCAGAGATACTGAAAGGCCGGGTCGCCCGGCTTGGCCGCGGGGGCTTCCTGCTGATTCAGGGAACTCGGAAACTTGTCGCCGCATTGATAGGCGTCGTTCCCGGCACGATCGATCACCGCCCCCATGCCCAGCGGCCCGCCGAATCCGATGGCAAAGCCATGGCTGGTATACCGGTCGTTGCCCGCCAGATCGACCAGGAGGCCGAGTCCGCCGAAGGCCGCGCCCTGCGTGAAGCGGTTGCCCATGTAGACGTCGTTGCCCTTGCGGTCGAACAGGATGCCGATGCCGGCGAAGCCCGTGCCGCCGGACCCCTGATCCAGTTGATAGACATCGTCGCCGGCCAGATCGACGAGCATGCCGATACCGAGCCGTCCCGTGGCGAGCCCGAGCGGGTCGCTGGTGTAGGTATCGTTGCCGGCCAGATCGATCACGACGCCGATGCCATGGTCGATGTTGCCGGGTGAGGCAATGGTCCCGTGATAGGTGTCGTCTCCGCCGAGGTCGATCACCAAAAGCACGCGCCGGTCCAGATCGTAGGTGTTGACGCCCGGTCCGCCGATGACGATCAAGCCGGCGCGGGTCTGCTGGACGAAGAGCACGTCGCCCGTCATGCCGGGAGGCGGTTGCTGTACCGGGGCGCGATGTTGAAAGGTGAGCGCCAGCCGCTGCAAAAACGCGTCGTTGCTCAATCGCGCCACGGTCTGCGCCGCGGCGATGAGCGCGGCATAGTCGAGCTGTTCATCCACGAGCCGGGCGAACTCCGCGTCGAGCTTGAGATGCGCGGTGCGTTCCTGGGCCGGCTCGTTCGAGCGGGGCGTAAACTGATCGGCCAGGGTCCGCGCGTGCTTGAAAAGAAAACGCCGCTCATCGTCGGAGAGATTGGCCAACGCTTTTTCGCGCTGTATCGCCGCATCGTCCAGCGTATCGGTCAGGAAGCCGATGAGCTCCTTTTGCGCGGTTGTACCGGGGAAGGGGATCGGCTTGAAGTATTCGGACGTGCGATCGACGGCGGCTTCCATCACATCCAGCAGGGCCGGAAGATTATCCGCACCGCCGTCGGCGAGTTCGGCCATCAGCAGTCCCTGGTGTTCCAGCGTGGAAAATCCGCCCCAGGGATCCGTCAGGCTCTGGAGGGCGATCCGGCGCTTATACCGGGCCGGCACGTCGCGGCCGACCGCATGGGTGGAGAGCACCAGTGTCTGTTGGGCGCTTTGGTACTTCTCGATGTCGGGCTGCACCACCGGTGCCAGCCGGTCGACGACCGATGTATAGAGACGGCTTTTGGAGGTGATGCCCGGCACCGGAGATTTATGCAGGAGAGACTGGCAGCCAGCCGTGGCGGCGAGCAGGAGCAGCCCGCAGGCGGTCAGGCCGCGCAGGGGAGTCAACCGCAGGGAACGATGTCCGGAATTACTGGACGGCAACATGGAATGATAATTTAGCACAGCCTGATCAAAGATTCCGGGAGTCCGTGGTGCCCGGCCAGTGAGGGGTGAGAGATGTAAATCATGCCTTGGTTACCTATACTGTCTGGTACGAACCCCCGGCCGTTATCGTTTTAGGCGGCTCGAACTTGATACAATGCCCCATCGGCTGCATCCGCATGGCACGCGCGCCTTTTGTTGACGCTGAGCCAGTGGTTCGCAGCAGCCGGATGAGTCTTGAGTGACCGGGCCTGGACGAGAAGGATATTATGTCGGAACCCATTCGTTTCTCCACCATCCTCAAACGGTCGATGATCGGCCTCGTGGTCGCCTGTCTCCTGGCGCTCGGCTGGTACACGCTGCTGGCGAAGTCGGGCGAAGAGCCCTCGCGGGCCGGACAGGCGCCGGCGGCGGGAGCCCGCACGTTCCCGGTGGCCGTGGCCACGGCGAAAACCGGCGACATCGGGGTCTATCTGAACGGTCTCGGCTCTGTCGTGCCGCTGAACACCGTGAACGTCAAGAGCCGGGTCGACGGGCAGCTTATGAAAGTGCTGTTTCAGGAAGGGCAGCTCGTTCACCGGGGCGATCTGCTGGCTGAGATCGATCCGCGCCCCTTCGACGTGCAATTGACGCAGGCCGAGGGGCAGATGGCGCGCGATCAGGCGCAACTCAAGAACGCGCAGCTGGACCTGGAGCGCTACAAGGGCCTGTTCGAACAGGGATTCATTCCGAAGCAGCAGCTGGATACGCAGCATGCGCTGGTGCGCCAACTGGAAGGGATCGTGAAGGCCGACCAGGGCCAGATCGACAATGCGAAGTTGCAGCTGGTGTACAGCCGTATCACGTCTCCCATCGACGGGCGGGTGGGATTGCGGCTGGTCGATGCGGGCAACATGGTGCGGGCGAACGATGCGAACGGTCTGCTGGTCATCACGCAGCTGATGCCGATCACGGTCGTCTTTACGATTCCGGAGGATAATCTGCCGGCGGTCATGCAGCGGATGAAGTCCGGCGAAAAGCTGCCGGTGGAGGCGTTCGACCGGGAGCAGAAGAAAAAGCTGGCGACGGGCACGCTGCTGACCGTGGACAATCAGATTGATACCAATACCGGCACAGTCCGGCTCAAGGCGGTATTCCCGAACGAAGACGGGCAGTTGTTTCCCAATCAGTTCGTGAATGCGCGCCTGTTGCTGGAGGTCAAACATGGCGTCACGATCGTGCCGTCGGCGGCCGTGCAGCGGGGCGCGAAAGGCACCTTCCTTTATGTGGTGAAGGACGATCAAACGGTGTCGGTCCGCCCGGTCGGGGCGGGGCCTGCCCAGGGCGACGATCTCTCGATCGACAGCGGTCTGTCGCCCGGTGAAGTCGTCGTCGTGGACGGAACTGAAAAGCTGCGCGAAGGCAGCAAGGTCGAGGTCCGGAACCAGAAAGGCGCTCTCGGAAAACCCGCAGACGCTCCTTCGGGCGCTCCTCCTGCCGGAACCGAGAAGCCGAAACGAGGGGCCTCCTCGTGAATCCGTCCCGCCTGTTTATCATGCGGCCGGTGGCGACGGCCCTCCTGATGGTCGCAATCGTGCTCGCCGGCGCGCTGGCCTATCGTCTATTGCCGGTCTCGGCGTTGCCCCAGGTGGATTATCCGACCATTCAAGTGCAGACGTTTTATCCGGGCGCCAGTCCGGATGTCATGGCCTCTTCCGTGACGGCGCCGTTGGAACGGCAGTTCGGCCAGATGCCGGGGCTGAACCAGATGACCTCGACGAGCTCCGGCGGCAGTTCCGTCATCACGCTGCAGTTCAGCTTGGATCTGAATCTCGACATCGCCGAACAGCAGGTGCAGGCCGCGATCAATGCCGCCTCCACCTTCATCCCTCGCGATCTCCCTAATCCTCCGGTCTATAACAAGGTCAATCCGGCGGATGCGCCCATCCTGACGCTCGCCCTGACTTCCGCGACTCTGCCGCTCTCCCAGGTCGAGGATCTGGCCGAGACCCGCTTCGCTCAAAAAATCTCTCAACTGGCCGGGGTCGGGCTTGTCAGCTTGAGCGGAGGGCAGCGCCCGGCGGTGCGCATTCAGGCAAACCCGCGCGCGTTGTCCGCCTATGGTCTGACGCTGGAGGATCTGCGTGTGGCCGTGGCGGCTGCCAACGTGAATCAGGCCAAAGGGGCGTTCGACGGCCCGCGCCGGGCCTCCATCATCAATGCGACCGATCAATTGCTGTCGAGCCGGGATTACCGGCCCCTGATCGTGGCCTATCGCAACGGCGCGCCCGTGCTGCTCTCCGAGGTGGCCGATGTCCTGGACGATGTGGAGAATGTGAAGCAGGCGGCCTGGATGAACGACCAGCCGGCGATTCTCGTCAATATTCAGCGGCAGCCCGGCGCCAACGTGATCGATGTGGCCGACCGGGTGAAGGCGCTCCTGCCCCAATTGCAAAGCGCGTTGCCGGCGGCGGTGCAGGTGACCGTGCTCACCGACCGCACGACGTCCATCCGGGCCTCGGTGCGGGACGTGCAGTTTGAATTGATGCTGGCCGTGGCGCTCGTGATCCTGGTCATCTTCCTGTTTCTGCGGACGCTCTCGGCCACGGTCATTCCCGCGGCGGCGGTTCCGCTCTCGCTGGTGGGCACGTTCGGCGTCATGTATCTCGCGGGGTTCAGCCTGAACAATCTGACCCTGATGGCATTGACGATCTCCACTGGTTTTGTCGTGGACGACGCCATTGTGATGATCGAAAATATCTCACGCTATATGGAGCAGGGCGAGTCGCCGTTTCAGGCGGCGCTCAAGGGATCGAAGCAGATCGCCTTCACCATTCTTTCACTGACGATCTCGCTGATTGCCGTGCTGATTCCGCTCCTCTTTATGGGCGACGTGGTGGGCCGGCTCTTTCGCGAGTTTGCCATTACGCTGAGCGCCACGATCCTCGTCTCGGCCGTGGTGTCTTTGACGCTGACGCCGATGATGTGCGCGAGGCTGTTGCGCCATCGGCCCGAAGCGGGACAGGCCCGGGTCTATCGCCGTTCGCAACAGTGGTTCGATCGCATGATTGCGGCCTATGGCCGGACGTTGCGCCGGGTGTTGCAGTATCAATCGGCCACGCTGCTGGTCGCGATCGGTACGCTGGTCCTGACTGTCCTGCTGTATGTCATCATCCCCAAGGGCTTCTTCCCCGTGCAGGACACCGGCGCGATTCTCGGGATTACCGAGGCGGAACAGTCGATCTCGTTCATCGGCATGGTCGAGCGGCAGCAGGCGCTGGCCGGTGCCGTTCTGGCCGATCCCGCCGTCGCCAGCCTGTCTTCCTTCATTGGTGTGGACGGGACGAACACCACGTTGAACAGCGGGCGCATCCAGATCAATCTGAAGCCGATGGCCGAGCGGGGGGCGAGCGTTCATGAGGTGATTCGCCGGTTGCAGGCGCAGGCGGCTACTGTGGAGGGCATGTCGCTGTATCTCCAGCCGATGCAGGATCTGACTGTGGAAGACCGGGTCAGCCGGACGCAGTATCAATATACGCTGGAGGATGCGGACCCGGAGGAACTCAGCCGGTGGGCGCCGTCGTTCGTGACCGCGTTGCAGGCGCTGCCGGAATTGCACGATGTCAGCAGCGATCAGCTGGACCGGGGATTGGCCGCCATGCTGGTGATCGACCGCAGCACGGCTTCGCGGCTGGGGATCACTCCGCAGCTCATCGTCGATACGCTCTACGATGCGTTCGGGCAGCGGCAGGTGTCCACCATGTTCACCCAGCTGAACCAGTATCGCGTCGTGTTGGAAGTCATGCCGGAATTTCAGACCGGACCGCAGTCGCTGCAGTTTCTCGACATCCGGTCCGGCGCCGGCGGGCAGGTGCCGCTCAACGTATTCACTCAGTTCTCCGAGACGACGACTCCGCTGGCCATCAGCCGGCAGGGACAGTTTCCCGTCGTGACGGTGTCCTTCAACCTGGCGCCGGGGAAATCGCTGGGCGATGCGGTGGCCGCGATCGAACAGGCCTCGCGGGAGATCAATCTGCCGGCCAGCGTGCGCGGAAGTTTTCAGGGGACGGCCCAGGCCTTTCAAGCGTCGCTGGCGAACGAGGTCTGGCTGATCCTCGCCGCGTTGATGACGGTCTATATCGTGCTCGGGATTTTGTACGAGAGCTATATCCATCCGCTCACGATTCTCTCCACGCTGCCGTCGGCGGGGGTGGGCGCGCTGCTCGCGCTGCTTTACTTTAAGACGGAGCTGAGCATGATCGCGCTGATCGGCATCATTCTGCTCATCGGCATCGTCAAGAAGAACGCCATCATGATGATCGACTTTGCGCTGGAGGCGGAACGCAAGGAGGGCAAGACGCCCGAGGCGGCGATCTATGAAGCCTGCCTGCTGCGCTTTCGGCCGATCATGATGACGACGATGGCGGCGCTGCTCGGCGCGCTGCCGCTGGCGATCGGATCGGGGGTGGGATCGGAACTGCGGCATCCGCTCGGCATCGCGATCATCGGCGGATTGGTCGTCAGCCAGGTGCTGACGCTGTATACGACGCCGGTGGTGTATCTGGCCTTCGACCGGCTGGCGCGGCGCGTCCGGGCCGGACGGCCTGTTCCCTCGACGGAAGAGGCGTTGACTCCGGGATCGGTATGAATATCTCGGCGCCGTTCATCCAGCGGCCGGTTGCCACGACACTCTTGACCATCGGGGTCACGCTCGTCGGGCTCGTCGCGTTCCGTTTCCTGCCCGTCGCCTCGCTGCCGCAAGTCGAGTTTCCCACCATCAATGTCTCGGCCACGCTGCCGGGCGGTAGTCCCGAAACCATGGCCACCTCGGTGGCGGCTCCGCTGGAACATCAGTTTACCCGCATCGCCGGCGTGACGGAGATGACCTCCACGAGCATGCTGGGGTCCGCGAGCATCACGCTGCAATTCGATCTGAGCCGCGATATCGACGGCGCCGCGCGCGACGTGCAGGCGGCCATCATGGCGGCACGGAGCGATCTGCCGACGACCCTTCCGAACAGCCCGACGTACCGGAAGATCAATCCGGCCGACGCGCCCATTCTCATTCTGTCGCTCACGTCCGATCTGGTCAGCCGGGGCCGGATGTACGACGTCGCCTCCAGCATTCTTCAGCAGAAACTGTCGCAGATCGACGGGGTGGGGCAGGTCACGGTCGGCGGCGGGTCGCTGCCCGCGATTCGCGTCGATCTGAATCCCACGGCGTTGAACAGTTACGGGATCGGGCTGGGCGATGTCCGCCGGATGTTGAGCCGCACCAACGTGAACCGCCCCAAGGGGCAGCTCTCGGACGGGAAGCGGACCTGGGAGGTGCGCACCAACGATCAGCTCAAGACGGTGGAGGACTATCTGCCGCTGATCGTGAGTTACCGGGAGGGGCGGGCCGTGCGGCTCTCGGATATCGCGACGGTCGAACAGTCGGTGGAGGATCTGCGGACGAGCGGGGTGGCGAACGGCATCCCGGCGGTACTCATTATTATTAATCGGCAGCCGGGTGCCAACATCATCGAGACGGTCGACCGGGTGCGGGCGCTGCTGCCGCTATTAGAGGCGTCGATTCCCGGGAGCATGACGCTGAAGGTCGTGGTGGACCGCACGCCGGTCATTCGGGCGTCGCTGCACGATGTCGAGCGGACACTCGCCATTTCCGTCGGACTCGTCATCCTGGTGGTGTTTCTCTTCCTGCGGAACCTCCGGGCGACGCTGATTCCCTGCGTCGCGGTGCCGGTCTCGCTGATCAGCACGTTCGGCGTGATGTATCTCTTCGACTATAGCCTGGACAATCTCTCGCTCATGGCCCTGACGATCGCGACCGGATTCGTCGTGGACGATGCCATCGTCGTGCTGGAGAACATCAGCCGGTACCGGGAGCAGGGCATGGCGCCGATGCAGGCCGCGCTGCGCGGTGCGCGGGAGATCACCTTTACTGTGCTGTCGATGACCATCTCGCTTGTGGCTGTGTTCCTCCCGATCCTCTTCATGGGCGGCATGATGGGGCGGCTGTTCCGGGAGTTTGCCGTCACGCTCTCCGTGGCGATTCTCGTCTCGCTGGTCGTGTCGCTGACCACGACGCCGATGATGTGCGCACGCCTGCTGAAAGCCGAAACCGGCAGAACCCATGGACGGCTGTACCGGATCAGCGAACGGGTCTTCGACGGCCTGCGCGGCGGGTATGCCGGCAGTCTCGGCTGGGTGCTCCGCCATCCGCGCAGCATGCTCGTGGTGACGCTGGCCACCATGGCTTTCAGCATCTATCTCTACACCATCGTGCCCAAGGGCTTCTTTCCCCAACAGGATACGGGGCGTATGTTCGGGAACATTCAGGCCGCGCAGGACATTTCCTTTCAGGCCATGCGGCAGAAGCTCACCGAAGTGGTGGACATCATCAAGAGCGATCCGGCCGTCGACACCGTCACGGGATTCAGCGGCGGCGGGGTCAGCGGGAATACCAATGCCGGCCGTATGTTCATCTCGCTGAAGCCGCTCGAGGAACGGGAGCTGAGCGTGGATCAGGTGATCGCCCGGCTGCGTCCCAAGCTGGCCAAGGTGACGGGCGCCCCGACGGTGCTGCAGGCGATTCAGGATCTGCGGATCGGCGGGCGCGCCAGCAGTGCGCAATATCAGTACACCCTGCAAAGCGTCGATCTGGCCGAATTGAATGCCTGGGCGCCCAAGGTCGAGCGGCAGTTGAGGACGCTGCCGGAAATTACCGACGTGAACAGCGACCAGCAGGACAAGGGGCTGTAATCGCTCGTCGTGTTCGACCGCAGCACGGCCTCCCGGCTGGGCCTGAGTCCCCAGCTGATCGACGACACGCTGTACGATGCGTTCGGTCAGCGGCAGGTCTCCATCATGTATACGCCGCTCAACCAGTATCACGTGGTGATGGAACTCGCGCCGCAGTATTGGCAGAACCCTGCGACGTTGCAGGAGATCTACGTTCGGTCGCCTTCGGGGGCGCAGGTGCCGCTCAGCGCGGTGACGCGCTACGAACCGACCAACACGCTGCTGCTCGTCAACCATCAAGGGCAATTTCCCGGCGTGACGCTGTCGTTCAATATGGCGCCGGGAGCATCGCTGGGCGATGCCGTCGCGGCGATCGACAAGGCGACGCGTGAAATGGGCCTTCCGGCCGGCGTCAAGGGCACGTTTCAGGGTGCGGCCAAAGCCTTTCAAGCGTCCGTGGACAATCAGCCGTTTCTTATCCTCGCCGCGCTGGCGACGGTCTATATCGTGCTCGGGATTTTGTACGAGAGCTATATCCATCCGCTCACGATTCTCTCCACGCTGCCGTCGGCGGGGGTGGGCGCGCTGCTCGCGCTGCTTTACTTTAAGACGGAGCTGAGCATGATCGCGCTGATCGGCATCATTCTGCTCATCGGCATCGTCAAGAAGAACGCCATCATGATGATCGACTTCGCGCTGGAGGCGGAACGGAGGGACGGCAAGCGTCCGGAGGAGGCGATCTACGAGGCCTGCCTGTTGCGCTTCCGTCCGATCCTGATGACGACGATGGCGGCGCTATTCGGCGCGCTGCCTCTGGCGCTGGGAACGGGGGTCGGGTCGGAATTGCGCCGGCCGCTCGGCATCGCCATCGTCGGCGGGCTCCTCGTGAGCCAGCTGCTGACGCTCTACACGACACCGGTCATCTATCTCTACCTCGATCGATTGCGCCTGCGGTTCCTGCGTCTGCGAACGGGCCGGGAGAAAAGCAGACCGCTTCTGGATGATGTTCAGTTGCCGAAGGTTCAGGGGTAAGTCTCGTCACCGGAAGACGGCGGCAGCACTTTGTCATGAATAGGGTCCGGTGCGTCCGAAAGGGCGATGAGGCGACAGTCATCAAGGATGAGGCTTCGTCGGCAGGACGGTGAGGAGGGGCGCGTTGTCGGCGCGGAAGGCCGGTCGCGTGAAAACGAGGACCCCGTCTCTTCTACCGATCCAGGAACAGTCCACCATTCGGATAGTCAATCCGTCTTGCATTCCCTGGGCGGGGACTTTTGTTTGCGGTTGCCTCGGCGGATGGCCTGTACGCGTCGTCTCCTTCCAGGTCGAAAAATCCGGCGACGCTGAACTCTGAACTGGTCCCAAATCCGGATTGTGTGTGATAGTGATCGGCGCCGCCATCGTCAACAAAGATTCCCCAACTGTGGTAGTCCGCCCGGCCGAGTCCGGTTGACCGCTCAAACGCATAGCGGTCCTGTCCTGTGCCTGCATCGACCGCCATGCTGACGCTGTGATCCCATGCGACTCCAGCGTTGTAGAAGGGGCCGGAGGAACTGTACTGATCGTTTCCCTGGCGGTCGAGAAAAAGCGCCGTGCCGTAATGGGCTGCGGCGCCGTGGCCGTACCGAGCGGCCTCATGCGTATCGTCGCCACTGAGGTCTAATTTCATTCCGAGACCGAAGAAATATCCGAGGCCTTGAGAAAAGTTGGCGCTGTGATAGGCATCGTTTCCGCCGATATCGATGAGCAGTCCCGATCCGCCGGCCAGGCTGTGTTGTTGCCACTCCGTCCATTGGCTGAGGACGCGTGAGCCGGATCCTGCCCCCAGGCCGAAGCATTCGTATTGATAGAGCGGGTCGCCCGGTTTTCCGGTGGGAGCATCCTCGGTGTTGTAGGCGCTGGGATAGTGGTTGCCACAGTCGTATCGGTCATCGCCGGCGACATCGATGACGACACCGATACCCAGTGGGCCGCCAAAGCCGATGGCATAGCCGTAGCTGCTGTAGCGGTCGTGTCCGTTCAGATCCCACAACAGGCCGAGGCCGCCGATTGCGGCTCCCTGGGTGAGGCGGTTTCCGGTGTAGGTGTCGTTTCCTTCGACGTCGAGCAAAATGCCAAGACCTGCAAATCCTGCCCCGCCGGATCCCTCGCTCATATGATAGTGATCGTTGCCGGCTCGATCGATGACGAAGCCGGTTCCCAGACGGCCGGTGGCAAGTCCCAAGCGATCGCCGATATAGGCGTCATTGCCGTCCAGGTCTATGACGACTGCATTGCCGCGCTCTACGCTGCTGGATGCTCCGATGAGCCCGCGATAGAGATCGTTTCCTCCCAGATCGATGATGACGGCAAATCGTTCATCTGTCTCATAGGTATTGGGTCCCGTGCCGCCAATGACGATGAGGCCATAGGTGGTGTCTTTTGCAAACACGATCTCGCCGGTGACCCCCGGCGGTACCGTCTGGAGCGGGGGGGCGGTTCGAAATGCCCCGGCGATGGCGTCGAGCCATTGCGCATCGGCCAATCGTGCCAGCTCTTGTGCGGAGGCGATGAGCCCGGTGTAGTCAACTTGTTCGGTGAGCAAGCGGGCAAACCGCATATTGGAGACCAGTTGCGCCGTGGTCGGGTCGGATATCGATGAATATTGGGGGGTGAAGTGTTCGGCCCAGTTTGCGGCATGCCGAAAGAGAAAGTCCCGGTCTTCCCGCGTGAGGTGTTTCAGCGCTCTGTCGCGGTGAGAGGCAGCACGTTCCAGAGTGTGGACGATGGCAGTCGTTGCGGTCTCCGGAGTAGCGGGCCTGGGGAGCGGCGGGAACTCGGGCAGTTCTGATGGGCGATCCAGCCCTGTTTCGAGCGCGTTGAGCAGCGCAGGGAGATTGGGCGCACCTCCTTCGGCCAGTTGAGCTAGCAGGAGTCCATGCCGCTCGAATCCGGTCAGCCCCTTCCAGGGATGGTGTAGAGTGTCAATGGCCATGCCCCGTTTGAAGCGCGCCGGAACATTTTCGATCTTCTGAAGGCGGTCGGCCGAGTGTGGTTTGTGGCCGGATGCCGCCGGGTGAAATTCCGGCTCGAGTATCGGGCTGAGCCGTTCGAGCGTGGAGTGACGCGGAAGAGGCGCAAGGGAAGCGACGGGTGCCATGGTCGTGCAGCTTGTAATTGAAGAGAGGGCGATCAGGATTGCGGGAAGGCTGGAATAGGGACGTGATTTTCGATCATCCGGCACAGAACGGCGGAAAGCCAACATCGAACAGTTACCTCTCGCAGGACATCACAAGTGGTTGAAGCTCCAAGCTACCGTTCGGCTGGGGGAGAGTCAATCAACGTTTGGAATCAACAACCAGGCCGTGATCCGGTGTCGGGGCGTTAGGTGCCAGGTGTTCCCGTCATCCGGCCGCGCGAATGGAGACAATCCGCCCGCGGGCGGGATAGGCGAGTTATGGAAGGATAATGGCGCTCTCGGAATGGCCGAGCTGCTTGAGCGTCGTTTCCAGCGCATCGACCATCGGCGGCGGGCCGCAGAGAAAGATCGCCGTGTCGGGACCGGGAGGGGGCAGGTGCCGGCGGAGGATTTCATCGGAGATGCGGCCTGTCCCCTGTGACCAGCCGGCCGGCGGCTGGCTCAAGACGTGATAGCAGTGGAAGCGTGGGTGCTTCCGCGCATCGTCATCCCACTCGCGCTGAAAAATGATGTCGGCTTCGGTCTTGTTGGCATAGAGGAGAAACAGCTCTACCGGGAGATTTCCGGCAAGGATCCAGCGAATGATGGAAATCATCGGGGTGATGCCGGAGCCGCCGGCCACAAATCCGACCTGCTTGGCCATGCCGTCCACCCAATGGCCGCCGGGATTAGGTCCGCTCATCAGCACCTGATCGCCCGGCGTTCGTTCGTGGAGAAAGCGCGACATCGTGCCGGTTTCATAACGTTTGACCGTCAGATCGAAGGAGCCGGTGAGACCGGGTAGTGACGATGGTGTGTACGGCCGTTTGACCGCGTTGCCGCCGATCGTCGCATGCACATAAAGATGATCGCCTGGCAGCATGTCCAACGTGGCGTTGTCGGGAAGGGCAAAACGGAAAGTCCTGGTATCATGAGTGTCCTGATGGACGGCCGTGAGTTCGTAAGGCACCGGCGTTTTCGATTTGATACGAGTGACGGGAGCAGACGGCATGCGTGCATCCTATGGGGCTGAGCGCGTAAACATAACTGACGTACCGGACGCCGTGAACCGGCGAGAAGAACAGTACCGTCCGGCTGCGGCGGAGTCCTCTATCAGCGGGAACCGCTGCCTCCGCTCTCAGGGACTTGCAGGGTAATCGAGAGGGCGCGCCGGTCCTCCGTAATCTGCGCCACAATCTTGTCACCGGTTTTCAGCCGGCCGGCCGCTAATCCCTCGATTTTTGTTTCGGGCGTCACCACCAGGCGTTCCTGGTGACCGGAGAATTCCTTCACGACGAGTTCGTTCTCCTCCCAATAGAGCACGTCGGCTTTGATGGTTGTCGGAGCGGATGACGGGGAGCCCTCTAATGCTGATGCGGGCATGACGGAAGCGAAGATCAGAAAGAGTGCGAGAAGAAGTGCCATCACCAACCCTCCCTCTAGATATGATGATTGAACGAATGTTTATATCATACGTTTCCGAAAAGGCGCTCGCAACTGGTGCGAGCGATACGGTGTATCCAAGCCGGCAACGAGCAGACGGGACAGGGGATCGGAAGGGCTGATTGCCGACGATGCCTGCCGTGATCCATCTTCGATCACACCGGCGCATTCGTTTCTGCTACTCTCCCTTCCCATGTCCTCCTCTCTCCAAGCCTTTCTGATGCTGTTTCTCGCCGGCGCGGCACTGCGTCTGTCGGGACTGCTCGGCAAACAGCATACGGACAGGCTGGGAATGATCGTGTTTTCCGTCACGCTGCCGGCGACGATTCTCGTGTCGTTGGATCGTGCGGTCTTTGCCCCGACGGCGTGGAAAGTGCCGGTGGCGGCCTGCCTGCTTTCGACTCTTCTGGTGCTCTCCGCCTGGCCGCTTGCGCGACTCTTGAATCTGCCGCGCCCGACACGAGGCGGGTTTCTCCTGGCCGTCGGCTGCATCAATTCCGTGTACTTCGCCTATCCCGTGGCGCTGGCGACGTTCGGCAACGAGGGGCTCGCGCAGGCGATTCTTTTCGACCTGGGGCAAACCATGCTCACCCTCACGGGGTTTTATGCGATGGCGCTGTGGTATGGCACGGCCGCGCCGTCCGCACGTTCTTCGCTGCGGCGGATGCTCTCGGCGCCGCCGTTCTGGGCGTTGACTGTCGCCCTGGCGCTCAAGGCAGGCGGGTTCCATCTGCCCTTGTGGCTGCATACGATCTTGACGCCGGTGCATCTTGCGACGACTCCGCTCGCGAGTCTCGTGCTCGGCCTCTCGATCAGTTTTGCCGCGTTGCGGCGGACCTGGACATTGGCCTGTCTGGGGGTGGCGGTGCGGATGCTCGGCGGGCTGTCGTTGGGATGGCTCGCCGCCTGGCTGCTGAATCTTACGGGGCTGGAACGGGCGGTGGTGATTCTGATCGCCGGGATGCCGTCGGCGGTCACGGCGGTGATCTTTGCCTCGGAGACCGGTCTGGATGAAGACCTGGTCGCGTCGATCGTCGCGCTCTCGATCTGTCTGGGAGTGGCGCTGCTGCCCTGGTTGCCGCACCTGGCCGTCACGCTCCCGGGCTAGCCACTCTCATGTGCCGCAGCTTTCGTGTGACAAAACAGGTCGGCAGGCATCATGTCCAGCCGAAGGTGGTCAGGATAACCCGTGCTGTTCGCGGCCGATCCGGCCGTCGTAGCGATTCGTGGACTTGAAGAGTTCGAACCGGCCATCCAGGGCATAGCGCGCGACGCGGGTTCGCAGGGCCTCTCGGTCGGCGGCGGTCATGGGGGTGAAGCGGCGCACGATGTCGAGGTTCTGTTTCAACACCTGCCGCGAATCGATGCCGCTCACGAGGGAGGCGATCGGGAGGCTCAGCACGTACCGGATCGCCTCTTCGGGGGTGACGATGCCTTGTTTGATCGGTTCCGCATTCCCGCTCAGGCTTTTCATCCCGAGGGGCGCGATGCCGCGCTGGTTCAGGACCGGTAGGACGTCGTGTTCGAAGCTGCGGTAGGTGCTGTCGAAGACGTTCAAGGGCATCTGGCAGGTATCGAACGGGAAATCATGGGCCAGCATTTTCAGGTGAATCCTCGGATCCTTGTGGCCGGTAAACCCGATGAACCGTACTTTGCCCTGTCGCTTTGCGTCGAGTAAGGCCTCCGCCGCGCCGCCGGGGATGAAGTGCCGGTCCGGATCGTCGTCATAGACCACTTCGTGAATCTGCCAGAGGTCGAGGTAGTCGGTCTTCAGGCGGCGGAGCGAGTCGTCGAGCTGTTGCAGCGCGACTTTTTTGTCGCGTCCGTGCGAGCAGACTTTGGTCATGAGGACGACTTGGTGCCGCCGGCCCTGCAAAGCCCTGCCCATGAGTTCTTCCGAGCGTCCGCCGTTGTATTCCCAGGCGTTGTCGAGAAAGGTGATGCCTGCATCGATGGCTTCGTGCAGCACCCGGATGGCTTCGGCATCGTCCTCCATGCGGCCCCAGTGCGCTCCGCCGAAGCAGAGGATGGAGACGTCCACGCCGGTCTTTCCCAATGCCCGTCTGGGGATGTCACCGGCCGCGGCAGGCGGTGATGGCGCCATCGCTTCGGCCAGTCCATGCGGACCGCCGAGCGCCAGGATCGATCCGGCGAGCCCCAGCGTTTTCAGCAGTTGCCGGCGGCCGATCGTTCTCGTCCAGATATCTGCGCCTGGTTTTCCGGATTTCATCGGAGTCCCTCCCGGTTCGGTGGATGGGATGGAGGTAGGCTACGTTCCTCGTGCGGAGGTGTCAATCGCACTCTTGCGATGGATGTGCGATTGAGAGGGATCAGGCCTGTGCCGGGGGAGTGAGGCGACGTCTGGCGCCGCCTTGGACGATGATGAATTCATACAGGCGGCACTCGATGGCGCCGTTGAACAGCGGAGTGCGTTTGGATGGGGCCAGACCGATGAGTTTCGGCGCCCGGAGATCGCCGGTGAACAGATAGACGCGCCAGCCGACGCAGCGGGTTTTAAGCCAGGCGCCGAGTTTCGGGTAAAAGACGTCCAGATCGGCTTGCGTGCCGAGACGGACGCCATAGGGGGGATTCATGACGATGATGCCCGGCTCTTGTGGCGGGGTGAGGTCGAACAGATCCGTTTGTGTCAGCGCGATATCGCCGGTGACTCCGGCGCGGGCGAACTGGTCTTTGGCGGTTTGCACGGCGCGGGCATCCCGATCGGACGCATAGATGGGGGCGGGGCTGGCTGACAATTGTTTCTCCCGGGCTTTGGTCTGGACGGTTTTCCAGAGAGCCTGGTCGAAATTCGAGAACAGTTCGAAGGCGAAGCGCCGGCCCAGGCCGGGCGGGATGTGTCTGGCGATCATGGCGGCTTCGAGGGGAATGGTCCCGCCCCCGCAGAGGGGATCGAGCAGGGGGGTGGTTCCGTTCCAGCCGGTCAATTGCACGATGCCGGCGGCCAGATTCTCGCGCAAGGGCGCATCGACCGTGGACTGACGGAAGCCGCGCTTGAAAAGTGAGTCTCCGGTGGTGCCGAGATAGAGGGTGAGGTGCGTGGCATCGAGAAAGGCGTCGATGCGGATGTCCGGGCGGCTGGAATTCACGCTGGGGCGGGCGCCCTTCAGTCTGGTGAAGGTGTCGCAGACGGCATCCTTGATGCGCAGCGTGACGAAATCGAGGCTTTTGAGCGGACAGTGCTGGGCGCTGGTTTTGACCTTGATCGTGCGCGATGGGGGGAACCACTGTGGCCAGGGAATGGCGCAGGCCGCGACGTAGATATCCTGTTCGTTGCGATAGGGAACGTGCGCGACTTCCAGCAGGATTCTGCTGGCAATGCGGCTTTCAAGATTGGCCCGGTATAGGACGGCGAGAGCGCCGGAAAAACCGACGCCGCCTTCGGTCTGGCGCAGATCGGCGGCGCCGAGCGTGGTCAGCTCCTGAAGCAGCAACGCTTCGAGGCCGCGGGGGCAGGGTGCAAAACAGCGGTAAGTTGTGCTATCCATCCTGATCACCTCATGAGAAAGAGACGACCGTGAAATTCTGCAGTACCTGTGGCGCCCCGGTCAGTCAAAAAATTCCAGCCGGCGATAATGTGCTGCGCTACGTGTGTGACCATTGTCAGGCTATTCATTACCATAATCCGAAGATTGTCGCTGGCTGTATTCCCGAGTGGGAGGGGCAG
The DNA here is from genome assembly GCA_964412445.1 of uncultured Nitrospira sp. GTDB lineage: Bacteria > Nitrospirota > Nitrospiria > Nitrospirales > Nitrospiraceae > Nitrospira_D. The sequence goes on from CAYPOR010000012.1 coordinate 28,050, forward strand.
ATTCTCTTGTGCCGGCGCGCAATCGAACCGCGTCTGGGGCTCTGGACGTTTCCGGCCGGATTTATGGAGATCGGCGAGAC
>CAYPOR010000012.1:28229-60077 GCA_964412445.1 uncultured Nitrospira sp.
AACCGCGTCTGGGGCTCTGGACGTTTCCGGCCGGATTTATGGAGATCGGCGAGACCACCGAAGAGGCGGCGGCCCGGGAAACGAAGGAGGAAGCCCTGGCGGATGTGGAGATCACGGCGCTCTATGCGGTCCTCAGCATGCCGCACATCGGGCAGGTCTATATGGTCTTCCGCGGACGGATGCTTACGCCTGCATTCGGAGCCGGCACCGAAAGTCTGGAAGTCCGCTTGTTTCCCCATCATGCGATTCCCTGGGAAGGCATGGCGTTCCCCGTAGTTGCCGAGGCGCTTCGCCGTTACGTCAGGGATGCGGCTGCGGGGCAATTCTCTCTGCATCTGGCGAGCGTCGATGATCGGATGCCTCCTCAGTCCGCTCCCGATTTGTAAGGAACGCGGTCAGCGGAGCGCGGTGCGGGGCACGATGGCGTGGATGTCCACGAGTGCGTCGGCCCGATCAATCGAATAAAAAATCCGCCAATCTCCGACGGCATATTTGGACAGACCCGGCAGATCCGGTGCGACCGGTTCATGACGCAGGTTGCCCACGTTGGATGCGATCCATTTGGTTTTGTCGAAAAGCCGCTGAGCCAAGCCGGAATCGACCTGCGACAGGTCTTGAATCACGGTCGGCCGGAAGGCAAGGCGAAACCAGGCCATGCGCGTTACCAGCGCAGCCCGAGCCGGTCGGCCACATCGTCGCCGGAGAGCCGTTCGGTGCCGGCGAGGGATTCCTTGAGGCGTGCCCGCAGCGCGTCTCCCAATGCCAGGCCGAGATCCGGATCCCCGATCAGTTCGCGAATGCGGTCGTCGACCAGTCCCTGGACCAGTTCTTTGAGTTGTTGAGGTGTGAGCTGAGGCAGATCCATGATGCGAGAGAATACGGACCCGAGGCCCGGAATTGCAACTCACGCGTCATGAGGGGGGCGGTGAGTTTACGCGGCGTGTGTGGCGGATGAGAGTTTGGTAATCAAGTGATTGAGCCGCTCAAGTTGCGGCGGCGCGATGGTCAGAAATTCGATGCCGATGCCGTGTGAGCCGGTCCAGCGGACCGCTGCATTGGTAATGACGATGGGGGTTGCCTCACCGGGGAGTTGCAGCGAGACTTCCAACTGCATCCCGGTGAAGGGCTTGATGACGCTTTCGACCCGGCAACCTTTGATGGAGACGTCGCGGATCGACGCGTTGTATTTCAGGCGATCCCGCTGCATGAGGATGCTGGTGATTTGAGCGGGATATCGGGGAAACTTTCTGGTGACCATGGTCAGGACTCCTCTGCGAGCTGTTCCATCAATTGCGCCAAGCGATCCCGCTCCGACTCCTGCATACCGAGAAAGTCGACGCCGAAGTCATCTTCCATGGTCCATCGGACGGTGGCCGCATAGACCTGGATCGGCGCCATATCGGGAGGATGAAGTTCCAGATTGAGGATGGCACCGATGTCGACGATGACGCGAACCGCACCCATGATCTTGCAACCACCCAGTCCAAGGTTGTACACGGTACCTGCGGCGACGTAGTCCCCGGTGCAGTTCACCGGGAATTCGACGCGATATCGGGCCTGCTGCCGCAATTCGGTCTGCTGCCGTTCCCGTTTGCTCTGTGTGGCGAGTGGTTGCATGTGGGAAATTATTGCCGTCTGGTTTGCGTAATTCTTTATGAAGGCTATGCGGCAAAGGCGTCAAAGTCAATAAAATCGCTGATCTGTGCGCGAGACTTTACATGGTAACGGGTGGGGCATGGCGATGAAACGAAAGCCGGGAGAGCCGATTTATTTAGGGCGTCATATGCTGGCATTGGGTTTGGCGATTGTTTGCCCGGGAGCCATTCCCCAGCTGTATCACGCGCTGATTGCTCCGATCACAATGGAAGCCCGGTTACTGGCCGGTCTGTTCATTGCTGTGGCGGTTGGCCTGGCGCTGGTTCGTTTCTATTCGGCCACTGCCCGGAATGAACCGTAGCGGATCCGTATCACAGGGTTCATTCAACGGCGGCCCCAATGACGATAGTATCGCGGACCCCAATAGATACGGGGACGATAATAGTAGGGGTATCCATAGAAACCCGGGCGGCCCAGATAGAGGCCGAGTCCGATAGCGGGCGGATAGACATAGGTATAAGCGCTGTAGGGTACTGCGGGAATGATGGCCGGCGGGGCGGCGACCGGCCGTTGCATATCAGCGGCGGCGGCTGCCTGTCGGTCGCTCTGCTGTTTGAGCTGCTCCATTGAGTCTTGTTGAGCCTGCAGTTGCCCTTTCAGCTTTCCGATCTCTTCGCGTTGCAGCTCGATAAACATATTCAGGCAGCGGGTCTTTGCCTCACCTTCGTACGTTGAGCACTCCCATAGTCCCGGCTGATTGTCGGCATGAGCCAGATCGGCTGACAGCAGTAGGGCTGCCGCTGCAGCTCCTGCGATGAGCATGGATTGCGCAACGTGCTGAGTGTGGGGCGACTCCATCACAGTCGTTTGACGGGTCATCATGCTCCTCCTCATTCTGCCAGGACACATCTACACGCTACCATGCGATTATCCCTTTGAACAGCTCCGCACAGTTGAACGAACGTGCGAACATGCCATTGGTTGACGACCGGTTTGATTTTGGATGAGCCGCCCCCCTAGAATGCGCGATCATAGAATCGGAAAAATCATGCGATCCACTTCATCCAAGCCGTCACGCAAACCGTCCCGGAGGAAAAGCCGGTCCAAGCCCAAGAATCCTGCGCTCACTTCGTCCCAGAAACGCCGGTTTCAGCAGCGTTTGCTGAAATGGTACGGCGAGCATGGCCGCGACCTGCCATGGCGCAAGACATCCGATCCCTATCACATCCTGGTTTCCGAAGTGATGTTGCAGCAGACTCAGGTCGACCGGGTGATTCCCAAGTATCATGAATTTCTGGACCGGTATCCGAGCTTCGAGCATCTGGCGGAAGCTCCGGTCGCCGATGTGAAGAAGACCTGGTATCCGCTCGGGTATAACATCCGTCCGGAGCGGCTCCACAGCATTGCGTGTGAAACCGTGGAGCGTTACGGCGGACAGCTTCCCAACGATGCCGACGAGCTGCTGTCTTTCAAGGGCATCGGACGTTATACGGCCGGCGCGATTCGCTCCTTTGCCTTTAACGAAGACGCGCCTATTCTCGACACGAACGTCATTCGTGTGCTCCACCGCGTGTTTCTCGCCGAGGGGGACCCTAAAGGGCAAAAGGCGCAGTTGTGGGAACTGTCGGAGGCATTGATTCCGCGGGGCAAAGGGTATGACTTCAATCAAGCCATTATGGATTTCGGCGCGATGGTCTGCACGGCGCGCGATCCGTACTGTTTGCTGTGTCCTATGAAGTCCTTCTGCAAGACGTATCCCTTCGATTCAGCGTCCGACAGGAAGTAGGCAGCTATGACCGTGATCGAAGTCGCCGCCGGACTGATCCATCGCGATGGGCGGTACCTGATCGCCCGCCGGAAAGCCGGCGTGCATCTTGCCGGCTATTGGGAATTCCCCGGCGGAAAGCGTGAAGCCGGAGAGACGCTGGAAGAATGTCTGCAGCGGGAGCTGCGTGAGGAATTGAACGTACGTGTCGATATTCCCGTACCCTATCGGATCGTGCGGCATGAGTATCCGGAAAAGGTTGTGGAGTTGCATTTCTTCCGTTGTGTCATCGAAAGCGGTGAGGCGGAAGCGCTGGATTGTGCCGAATTGCGCTGGGTGCTGCCGGAAGAATTCTCCCTGTTCGAATTTCCACCCGCTGACGGGGTCATTCTGGAGGCTCTTCAGCGTGATGCGAGAACGGAGTCGCGATGAAAGTCGTATTGGATATCGAGACGATTCAAGCGCCGCGAGAAGAATGGGCACGGCTCGTAGGAAAGGAGTCTCTTCCGAAGACGGATGTGTCAGGGCGCGAAGAGTTGGATCTCTTCGAGGCCGGCGCCGCTGAAGCCGCGCGCCAGGCGGAAGATGAACTGTATGCCAAATCGGCGTTCGACGGAACGTTCAGCAGAATTGTCTGTATCGGGCTGCTGGAATTTTCCGATCAGATGGAAGCGCGGAGCGCGGTGGCCTGGTATGGGAGCAACGAGAAGGAGTTGCTCCGGCAGTTCTGGTCGCGGATCGCGCAGGACCGGCCGACGTTGTTCATCACGCACAACGGCTTGGGATTTGATCTGCCGTTTATAAAGAAGCGATCCATGATTCATCAGGTGAAGCCGAGCTACGATATCAATCTGGCGAAGTTTCGGGCCGAACCTGTGTATGACACGATGGCGATCTGGAGTAACTGGGATACGCGAGGCTGGGTGAAACTGGATGTGTTGGCGAGAGCCCTCAATGTGGAAACCAAGTCGGGGAGCGGATCTCAGGTGGCGGAGATGTGGGAGAAGGGCCAGGGACAGGAGCTGGCACGATACTGTCTGCAAGACACGTATGTGACGTATGCGTGCTTTTGCCGGATGAATTTCCGGCAGCCCCTATCCAGCGAGGTGGTCTTGCTCCAGCCGGAGTTGCTGGAGATCTTGTAGGCGTTCGGTCGTTCTATTTTTAAGGCGTCGGTTGAACTTCGGCGGTTCTCTTCTTCGGCGTCGGCTTCGAGGAGACGTTCTTGGCTTTCATCGCATCGCGTTCGGCCGTACGCTCCCGCAGCTCTTTTTTCATCCACTCGGCTTCCTTCCGAAGCATCCGGATTTCAGATTCTTTCAATGCGTTGGCTTCTTTCATCTGGCGTAACTCATCCATCTTCTTATTGAGCAGCTCATCCGTAGTCATGTCTGCCGGTGCGCTCTCTGTCGATGCCGGCGGATTGCTGACCGGAAACACCCGGCCCGATGCATGCGCATCCGGCCCGGAGGACGGTTTCGCCGGCGCAGCAAACGCAGCCGGAGCGCTTACAGGCGATTTTTCCATTGACGCGACAGAAATCGATGCCGGCATGGAAACTTTGGCCAGAGCCTGATAATCGATCACCATCGACTGGATGCCGGAAACTCCGTTGGCCGCATAGGAGGGCGCAGGTTCAAGCTGCGCCGCAAATTTCGGCATAAAGCCAGCCGCTTTCATTCCCTTCGCTGAAGAGGAGATGGTGAAATACGCGGCGCCATGTTGCACATAAAGGGTGCCCGCGGTGGGTGCAGCGCCTGACCCTGCCGATGAAGACACACGGAAACCGACAATTTGTTCCGGTTTCGCTCGCGATAATCCTTGGGCTAGCAGGGGAGCAAGAAACTCGGCGTCTTCATCGCTGAACACTCTCATCGGCTTGCTGCCAGTCGCGGGCAATTTGCTCGAGGCCGTTGCGACCTCATCGACGATCACGCCTTTGACAATTTTCATCATGGTATTCTGGTCAATCATCGTCGGGTGATTAGCTTCGAACGACCATTCGGAGACTTCTTCGAGGAATACCGCCCCTCTCACGCTCTGATGCACGGCTTGAGAGCCGGAGAACAATGAGCAGCCGCTCAGGACGGCGGCGGTCAGGAGGAGTCCGGATGTCACGTGGCTTGTGTATGTTTTGCAAGTGAAGCGCATGGAACGACTCCTTTTCCTCTGGATAGAGGTGGATCGGTGAGTATTCGTGATGGGGCGAACCGTTTGGTGTGCTGTCTGAGCGGTTACCAGATACCTAACCCCATGAGTACCATGCCCACAGCCATCCATCCGAATACGCCGACTGAAATAATGGTCTCGAGTGTCATATGCGAATCCGCTTGGGTTAAAGGTTCCTGGTGCAGGTGTTTGTCTATGGTATTGCGAGGCAAGCAAAGGACATGCCATTGAGAAGTATAGGGAAACAGGGCGGATGTCTAGAAACAAAAGGCCCTAAGGCCTTATGGAGGGACACTCTTTTTTATGTCATTTGCAGCGGGGAGAGTATCAGCGGCAGGGAGGGAGTATTGATCAAACTACGTAAATAAGTCAGATGGTTATCATCCTTCAGCAATGATTACCAGAGGTCAACTGTGACCGGAAAAGAAGCGGACGTAAGAGTTGATAGAACAAAGCAGTTCGCGGGTGAGATTAGATGCCGCTACGAGCGATTTGACAGTGACGTGTCAGAAAATGTTCATTTCTTCATGTAAAGCGTGCAGGAATGTTCCACCGCCGAGTTGGAAGTGCCTTGCAGGAAGCGCCACAGGCCGGTTGTCTTGAGAGGACCTGTTTTCGGATCGTCTACTCGGCGAACAATGCCGCGACCGATGAATCGATGATGCGACGATTGGTCAGCATACCGGGTTGGAGCGGTTCCAGGGATTTATCCCAGATCACAGCAATGTTTCCGTCCGTTTTCCCCATCCATTTGTCAGGTGAGCGGGTCGCTTCCCGTTCCACAAGCACGGATAGTGTCTGTCCAAGATACTCACGATTTCTTGCCCCGCCGATTTCTCGCTGGAGTTCCACGAGCCGTTTGACTCGTTCACCTTTGACGTCTTCAGGGATATCGTCCTGAAATTTTCTGGCGGCGATGGTATTTTTTCGTTCGGAGTAGGCAAAGACGAAGGCGGAGTGGAACCGGGCTTGCTCAACGAGCCGGCAAGTGCTCTCGAAGTCCTGTTCCGTCTCCGTGCTGAATCCACAAATGATATCGGTGGTCAGAACAATGTCCGGAATCATTCCTTTGATTTGGTCAACCAGCCTGGAGTAGTCGGCGGCGGTATACTCACGTCCCATGAGTTCGAGAATGCGGTCGCTTCCGGACTGGAGCGGCAGATGAATATGCTTGCAGATCTTCGGATGTCTGGCGATGGCTTTCAGCAGGGCAAGCGGATAATCCTTGGGATGCGGCGACGTAAAGCGGATCCGTTCGATGCCGGGAGTGTCGGCGACGGCCGAGATGAGTCTGGCGAAGTCCCAGTCCTCGGATCGATAGGAGTTCACATTCTGTCCGAGCAGCGTAATTTGTTTGTATCCGAGGGATGCGGCTTGTTGGGCTTCAGCCAGCACGCTCTGCGGCTCGCGCGACCGTTCGCGGCCACGGGTGTACGGCACGACGCAAAAGCTGCAGAAATTGTCGCAGCCGCGCATCACGGTGATCCAGGCATTGACGCCGCCTTCACGATCCGGCAGCACACCTTCATAGGTTTCATATTCGGAAAGGTCCAGGGCAAAGGCCTTCTTCGCGAATCCCTGTTCCTGCGCCTGTAACGCATTCGTAATCAACATGGGGAGCTGGCGATAGGCGTCTGGGCCGGCGAGGACGTCGATCAGCGGCACCTTCTTTGTCAGCTCGTCTTTGAGGCTTTGGGCCATACATCCCAACACCCCGACAACCAGCGGACGTTCTTTCTTGACCGCCTGCAACTCTCCGAGATGGCCGTAGACTTTGTTGTGTGCATTCTCCCGGATGGCGCAGGTGTTCATCAGCATCACATCGGCCCGCTCGCGGTCTTCGGTGAAGGCAAATCCGTCCTGTTTGAGCAGTGAGCGGACCAGCTCACTGTCAGATTCATTCATCTGGCAGCCAAATGTCTCGATATGGACAAGGTGCGGTGTGGTTTTGTTGGTCATAGCATCGGCAATCGCGTCGAGGCCGGCGGTTGAGCCGCCAGGTGGCCGACGGCCCACCGTTCGCTGGCGGCGGTAATGGTGACGGGATGTACCTGATTCGTGAGTTCGGATCGAGAAGGAATTGCAACCCGCAGGAAATTGGCCGTCGTGCCGACCGCAAACCCGTCATGGTGACCGGCTTCGAATAAGACCGGAATAGTTGTTCCAATGTGCCTGTCGTGAGCGGCAAGGCGCTTGGCTTGTGAGAGACCCGTTAAGATGGCCGTCCGCTTTTTCATGTGCGTGGCGCGGACGGAGTTGGCTAGTTTCACCGCCGCGGTTCCCGGTCTTGGCGAAAATGGAAACACATGGAAATAGGCGAAGGGAAGTTCGGTGGCCAGCTTCAGGGTATTCGCGAACGCTGTTTCGTCTTCGCCGGGGAACCCCACCATAATATCTGTACCGAGTCCCAGGTTGGGAATCTTATGTAACGCTCGTTCAACCAGACGGACATAGTCCTGCGCCGAATAGGACCGGTTCATCGCGCCCAGAATGCCGTCGTCTCCGCTTTGAAGAGGAATGTGGAGATAGGGGCAGAGCTTGGATGACGAGGCCATCATGTCGAGCAACTGATCAGTGACGGTCGTCGGTTCGATGGAAGAAATTCGGATACGCTCTAGGCCGGGAATGGTTTCCAGCCGAGCAATGACGGTGTGGAGATCTGCGCCGTCCTGGTTGTATTGTCCGATGTTCACACCGGTCAGGACGACTTCCCGGACTCCCTGCGAGGCAAGGAGTCCGGCCTCGCGCAACAGGTCGTCGAGCAGGCGGCTGCGTTCGCGGCCTCGTGCAAAGGGGATCAAGCAGAAGCTGCACATGGTACTGCAGCCGTCCTGTATCTTGAGTGGCGCGCGCGTGGAGTCGGGGGAACCGTATTCGGGTAGCTCGAAATCTTCCGGTGCGATGGTTTTGGTACGATGTACGACCGGCGACGCATGCTTCTGCAGGCGATTACTCGGCGGCAGAAAGTTCGGGAGGTCGAGCTTGTATTGATTGCCGACGATCAGATCGATACCTGCCTGCTTCTTCAATCCTTCAGGCCCCGTCTGTGCATAGCAGCCGGTGACAGCGATGAAAGCGTTGGGCGAATGTTTGAGCGTCTTACGAATGAGATAGCGTGAGGTGCGTTCCGCGTCCTCGGTGACGGAGCAGGTGTTTAAGACCAGCAGGTCGGTCGGTTCCCCGAACGCCACCAGGCGATACCCATCCTGACGCAGCCGCTCGCCGAGCACGGCGGTTTCCGCCTGATTCAGCCTGCAGCCGAGCGTATGCAGCGAGGCACGTGGTTGTGCGGTGTTCGTGATCATCTTTGACATTATAGGGTGGCGTGTGGGAAAGGGGCAAGAAGCGGTCTAAGCCGGCCAGCGATGTCAGGACTTTCCGGAATGCTCTTACGATCAAGGGCGTGACCGTATGAAGATACGCTCTTTCCCCTGGACCCGTCAGGGCGGATGTCGGTACGATAACAATTCAAACGACATTGATTTATGCGGGGAGGGAATGTCGGTGAAGAAGGACTCTAGACGGGCGTGTAGGTTCGGGGTTCAGATTCCGATCACCTTCCGGGACAAGGAGAACAACCGGAACGGGACCGTCTTGAATCTTTCTGCGCAGGGCTGTGCGCTCACAGCCGACCAACTTCCCACGATGCAGGCCTATGTTTCGCTGGTGATCGACCTGCAGGCCGGTATGAAGCCTATTGAAGTCGAACTTGCGGGAGTGCGGTGGGTGTCCGGCTATCGTTGTGGTCTGGAGTTTATCCGGCTATCCGGGGAATCGTCACGACGTTTGAATGAATTTGTTGCGCTCTTGGAGCGAACGCCCTGAACAAAGCAGACACCGTCCACTATGAGAGGGCGGTCAAACAAAGTCCTACTTCATGGCAACGGCACGGACTTGACGATAGGTCGTCAGGCCTTGCAGCACTTTGTGGATTCCATCTCGGAGCAGGGTGGTCATTCCCTCGCGAATAGCCATGTTCAGGATGTCGGCTGTCTTCCCTTTTGATTGAATCAGGCTCTTGATCGTTTCCGATCCGATCAGCAGTTCATGCAGGGGGACCCGGCCTTTGAGTCCGTTCTGATTGCAGGTGTCACAACCCCGTCCTCGATACAAGACGAAGTCAGTGGTGTACTCGATGCCGAGCGTTTCCCAGTTCGCAGTTCCATAACCCTGTGCGAGTTCATCATACTCCTGGCGGGTCGGGTGGTAGCTTTCCTTGCAATGCTCGCAGATGCGTTTGCACAGGCGTTTTGCCAGCACGCCCAGCATCGCGTCGGCGAAGTTGAATGAGTCGCATCCCATATCGAGCAGTCGTGTGACTGTTTCCGCCGCGCTGTTCGTGTGCAGGGTGCTGAGTACGAGATGGCCCGTCAGCGACGCTTCGATGGCCGTATCCGCCGTTTCCTTGTCACGCATCTCTCCGATCATGATCACATCCGGATCGGCGCGCAAAAAGGCGCGCAGCGCGTTGGCAAAGGTGAATCCGATCTTCGGATGAACCTGAACCTGGCGCAGTCCGTCTTGCGTAATTTCGATCGGATCCTCCGCTGTCCATATTTTACGCTCGTCGGTATTGATGTGCTTTAACACAGCGTGCAGGGTAGTCGTCTTTCCCGATCCGGTCGGCCCCACGCACAGAATGATACCGTAGGGTTTTTCGGCGAGTCCCTTGATGGTTTGCAGAACCGCCGGCGTGAAGTCCATGGCTTCCAACGGGATGCTGTCTTTCGACGTCAGCAGGCGCATGACGATGTCTTCGTTGCCGCCGGCTGTCGGCAGCGTCGCGATGCGCAGCTCTAACTCCCGGTCTCTGGCCAGTTTATAGCGAATCTTTCCGTCTTGCGGCTTTCGTCGTTCTGCAATGTCCAGGTTGGCCATGATCTTGATTCGAGAGGTGAGGGCCCGTCGATACACCGCAGGGATTCGCATGGAGGTAAAGCAGGTGCCGTCGACACGAAACCGGACGGCGGTTTCCTTCCGGTCCGAATAGGGCTCGACATGAACATCCGAGGCTCCCAGCCGGTACGCCTCCGTAATTACTTGATTGGCGAGCCGTACGATCGCGGAATCATTTTCGTTGATCTCTCCGCCGTCCTGCTCGGCCTCCCGTTCGGATTCCGCCTCGCTGACCAATTCTCCGAGAATTTCCGTGAGGGAGCCGCCGCTGGCCTGGCCGGTCACGATGAGGAGGTACTGTTCGATATCCCTCCGGAGACCGACAGAAAACCTGATGGTTGAACCGGGGAACGCCCGCCGGATATCGACTCCTTGTTCAAGGTCATGTGGATTGTTGATGATGACGTCTACAATGAGCCCCTGCTTCTTCAGAGGGATCCAGGCGTGTTTCCTCAGGTAGTCGACACTGAGGTCTTTGAGGAGGTCCGGGTCGATGACGGTCCGCTCATCGAGGGCCACATAGGGGCATTGATAAAACTCGCTGAGCGCAAGTCCCAGATCGCCTTTTGGCACACGGTACTTGTCGATCAAAATGGTCTCTAAATCAACCTGTCTGGACAGGGCCTCGTCGACAGCGATTTTCAGCGTGTCCGGACTGATAAGACCGCGGTAGGCGATGCAGTCTAACAGGCTTCGTTCCATCGCCCTGCGAAATTGTGTGGCCATAGGGATCGTGCTTTCTAAAAGTGCGTATACAAATAAGAAGATGCGTCCCGACCGCCATATCGTCTCAGTCGAGGAGACCTCATTCTAACTGCTTCGTACTGACGGACAAGGAGAATCCGGATTTTTGAGTGAGAGAGAAGAGCAAAATTCGACGTTCGGTCATCGTCATTTGACAGCTGTCGTGTGGCTCGATACAGTGACTCGCCTACCGGGAGGTGTCGAGATGGTCCCGCGCGCAACCTGGATGCTCACACTACTGATAGCCACCCTCTTGATCATACCTGCCCGCACGGCTTCCCACGGGGTTTTGCCGGTTGAACCGGATCTCACGACGCGGCTGGATGAACTCTATGACCATGAAGCCCGTTTGTTCATTATGCTGTATTCGTTGAAGGGCAACGGTCAGGTGGATTATGTGACGGGCCGGCTCGTGCAGGAATATGCGCGGAGCAATTTCGGCAACCCGATCTACCAGACAGAGGACCAGCCACTTTTCTATTGGTGGGATCATACGATGTGGAACGACCCCGAGCAGGACGGGGTGAACGGCAACGAACGCGTGTATCAGGAAAACGTCGACTTCGACATCTTACGCTACAAACCCTGTGTGTTTAACGGCCAGCCCTGTTAGTGTCGCTCCTACTCACGCGGTCGGGTTCAATCTTGTTGCCGGCCGGTGCACGATTCGAGATTCTGCTGCAGCAGTCTTCATGGTGAGTGTTATTCTGCGTTCCGATGAATCTTTTTAAGTTCATGCCTCTCGTCTTATTGAATCGCCGTCTGGCGGTGATGTTTCCCCTTGGGTTTTTGTCCGGACTCCCGCTGGCGCTTACGGCTGGGACGCTGCAAGCTTGGCTGACAGTGGAGGGGGTGGATCTCAAAACGATCGGGATTTTTACGCTGGTCGGGTTGCCCTATACGCTGAAGTTTCTCTGGGCCCCGGTGATCGATCGGCTCGTTCCCCCTTGGCTGGGTCGTCGGCGTGGCTGGATGGTGCTGACGCAGCTGTGTGTCGCACTGGGCGTGGCCCTGATGGCGGTGACAAGTCCGCGGCATCATCCGGAGCTGCTGGCGGGATTCGCTCTGCTCGTAGCGTTTCTCGCCGCGTCGCTCGATATTGTTTTCGATGCGTACAGGACCGAGACCTTGGAGTCTCAGGAACGGGGATTCGGCGCAGCAGTGTGGGTGAACGGGTACCGGATTGCGTTGTTGGTGGCCGGGGCCGGGGCGCTGGTTATTGCGGATCTGGTTGGGTGGCAGATTACCTATCTGTTGCTGGCCGGACTGATGGTGATCGGGACGGCCATCATTTTTATAAGTCCCGAACCAGGCCGGGTCGCCGAGGCTCCGAAGACAATGGGGGAGGCGATCGGGGCGCCGCTCGCCGAGTTCTTCACGCGTTCCCATGCGGTTGGATTTCTCGCCGTCATTGTGTTGTATAAGCTGGGCGATGCGTTTGCGTCTTCTCTTCAAACCGCGTTTCTCATCGGCGGGGTGGGGTTTACGGCCGCAGAAGTCGGGTATGTGAAGGGTGTCGGGATTTTGGCAACGCTGCTGGGGGCTCTGTTCGGCGGGCTCTTGATGGCGCGGATGGGGCTGGTGCCGTCGCTCCTGCTGTTCGGTCTGCTACAGGCTGTGTCCAACCTCGGGTTTGTGGTGCTGGCCTGGGCAGGGAAGAGCGCTGCCCTGCTGGCGGCGGTGGTGATGGTCGAAAACATCACCGGAGGGATGGGGACGGCGGCATTCGTGGCGCTGGTGATGTCCCTCTGCGACCCCCGATATACGGCGACGCAGTTTGCGCTGTTATCCTCGCTCGAAGCTCTCGGTCGCGTCTTCGCCGGTCGCCCCTCTGCCGATGTCGTCTCGGCGGTCGGATGGAGCCAGTTTTTTCTGCTGACGTTTGTCGTGGCATTGCCCGGTCTGTGGGCGGTGTGGCGGGTGCGTGAACGGATTGCACTTGGTCCGGCCTGTCACGCCGGTCCTGCCGTTTCTGCCGCCGTTCCCGTCCAGCCGGCCGGTACTCGTTAGGACGACAGTTTTCGCTGGAGAAAAAGGACGAACAGCATCAAGGTGGCCAGCGGAGCAAACAGGAACGGCAGGAGCCAGAGCCAGACATTTTTCCCCCGGACACGGGCCTGGTCGATCATCCAGACGAAGATCCAGATCATGAGGCCTGCATAATTGAGTGCCATCCACCGCGTGGTATGAATCTTCAGGCCGCTGCCGCTGTCCGGTGCGCCTTGAAAAAGGAAGACTATGAGCAAGAGCAGGAAGCTTCCCAGCAGAGCGGCAACTAGACGTTTACTCCAGACAAACATGGAATCCTCCTGTGAGATGTGACCGTTTGATCGTGATCGGGAGCGGCAGTGCGGAGCTAGGCTAATCAGCCGGTTCCGGTTTGTCAAACTCACTGATTCGGAGGAATCGGCCGGTTGCTCCTAATCGGAGGCGGTATGAGTCTGCTTCGACTCTCGATCATCGTCGTGATATTAGCCGGGTCGGTCGGATTGGCTTTGTCCAACCCGACGATGGACAATTATCTGCAGTTTGTCGAACGAGAATTGGGAAAAGCGATCGATCGAATGGATCAAGGTACTCCGACTCGTGAGCAGCAGTTTATCCGGCAGGTGTTCCAAAGCCAGAGTAAGAAGATTCTCCAGCAGGTGGTGCGCCCCCATACGACGCGCCAGAACTGGGGATTGGCCAGCCGGTACGAGACCAATGCGGTGAATACGAAGATCGTTGTGATCGGCATAGCCGGTCAGTTCATCCCGATCAAAGGGGTCGAGGAGGCCACCCTTAAAATCGGCAGATTGGTATTTTAGATTGTTTCGAATCGGTTGTTTTTGACCGTTCCCGCCCCGCATTTTCTGTGGATAAGTCTCTCAAAATCTCTGCAAGTCAGCGATCAGACAGCCACATTGCCTGTCCACAGGATTTCCCCTCATTCCTCAGGCTACCCACTATACTTGGTGTTGACAAAAGTCCAGAATAGCTATATGTAGTCCATCCGCGATGGGCACCTCACAGTACGGTCGTCCCGAACCGGAGAAAAGACCCCCAATTATGACCCCCACTTGTGCAGAGATACAGACACCTCTTGAAGGAGGACTATTGTGAGAATTGAGCGGAGATTTACCCGTCGCGGCCAGGGCCCCTACGAGGGTCTCACGTTCGTCAAACGATCGTCGGAGATTCGCAATCCAGACGGATCTACGGTGTTCAAACTTGAGAATATTGATGTGCCCGAGCAATGGTCTCAATTGGCCATTGATATTCTGGCCCAAAAATATTTTCGGAAAGCCGGTGTCCCTCAGAAGGATCAGGCCGGTAATCCGCTGGTCGGTTCGGATGGAAAGCCGGTCCTCGGCGGTGAGCGTGACGCCCGTCAGGTCTTCGAACGGCTTGCCGGCTGTTGGACCCATTGGGGTAAAGAATACGGCTATTTTAAAACGCCGGAGGATAGCGAGGCGTTTCAAGACGAAGTGAGTTTCATGCTGGCCAGGCAGATGGCTGCTCCGAATTCACCGCAGTGGTTCAATACCGGATTGCACTACGCCTACGGGCTTTCCGGTCCGGCGCAGGGACACTATTATGTGGATCCCAAAAGCCGTGAGGTCGTGAAGTCGACCAACGCATTCGAACATCCCCAACCGCATGCCTGCTTTATCCAGTCCGTCGACGATGACCTTGTCAACGAGAACGGGATCATGGATTTGTGGGTCAGAGAAGCCCGTCTGTTTAAATACGGGTCCGGTACCGGGACGAATTTTTCACGGCTGCGGGGAGACGGTGAAGGCCTATCCGGCGGAGGCCGGTCGTCCGGCCTGATGTCCTTCCTCAAAATCGGGGATCGTGCGGCAGGCGCCATTAAGTCCGGCGGCACGACCAGGCGGGCGGCCAAGATGGTCTGTCTGGATCTCGACCATCCCGATATCGAAGAATTTATCGACTGGAAAGTCATCGAGGAGCAGAAAGTGGCCGCAATGGTCACAGGATCGAAGATCTGCGCGCAGCGGTTGAATGCGGTTTTGAAGGCTTGCCATATCGTCGACGGCATGGGCCAAATGAGGGCGGAGATCGATCCAAAGAAAAACCCGGTCTTGAAGGAAGCCCTGGCGGCTGCCCATCGTGACATGGTGCCGGAAGCCTATGTTCAGCGCATGTATTCCTATGCCCAACAGGGGTTCACCCATTTTGTGTTTCATGAGTACGACACAAATTGGGATGGGAAAGCCTATCAGACGGTTTCAGGGCAGAATTCCAATAACAGCGTCAGAATCCCGAACGAGTTTTTCAAGGCGCTGGAGGACGACAGCGATTGGCAGTTGAAGCGCCGGATCGACGGCAAGGTGTGCAAAACGGTCAAGGCCAGCGATCTCTGGGACCGGATTGCCTGGGCCGCCTGGATCTGTGCCGATCCCGGGACACAGTACGACACCACGATCAACGAGTGGCATACCTGTCCGGAGGATGGGCGGATCAATGCCTCCAATCCCTGCTCCGAATACATGTTCCTGGACGATACGGCCTGCAACCTGGCCTCGCTCAATCTGGCCCTCTTTTATACGGCAGACGGGCAATTTGAACTGGAAAACTTCCGCCATGCCGTGCGTCTCTGGACGATCGTGCTGGAGATCAGCGTCTTGATGGCCTCGTTCCCCAGCAAATCGATTGCTGAACGGAGTTATCAGTTCCGTACGCTGGGGTTGGGCTATGCCAATCTCGGGACGGTGTTGATGCGGCAGGGTATTCCGTACGATTCGCCCAAAGCCATGGCGATCTGCGGAGCGATTACGTCGATCATGACCGGCGAATCCTATAGTACATCGGCTGAAATGGCCGCAGAACTCTGGCCGTTTCCCGGATATACGAAAAACCGCGACCAGATGCTGCGGGTCATCCGCAACCATCGTCGGGCGGCGTATAACACTGCGGCGGAAGAGTACGAAGGTCTCACGATCGTTCCAACGGGCATTCAGCCGGAGCATTGCCCGCCGGACCTGCTCATCGCGGCCCGCCGGGCCTGGGATCGTGCTTTGGAACTGGGAACGGCCTATGGATACCGTAATGCGCAGGTGACGGTCATCGCGCCTACGGGCACCATCGGGCTGGTGATGGATTGCGACACGACCGGGATCGAGCCGGACTTTGCCCTGGTGAAGTTCAAAAAACTGGCCGGCGGCGGCTATTTCAAGATCATCAACCAGAGTATTCCCCAGGCCCTGTCGACCATGGGGTATTCCGAGAGCCAGATTCAGGACATCATCCGCTATTGCGTCGGGGCTCAGACTCTCAAGGGCGCACCCTTTATCAATCACGAGACATTGCGCAACAAAGGGTTTGACGATGCCGCGCTGGAACGGCTTGAAAGCAACCTGGTTCAGGCGTTTGAAATCGCGTTCATGTTTAACAAGTTTACCCTGGGCGAGACGTTTTGCATTGAAAAGCTCGGCTTGACCGACGCGCAACTCGCCGAGCCGAATTTCAACATGCTCAAGGCGCTGGGATTTACCCAGGAAGAGATTGCCGCGGCCAATGAATATTGCTGCGGCACGATGACGGTCGAAGGGGCTCCGCATTTGAAAGCCGAGCACCTGCCGGTGTTCGATTGCGCCAATCGGTGCGGCCGGATCGGTCAACGCTTCATTCATGTCGACGCCCATATCCGGATGATGGCGGCCGCGCAGCCGTTTATCAGCGGTGCTATCAGCAAGACGATCAACATGCCGGCGGAAGCCACGCTTGACGAGGTCAAGTCGGCCTATACACTCGCCTGGAAGAGTATGGTCAAGGCCGTGGCGCTCTACCGGGACGGTTCGAAATTGAGCCAGCCGCTGAGCGCATCAAGCGACGGAGAAAAAGCCGTAGAAGCATCCGTCGATGCCGTGTCGGCGGCGGCGGAGAAAATCACGGAACGCGTCCTTGTCCGTTATCTGGCCAAGCGGCGGCCGCTGCCCGGCAGACGGAACGGCTATACCCAGAAAGCCATTGTCGGCGGACACAAGCTGTATCTGCGGACGGGGGAGTACGAAGACGGCACAGTCGGCGAAATTTTCCTGGATATGCACAAGGAAGGCGCCGCGTTCCGGAGTTTGATGAACTGTTTTGCGATCGCGATTTCCCTGGGCTTGCAGCATGGCGTGCCGCTGGAGGAATTCGTCGAAGCCTTTGTCTTTACCCGCTTCGAGCCGAACGGCCCCGTCAAGCTGAACGATCGCATCAAGATGTCGACGTCGATCATCGACTACATCTTCCGTGAGCTGGCCGTGACCTATCTGGATCGCTACGACCTGGCGCAGGTGAAAGAAGAAGACCTGCGGATGGATTCGATGAAGATGGACGAGCAGGATCCCGAGTGCATGGATGAAGAAGCGGATCTCGCTGCGCTGGCGAAGTCGTCGGTGAGCATGGAGCATCTGCCGATCCGCCGGAACGGAACGAAGGGAAACGGCAACGGAAACGGCCATAGCATGGCCGCGCGCAAGGTGGAGATCATCCGGGAGACGCTGACGCTCACGGAAATGCAGAGCGCCAAGGTCAAGGGCTATGAGGGCGATCCCTGTCCGGAATGCAAACAGTTTACGATGGTGCGAAACGGCACTTGTCTGAAGTGTGTGAACTGTGGCGCGACGAATGGGTGCTCGTGAAGTAGGGGAGGCCATTCATGAGTACGATCCTACGTGAAAAGGGTATTGAGACGATTCACGACCAGGTCGTCAGCGAGGCGGCCCAGCGATGGGCGCGGGCGTTTCGGTGCAAAGTCACGATCAAGACGGACTCGGCTCACAACCCATGGGCCGATCCGGGCCAGCAGTCGGATATTGCCGGGTGGTCGTTCAGCCCGCGCGGGAATAACGTCCAATGGATGGCGGAAGTTGAGACGGAGGATTCGCTTCAGGACCCCGATACGTATCGCAAGTGGAAACGCACGGCGGTGGCCGGTGTGCCGATGTATCTGCTCATTCCGCGCGGGAACCGGGCGCAGGCGGAAAAAATCGCTGCGTCGGTCGATCTCCGGTTCAGCAGCATCTATGAGTATGGCTTCGTCAACGGTGTGGTGCAAATTCTCTAACGAGGTGTTCGAGTTGCCATGAGTTTTCTTGATCTGCTTCCACAAATCAGCATACCGCCGATGAATACCACGGGGGTGGACGATTCCAGATTGGCCCAGCGTTTTGCGGACCGTCTGAAGTCGCGGCTTGAGGATATGGAAAAGGAGTTGGCTGATGATGAACAGTTGGAGGTCGTCGCGTTTCTGCCGTCCGGAAAGGCGGTGGTCGTTGAAGCGATCGGCTACGAAAATCCGGCGCTCATTACGTTACGAGGGCAGGAACAGGAATCGGGCAAAGAGTGCACCTTGCTTGTGCATCAAGCCTCTTTGCAAGTCCTGGTCTCCGTTGAAAGACTCGCGATCGGACGAACGCGAAAACGGATAATGTTCGAGTCTCTTGCGAATAATATCTGAATCGACCAGACACGTGCCCTCGGTCGTCAACCAGGAGTAACCCATGCCGACAACGACACAACTAGTCATCAGCGGACAGAGTAAGCCCGGTGTGATTGCTCAGGTGGCTTCTGTTTTGGGCGAGGCTGGGGTCAATATCAAAGCGTTCTCCGCGCCGGAGGTGACGGGAACCGGAAAGCTGCGGCTCCTTGTGGCGGACCTTGATGGAGCTCGGGCGGCATTGAAGGCAGCGAAGATCAAGTTTAAGGAAGAGATTGCGCTGCTACTGAGTTTGAAAAACCAACCGGGCGCGCTAATGGATGTGGCGGATGTATTGACTCAAAACCGCATCAATATTAAATGCGGCTACTGTACGCCCTCGCGTGAAGGCAAACGCGCGATTGTCGTGTTGACCGTCTCGAACACGAATAAGGCGTTGACGCTGCTTCAAGACCAATCGCTTGATGAGTTCTAGGTGATGAAGGGCGTCAGGCCCGTTTCCGCATCTCCCTCTCTTTCCGCTACAGTCGTTTTCTGTACGCTGCTCGTTTCCTGCCAATCCCAGCCTCCTCCCGTTCACCGCTTTCCTGGGTACCCCGTCGGGTTCCAGGAACGGGGGGTGGCTTCCTGGTACGGCCCAGGTTTTCACGGAAATAAGACGGCCAACGGAGAGCGGTACGATATGCATAAATTGACGGCGGCTCACCGGACTCTGCCGCTGGGCTCCATCGCCGTGGTGCGGTCGATCTCCACGGGACGGAAGGTGACGGTTCGCATCAATGATCGCGGTCCATTTGCCAAGGGCCGGGTGCTTGATCTCTCGCTGGCCGGAGCCGAGGCCATAGGGATGACCGGAAACGGGACCGATCAGATTGAACTCCAGGTGGTCGGCTATCAGGCTCGACCGGAGGGTATGGGAGTGTTGCGTGTGCAGATAGGGGCCTTTGCCGATCCATTAAATGCGCGAGGGTTATTCGAGCAGGTTGGAGCCCAGTATCCAGGCGGTCGGGTCGTGCTGGTGGACTTGCCGGAAGGCCGGAGGTATCGGGTGCAGGTAGGGCAGTTTTCTACGGAGGCCGATGCCCAGGCGGCTGCATCACGGTTGGATGTCCAGTATCGGCTACAATCGTTTGTTGTGAGGGATGACGGGTAGGATCTACGTAGTGAAGCGTAACTCATTTCCAATGATTACAATGTCATTTATTTGAGGTGTCTTTTGGAACTGATTGATATTCCTGTCAGTTTCTTTGAATAACTTGCCCGCCATGAGAGGGTGTGATAGATCTATCATCCGATGATCATCATGAGTCCCACATGGTCGGTTCAATCAATTTCTGAATCTGTTAACAGAGCAGGGAGTCAATTCGTTCTCTGCCGCAGGCTCTACGCGGTTCGTCTATTCAGGCTAGCCTTCGTGGCTAGTCGTCCCTAAACAGAACTCTCATGGACATTCTAATCCTACTAGCGCTGATAGGGTTATCTGCCGTTATTTCGACGGCCGAGATCGGGTTCTTTTCAGTCAATGAAACCCGCCTCAGGGCCCTTGCCAAGACCGGGAACAAGCGTGCGTCGATGGCCTTGGCTCTCCGAAGTGACCCGCAAAGGCTCCTGTCGACCATTCTGGTCGGAGACCGGCTGGTAGGAACCGCCATTCCGATGTATGCCACCTTCATCACGCTGAATGCCTATGGCGGGAAAACCGTATTTGAGGAGGCCATTGCGGTGATGGTGGGCGTCCTGACCTTCGTTTTGCTGGTATCGGTCGACGTGATTCCGAAGACCTTGGCGGCCAAATTTGCCGTACCGGTTACTTTGAATATGGCCTATCCGGTGTACGGCGTGCAGATCTTGCTCAAGCCGCTCCTGTTTCTGATGGTGCCGCTTATCCAGAGATTGACCGGCGGGAAGGGGCTGACCTTGCCGCTGGTGACTGAGGAAGAACTCAAGATCATGCTGGATGAGGGAGGCAAAGCCGGTGAGTTGGAGTCCGAAGAAGTAAAGATGATTAAGAATGTCTTTCAACTGAAAGACATTACGGCGGAAGATGCGATGACCCCGCGCATCTACGTATTTTCGCTGGATGGAAATCTTCGGCTGAAGGAAGCGCAGGAACTCTTGTATAACTCGAAGTATTCCCGTATCCCGGTCTATGACGGGACCTTGGATAACATCACCGGCGTATTGTACAAGACCAAAGCCCTGACCGAACTGGCCAAAGGCCGTTCAGATGTTCGCCTCAGAGACATTGCCCATCCCGCGCTCTTCGTGCCGGCCGGGAAAACCGCTGATGACCTGATGAAGCAGTTCCAGCAGGAAAAGCGTCATATGGGGATCGTCGTCAATGAGTACGGCGGCGTTATGGGGCTGGTGACGCTGGAAGATCTGCTGGAGGAAGTGGTCGGGGAGATCGTCGATGAGACCGATATCACCGAAGAGCTGATCAAGCGCATCGGGAAGAACCAGATTCTGGTCCATGGCAGAACCGAAGTGCGAAAGGTCAACGATTTCTTGAAAGTCGATCTGGGCGATGAGGCGCTGACCATCGGCGGGCTCATTCAGGGCGAACTCGGTCGTATTCCCAAAGCCGGAGAGGAACTCCACATCGCCCATTGCCGGTTAGTGGTGCATGAGGCTGATCCGCGATCGATCCGCAGTGTGAATATTTACAAAGAAGAAAAGACTCCCGCCCCGGTGGAAACGGCTTCGCTGAATCCTGTCAGCTAAGATTCTCTTTTTCGATCAAGTCCGCGAACCCCTGTTCATTCAAGACCACAATTCCCAGCTTCTGAGCCTGCTCGAGCTTCGACCCTGGTTCATGACCAGCGACCACGAACGTGGTGCGCTTACTGACACTCGACGCAACGGCTCCCCCCAATCGCTCGACCAGAGATTTGGCTTCATCGCGAGTGAAGCGGTCGAGTCCTCCGGTGAAGACAAATGACTTTCCAGCAAAGGGAAGAGATTCAGGAGCGGCCGGGCGGGCCTGTTCCGTAATAGTCATGCCGAGTTCGCGTAGCCGGGCGATCACCCGACGATTGGACTCTTCTTTGAAATAGGACGCCAGGCTGGAGGAAATCTCAGGGCCGATTTCTTTGACTTCTAAAAAACGGGCTTCATCCACGTTCATAATGGCGTCCAGAGTTCCGAACTCCCTGGCCAGCACCTTGGCGATGTGCTGGCCGACCTGGCGGATGCCAAGGCCCATCAAGAAGCGATCTAACGACACGATTTTGCTCTGCTCGATGGCATCGAGCAGTAGTGCCGTCGACTTTTCCGCAAACCCCTCAAGCGGCAGTAGGTGATCGCGGGTCAGGCGGTAGAGATCGGCCAAACTCTCGACCAGTTTATGGTCCACAAGCTGCGCGACGGTCTTTTTCCCGAGTCCCTCGATATTGAGCGCCTGCTTGGAGGCGAAATGTTCGATGGCGCCTTTCAATTGCGCCACGCAGCCGGATTGGCCGGTACAGTAGTAATAGGCTCCCTCCCGCCCCACCGCCGATCCGCAAACCGGGCAATGCCGGGGCATTTCAAACGGTTTCGATCGGGATTCGCCGGGAACCGGGATACGCTCGGCGATCGCAGGAATCACGTCTCCGGCCCGCTCCACTTTGACCGTGTCGCCCACGCGGATATCTTTTCGCGCCACTTCATCGGCATTGTGCAACGTCGCCCGGCTGATCGTCACGCCGCCGACTTCAACCGGCCGTAATAAGGCGACAGGTGTCAGCGTGCCGGTGCGTCCCACGGATACGACGATATCCTGTATGACCGTGACTTCCTTGCGCGGGGCGAATTTGAAGGCGATGGCCCAGCGCGGGCTGCGGGATTTGAAGCCCAGCTGATCCTGCCAGTCCCGGCGGTTTACCTTCACCACCAGCCCATCGATTTCATAGGGGAGATTGTCGCGCACCTGTTCGGTCTCGCGGTGGAACGCGATGACCTCGTCAATGGTGCTGCACCGGCGCCGATGACCGGGAACCGGAAGCCCCCATTCGTCGAGCGCGTCGAGCTCGCCCCAATGAGAATCCGGCGGTTCAACGGACATGGTCATGACTTCATAGCAGGTCACGACCAAGGGGCGGGCCGCAGTGATGGTCGAATCGAGCTGCCGGAGGGAGCCGGCCGCCGCATTACGAGGATTAGCAAAGGCCTCTTCTCCGCGCTCCGTCATGGTTCGGTTCAACCGATGAAAGTCGTCGAGCCTCATGTACACTTCGCCGCGCACAGCCAGATGGGCCGGCGGAGCCGCATCACTGCGGAGATGGAGAGGAAGGGAACGGATGGTTCGCAGGTTGATCGTGACGTCTTCGCCGGTCGTACCGTCGCCTCTGGTCGACCCCCGGACGAATCGACCCTGTTCATACACCAGCTCGACGGAGAGGCCGTCGAATTTAGGCTCAACGGTATATTCAATCTGCTGGTTTTCCAGTTCCCGTTTCATCCGTTGATCGAATGCCAGGACATCGGCCGGATCAACGATGGAGTCGAGACTGAGCATCGGCCGTTCGTGCGTGACCTTACCCAGCTCCGCCAGGGGAGGCGAGCCGACCCGTTGGGTCGGGGAGTCGTTCGTTACCAGTTCCGGATGCGCCGCTTCAAGGTCACTGAGTTCTCTGAAGAGCCGGTCGTATTCCCCGTCGGAAATTTCCGGACGATCTTTGACGTAGTACAGATAATCGTGTCTGCGAATCTCCCGGCGGAGCCAGTCGAGTTGTTCCGAGACCGGCGCGGTCGCGGTAGGCCGATGGGAAAGCGGGAGGTCATCGAATAAATTTGGCGGCATAGCTTCTGATCTCATGGCCATTGAGCACGTGAAAACGACGGAGCCGGTCGAGTGTCTGACTTGAAAATCGTGTGAGCGGAATCGGGACGAGCGTCCGTCCGAATTGTTTGGCGATCCTCCGCCAGCTGGCACGGGGCGGAACGGGCGTCACGAGCGCGATGTGGGTTTCCCTGGTGTGGACGGCGGCCGCCGCGATCAACCGCTCTTCCAGCGTCGTCGCAAACGCAAGCAGGGGATCGCTCCAGATATCCGGAATAGGACGGGGCGGAAACAGGAAAAAGGCGCCGCCATAACGCGATTGGGCAATACCGGGCCCGACCATATCATCGGCGAACGGCGTGGCGTAAAAACAGAGCGTGGACTCTTCCTGGTGTTCGGCAAACCAGGTCGCCTGCCAGGAATAGGTCAGCGGGTCGGCCGGGGTGTCGAACAGGAAGATCACGACTTCCACAGTGCCCCGGGCGGGAGGGATTTCTTTCACATAGAGATCCATGCGCGGCAGCGCGCTCAAGCCGGGACGCGACGATGCTCCGGTCGACCGCTTTCCTCCCAGCCACCGGCGTAGACTTTCCCGAAGATCGAGTCCGTCCTTCATCGATGTGGTGAACTTTTCCGTCCTGGCCAAATCCGCGCCGATCAGCGCGGATGCCTGCGCGCGCACGTGGGTGTTGAAACTCTCAATCCGCTGATCTTCCGGAGGCCAGGAACATTGCCGTTGCGGGTTCCAGAGATGGGACCAGCGACGGCTGGTTTTCCGGTCAGGTTTTGGTTTCAACGACAGCTCGCGCCAGACGAGCGGCGGTCCTTGAAGACGATTGGTGGCGGCGGCGATGGTTCCGTCAGGCAATTCTACTTCGTTGAGCCCGACAGTGACCGCACCGGATAGAGCCCGCGCGCGCTCGTCCTGGTAGCCGTAACTTTTGGCCGTCTTGAGCAGCATCACGGCGAAATCGTCCCCGGCGGTTTGTTTGGCGGCGACCACCAGTGAATAGAGCGACGGCGTGAGACGACGTTCAAGCAGGGTGAGGTTCCGGACGTACTGCAGAAGCACCTGGAGGATGTGCGGCGTCACCCAGTCGGGGATGGAGGCGCCTTCCGACCGGTGATGCTCGATCCACCTGGTTCGCGTCTCGATGAGTAATTCCTTCACGCCGTCGAGAGCCAGATTCCAATCCGAGTGGAGTGTTTCGCGGCGCCGTTCATACAGTTCCGTCAGAAAGGGCAGTTCACCCAACGCGAAGTAGAGGGAGTCACGATTGACGGGGCAACGGACCGGCTGTCCCGCCGTCGTTTCCGGCCGGTCATACGAAGCATTTGCGTGATAGGCGGCGCGGAGCCAGGGCCAGTCCGTCAGGTGGCAGAGACAGAGGATGGCGGTGTGATCCAGCTCCAGTTCATGGAGTCGGAAGGCCATCCATCGGATCCGCTGATCCTGTTGTGAGCCGGTCGGTGGACTGGCGAGGGAGGGCAGTATCGCAGCTGCCAGCATCGGAAGCGAGACGGATTTGACTGCATAGGGGTCAGGTCCCATAAATTGCACCGGGTCAAACCTGGCGACTTCCCGGTCGATGTAGGCGCGCGGGATGCCCTCGCCCATTGTCACGCGGATGCCCATGATGACGGCCTGGCAGGGGTCGACCGGAATCAGGCTGACGCAGGCTTTCTCTCCCTGCGCCGGCTCCGGCAGAACAATCAGGCTGATTTCTGGGAGGCGATCCACCGCGTCTTCGACGCACGTCTCTACGGAAGGCGGGAGGGGAATGGCGAGGCAGTCGTACTGTTTGGCGATCAGCGTTTCACGGACTTCCTGCGCAATGTCGCCGCTGCCATGGAGGATGGGAAGAAGATCGATGCGGGGCGACAGGCTGAGAATCCGTGCGTCGGTCGGCGTATAGCGAGACATTCAGCGTCCCGGGTGTAGAGGGTCGTCTTCCTCGAAAAAGAAATCGCCGAATCCTTTGGGGAGCGAGTGGTCACCCATCGCCCGTTGTCTCCGCTTCGACTGTTCCTCCAGATCCAGCGACTCGGGGCCGAGCACTTTCAACAGGGCTTCCTGCCAGATCCGGTCGAGCGCGACGGGGTGGGAAGGGTCCTGAGCGAGCCGTTTGACGGCGTATTGAATGAGATGCAAGCCGTCGCGAAGCGAATATTCCAGATTGAGCTGATGGGCGTCCTGCAGAAAGCCTACGGCGATGCTCAGAATCTCCTCTTTGGCAAAGGGAAGATGGTAGCGGAGAATCGCCATTTCATCCTGCCGCGATGGAAATCCCAGGCCGAGGGTCGGTTGAAGCCGGGAGAGCATGTAGTCCGGGACTTCATACGTGGAGGCATCTTCGTTCATGGTGACGCAGCAGCGGAAATCCTCGTGCGCTTCGATCAGGATTCCGGCAATGATCGACTCGACGCAGCGGCGATGGTCGAGCAAGGAGGCCAGGGAGGCCCAACTCTTTTCGTTCATCCGGTTGCCTTCATCCAGCACACAGATGCTTCCGGTCAGCACCGCGGTGACCAGCGGCGACGCGTGATAGGCGATCGATCCTGATTCGGCCAGCACCGGCGTAATGAGCAGATCTTCAGGCCTGGTATCGGCGGTGCACTGGAAGACATACAGGTCCTGCTTGCGTTCCTTCGCGCCCGACATGGCCAGGGTCGTTTTTCCGATGCCGGGCGGGCCGGTAATTCTGGGAGAAAGCGGGAGGTCGCGCGGATCGACTTTGAGCCAGCAGGCCAGGAGTTGTTGCAGGGGCTCCCGGCTGCCGATCCATTCCTGCAACGTCGTGATCGGCTGTGCCAGATGCAGTGTAATGCCCTGCACGGAGACGGTTCTGGCTGCGGCGATTCTTGAGCGGTTATCCATGGTGGTCGGCCTGCTGAACGCATCTCATCATGGCCCGGACGGTAGCACAGCATCGGGAGTGAAGCAAACCCCTGCCTCGCCCCAATTCGCTTTGACTTTCACAGCGTTGAACCGTATTCTTAGTGACCCGTCGGTCAGGCAGGGAGCGGATGGCGAGAGGGCCGGGACGGCCGACTCAGGATGCAGCAGGCTCCGGCGTCGGAGGTGGACAATGAAGATGGAGGATCGTCGAGTGATGAATCAGACTGGCAGAATGGTGGGATCCGGTGTCCTTGTGCTGTGCGGCGCGATGTTGCTCAGCGGCTGTGTGGTGCTGGAAGAAAAATATAATGCGGAAAAGGCTCGGAGCTTGAATTTCCAGCGGTTGCTGGCCCAGGAAGAAAAGCGGACGGCTGAGCTCGACAGCGAAGCCAAGCGGACGAAAAAAGAGTTGGCTGAATTCGAGGCGAGAAACCGGGAACTGGCGGCCCAGGTCCAGGCGGCGCGTGAGCAGATGGGACGGCTCCAGGAAGAAACCGAAGCGGTGAAGGAATCGGCCATGCTGGAGCGGAAGGCGATGCTGGATATGCGGAAAATGACCCCGCCCGCCCCGGCCAAATCCAAGAAGGTCGATGAGCTGGCGTCGCTGTCGCATGAGGCGGATGCGCTCCTGCAGGATTCAGCGAAAGAGATGGCCGGCCTGGCCGCTCCTGCGGAACCGCCCAAGCCGATCGCCAAATCCGGAAACACCATTCATGTGGTCAAGCCGGGCGAGACCCTGTTTCGAGTCAGCCGATTGTACGGCATTCCGATCGATAAGTTGAAAAAGTGGAATAAGCTGCCGGACGATATTATCGAAGTGGGCCAGAAACTGATTGTCGGAATGGAGTAGTGCCGCAGGTATGGCAACGCCAACGTATTCACTCAGTCTGGACGAGTTCCGCCGGTACGCGAAAGAGGGCAACCTCATTCCCTTGTACCGGGAAATTCTGGCTGACTATGAGACGCCGGTCTCGGCCTTTGCGAAGATCGATCATGGTCCGTCCGCATATCTGCTGGAGAGCGTGCAGGGCGGAGAGAAGTGGGCGCGCTACTCGTTCCTCGGCAGCGGCTCGCCGATTCTCATGGTGGAGGATCGCGGCGATCTGCTGATCAAGCAGGGGAAACGGACGCGCCGTCTCGCCTGCAAGGGCGCGCCGCTCGACCGCCTGCGGGAGTTTATGGAGACCTATCGTCCGGTCACCGTGCCGGGCCTGCCCCGTTTCGTCGGCGGAGCCGTCGGCTATCTCGGTTACGACATGGTCAGCACGTTCGAGAACATCTCGTTTCGCCGGAAGGAGAGCCTGAAGCTCCCGGAATTTGCGTTTCTCCTGACCGACACACTGCTGATTTTCGATAATATCGCGCAGAAGATTAAAGTGGTCGCCAATGCGCATGTCGCCTCGCAATCGGAGCAGGCGATCCGTCAGGCCTATCGCCAGGCCACGGCGCGGATTGAACGGATGATCGCCCGGCTTCGCCGTCCTCTGCGGCGGACGGCATCCAAGCGCCGGCGGACGCCGATCACCTTCACCTCGAACATGAGTAAGGCCGACTTTGAAAAGATGGTCAGCCAGACGCAGGAATACATCAAAGCAGGAGATATCTTTCAGTGCGTGCTCTCGCAGCGCTGGGAAACCAAGCTCCATGCGACTCCGTTCCAGCTGTATCGCGCGCTTCGGGTCGTCAATCCGTCCCCGTATATGTACTATCTGAGAATTGCAGGGGTTGAATTGGTGGGGTCGTCTCCGGAAATTCTGGTGCGGTGCGAAGACGGGCTCGTCTCCGTTCGACCGATTGCCGGCACGCGCCGCCGCGGCGCCACCGCCGAGGAAGATGAGCAACTGGAGCGGCGCCTGCTGGCCGATCAGAAAGAGCGGGCCGAGCACATTATGCTCGTGGATCTGGGCCGGAACGACGTCGGGCGGGTGGCCGAAAGCGGCTCGGTCAAAGTCGAATCGCTGATGAACGTCGAACGGTACTCGCACGTCATGCATATCGTGTCCAACGTGAGTGGTCGCCTCGCCACGGGGAAGACCGTCTACGATGTGCTGCAGGCCTGTTTCCCGGCAGGGACGGTGTCCGGAGCGCCGAAAATCCGCGCGATGGAAATCATCGAAGAACTGGAGCCGACGAGGCGGGGGCCCTATGCCGGCGCGGTCGGCTATGTCAGCTTCTCCGGCAATATGGACATGTGCATCAATATCCGCACGGTCGTGGTGTCCAAACGGCGGGCCTTCATCCAGGCCGGCGCCGGTATCGTCGCGGACTCGAATCCTGAACATGAATACGAAGAGACCTGCAATAAAGCCCGCGCCATGATGAAGGCTATTGAGCTGGCCGAGCAGGGGCTGGAGTAGCGTCATGCTCTTGATGATCGACAACTACGACTCCTTTACCTATAACCTGGTCCAGTATCTCGGGGAGTTGGGCGAGGACGTCCGCGTCTATCGGAACGATAAGATTACCCTGCAACAAATCGAAGATCTCCGGCCCGACCGGATTGTCATTTCGCCGGGCCCCTGCACGCCGAACGAAGCCGGCGTGTCCGTCGAGACGATCCGCCGGTTTGCCGGACGTATGCCGATCCTCGGCGTGTGCCTCGGCCATCAATCGCTGGGCGTCGCGTTCGGCGGGGAAGTGATTCGCGCGCAGCGGTTGATGCACGGCAAGACCTCGATGATTTCCCACGACGGTAAAACGATTTTCCACGGATTGCCGAATCCCTTCGAAGCGACGCGGTATCATTCGCTGCTGGTGAATCCCAAGAATCTTCCGGACTGTCTGGAGGTTTCGGCAAAGACGGCGGAAGGCGAAATTATGGGACTGCGGCACCGGACGCTGGGCGTCGAAGGCGTGCAATTTCATCCGGAGTCGATTTTGACCAAGTCGGGGAAAGACCTGCTCAGAAATTTCTTAAAACTCTAGTCTCACCGGATTGTCCGCCCCCATCATGATCAAAGACGCCATCGCGAAATTGGCCGACCGCACCGACCTTTCCGAACGGGAAGCGGAAGAGGTGCTTGCGGAGATCATGGACGGCGCGGCCACTCCGGCGCAGATCGCCGCCTATCTGATGGGGCTCCGCCAGAAAGGCGAAACGGTGGATGAGATCGCCGGTTCGGCCCGTGCGATGCGCGCCCGTGCCATCCGCATCCAGGTGGGCAGTTCGATCATCCTGGATACCTGCGGAACAGGCGGCGACGGCGGGCACACCTTCAATATTTCGACGACCGCGGCGTTCGTGGTGGCCGGCGCCGGGCTTACCGTGGCCAAGCACGGCAACCGGTCGGTCTCGTCCAGGTCGGGGAGCGCGGATGTGCTGAGCGCATTGGGCGTGAAGATCGACCTTCAGCCCGAGCGGGTGGCGGATTGTATCAATGAAGTGGGCATCGGTTTTCTGTACGCTCCGCTGTTTCATGGCGCCATGAAACATTGCGCGGGTCCGCGACAGGAAATGGGGATTCGAACTCTCTTCAATATTCTCGGCCCACTGGCCAATCCGGCCGGAGCCACGCACCAGGTTCTCGGTGTGTACGAGGCGAGGCTGACCGAGGTGATGGCCAAAGTCCTGGTGCAGTTGGGGTCCCAACATTGCTTCGTCCTGCACGGGATGGACGGGCTCGACGAGCTGACGGTCTGTGACCGGACGAAAGTCTCCGAAGGCAAGGGCGGGGTCGTGTCGAACTACTTTGTGGCTCCCGAGGAATTTGATCTGCAGCGTGTGCACAAGAAGGAAATCGCGGGCGGAACTCCGGAGGAGAATGCACGGGTGGCCAAAGAGATTCTCCACGGAAAGAAGGGGCCGAAACGCGACATTGTCTGCCTGAACGCCGCGGCCGCGATCGTCGCCGGGCAGCAGGCCAAAACGTTAAAAGACGGACTCCGGATCGCCCGTCAGGTGCTCGATACAGGCGCCGCAGCGGAAAAACTTGACCGGCTCGTGGCATGGACGAACAAGGTGTCGTGACGCATGATTCTGGATCAGATTCTCGAACATAAAAAGGCGGAACTCCGGCACAAGCAAAGCCGCGGCTATCTGGCGGATCTGAAATCCGTCATTCGGGATGCGCCGCCGCCGCTCGGCTTTGCCGTGACGCTCGATGCGACGCGGACGGCGACAAGCCCGGCGCTGATCGCGGAGGTGAAAAAAGCGTCGCCGAGTCTCGGTTTGTTGCGGCCAGAGTTTTCCGAGAAGTTCGACTATCTTCGTATTGCCCGTTCGTACCATGAACACGGAGCCTCCGCCCTGTCCGTGTTGACCGATAAGGATTTCTTCCAGGGCGATCTGCGCTATCTGGCGGAGATCAAGAAGGCGCTCCCCATGCCGGCTTTGAATAAAGAATTTATGGTGGGGGACGTCCAGTTCTATGAAGCCAGAGCCCACGGTGCCGACGCGGTGCTCCTGATCGTGGCCGCGCTGGAAAAGCGCCAGTTGATCGACTTCCATGCGCTCGCCACCGAGTTGAAGATGGATACCCTGTTCGAAACGCATCATGAACGGGAATTGGATACGGTGCTGGAGTGGATTCCGACGGCCCGCATGATCGGCATCAACAATCGAGATTTGAAAACGTTCACGACGGATCTGGGCGTGACGTCCCGGCTGGCCAAACGCATTCCGCCGGACAAGCTGATCGTCAGCGAGAGCGGCATCCATACGCGCGAAGATGTGCTGAAGCTGGTCGACGCCGGTGTGCATGCGATGCTGGTCGGTGAATCGCTGATCAAGTCCGAGAGCATCGAAAAAAAGATCGCCGATCTTCGCGGATCGTCCGAGGCCTTGCCTGAGCCATGAAAGGAGTTCTATGCACAAGGTGCTTTCACTGTTGCTATTCGGCGTCGTCAGTATAGCCGGATGCGTCGCGTCCTATGATAAAGCCGCTCTTTCATGGGACGCATGGGTTGGGACATCCAAGGATGAGCGTGTAAAAGATTTGGGTATCCCCACGCGTTGTCATGCGTTCAAAGCCGGGGGAGAGGCCTGCGAATGGCCTATACGCTGGACTCCAGAAGCAGCCGGCACTTTGACGTTGCAGTTTGATGCCAAGGGGCAGACCTGCCAGTGGGTTTATCGCGACCCGTATGGCGATCGCCGTAGCCAGCAGCAGTGCTCGTAGGAATGAATCACGTCAAAGTCAAAATCTGCGGGATTACCAATGAGGAAGATGCGCGGGTGGCCGTTGAGGCGGGGGCCGATGCGCTCGGATTCATTCTGTACCGCAAAAGCCCGCGGTTCGTCGAAGCCGCGATGGTCAAACGGATTATCGACGGGTTGCCGCCGTTCGTGGCGGCGGTCGGCGTGTTCGTCAACGAGGACGCTGCTGCCGTGCGCCGGATCATGGACGAGTGCGGTCTCACACTGGCTCAGTTACACGGCGACGAATCCGCGGCCTACTGTGAAGGGTTGGGGCGTCCTTCCATGAAAGCGCTGCGACTCAAAGATCGTGGAACGTTTCTGGCTTTGGCTGAATTTCAGGGACGCGCGAACGTTCGCGCCTTCGTGCTCGATGCCTTTTCCGATCAAGCGTACGGGGGAACCGGACAGACGGTCGATTGGACGCTGGCCGCCGAAGCGGCCCGCGCCTCCC
>CAYPOR010000013.1:0-56431 GCA_964412445.1 uncultured Nitrospira sp.
GGAGTGGTGGTCGCTCCCGCAGGACAAGCGCGCGGCAATGATGCAGGAACATACCGAAGCGGCATTGCCCTATCAGAAGAACGTGAAGCGGAAACTCTATCATTCCACGGGGCTCGATGACTTTGATTTCATCACCTACTTTGAGACGGCCAAGCCGGAGGAGTTTCATTCTTTGATCCTGGCCTTGAATAAGGTGAAGGAGGCCAGGCACAACCGGCGCGTGGGCAATCCGACGCTGGTGGGGACAGTCCGGTCGCTGGATCAGTTGATCGAAGTATTGGCGCAATAGCGCACGACGAGCGGGGGGACATCATGACGACAGGAACGCTGCTCTACGAAGGCAAAGCCAAGAAAATTTTTACCGCCGAGCGGGCCGACGAAGTCGTGCAGTACTTCAAGGACGACGCGACCGCGTTCAATGCGCAGAAGCGCGGCACGATCGTCGATAAGGGCGTCATCAACAACAAGGTGTCGGAGCGGTTGTTCACGCTGCTCGAAGCGGAGGGGATCCGCACGCATTTTGTGAAGCGGCTCAGCGATCGGGAAATGCTCACGAAGAAGGTGACGATTGTTCCGGTGGAAGTAGTGGTGCGGAACGTCATCGCCGGAAGTCTGGCGAAGCGGTTGGGCCTCAAGGAAGGCGATCCCATTCAGCCGGCCATCGTGGAGTTCTATTATAAGGACGATGCCCTCGGCGATCCGCTGGTGAACGACGATCATCTGCGCCTGATGAATATCGCGACGCCGGCGCTGCTCAAGGATCTGCGGGATCTGGGGCACAAGATCAACGCGGTGCTGAAGCCGTTCTTTGCCGAACGGAAGATGCAGCTCGTGGACTTCAAGCTGGAGTTCGGGGTCTTTCACAATAAGCTGGTCCTGGCCGATGAGATTTCTCCGGATACCTGCCGTCTTTGGGATATGACGACCGGCGATTCGATGGACAAGGACCGGTTCCGCAAAGACATGGGCAAGATTGAAGAGGCGTATCAGGAAGTGTTGAAGAGGGTCTGCGGGTAAGACGGGGGTGATGCGCTTCTTGCTCGCGCCCCGCGCATCTCGGACTCAATTGGAATGGGATTGCGGACGATGCTCGGTGCATGCGCGCAGGGAAGCGCATCACCCCCGTCTCACCCGCGAAGGGGAAGGGGAGTAAAGAGGGGAGAAGAGTGTGAGACGTTTCGTGATGTTTGTGCGTGATAACGGTCCCCTGATTTCGCTGGGGATCGGGACGACCTGTGTCGCGGCATTTGCGCTGCTGACGGAGTCGACGCTGCACAAGCTGGGCTTTCTGGCGCTGACGCTGTTGGGCGTGGGACTGATGGCGGGCATCAGTTGGGCCAGGAAGCATATGACGGAGTTGTCGAAGCCGCCGGATACGGGGGCGTGAGGGAGAGTTTGGTCACGCGTGCCGTTTTGTGCTCGCTGCCCGCGCACCGGGGATCAATTGTAAGGGGGCTCATGGGCGGTGCTCGGTCAATGCGCGCAGTGAAAACAGCACGCGTGACCAAATAGGAGTAGGAAGAAGGAGAGAGGGCCGAAGGAAAGAGGATATAGAGATGAAAGCAAAAATTCATGTGACGTTGAAGCAGGGGATTCTGGATCCGCAGGGGAAGGCGATCGAGCATGCGCTGGATTCACTCGGGTTCAAGAATGCGGCGAATGTGCGGGTGGGCAAGTACATGGAAGTGGACGTGCAGGAAACGGACAAGGCCAAAGCCGATGCGCAGGTGAAGCAGATGTGCGAAAAGCTGCTGGCCAACACCATCATCGAAGAATATCGTTACGAGCTGGTCTAATCATGAATGTTGGAGTCATTGTTTTTCCAGGCAGTAATTGCGACCACGATTGCCTGCATGTGTTTCAGACGGTGCTGGGACAGTCTGTGCAGATGATCTGGCACAAGGAAACGTCGCTCAAGGGGGTCGATGCGGTGGTCCTCCCGGGCGGATTTTCGTATGGCGACTATCTCCGGACCGGCGCGATCGCGCGATTCTCGCCGGTGATGGGCGCCGTGAAGGCGTTCGCCAAAGACGGCGGGGCGGTCATCGGCATCTGCAACGGGTTTCAGATTCTACTGGAGGCCGGTTTGTTGCCAGGCGCGATGCTCCGGAACAAGTCGCTCCATTTCATCTGTAAGGATGTGCATGTGAAGGTGGAGAACGCGGCCACGGCCTTTACGGAGGCCTGCGAGTCGGGCCAGGTGCTGAAGATTCCCGTCGCCCATGCGGACGGCAACTACTACACCGATCCGGTCACGCTCGCGGCGATGCAAGCGAACGCGCAGATTGTGTTGCGCTATTGCACGCCGGAGGGGAAAGTGACGCCGGAAGCGAATCCCAACGGATCCCTCGACAATATCGCCGGGATCATCAATCCGGAAGGCAACGTGCTGGGGATGATGCCGCATCCGGAGCGCTGCGCCGAAGACATCTTAGGGAATAAAGACGGGAAGCTGATTTTTCAATCGCTGCTCAAAGCGATGAAAGTCAACGTCTAGGTCCGGGACGCAACTATTTATCAGTCGATTTTTGTAAGAGGAGGTCGGTATGACGCGGTTGGTGATGGCAGGCGTGATGGCGGTCATGGTGGCGATGGGAGCGGGCGTTCCGGTCTGGGCCGGTGAGGAAGACGGGAGCCAGATCAAGATCGTGAGCCCGGAAAACGGCGCAGTGGTGAAGGGCGATTCTGTGGAAGTGCAGTACATGCTGACGAAGGGAACGCAATCGACGCATGTTCATGCCTATGTGGATGGCCAGTACCAAAAAGGCTTCTCGGGTATGATCAAAGGCCTGACGCCCGGCAAGCACGAGATCAAGATCGTGGCCGCCAATCACGACCACAAGACACTGGCGGCTGAAGCGGTGGTCACGGTCGACGTACAGTAAATGCAGTTAAGTAATGTTGGTTGGGGCGCCTATGTCTATCCCCGATTTTCAGTCAATTATGCTGCCTTTGCTGAAGGTCGCAGTAAAAGGGGAGTCCAGTATCCGTGACAGCGGGGAGGTCTTAGCCCGTGAGTTTGGCTTGAGTGATTTTGAAGTTCAGGAAATGCTTCCCAGCCGAGCAGATGTCACGTTTAGAAATCGAGTGAGGTGGGCTAAAACCTATCTTGGGAAAGCAGGTCTAATAGAACCGACAAAGCGAGGTCATTTCCGAATAACTGATCGCGGGAAGAAGGTTCTCAAGGAGAGTCCTTTAGACTGGATAGGGTGTACATACAGGCAAAATGCTACAGATACGATAACTCAGTTGGCGAGCCCGATGTTCGAGGCTTCGCAGGTAGTTTGCAGGGGGTAAAGGCAAGCAAGGGAGTTTTTGTCACTACTTCCTATTTTGCTGAGCCTGCAATCAGCTTTGCGGAGAAGGTCCCGGGGAGAATCGTACTGATTGATGGTGAAGAGCTTGCCGACTTGATGGTTACATACAATGTTGGGGCAAGGGTTGAGACGACGCTCTATCTTAAGAAGGTTGATGAAGACTTTTTCTCCGAGGATTAGCGCAAGTTGAGCGATTGCATACGGGGATCTCAAAGGACATCACAGCATAAGCGAATATGAACTCAAGAAACTTTCCGAGAGTCTTAGGCATCAGCCAAATTTGAGCCGGATCGGGGTGAATGTGTGACCTCGCGTACATTGAAGGTGAAGTCTTCCGATATCAGCCGGATTGCCCAATTGCACGGGGTGTCTCAGGTGCGGGTCTTTGGTTCACATGCCTCTGGCCGTGCTCGCCGGAGCAGCGATCTGGATTTGCTCGTGAAGTTGCAGGCTGATCGCGATCTTCTCGATCTGATCGAATTCAAGCTAGATCTCCAGGACTTGCTGGGGTGTGAGGTGGATGTGGTGACGGAAAGGGGCTTGAGCCCGTATTTGAAGCGCGCCATTCTTCGGACGGCAAAGCCCTTATGAAAGATGCGTCTGCCTACCTGAAGCATATCCGCGAAGCGATTGCCAAGATCGAGCGGTATACAAAGACTGGCAGGGCAGAGTTTATGGACGATACGATGATTCAGGATTCAGTCATCCGTAATCTTGAAATCATCGGGGAAGCGGCTCGAAATATTCCGCTTGAGCTGAGGAACGCACATCCCGAGTGCCCTGGCGAAGTGTGATGGGTATGCGAAATGTGCTGATTCACGAGTACTTCGGTGTTGATCTCGACACTGTCTGGAAGGTGGTCGCACAGCGGGTGCCTGTTTTGAAAAAACATGTGTCAGCCATGCTGATGAAGGGTAAACGGTCAAAAAAGAAAGCCTAGCGTTATGAAGGCAGTGTCACCTGCAATTACCAAAGAACTGATTGCGCAGCATAACCTGACGGACGACGAGTTCAAAAAGATCGTCGAGATTCTCGGCCGGGAGCCGAATCTGACGGAACTCGGCATGTTTTCCGTCATGTGGTCGGAACACTGCTCCTACAAGTCGTCACGCGTGCATTTGAAGAAGCTGCCTACGACGGGGCCGCGCGTCATCCAGGGTCCCGGCGAGAACGCCGGCGTGGTGGATATCGGCGACGGGCTCTGCGTGGTCTTCAAGATGGAGTCGCATAACCATCCGTCGTTCATCGAGCCCTATCAGGGCGCGGCGACGGGGGTGGGCGGGATTCTGCGCGATGTGTTTACGATGGGGGCGAGGCCGATTGCCTTGCTGGATTCGCTGCGCTTCGGCGGGCTGGATACGGCGAAGAACCGCCATATTGTGAAAGGCGTCGTGGCGGGGATCGCCGGTTACGGCAATTGCATGGGCGTGCCGACGGTGGGCGGCGAAGTCGTGTTCAACGATATCTATTCCCTCAACCCGCTGGTGAATGCGTTCTGTCTCGGCATCGCGCAGAAAGATAAAATTTTTCTGGGCACCGCGGCCGGCGTCGGCAATCCGGTGATCTACTTCGGTTCAAAGACGGGACGTGACGGGATTCACGGCGCAACAATGGCCTCCGACTCCTTCGATGATCAATCGGAAAAGAAGCGGCCGACGGTTCAGGTGGGCGATCCCTTCCAGGAAAAGTTGTTGCTGGAAGCCTGTCTCGAACTGATGGCGAGCGACCTCCTGGTCGGCATTCAGGATATGGGCGCGGCCGGGCTGACGAGTTCGTCCTGCGAAATGGCGTCACGGGCGGGGAACGGCATCGATCTCGATTTAACGCATGTGCCGCGCCGCGAGCCGGGCATGACGCCGTATGAACTCATGTTGTCCGAGTCCCAGGAACGTATGTTGATGGTGGCCAAGGCCGGCAAGGAAGACGAGTGCATCCGGATTTGCAGGAAGTGGGATCTGGACGTGGCGGTGGTCGGCAAGGTCACGGGCAGCGGCATGCTGCGCGTGCTCGATCAGGGCAACGTGGTCGCGGAGATTCCGGCGAAGTCGCTGGCCGATGACGGGCCGCGCTATGAACGGCCCTTTTCGCCGCCCGGCTATCAGGACATGCTCACGAATTTGAATTACGACGCAATCCCGGACGTGAAGGATGCGAATGCGGCCCTGCTGGCGTTGTTGGAATCCCCGACGATCGCGAGCAAGCGCTGGGTGTATGAGCAGTACGACCATATGGTGCGGACGAATACGATGGTGCGGCCGGGGTCGGATGCGGCGGTGGTGCGCATCAAGGGCACGAACAAAGCGGTGGCGATGACGGTGGACTGCAACAGCCGGTATTGCCTGCTCAATCCCTACGAAGGGGCGAGGCTGGCGGTGGCGGAAGCGGCGCGGAATCTGGCCTGCTCCGGCGCGGAGCCGATCGGGCTGACGGACTGTCTGAACTTCGGCAATCCGGAACGGCCGGACATCATGTGGCAGTTTGTGATGGCGATCGAGGGGATGAAGGATGCCTGCGAGCATTTCAAGATCCCGATCGTGAGCGGCAACGTCAGCTTCTACAACGAGACCAACGGCCTCTCGATCTATCCCACGCCGATGCTGGGCATGGTGGGGCTCATCGAGTCCGCCGACAAGACGATGACGCAGTGGTTCCGGGAGGACGGCGACGACATCATTCTGCTCGGCACGACGCGCGAAGATCTGGGCGGATCTGAATATCTGAAAGTGATGCATTCGCGCGAGCAGGGGTCTCCGCCGTATCTGAATCTGGATGTGGAGCAGGCGGTGCAGAACTGCGTGTTGCAGTTGATCCGGGACGGGCTGGTGCAGTCCGCTCACGATTGTTCCGATGGAGGAGTTGCCGTGGCGCTGGCTGAATGCTGTATGTCCGGGCCGGATCAGGCGCGCGGCGCTGTGGTACGATTGACTCCGGGCCGTCAGAGAAAAGACTCGATGCTCTTCGGTGAAAGCCAGTCACGGATTATTGTGTCGGCGAAACCGGCTCAACGGCAGGCCATCCTGGAACAGGCGCAGCGGATGGGTGTTCCGGCCGGAGTCGTCGGAGCCGTGGGGGGCGCGTCGCTGGTGATTTATCTGGGGGACGAACACTCGACGACGAAGACCATTGATCTGCCGGTGGCGACGATTGCCGACCGCTGGGGGTGCTCGCTGGAACGGAGATTGAGCCAGGAATAAGCTGGTTCGTACGATTATGCATAAAGAACTTCCGATGATCTCGCCGGACAAGTTTCACGACGAATGTGCCGTGTTCGGTATTTTCGGCCACGAAGAAGCCGCGAACCTGACCTATCTGGGGCTCTACGCCCTGCAACACCGAGGACAGGAAGCCTCGGGGATCGTGTCCGGCGACGGCGAACAGTTTTATGTCCAGAAGGGGATGGGGCTGGTCGCGGATATTTATAATAAGACGACGCTGGAAAAGCTCCCCGGACGGATGGCCATCGGCCACAACCGGTATTCCACCGCCGGCGGGAACGATCTCAAGAACGTTCAGCCCTTCAACGTCAATTTCGCGTTCGGGAATCTGGCGCTGGCGCACAACGGCAATCTGATCAACGCCCAGGTGTTGCGCAACGAACTTGAAGCGTACGGCGCGATCTTTCAGTCCACCTCCGATACGGAGGTGATTATCCATCTGATCGCCCATTCCCGGGCCAGCACGTTTCTGGCGCGTGTGATGGATGCGTTGAATCAGGTGCGGGGCGCGTTTTCGCTGGTATTGATGACGGACAACGGGTTGATCGCAGTGCGCGATCCGCACGGTCTGCGGCCGCTCTGTCTGGGGCGCGTGCGGGGGAGC
Source organism: uncultured Nitrospira sp. (assembly GCA_964412445.1). Classification (GTDB taxonomy): domain Bacteria; phylum Nitrospirota; class Nitrospiria; order Nitrospirales; family Nitrospiraceae; genus Nitrospira_D. The sequence goes on from CAYPOR010000013.1 coordinate 7,137, forward strand.
TGGGTCGTTGCATCGGAAACCTGCGCCTTTGATCTGCTGGATGCCGAGTATGTTCGGGAAATCGAGCCCGGTGAACTCGTGGTGCTGAGCGATCAGGGGATCGACAGCCACCGGCCCTTTCCCAAAGTCGATCCCGCCATGTGCGTGTTTGAGTATGTCTATTTCGCCAGGCCGGACAGCCGCATCTTCGGCGCGAATGCGGTCTATGCGACCCGCAAGGCCCTGGGGCGGCGGTTGGCCAAGGAATCCTGGGTGGAAGCGGATATCGTGATTCCGGTTCCGGATTCCGGTGTGCCGGCGGCGCTGGGGTACAGCGAAGGCGGCGGGATTCCGTTTGAGACGGGGTTGATCCGCAACCACTACGTCGGCCGCACCTTCATCGAGCCGGAGCAATCCATCCGCCACTTCGGCGTCAAAGTGAAGCTGAATGCCGTGCCTGAGGTGCTGGCGGGGAAGCGGGTGGTGGTGGTCGACGATTCGCTCGTGCGCGGAACGACGAGCCGGAAGATCGTCAAGATGCTGCGCAACGCCGGCGCCAAAGAAGTGCATATGCGCATCAGTTCGCCGCCGATCGTCTCGCCGTGTTTTTACGGCATCGATACGCCGACCAAGAAAGAGCTGATTGCGTCGAATCATTCCACCGAAGAAATACGCAAGTACATTACCGCGGATTCGTTGGCCTACCTGAGTTTGGATGGTATGCTGCAATCGTCGCCGGGTGTGCCGTCGCAGTATTGCAACGCCTGCTTCACGGAAAAGTATCCGATTGCGTTTACCCGGGCCGAGGAACTGCAACTCGGGCTGTTTGAGCCGTCGGCCGAACCACGGAAGCTGACGTAGCCGGTCGCGTCGTCACGTGTGTCTCATGGGAGGGTGTCGCGAAATGCAAGAGCGAGGTCGGCCGCGGATTGAGGTCAACTATCCCGTTTCTCTCAGCGGTGAAGGCATCGAGGGAACGGGAACAGTGACGAATCTTACCATTACCGGCGGTGAGATCGAGTCGGATCTTCCTGCTCTGATCGGAGCGCATTTTCGCGTTCATATTGAATTATCCGGCGCGCGAAATCCTATCGACATTGCGGTCGCGACCGTTCGCTGGCAGCGAGACCATCGCTTCGGCGTCGAGTTCGTCCGGTTCGAGGGGAATGCCAAAGCCCAACTTCAGCAGATGTTGAATCAGAGCGACGTCACGCCTTCCTGATCATCCTCCGGTCACTCTTCGGGTTCTTTCAGCGTGTCGGCGCGTGATGCGGCGTAACGACCCATCCCCAGTGGTCCTCGCCTTGCGCGGGTTCCATTCGCCTGCCGTGCCCCCATTCAACCGATTGTTCTCCCGGTTCAGGATTCGCTAGGGGATCCGGTCGGCCTGTATCTACTTATCGAAAGTAGGGGAGCAGCCCCACTTTGGGGGATCTGGAAAAGGACGATGTCGTGCCTGTAGCCTCTGGTTGCCCGGCCGATCATGGCGGGCATCATCGATCAAAGCCTGTTGTGAGCAGGGGAGGAAGGCGTGATTCTCATTCTTGCCGAATCGACAGATCCCTGGGGGGGAGCCCTCGCTCGCCGGCTGACGTTGCGCGGGGAGCCCTTTGTTCTTCAGGAACTGGGAGAGATGTGTGCGTCCATGATCGATCGGACCGCCGATTGGGTGCAACGATTGACCGGAGTGTATCGAGGAACGAGCCGTCCGTACGGTGAGGACGCGGGGGCAGTCCAACCCTGGGCCGTCGCCGTGGCGGAATCCGGGTGGCTGGCTGAATTGAATGCGCTGCCTTGTCCCGTCGTCAATCGGCTGTCACCCGATGGCGCGCCTTCCTGCCCGACGGGGTCTCCCGCGTGGGAAGCGGTGGTATCGGCGCATGGGTTTCAGACGCCCTGCTTCTACAACGCACCGAATCGCGATGAAGCCGTGGCCGGTCTCGATCTGTGGGGGGGCGCCGCCTATGTGAAGCCGGCTGGTGTGCTCCATGGCGGACTCGTGTTGTCGCTGGACGCTGCGAAGGCCTATGTCGAAGGTCTTGAGGATGAAAGGCCGGTATTGCTGGCCCAGACCAGTCCGGGCCAGCTCGTGTCCGTATTTGTCGTCGGAGACACAGTAGCCGCGACGGTTGTGCGGAGTATGCCGCGGAGCGGAATTCCCGCGCAGGGCGCGTGTCTCAGTCCGGCGCTGCTGCAGCGCTGCAGCGATCTGGTGCCGGCTCTGGGACTGGTCCATGCCGAATGTCTGTTGAGCCTGTCGGCCGACGGGCTCAGCACCTGCCTTGATGTGGTAGCGTCGCCCAACTACTGGACCTGTCCGCGTGAAGCTCAGCGGCAAGTGGTCAGCGGCTTAGTGCGGTATCTTGCCGAGGACCGGCGCGAGGCGGCCCTCATTCCAGCGGGGTCAAGGATAGAGGCCGTTTCTTCCGGAGATTGTGTGGGCACCGGCATTTCCGGGGATTGTTGATTCGACCTGCCGGCTAATTTCATGGAGCCGGCGGCACAGGATTTTCGGTTCGCAACCTGGTCCATGCGCCCGGCCGTTGCCCCTGAAAAATTCTGCATGGTAGGATAGCTTTCGTCGTGCATTCGGTTGTTCGAGCGATGACGAAGGAGGCTCTCATGAAGCGATCTCTGCGGGTGCTCGGTGCGGTACTTTTTCCGGTCTTTGCGGCGCATCTGGCGCTGGCTGCCGGATTCTTTAAAGTAGGCGAGAAAGCGCCGTCGTTCACGTTGACGGCGATCACCGGTGAAACGGTGTCGTTGGAATCCTATAAAGGCAAAGTCGTCGTGCTCGGACTGTTTCACATCTGCGATCCCTGCATGATGCAGGGCTCGACGCTGCAGAAAGTGTCCGAGCTGACGAAGGGCAAAGAGGTGGCAGTGGTGGGCGTCAATTCTTCCGGCGACTCGAAGAAGAGCGTCGGTGAGTTCCTCTCCGCCTTTCCTGTGAAAGTCACCTATCCCTATCTGCTCGATCCGGGGAAAGTGACTGACAAGCTCTACGGCGGCGGAAAGTTCATCCCCAACGTGTATGTGATCGATCAGGCCGGGGTCATCCGGTGGCAACGGGTCGGGAACATGGATCTGGCGGCGGCAGATGTGATCACGGCCGAGGTTGAGAAGTTGCTGGCGGCTCCTGCGAAGATGTAAGGCTGCTCCGGGATCCGATGGCTTGTACGGGGCCGATGAACAAAAGGGTGATGATTGATGGATGAGATGGAAGCGGGGAAGCAGAAGTTTCTGGATGTGATCAAGGGGGTGGATACAGCGGTGCAGGCCGTGATCCCCGTCACGCCGTCGAACAGCATGTTTTTGATTTCTCTCACCAAGGGGCCGAACCGGAAGTTCATCACGGTGCCTGAAGACGATATTCTGGATCTCCCCAACGACGCCGGGATTCAGGCCAAGGTCACGAAAGTCGTAAAGGATGCCGTGGCCGCGCTGTGACCCGTCGCGTCTGAACGCGACCGGCATGGCGCCTCCGGTTCATTTCTATGAAGAATATTCTCCCCGGTATCTGGCAATGGTCCTGGTTTTCCGAAGAAAAGCAGATCGATTTCAACGGGCTCTTTCTGACCGTGGGCGAGCATAAGATTCTCGTCGATCCTCCGCCGATGACCGGCGAAGCGAGCGCGGTGGTGCGCCGCAACGGTCCCGTCGATTACATCCTCGTCACGAATCGCGATCATGTGCGCGAATCGGTGACATATCGGGAGGAGTTCCGCTGTCAGCTGCATGTGCCGGAACTGGACGCCCCGCAGATGGATCTCACGCCGACGAAGACCTATAAGGACGGCGAATTGCTGGTCGGCGGGATTTGGGCGATTCAACTCAAGAACCAGAAATCTCCCGGCGAGTCCGCTCTGTTCATTCCCCAACGCCAGGGCGTGTTGATTCTCGGCGACGCCTTGATCGGGAAGCCGTCGGGCGCACTCTCTCTGCTGCCGGCCGAAAAGTACGCGGATCGCGAACAGGCTAAAGACGGATTGCGGCGGTTGCTGAAGTATCAATTCGATTCCGTGCTGGTCGGCGACGGCGCGTCGATCATGACCGGGGCCAAGCCGGTGGTGGAGCAGGCGTTGCAGTAGCGGAATCGTCTATGCCATTACGAAACGGATTGTCCGAAGAACTGAATCGCCAGGGGAATGAGCATTTCGCGCGCGGTCTCTATACGGAAGCCTATACCTGTTACGCCAAGGCGCTGGAGTGCGACCGGATGACCGGAGATCAGCGGGCGATGGCCGCGACGCTCGGCAATCTCGGAAACATCTGCGCCGTCAGCGGCCGGCGGGACTCGGCGCAGACCTATTATCAGGAAGTGCTGGAGTTGCAGAAGATTCTCGGCGATGAGAAAGGCATCGGGACGACGCTGGGGAATCTGGGCAATCTGCGCGCCGATGCCGGGGAGTGGGATCGCGCCCGCGCCTACTATCTGGAAGCGCTGGATCTGCTGACCAAGACGCACGACGAAGCGGCCAAGGCGGTGCTGCTGTCGGATCTCGGTCTGGTGGCGCGCGAGAACGGCCAATACGATCAGGCGATCCAGTATTATGAACATTCGCTGGTGCTGATGCGGCGCCTGGGCAATCAAGGCGGCGTGGCCGATGCCTGGCGCATGATCGGCCGGACGTTCCTGATGCAGGAGCGTTACGACGATGCGATTGCCTGTTGTCAGACCAGCCAGTCCATTGCCGAACGGTCTCGTGACGAGCTGCGGACCGGCGGGGCGCGCTATGTGCTGGCGCAGTGTTATGAAGAGCTTGGCCGGTTGCAGGACGCGGCGGATCTGCTTGAACTCGTCGTGCATATGGACCGCAAATATCAACTGCCCAAGCTGGAAGAGAATACGAATCGCCTGATCCGGCTCCGCGCCCGGCTGGCGGAGACCGATCCCGCTCCTCCCTATCGTGAGTCGCATGCATGAGTGATCCGGCTGTGTCTTCCTGGTCGCAGTTGCGGACGGCGCTGATGCAGGTCTTCCCTCAGCTCTATGAATTGGAACCGGGCGGAGCCCTGGCGATGGACCTCGGGACCGACGGCTGGTTGTTGGAGGTCAAGCCTGAGGGAGCCGTGCTCTGTCAGTACGGGATCGCGATGGACGATGTCATGGCGTTGATGTCGGACGGAACGCCGGAAGATCTCGGCACGGATGAAGTGGCGAAGCAGGCGAAGTATTTTATTCAGCCGGCGGTCGGGAAATACCGCGCGCTGCTCCTGCAATCCGGATTTACCGAGGAAACGGAAATGAACGAAGAATTTGTCGCGGCGACGTTTGCGCGCCCGATTGATGTTACGAATCCTTCCAAGGTGCAGGATCTCATGCGGTGGTGTCTGCGACAGATCGGCAGGGCCGCGTGAAGCCGCGCATCGCCAGCTTCGACGAGTTTCGCGATGCGGTGTCGGCCTATCGGTTGCCGCGCATTCTCCTCATGGCGCTGGAACTGGATCTGTTTACGAAGATCGGCATTCGCCGCTGGACGATTCCCCAGTTAGCCAAGGCCGCTTCCGTCAGCGAGCGTGGACTCTCGATCCTCTGCCGGAATCTGGCCATGTCCGGCCTGCTCACCAAAACGGGACAGGTCTATCGCAACAGCCGTCTGGCGGCGACCGCATTGAATGCGCGGCATGCCGCCTATCGCAAAGACTATCTTGATCTCATGGCGAGCCATTGGCAGGACTGGGCGCGTCTGGGCGAATCTGTGCGGACGGGGCGTCCGCTGGATGAGGATGCCCCGGAAGAGCCGGGTTACCGCCGGCGATTCACCTGGGCGATGCATTATCGGACTTTGGAGACGGCGCCGAAGATCGCCGGGCAGATCGATCTGCACGGGGCCAAGACGTTTCTTGATCTTGGCGGAGGTCCCGGCACCTACGCCATGGCATTCCTGGCGAAACATCCGCGTATGCGGGCGACGGTCGGCGACCGTCCGGACGCTCTGGACGTGGCCAGGGAAATCGCCGCGACGCATACGGCGGGATCCCGTCTCAGCTATGTGCCGGTCGACTTTACGAAAGAGGCCATCCCCGGCACCTACGATGTCATCTGGTATTCCAACGTGCTGCACATCTATTCACCGGAAACGAACCGCGCCGTCTTTCGGCGCGCGCGTGCGGCGTTGAATCCCGGCGGGCGACTGTTTATCCAGGATGCGTTTCTGCACGATCGCGAAGGCCTTCAGCCTGCCGAAGCGAGTCTCTTTGCCGTCTCGATGCTGCTGTTCACGGAAGAGGGGAACACCTATTCGGCGCAGGAGACGAGCGTCTGGCTGAAGCAGGCAGGCTTCGCGAAGACGAGGGTATTGCGGATGAAGCAGGGAATGGAGGATTGGGAGGACGGGATCCTGGAGGCGGCGGCGCCCGAGAGCGTGTCCCGTAAGAGACTCAAAACGCCAGTCCGGCAAGGCCGCAGCAAGTGAAGAGGCGAGTCGTACGCTTCGGTACGTTGAGCCTCTGATCGCAGCGAGCGCGATGCTGCACGGGTTTGTTCAGTCTCTTGTCAGGAACGCGCGCCCGCCGAACGCAATCACGAGAAAGTTCAAGAGCCCGCTGAAGCCGTTGGCCGTCAGCGCAGCGACGGTCGGCTGCTCTTTCGTAAGCAACTGCACGATCGTCGATAAGTCCAGCGCCAGCCCCACGGTTCCATAGATCACACCGGCCATTGCGGCCCATCGATACCCCAGTCGCACTGCAACCAGCAGAAACACCGGCATACCGATGAGAAAGCCGACGAGCAGCCGGCCGGGCTCCGCCTGGTCCGGCTGTCCCACGAGAAACAGCGTCGCCATGCCGACGGCGGTCAGGCCGATCAAACTGATCATCAGTCCCCAGGGTTTCGTCATGCCGCCAATATAGCCTGTTCGGGTGGCAGCAACAACGTCGTCTTGATGCGGGAAATTTCCGGGTGGTAGCCTGCTCGCACCATGAGAGAGTCGTTGTCGGCTTGTCGGTTAGACCCTCCGCAGTCCGGCCTGCTTATTTACGATGGCAATTGCCGGCTCTGTGTCGCAACTAAAGAACGCCTCGGCCGGTCCGGATTAGGCGTGCCAGGGTCCGGAGTTCGGATGATTCCCTACGAGAGTCAGGAAGCCGCCAGCGCACTGGGAGCGCAGTATCGGCCGGGTCCTCCATCCATGGCCTACTTCATCAGTCCGGCGGGCGAGGTGGCGCAAGGAGTTGATGCGTTTCTCCCGTTGATGCATGGCCTCCCCGGTGGGAGGTTTGTCCGGTGGATGATGCAATGGTCCATCATGCGAAGATTGGCTGAACGGGCCTATCGTTGGATCGCCCGGCACCGGTATCGGCTCTTTGGATCAGTCGATTCTCCCGTTCGTTGACCTCATCTCCTCCTGATTTAAGACTGCCAGCCCCCCTCTTTCGAGGGGAATCCTCCCACAGTGGGGAATATACGCGGCAGGTTCAACGCAGGCAAAATGACCCCAACATCACGGAGGGGCCATGCCAATCATTTCTTGGATCAGCCGTCTTCTGCAGTCAGTGACCGGTGCCATGTCTCCCAAACTTCAGGTAAGGAAACTTCACTCGTCCCGCCGTCTGCGGCATTCTATAAAAAGTCTGGCCTGGGGTCTTGTGGGTATCATGCTCGGTCCGTCACTGGTCTGGGCAGAGGGGGCTCCCGTCAAAGCGGGGATTGTGGCGGCCGGGTTCGGCTATCAGGTCGGGGACATCTCGACGATCACGGTGAAGATCTATGACCCGCAGAGCGGCGAGGTGCTGTCGGATGACACCTATGAGTTGAATGTGAAAGAAGAGAGTGCGGCGAAAGGACCGCAGTCACAGGCTCGGATTTTTGCGGGCGGCGTCGGTCCGGGGGCGACAGATCTCTCCAATTTCGTGTTGCGCGTCTACGATGCGACGACCGGAAAGTTTCAATGGGAAGGGAATCTCAATCTGACGCCCCGCGATGCCGAAGGTGCCGGACAACTCGTCTCGACTCTGTCGCCCCGGCGTGCGACGGTGATCAGAATCCGCGAGGCATCGGTCCTGTCGCCCCAACCGTCTTTCTTGCTCCGCGCGCTCGATCCTGAAACCGGCGGGCTGGTGTGGCAAGATGAATTTTCAACGGATGGAAACAGCCGCGTCAGGATGGAACGTATCGCCGATCGACAGGTGAGCGCGGAGGGTGACAACGCCGGAGTCAGCCGCTCATTTGATTTCAGAATCCGGATGTCTGAGGACGAGGGGCGCCATATTCTCTGGGAGGATCAGTTTGCTCAGACTGAAGCCGAGGAAGTCGCCGAATCAGAAGCGATGAAGGAGAAGGCGCTGCAATTGCCGACCTGGTCCGGGCAAACGGGACGACAGATCCGGGAAGAGTTGATCTAAGCGGCACGCGATGGCTAGCCGCGCTTGTGCAGAAACGTATCCAGCCATTGCTGGTGAAACTGATCGTACGAGAGGTAAAGTTTATCCTGGAGCGCGGTCGCCACGGTGGCCTTGGCCTTAAAGGCGTTGAGCAGTTCCCCGACGCGGCTCATTCCGTAGCGTTCAATCAGATAGTGCGTGGCGGAATTGGCTTCGAGATAGGCGAGTGTCGCCACGTTGTGCGGCATCTGTCCCCATCCTCCCTCCAGATATCGCAAGTGCAGGACTGAGCCGCCGTTCGGCATGGCCTGGTCGAGGTCCGGCCAGGGATCGCCGGCCAGTTGCATGGCGAGCCCCTCGTTCAGCCACACCGGCAGCGCGCCGATCTGGCCTTCGAGACGGTCATGCAGCAGGGCGTGGACATACTCATGTCTCAGGACGTGGGTGAGCCACTTCGTATCGGTCGTCGCGCCTTGCGTGGGAATCTGGATGCGGCCGAGTGTCGGATCGTACAGGCCGTCGGCCCAGGCCGGGCTGCCGGTGGCGGTTTGGAACGTGTCCTTGGTGTGCAGCACCACTGCGATCGGTCTGGTGGGGAAATGACCGAATCGCTGGCCGATCTCCCGATAGGCCTCTTCCAAAATTTCCAGGACCGTCGTCCAGGTGCCGGAATCTTCCGCGCCGTCATATTTCACCAGGAAATGGCTGCTGGTTCTGGCGTTCAGGCGCGATTCCACTGCGTCGGTATGGCGCACTTTTTCTGTGACGGTCGCGAGGTAGGACTGTACGCGCGGGTCTTTGCCGGCCCGTTCCGTTGCCTGGGCCAGGTGCGTGGCGGCCTCGCTGAGCCGGTCCTGTTCGTAGAGCAGGTCGGCCATTGCGAGATGTGGAAACGGTTCGTTCGGCGCGAGAGCCATCAAGCCGGTCAGAAAATCCTGATTGAGCGCCGGATCCCGCAGTTCCCAGTAAGCGTGAGCCAGATTCAACTGGATGGTGGGATTGGCCTTGTCGAGCGCGGCGGCTTGTTTGAAGGCTTTGATCGAGACTTTGGTTCCGTCGATCCGTTCCTGTTCGAGGCCAAGGTTGTTCCAGAGGATCGCGACGTAGGGTTTGGCTGTGGCATCGGCCAGCACGGATGGAGAAAGCTCCATCAAATGGCGTTCTGCAGTAGGGAACTGTTTCTTTTCAATTTCGTCGCGAATCGCTTCCAGCACGCGGCTTGAATCGGTCTCAGGGACAATCGTGTGGTCGATCCCGCGAACCTGTTTGATCTCCTCGTCGTTCGGAGGCGGGTCCGCCTGCAATCCGGCCGTATGAGGTTCCGTCGAATCGGCGGCTGTTCCGGCCGGCGCCTGCGGCGAGGGAATCGTCACCCACAGTGCTTTGAAATAGAGCTGATAGGCCAGAAATAGAACTAGGCCCAGCGCCAGCGGAATCAGGATATGTTGGATGTTGCGACGATACATAGGGTTCGGGTGACTCAGTGTAACACCTGAGAGGGAGCGGGCCAAGAAATCGCCGTAATCGGGCGCAGGGCACAGGGAGGCCGGGCAGGTGTGACGCTCGAGCGGCTTCATTGAGTGACTTGCGCCGGTGTGCTACGATCCGCTCAGTTATGGAGCCTCCCGCCGAGTCCAGCTTGCCTGCGACGTTTCATGAGTGGCTTGATCGCCTTGCCCGGCCGATTGAGTTTGCGACGAAAGACAATTGCGCCCACGCCGGGGCCGTGAAAAATCTCAGCAGCTTCGTGTCGAGTCAGGTGCAATCCGCGCTGGCCAGGGAATGGATTCCGCCGGCCATCGAATCGCGCCTGCGTTCGCTTCGCGAACTGTTCATCGATTTCCAGCAGACTCTTCCGATCGACGAGCAGCAGCGGCGGCTACGAGCGGCCTGCGCCATTCTCGGACGGCTGCGGGACGCGGCCCCTGAGCCGGTACCCGTTTGCGAGGAGGAGAGCGGCGAGGCGGCTGAAAAGCCCGGCGGCTCCGCCCGGGGGGATGTCTGGAATCTTCCGATCCAGTTCGTGAAGGGAGTCGGACCGAAGCGCTCCAGTCTGCTTCAGCGGCTGGGAGTGGAGACGATCGAAGACGCGCTGTGGACGATTCCCTGGCGTTATGAAGATCGCTCGGTGATGACGCCGATCGGCAATCTGATGCCGGGCATGGTCACGTCGATCTGCGGCGCCGTGGCGAAATGCGAGGCGAAGCGAACGAGGAATCGCCGGCTCTCCGTGCTGGAAGTGGGCATTGAGGACGGGACGGGGAAGATGCAGGTGGTGTTCTTCAATCAGCCCTATCTTGAAGACCTGTTGACGGTCGGGAAAGTCGTGATGATGAGCGGGCGCGTCATCTCCGGAAAGCAGGGATGGATGGTGCCGCGCATGGATGTGGCGCAATACGAAGTCGTCGGCGAGGCGGCGGAATCGGCGTTGCATGTCGGCCGCATTGTGCCGATCTACCATGAAACGAAGGGGTGGACCTCCCGGCAGTCGCGGGTGCTGGTGCGGGGATTGCTGGACGAGTATGCCGGAGAATTGCGCGACAATCTGCCCGTCCCGTTACGCGCCCGCCAGAGGCTGATTCCCCTTCAGGAGGCCATTCAGGATGTGCACTTTCCGAAAGCCGAAGCGGATGCCCGCCTGCTCGAACGGGGCAAGACGCCGGCGCACCGGCGGCTCGCGTTCGAAGAGTTATTCCTGCTGCAAATGGCGCTGGCGACACGGCAGCGTTCGGTGCAGGAGCAGCCGAAAGGGCTGAAGTTCAATCCGCGGGCGCCCGTCGTCGATAAGCTGAGCCGTCTGCTGCCCTTTCGGCTGACCGCCGCCCAGGATCAGGTGATTCGCGAGATCTATCGGGACATGATTTCGCCCAAACCGATGAACCGGCTGGTGCAGGGCGATGTCGGTTCGGGGAAGACTGTGGTGGGGCTCCATGCCATTGTCATGGCCTGCGGGTCCGGCTATCAAGCCGCCCTCATGGCCCCGACGGAAATTCTGGCCGAGCAGCACTACCGTAATCTCAAAGGTACGTTGGAGGCGCTGGGGTTGAACGTCGCGCTGTTGCGCGGAAGCGACAAAGCGTCGGTCAAGAAGGCGCAAGCGGCGCAATTGGCGTCCGGCGAGGTGCAGGTGGCGATCGGGACGCATGCGTTGATCCAGAAGGGCGTAGCCTTCAAGAATCTCGGGCTGGCAGTCGTGGATGAGCAGCACAAGTTCGGCGTGATGCAGCGGAAGAATCTGATCGATAAAGGCTACAGGCCGGACGTGCTCGTGCTCACGGCGACTCCGATTCCGCGCACGCTGGCCATGACCGTGTACGGCGATCTGGATGTGTCCGTCATCGATATGCTGCCGCCCGGCCGCCGGCCGGTGCGGACGTTCCTGTTCGGCGATGCGCAGCGGCGCCGGGCCTATCAGATTCTCAAGGATGAATTGCGGAACAAGCGGCAGGCCTATGTGGTGTATCCGCTGATCGAGGAATCGGAGAAGACGGATTTGCAGGCAGCGATCCAGGGAGCCGAGCAGTTGCAGAACGGCGAATGCGCCGACTTCAACGTCGGCCTGTTGCACGGCCGCATGAAGTCTGCGGAGAAGGAAGCGGTGATGGCCGACTTCAAGGCCGGAAAGATCCAGGTGCTGGTCGCCACGACCGTGATTGAAGTCGGTGTCGATGTGCCGAATGCGACGATGATGATGATCGAACATGCCGAGCGGTTCGGTCTCGCGCAATTGCATCAATTGCGCGGCCGGGTCGGGCGGGGAGCGGAGCAATCGTATTGCCTGCTCATGGCCGCCGGACTGGGGCGCAATCGTCCGACGCTGGGACGGCATCCGCTCGGCGGAGACGAGCCGGTCTCGAACGCGCGGGAGCGGCTCGATGCCCTGGTACAATCGAACGACGGTTTTGTGATTGCGGAAGAAGATTTGCGGATCAGGGGACCGGGGGAATTTTTCGGGTTTCGCCAGTGGGGGATGCCGGAGTTTCGAGTGGCCAATATCGTGCGCGACGGTGATCTGTTGCAGCAGGCAAGGCTGGAAGCGTTCTCGTTGCTCAAGCAGGATCCGCAGTTGAGCGCGCCGGGACATCAGGGATTGAAAGAGGCAATGCTGAGGAAGTGGGAGCAGAAGCTGGAACTGGGGTCGATCAGCTAAATCCGTGACGGGTGACGCGTCACGCGTCACAAGTATTGAGGTGTTATGGGGCTCATGCAGCGATTGAAAGATGATTTCCGGTCGGGGATTGCGACCTTGCGCCTGGGCACCGCGCACGCCGCCAATCGCGCGCTGGAAGAGACGGAACTGCTCCGGATGCGGCTGGAGATCCGGAAGATCGATCAGCAGCTGGCGGACCTCTATAAAGATATCGGCGAGCGGGCCGTCGAGATGAAAGAACGGGGCGAGACGGCGGAGCGGGTCATGTACGACGAAGAAATCGGCCGGGTCGTACGTGAGATTCAGCAGCTTAAAGACGCCAGGATAAAACTCGAAGCCGAGATGGACGAGATCCGGAACGAGCAATGACCGCCCCCTCCGCCCGCCCGCGCCGGCTTGCCGGTATTGATATCGGCACGCTGACCTGTCGGCTCCTCATCGCCGATTGTTCCCCGCAAACACCTCTCAAAGAACTCCGATCCGAGCGGCGTATTCTCCGTCTGGGCGAAGGTGTCGATCAGACAAAGCAATTGAGTCCAGCGGCCATGGATCGAGTGATTCAGTGCCTGCGGGAGTGGAAGGTGGTCATCGAGACCCATCGGGTCGATGCCTGCACGGCCGTCGCAACGAGCGCCGTCCGCGATGCCGCCAATCGTGCGGAGTTTCTGGATCGCGTGACGCGCGAAACCGGATTCGATGTCGAAGTCATTGCCGGAGACGAAGAGGCGCGGCGCACGCTGCTCGGCATTCGCTCCGGCCTGCCTCCCGGCGTGACCGACATGCTGGCCCTGGACATCGGCGGGGGGAGTACCGAGTTCATTCTGGATCGACCAGGCCAAGACCCCATCGTCCGCTCCATCGATATCGGCGTCGTGCGTCTTTGCGAACGGCTGCTCCATCACGACCCTCCGACGAGTGAGGAGATTCAGCAGGCGCGTGAGTGGGTGCGGCGCGAAACGGAAGCGGCGACGGCGGCCATGCTGCGCTCATCGAATGTACAGTTCGTCGGGACCGCAGGAACCGTCACCGCCCTCGCTGCCATGGCGCAGAAACTTCCCGCGTACGATCCGGTCCGTATTCATAACTATCGACTGACCCTCACGACGGTGCAGGAACTCGAAGAGACGCTCCTCACTCGCAAAAAAGCTGATCGTGTGGGGTTGCCGGGCCTGGAAAAGAATCGAGAAGAAGTCATCACCGCCGGCGCGATCATTATCCGGACAGTGATGGAGACGCTGGGGATGGATGAGGTGCTGGTGAGTGATCTGGGGTTAAGGGAAGGGGTGCTGATTGAGTTGGCGAGTCGAGACCTGATTTGAAAGGGGCTTCTGGCAATGTCTATGAAGCTCAGGCTCTACAGAAAACCGCTGGAGCAAGCGCCTGATCCTTCGGTGAGTTTTGGCGTACGTTATTTTCCCTGCCTCCCCTTTGTAAGGGGAGGAGAGGTGGGGTAGAGTGCCTACGATTGGCTGTGTGCTTCTGGATGCCCCGCTTGCCTACGTGACTTTTCCTCGGGCATCGACCTCCCCTTGCCCCTCCTTACGAAGGAGGGGATGACGCGGGATGAATACCAGCTATCTGGAGGAGAGAGCCATGAGACTTCCCAAAAACCCCTTTCATCCCGGCGAGATGTTGCTCGAAGAGTTTCTCGTTCCCGGAAAGATGACCCAAGCAGCGCTGGCGCAGAAGCTCGGCTGGACGCGGGCACGTCTGAACGAGCTGATCAAAGGCAAGTGGGACATTACCGCGGATTCCGCCCTGGATCTAGCGAGTGTTCTCGGCACATCCGCGAAGCTCTGGATGAATCTTCAGGCCACGTTCGATCTCGATAAAGCGATGCGCCGGAGAAAGATTGCCTGACGCGCAGTCCAGTCTGCCTAGTCTGGAAAGGAACCGTGAAGAAGTCATCGCCGCCGGCGCGATCATCATTCGCACGGTGATGGAGACGCTGGGGATGGAAAGCGTGTTGGTGAGTGATCTGGGATTGAGGGAAGGGGTGCTGCTGAATCTCGTTGGTTAAGGCAAAAGGGAAGGTGTCTGTTGGACAACGACACGCTCATACTTGTGACGATTGGAACTATTGCCGCCGTTTACCAAGCCTTCGTGACGCTTTTAGTCGTTCGATGTAAATATTTTGTCCCTGGACAGCGGGCAATTCAGTGCGTTTTGATTTGGTTGGTCCCCATAATAGGGGCGTTGGTCTGTCATGCGGTTGTTCAATCTCATAAGCCAGCGGGTTCCACTGACGATTCCTTGGTGAAGCATTATGAAGGGCAGAACCAGTTTTATTGGCCTAAGAGTTCGCGGAATTACAGTAACTCTGTTCATACAAGTGAGTCTGATAGTGATGGCGATATCTAGTGCAGTTCTCGGCTAGCACCTACTTCTTCGAATACCACCGATAGCCTTTGGGCTCGGTGAGCTGGGCTTTCGGGGTGCCGCAGGGCTTTCCCAATAACTGTACTTTGAAATCGATGCGGCCGAACCGGGCGGGGGAGTCTAATGGGGGAAGTGCTGTTTGACTTACCACTGCTGACGCCATAATATTTGCCGGTTCGAAGGGAGGCATATGGATCAGGAATCGCTTGCGCAAATTCAACAGATTGTCGGTGCCGCTACTGAAGCTCTTCGGGCAGATCTTGCCGGTACCCTTCGCACTGAAATTGCCGATGCCAAGCGACACACCGGTGTGCTGACCGAAGGGCTGAGGCATGAAATGCAGTTGGTCGCCGAAGGGTTCCAGATGCATCTCGACCGGCGTCATGCCGATGATCGAGCGTATTTGGATGAACAGTTTAAGGAAACCCGATCGCTCATTCAGCTCTCTTACGGCCAGATTCAAGAACGCGTGGAGCGTTTGGAACAACGGGTCCGTAGTATTGAACAACATCTCGGGCTTACCGCGTAGGGTTTCTCGTTGTAATCTCAGCCCCCCCAAGCAAGCAGTTCTCAATAAACAATGTTTCGTGTGCAAATCAAATCAGGCTTGAGTGCTGTTGCTAATTGTTGGACTATTCGGTCATGAAAAAGAAAGCTGCTAAATCTAGTGGCAATGTTTTTGCGGACCTTGGGTTTGATCCGTGAGAGGAAAATGGGGTCGGAATCATTATTGCCTAACGGGGCTCGCAATACCGCCCATGCAAACGCTGTAAGTGAGGCAGCCTTTGATCCGGCTCTTAAAATACGCCCGTCCAATAAGAGGCCGAAAAGTTGAGCCATGCTGAACCGCGCTGCATTGATTGTTCGCCCGAAGCAGCCCTATCTTGATTGGGCGGCAGGGCTGGATGATTCCGGCCTTGTTCCGGATGTCGAGGGTGAGAAAACGGTCTATCTCATTCCTGAGTTCGAGAGCGATGAGGAGGGGCTGCGGGTTCTAAAGCGCATCTATGCCGAGATCTTTGAGCGGGAATTAGATAGCTGGCACACCGATCCCTTGGCTTGGCCGCAGAAACGCGACTTCAGGACGTTTCAGCAATGGTTCAGCATCGAGCTGCATTCAGTCGTCGAAGATGTCGTAGCCGATGTCCTGATTGACGATGAACGCGAGTCGTAGCGAGTCGAATTTGCCCACGCTTCCGCGTGCAAGGGGAAGGCGGATTTCGTGTCCTCCCTCTGATAGCGGTGTAAGATGCATCTCACGTCTCGTCACTACACCTCTGTATGGTTTCTTGAATGAAGCGCACACGCTACACAATTCAGCCGGATGTCCGTGAAGCACTTGTCTGCCGTCTCACTGCTGAGTTGGAGAAAGAGTCTGTGGTTGAGTTCGCGTATCTCCATGGATCGCTGCTCGATTCTGAAGCCGTACACGATGTCGATGTCGGTCTATATCTTCGTGAATCCGAGGCCGAAAGAAGCTCGGTGGTTGCGTCAGACTTATCCGCTCGGCTCACGGCCGTGGCAGGATTGCCGGTGGATGTTCGTGTGTTGAATGAGGCGCCGCTATCCTTTGTCTATCATGTCCTCCGCGGGCGGTTGCTCGTCTGTCGGGATGAAGAACTCCTGATGTCAAAGCTGGAAGGTGTCGCCCGCCGCGATCTCGATCTTGCACCATTGCTTCATCACGGCACGAAGGACGCCTTCGCAGCATGAGCCTCAATCCGGATCTTATCCGGGCGCGCTGTGCTGGTTAAATTTACGGTGTAATGAGAGCTGCTGAACGGAGGATGTTTCTTTCTGCCCCCACTCAGCTGAGGGTGGCCTGGTTGGCGAGCACAGAGAATCAATTAGGCGACCCTCGATCCCTCTACTTCTGCGAGTACCACCGGTAGCCTTTGGTCTCGGTGAACTGGGCTTTCGGGGCTCCGCCGGGCTTTTCCAATAACAGCACTTTGAAGTCGATCAGGCCGAACCAGGCGGGATCGACCACGTCGTGGTGCGTGCTTGACGGATAATAACCAGAATGTTTACTATTTGCTGTGATTAAGTCATTCCGTGATGCCAATGCCGAGCGAATCTTTAAGCGCGAATTCGTGAAAGGATTCCCGCGCGAGATTCAGCAGCGGGCCTTCATGAAGCTCAATGCGATTGATGCAGCTGTGAGGCTGGAAGATCTTCGGTTGCCTCCTTCGAATCGACTTGAAGTGCTGAAGGGGGATCGCAAGGGAGCGTATAGCATTCGCATTAATGATCAGTGGCGAATCTGCTTTCTCTGGCGAGATGGCCATGCGGAGCGTGTAGAGATAGTCGATTACCATTGAGGAGGGTCTATGCCTAAGCCCCGTATCGAACCAATGCATCCGGGTGCGTATCTGAAGGAAATTCTAGACGAGCTAGAGGTGTCGCAGTATCGACTCGCTCAGGAGCTCGGCGTTCCTGCTATGCGAATTAGTCACGTAGTGCGTGGGCAGCGGCCTATGACGGCAGAGTTGGCGTTACGCCTTGGCCGGTATCTCGGCCAGAGTCCGCAGTACTGGCTTCACTTGCAGAGCCGCTACGATCTCGATGTCGCTGAGGATCAAGTTGGGAGTCGCGTGATGAAAGAGGTGCGAAGGTCCAAAGCTGTCGCGTAGGGACTTGTGTCCAGAGGAACGCCTGATTCCCCAACCCTTAGAACCCGTTAGGGCTTCACGCCTTGTTTGGTGTCCTACTTCTGCGAATACCACCGGTAGCCTTTGGTCTCGGTGAACTGGGCTTTCGGGGCTCCGCCGGGCTTTTCCAATAACAGCACTTTGAAGTCGATCAGGCCGAACCAGGCGGGATCGACCACGTCGTGATAATGCGCGCCGTGGATCTTGGGGAGGACATCGCCCAGCGCCTGCTTGAGTTCGTTCTCGGTGTAGGCGCGGACGGTGAAGGGCTTGTTCATGGCCTGGCAGAACCGCTGGATGGTATAGGCCGCGCCGGTGCAGAGGACTTTTGTATCGGGTTTCATCGCGAGGAACTGCGGGAGCGAGAGGTAGCGTTCCTGGAATCCCAGCCAGCGTACGGCCTGCCTTAAATGAGAATATTGCACTTCATATTCGGTATGGCCCGGCAGTTTCACTGAGGCCGGCCAGCCTTCTTCCACACCGAACTCCGTCAGGAACGCGTGGCCTCCCGGTTTCAGCACCCGCCACAATTCGGCGACAAAGCGGATCGGCCCCAGGTTAAAGATGACATCGTCGGGCGGATTGGCTTCGATCGGGAGCCGGAGGCGTCTGATCCAATCCAGCGCTTCCTGATGCTGTTCGGTCTCGCCTGTGTTGGTGAGCAGTTCATTGCGCGTCAGTTTGACCGGCGTCATGTCGGCCATGTTTTCGTTGTCGATGACGAGATCGACCGAGTTGTCCGTGAAGGGGAGGGCTTCGGCATTGGCCCTGGTCCCCAGGCCTCCCCAGCCACCTTCTTTGGCCCGCTTGGTCTGCAGCTTCAAGAACGGGCTGGTGATGTCGAGGGATATGTAGCGGATGCTCTGTCGCTCGAACGGCAGCAGCTCCTTGGCAAGTTCGCGCGCGACGTAACCGAGTCCGCCCCCGACCTCTACGATGACTTTAGGTTTGGGGTTAAACCAGCCGAGTTGACGCAGCTGCCGCATGAGGAGCCGGCCGTAGGTCAGGCCGTTCAACGCTTCGTTCGGCTCACGGAACAGGTGAGAGACCGTGGTTTCGATCAGGTCGAAATGGCCGTCGTCTTCGCCGCTTTCGGTCAATTCATGGTGATGAAAATCTTCCAGGTGTTCTTCGCCCTCGAAGCCGTCCTGCCCGGACCAGCTTTCGCGGATTTGTTGGAGCAGGATATCCCACTTCGCCTGGTGCCGGTGGCCGCCGGGCGGTTCGGTGCCGAAGTAGCAGAGGGAATAGTTCGGGGTTGCCCAGCGTTCCAGGTGCCATTGGCCGGGTTGACCGTCGGGTCCGCAGACTCTGGTGCCGTATTTTTCGAGTAATGCGCCGACGGTGATATGGCCGTTCATCGACTTCAGCATTTCGATGCCGGTCAGGTTGAGCCGGATCAGCGGGAAATTGTCGTCGAGGGGCGCGAGCCAGTATTCATCTTCGCGATGTTGATACGCGACGAGGTCGGGAATATGCCAGGCGAGGAGAGACAGTGTCTCGCCGGTCAGTGTCAGCGGTTCCTGGATTGCGGCAACGGGTTTCATGACCTGTGTTTCTACCCCGTGGGAAGGCGCAGCCTACCTGAGCGGATGGTGAACTCGCAAGAGCGTGGAGGCCCTGACATCAGGCTTCTGCCGGATTATTCACACATGGCTTAGGAGGGGAGGAGTCGCGCGGAGGGTTACAGCTGGGACGGCATGGCGGCAGCATCCGTCACGGTCAGGACGCCGCGCATGATGGGATGGATGCGGCAGTGATAGGGATAGCGGCCGGGGGGGAGCCCTGAAACACTGAACTGCTCTCCGGGGGGAATGATGCCTGAATCAAAGAGGCAGGGAGTGCCGTCTTCAACGCAGCCGTTATGGGTGACGGTATGGTCGGTGGGCGTCGGGTTGTTCCAGCGAATAGGGCTCCCGCTGGCGACGGTGACTTTGGCCGGCGCGAAGTAGGGTGATCCGTCCTCAATCATGATCTGGGTAGCCGTAGGCATCGCTGTCATCGACCATGCCAGGCTGGTTATAAACAAACTTACTAACGCGATCGTAAGACTTCGTGTCATTGGTCGGGTGGTCCTTTTTTCTCTCTCCTGCAACGAATAGAGCCGTTCTTACGACAAACGATTCATCCTTGATGACTCAGCTATCGAATTCAGTCTACCACGGCTCCCTCCCTTCGAAGCTAGCCCTTGCGGGGGTGGAAATCAGGGGATGTGAGGCTGGGAGGGGGGGAGGTTTCCGGCCAGGATGCTATCGAAGGGAGTGCTTCCTAGCCAAAACTGCGCAGGTTTCGGTCGATGATTCTACCGGTTGCAAGAGGCTATGGGTTCATGCTAGATGGAGGCCGCAATGCGATCCGCCATGCGTTGTGCACTTGATCAGGAGGAAATCTGATGGCGAAGTCTAAGAAGAAGATCGTCGTAAAGAAGGCCGTCAAGAAGTCGTCTGGTAAGAAGAAGGCAGCCACGCCGGCTAAAAAAGCGGTTGCCAAAAAGCCCGCGAAGAAAGTCGCCGTGAAAAAGACGGCCAAGAAAGCGGTCGCTAAGAAGCCCGCGAAAAAGGTCGTTGCGAAGAAGGCCGCCAAGCCGGCGGCGAAAAAGAAGCCGGCTCCGAAGAAAGCCGCCGCGAAGAAGGCTGCTCCCGCTCCGGTGAAGTCCGCCGTGGCTCCGGTGGAGGAGGCTCCGAGAATGCCGGTGGCGGCCAGGCCGGCTCCGGTATCGATGCCGAAAGACATCGATGTGGACGAGGAGTTGGTCGAGGAGGAATTGGAAGTCGAGAGCGACGGAGAAGGGGAAGGCGACATCGAGGAAGAGCTGCAGGGAGACCTGGCGCTCACCGATAACGATGACGATGAAGCCGCCGATTTTCTCGATAAATCCGAAGACCTGCTGGACGATACCGACGACTATCGCAATAACTGACGGATGGTTCCTGTTGCCTGTGCCGGACCTTTCTGGAGCGGGAAGGTCCGGCGCAGACGGGCGGGGCCGCTGTCTCATTCCTTCCTGCGTTCCGATCCGAAACCTCCATGAGTCATTTTTTATTTGTGGCCGGCACCCTTCGCGAGCGGAGTTCACCCGAAAGCGCTTCGCTCCAATTGACCCACGGGTTGTGGGGCTGTTGCACGGCGTTGATTCGTGACAATCTGACGACGTTCCTGACGCCCGAATCCCATGCGTTGATCTATGTGCTGAAGGCGGGGATTTGCGCCGATGTGAAGATCGTATCTCCGGTTCTTCCGCTCTCGCAGATGGATGAGTTTCTGCGCGAAGATTTCAAGACGGAGGCGCGGTTCGGGTTTGTGCGGGTTGAACTGACGAAACAATGGGCCTCGACCCCGCAGGAGAGCCACGGTCTGTTGCAGTCGGTCCTTCACATTGCGGATCAGACGGAACTCACCCGGCGGCTGAGTCTGGGCATGCATCGCTTGACCGGAGATGAGTACCGGGCCATTCTGGCCGGCCTTCACTAGCGGGATCCATTCAAACACCAGCCTTGTCTTCGCGTCATGCATCTCGTATAACGGCGGCCATGATGAATATGACGCGACCATGCGGGCTTATACTGTTGTGCGCATTGCTGACGGGAGGTCTCTGCCACCCGAGCGTCGCTGACGCGGCCTGCACGGTTGAGTCTTTTCCCGGCGGGAAACCGGGCCCGCTCATGAAGCATCTCAGCCAGGACTGCACGGGTGCGGAGCGCGTGGCGAATGCCGTCTCTGCCGCGACGGTGCTGAAGGCGCTGGCGCAGGGGCAGCCGGTCGATCTGGCCGGCGTCGTGGTGCAGGGCGATCTGCTTTTCGATCAGCTGCCGGCGCGGAAAACGCAAATTCCCAAAGGGCTCACGCCGGAGCAGCAGGCCGCGCTCAGCGCGTTGAACGACGAAGAGCAGCGGACCGTGGCAGCGAATCTGATCATCCGCGATTCGGTCGTCGAAGGCGCGATCCGCCATCGGTCGGCGAAGGGAACGCTGGAGTTCGAGGGGACGGTCGATTTTCACGGCACGACGTTCAAAGACGGGGTGGATCTGTCGCGGTCGGTCTTTCAGCGGATGCTGACGATGGACGGCGCCCAGTTCGAGCGGGAAGCCTATTTCGTTCAGGGGCACTTTGCCCAGGGGCTGAATTGCGCCGGGGCCAAGTTCGGTCCCCATACCCGGTTCCACAAGTCGGTGTTTCGCGGACCGCTCGACTGCCAGGGGAGTCTCTTCGACGGCATGGCGGAATTTCTCGAATTGGTCTGTGAGGCGCCGGTGAATTTTGAGCGGGCGCGGTTCGGGCTTGGGACCGGATTCTCCGGCGCCCAATTCAAGAAGCAGGCGAACTTTTCCGACGCGATTTTCAGCCGGGAGGCGTTTTTTGCGTTTACGGTGTTTTCCGGCGAGGCCCGGTTCGCCGGGGCGCAATTCCTCCAGTCCGCTGATTTCTCCAATGCCGACTTCAAGCGGGGTGATGATCTGTCCAAGGTCCGCTTCGATCAGAAGCCTGTGACGAAAGGCGCGAAGGGGATGACGCAGGAAGAGGCGGGGAGCGGGGGCGCATCCACTTTTCAGCGCTATGCCGTGACCCTGGGGCTGATGCTGGCGGCAGCCTTCCTGGTCGCCTTCGCCGTCAAGCTCAAGTAATCCTTTGTCAGGCCTACCCCCAACATATAGTTTCAGGCTTGCCCCGCCCCCCTATAACTTGCTATAACGCCCCCGTGGATCAGCCCAACCAACAGACCGGCGGTTTCGAACAGACCGAGCTGCCGTATCAGGTCCGTATCGAGAATTTCGAAGGACCCCTCGATCTGCTTCTTCACCTGATTAAGAAGAGCGAAATCAATATCTACGATATCCCGATCAACCTCATCGCGCAGCAGTATCTCGAATATGTCGAGGCGATGAAGGAGTTGAATCTAAACGTGGCGGGGGAGTTTCTGGTCATGGCCGCCACCCTCTTGCAGATCAAGTCCAAGATGCTGCTGCCGGCGGACGAGGCGGCGGCGGACGAGGAAGACGGGCCGGACCCGCGCGAAGAACTGGTCAGGCGGCTGCTGGAATACAAGACCTACAAAGAGGCTGCGCGCCAGCTCGACGGCCAGGAAAAAATGTGGCGGGAGATTTTCAGCCGCGAGCCGGAGCCGCTGGTCGAAGTGGAGTCCGATGAAACGTTGATGGACAATGTGTCGCTCTTTGACCTCGTCGACGCGCTGAAAGCGATCGTCGAACGGAACCCGGGCGGGGGGAAGACGCTGATTGAAATTGTTCCGGACAATCTGACGGTGCGCGAGCGCATGAACGTCATTCTGGAGACGCTGGAAGGCAAGGACTCCGTGGCATTCGCCGCGCTCTTCGACGGGTCCTGCCACCGGCTGGTGATTATTGTGACATTCCTGGCGCTGCTGGAACTGATCCGGTTGCGGGTTGCGCAGGTCTTTCAAAGCGAAACCTTCGGGCCGATCCTGGTTTCGCGGACCTTTTCGCTCGTGCCGGATCCGGCTGAGCTCGATGATTTAGACGCCGAATGGAGGGGGACATGACTCCGATCACCGATGAAATGAATATGACCTCGGTTGAGGTCGAGCTTGAAGTCTCCGAGTCGGTGGAATCCATCGACGCTGCGGCATGCGACTTATCGGCCGGCGAAGTGGTTTCTGAGGGAGCTGAAGACTCGGCTGCAACGGAGGTTTCGGCTGAGGCCGAATCGAACGAATCGTCGCCTGTAGAGTTTGCTGCAGTGGCTGCGCCGGCGAATGAGGGCGCGGAGCAGACGATTGCCGAGCGTGAATTGCGCGGCATCATCGAGTCCCTGTTGTTTGTTTCCCCTGAGCCCTTGTCCGTGCAGCGCCTGGTCGCGATCATGGGCGATGTGACGAAGGCGGACGTCGCGCAGGCGCTGCGCGGTTTGGGAGAAGAGTTGGAGCAGGAAGGGCGCGGAGTCCGGCTCGCTGAAATCGCCGGCGGCTTCCGTCTGGTGACCAAGCAGGAGTATGCCACCTGGATCAAGCGTCTGGATAAGACGAAATCGGCGGCCAAGTTGTCCCGCTCCGCGCTCGAATCCCTGGCGATCATCGCCTACAAGCAGCCGATCGTGAAATCGGAAATTGAAGAGATCCGCGGCGTCGAAACCTCCGGGGTGGTGCGGACCCTGCTTGAGCGGAAGCTTGTGCGCATCGTGGGCCGGAAGGAAGTGCCCGGGCGTCCGATCATGTACGGCACGACCAAGTTCTTCCTTGAACATTTCGGTTTGAACGACCTGACACAGTTGCCGCCGCTGCGGGAGTTTACGGAATTGGGCGAGTCCGATCAGTCGCTGTTGCCGATGGAGTCCATGGAGGTGGCTGTGCCAACGGCTGCCGAAGAAGCGGTGATCGACAGCACGACGGAAGCGATCAAAGCCCTGGGGGCAGAAGCGTCATCCATGGTGGATGCCGGCGAGACGGCGGTTGAGCTCACGGTAGAAGCAGAGAGCGGGGGCGAGATCGCGGCGAAAGGCGAGGACGTGTTTGTCGAAGAAGAGTTCACTCCGCAGAGTTAGCTGGTTAGTCCCCCTCCCGTTCTATTTTTCTTCCAACCGGGCAAGGCACAAGTCCTTTTTATTGCGCGCATTGAACGGGGGTCTTCTGAGACCGCGCGTTCAGCGAGCACAAAGGGCTTCTGTCTTGCCCGGTCTCATCCCCTCGCTCCTTGACTCTGTTTCCAGCGCTTTGTTAGACTCGCCAATCCAATTCTAAGTGATTGAAAGACCCTTGGTTCTTGGCGCGGGACGGCTTTAGCAACACGAGGCAATACCTATGATGAAGGCATGGCTTTTTGACGAAATGTTCCGGTTCGATCGGCTGATCTTATCGGCTGAGGGTACCCAGAGTGAGTGGGGTGCCGGCGATTCAGTCGCCGCGGATGAAGAGCTGCCCCCCGCGCCGCAGAATGTGCAGGCGAAACCGGGCAACGGCCGGGTCACGATTACCTGGGATGCCGTGCCCGATGCCATGTACTACAACTTGTATTTTCAGACCACGAAGGGCGTGCAGATCAAGTTTTCCGAACTAACGCGCCCCATCGCCAGCGCCGAGGATTTCAAAGCCGTCATCGGCGTCAAGAAAGAGAAGGCGACCTGCCTCGAAGGCGCGACCGCTCCCTTTATTCACGACGATCTCGCGAACGGCACCTGTTACCACTATGTCGTGACGGTTGTGACTCAGAAGGGGGAGAGCCCGGAGTCGCAGGAAGTGATGGCGATTCCCTCGCCGTATCTGTTGTCCATGGTCTTCGGCCAGGAGGGCCCGGACGATGGGGAGTTCAGTTCGCCTACCGGCCTGACGCTCGATAAAGACGGCAACATCTACGTCGCCGATACCGATAATCATTCGATCCAGAAATTCACGAAGGACGGCAAGTTCGTCGCCCGATGGGGCAGCGAGCCGAGTTCCCAGGAGGGGCAGTTCTATTATCCGCGCGGGTTGGCGGTCGGCCCGGATGATGTCATTTACATCGCCGACAGCGGCAACAACCGCGTCCAGAAATTCGACCTCGACGGCAATGTGATGAAGGCCTGGGGCAAATTCGGGTTCGCCTGGCGCGGCGCCGATATGGGCAAGTTCGACGTGCCCTGGGGGATCACGACGGATCAGGAGGGCAACGTCTATGTGTCCGACACCAGCAACGCCCGCATCCAGAAGTTTCAGGAGGACGGTCAACCGCTGCTGAAGTGGGGCCGCGACGGCAGTTTCGACGGCGCGTTCTTCTTCCCGCGCGGCGTGGCGGTGGATTTCGTCGGCAACATTTTCGTGGCGGATGAGAGCAACAACCGGATTCAGAAATTCGACGCGCGCGGCAGCTTCCTCACCAAGTGGGGGCGAGAAGGGCACGGCCCTGGGCAGTTCAAGTCGCCCTGGGGGATTGCGTGCGACGCGCTCGGCAACGTCTACGTCGTGGACAGCGGCAATCATCGCGTCCAGAAGTTCGACGGCAACGGCACCTTCCTCTGCTCCTTCGGGAACCGCGGCAAGACAGAAGGCCAGTTGAACTTCCCGTCCGGCATCGCCGTCGATAAAGAGGGGGCGGTCATCGTCGTGGACAGCGGCAACAACCGCGTCGTGAAGTACGTGCCGACGGAAGAAGAGATCAATCGGGGAAAAGAACAGTCGGCGCAGGAGTCGGCGGCCGGTACGGTCCAGCCTCCGCGCAGCGTGGCGGTGAAGCCGGGCGATACGGAAATCTACTTGAGCTGGATGGATGTGCCGGGCGCAGTCTCCTACAATCTGTATTTCAACACGGCGCAGGGTGTCACGACCCAGACCGGGACCAAGATCGAAGGCGTCACCAGCCCCTATACGCATTCCGGGTTGACCAACGACACGGCGTATTTCTATGCCATCACGGCGGTGTTTGAGGACGGCGCCGAGAGCGAGGTCTCGGAAGAGGTCACCTCGACGCCGGTGCTGATCGACATCACCGCGCCGCAGAATCCGTATGCCGTCATCAATCACGGCGCGTTCATGACGAACTCGCCGGAGGTCGTCGTGACCATCTCCGCGACCGACCTGGATACGGGCGTGGCGGCCTACTTCATTTCGGAAAGTCCGTTGACGCCGATGGGCGGTACGCCCGGATGGGTCGATGTCACGACGGCCGTCAAGTTCGGCGCGACGATCCCGTTCATCCTGTCGCCGACCGACGGACAGAAGACGATTTATGTCTGGTTCAAGGACGTCGGGAACAACGTCTCGACTCCGGCCAGCGCGACGATTCTGGTCAATACGTCGGGTTATCTCTGCGTCTCCAAGTGGGGGCAGCCGGGCCGCGGCGCATCGCTCCTGCACGGGGGCGAGTTCATGGCGCCGATGTACGGCTTGTGCGTGGATCAGCAGGGGTCGCTGTTCGTCGTCGACAACGGCAACAACCGCATCCAGAAATTCGACAACGCCGGCAACTTCATCATCCTCTGGGGAAATTTCGGATCGGCCAACGCCAATTTCCACAATCCCACCGGGATCGCCTGCGACGGCAAGGGCGATGTGTGGGTGGTCGATACGAACAACCATCGCGTGCAGAAGTTCGACGGCAAACTCGGCGGCTATCTGATGAAATTCGGTTCGCGCGGGAACGGCGAAGGTCAGTTCAATGCGCCCTGGGGCATTGCGGTCGACCGGGTGCGCGGCTTCGTCTACGTCGTGGACAGCGCCAACTTCCGCGTGCAGAAGTTCGATATGGCGGGCGAGTTCATCATGGCCTGGGGCAGCTTCGGCAGCGGCGACGGACAGTTCTACTTCCCGCGCGGCGTGGCCGTCGATCAGAACGACGGCTCGGTCTACGTGGTGGACATGGGTAACCACCGCATCCAGAAATTCGATACCAGCACCAATGTGCTGCCGCAGTTGCTGGCCAAGTGGGGCGGCAGTCCCGAGGCCGGTCATGCGAGCAGCGCGCTCGCGCAGGAGGCCGGACAGTTGCGGAATCCCTGGGGCGTGGCGGTGGACGGCGCCGGCGATGTGTATGTGTCGGATGCCGGCAATCAGCGCGTACAAAAATTCGATAAAGAGGGCAATTACATCACGCAGTGGGGCGGCTACGGCAACGGCGACGGGCAGTTCAACTTCCCGTACGGGATCGCCGTGGATGCCCGGGGCAGCGTATTCGTGGTGGACAGCGGAAACACGCGGGTGCAGCAATTCATGCCGGCCGATGAAGGCAGCGAGCGGCTGCAGGAAAATGCGGAAGCGCTGGCGGAACTGGATAAAGCGCAGCAGCCGCGCTGACGAATCCGGCGAACGGGCCGTGGGGATGGGACGGGGAGATTATGCTGGATAAAGAGCCGCGATTGGGTCTTACGTATGACGACGTCGTGTTGGTGCCGGCGAAGTCGCAGGTCCTGCCGAACGAAGTCGACACGTCGACGCTGGTGACGCGCCATATTCGCATTCACGTTCCCTTTGTCAGCGCGGCGATGGACACCGTGACCGAATCGCGCCTGGCGATTGCCATGGCCCGCGAGGGCGGGATCGGCGTCATCCATCGTGTGCTTCCGCCGGCGGATCAGGCCGCGGAAGTGGATCGGGTGAAAAAATCCGAAAGCGGGATGATTCTGGATCCGGTGACGATCTCGCCGGATCAGACGATCCGCGATGCGCATCAGTTGATGGCCAAGTACCGGATCTCCGGCATTCCCGTAACGAAAGAGGGCAAGCTCGTCGGCATTCTGACGAACCGTGATTTGCGTTTCGAGTCGCGGCTGGATCTGAAGGTGTCGCAGGTGATGAAGCGGGAAAAGCTGATCACCGCGCCTCAAGGCACGAGCCTCGAAAAGGCGCGCGAGATCCTGCACGAACACCGCATCGAAAAGCTGCCGGTCGTGAACAAGCATTTCGAGCTCAAAGGCCTGATCACGATCAAGGATATCGAGAAACGCATCAAGTATCCCAATGCCTGCAAAGACTCGCACGGCCGGTTGCGCGTGGGGGCGGCGGTCGGTGTGGGGGCCGATACGGACGAGCGGGCGAGTTTGCTGAAGGCCGCCGGCGTGGATTTGATCGTTGTGGATACGGCGCACGGGCATTCCCAGGCCGTCCTCGACACGGTGAAACGGCTCAAGAAGCAGCATCCCGACCTGGAATTGATCGCCGGCAATATTGCGACGGCGGAAGCGGCCAAGGATTTACTGAAGATGGGCGTCGATGCCGTGAAAGTCGGCGTCGGTCCCGGTTCGATTTGCACGACCCGCATCGTTTCCGGAGCGGGGATGCCGCAGTTGACCGCGATCGCCGACTGCGCCAAGGCGCTGCGCGGAAGCGGCGTGCCGATCATTGCCGACGGCGGGATCAAATTCTCCGGCGACGTGACCAAGGCCCTGGCGGCCGGAGCCTCGTCGGTCATGCTGGGCGGGCTGCTGGCGGGAACCGAAGAATCACCGGGCGAAACGGTTCTCTATCAGGCCAGAACATATAAAGTGTATCGCGGCATGGGTTCCATCGGCGCGATGGAGCGCGGCGGCGGCGACCGCTACGGCCAGGGCGGACGCCCGGCTCAAAAGCTCGTGCCGGAAGGCATCGAAGGGCGCGTGCCCTACAAGGGCCCGCTGGGAGCGGTCATCTATCAGCTGGTCGGCGGCGTCAGATCCGGCATGGGATACTGCGGCTGCCAGACGATCGCCGATCTTCAGCAAAAGGCGACCTTCATCAGGCAAACCGTGGCCGGCCTCCGCGAAAGCCATGTGCACGACGTGATCATCACGAAAGAAGCACCGAACTACCGGATGGATTGGGAGTAACTGCAGCAGTCAGCCTTCAGCCATCAGCGTTCAGCCGGAAGGCAGATGATCCCTCCCTGTGATAGACAGTCCTCAATGTGCGGTTCTCCTGTCTTGCCGATAGCTAACCGCTGAAAGCTGAGTCTTCATGGAACTGTGGCACAATCGCATTCTCGTCCTCGACTTCGGATCCCAGTATACGCAGCTGATCGCCCGGCGCATTCGCGAGGCGCAGGTCTATTCGCAGATTCTGCCCTGCACGGCCTCTCTGGCGACCATTCTGGCCTATCGCCCGCAGGGGATTGTGCTCTCCGGCGGTCCTTCCAGCGTCTATGAGAAGAAGGCGCCGACTGTCGCCAAGGAATTGTTCGATCAGGGCATTCCGATTCTGGGCATCTGTTACGGGATGCAACTGGTCACGCATTTGTCGGGCGGCAAGGTCGTCAAGGCGCCGCATCGGGAATACGGCCGGGCCGATCTCCTCATCGATGACCGGAGCGACCTGTTCAAAGACGTCGGCACAGGCGGCTCCTCGGTCGTGTGGATGTCCCACGGAGACCGGATCGAGCGCATGCCGAAGGGGTTCCGGTCCATTGCCCATACGGGTAACTCGCCGGTCGCGGCGATGAAGTCGGAGGACGACCGGCGGCGGATCTATTGCCTGCAGTTCCATCCCGAGGTTGCGCATACGCCTGAGGGAGCGAAGATGCTCCGGAACTTCGTCTACGAGATCTGCGGCTGTACGCCGACCTGGACTATGCAGTCCTATGTGGAGACGGCGGTGAGTCAGATCCGCGAGCAGGTCGGGAAGGCTCGCGTGATCTGCGCGTTGAGCGGCGGAGTCGACTCGTCGGTGGCCGCAGCCCTGACGCATCGCGCCATCGGGGATCAGCTGACTTGCATCTTCGTCGATAACGGGGTGCTCCGCGCAGGCGAACGCGAACAGGTGAAGAAGACGTTTGCCTCGCAGATGCATCTCAATCTGCGGGTACTCGACCGCACGACGCAGTTTCTGGACGGCTTGAAGGGCGTGACCGATCCCGAGCGGAAGCGCAAGATCATCGGGCGCCTGTTCATCAAGAATTTCGACGCCGAGTCCAAGAAGCTGAAGGGGGTCAAGTATCTGGTGCAGGGCACGCTCTATCCCGACGTGATCGAGAGCGTCAGCTTCAAGGGACCGTCGGCCACAATTAAGACGCATCACAATGTCGGCGGGTTGCCGGCCCGGATGAAATTGAAATTGATCGAGCCGCTCCGTGAATTGTTCAAGGACGAGGTGCGGGTGTTGGGCACCGAGCTGGGTTTGCCGGATGAGATCGTCTGGCGGCAGCCGTTCCCCGGCCCCGGGCTCGCGATCCGGGTGCTCGGCTCTGTGACGAAGGAACGGCTGGCGATTCTCCGCGGGGCGGAAACGATCGTCGATCAGGAGATCCGCGGCGCGGGCCTGTACCGCGACATCTGGCAATTCTTTGCCGTACTGCTGCCGATCCGCACGGTCGGCGTCATGGGCGATCAGCGGACGTACGACAACGTCGTGGCCATCCGCGCGGTAACCAGCGTCGACGGAATGACCGCCGACTGGGCCAAGATCCCGTACGACGTGCTGGGCCGCATGTCGAGCCGGATCATCAACGAAGTGAAGGGCGTGAACCGCGTCGTCTACGACATCAGCTCGAAGCCGCCCAGCACAATTGAGTGGGAGTAGGGGAGGGCAGGAGTCGTCCTATTGTCTCTTGTGCTCGCCCAGCGCGCACAGGGACTTGATGCAAGATGTTGATAGCGGGCCGTGCATCGCTGGATGCGCGCAATAAGAGCCAATAGAACAACTCCTGCTCAGAAAGAAGCGGAAGAAAAGAGACTGATGGAAACTCGACTTCAGAAAATTATCGCAACGACCGGGCTGGCATCGCGCCGGAAGGCGGAGATGTTGATTGCGAGCGGTCGCGTGACCGTGAACGGCAAGGTAGTCACGGAACTCGGGACGAAGGTCGATCCCGAGCGCGATCACGTGAAGGTGGACGGTAAGCACATCGAAAACGCGCAACCGTTCGTCTATCTTATCTTGAATAAGCCGAAGAACGTCATGTCCACGCTGGACGATCCGGGCGGACGGCCGACGGTGAAGAATTTTCTGCACGGGGTGTCGGTACGGGTGTTTCCGGTGGGCCGGCTGGACTTCGACAGCGAAGGCTTGATGCTGTTGACCAACAACGGCGATCTGACGCAGGCCCTGCTGCATCCGCGCTATCATGTCCCGAAGACCTATCTGATCAAGGTCAAGAGCGTCCTGACGGATGAAGAGATCGCTCAACTCGAAAAGGGAATCAGACTCGAGGACGGCATGACCAGTCCGGCGACGGTGAAAAAGGTCCGGAAGGCCGAAGCCAACTCCTGGGTGGAAATTACGATTCATGAAGGCCGCAAGCACCAGGTGAAGCGGATGCTGGAAGCCGTCGGCCATCCGGTGATCAAATTGACGCGCGTCAAGATGGGACCGTTGACCTTGGGCGACCTGGGGGCCGGCGAATTCCGGTTCCTGACGGACCGGGAAGCGAACGCGTTGCGCGAGATTGTTGAGCAGCGGCGCACCCTGGAGAAGGAAGGGAAGGATCCGGGGGGCCGGATTCCCAAGCCTCCCCGGCGTGCGGGCTGGGCGAAACCAACGAAGTCAAAACGGCACTCGACGAAGAAAGCGAGACATGTGGCATGAAGGTGAGAACGCATCGCTGTGGCGAATTGAACAAGACTCATGTCGGCCGGACAGTGGTGTTGAACGGCTGGGTGCAGCGCCGGCGCGACCACGGCACGGTCATCTTCATCGACCTCCGCGACCGGACCGGTCTCACGCAGGTGGTCTTCAACGCGGAGCGCAACGCGGCGGTGCATCAAGGCGGCCATACGCTGCGAAGCGAGTGCGTGGTCTCCATCACCGGCCAGGTGATGGCGCGCCCGGATGAGTCGAAGAACCCGAATCTTTCGACCGGCGAGATCGAGGTCTTCGTCGATGCGGTGGAAATCCTCAATGAGTCTAAGACGCCGCCGTTCGTGATCGAGGACGATGCAGACATCACGGAAGCGATCCGCCTGAAGTACAGGTATCTGGATCTGCGGCGCCCCCGCATGCAGAAGCTGGTGAAAACCCGCCACGACATCGCGCAGGCGGTCCGCGGGTTCCTCCATAAGGAGGATTTTCTCGAAATCGAAACGCCGATCCTCACGAAGAGCACGCCCGAAGGGGCGCGGGACTATCTGGTGCCGAGCCGCGTGAATCCCGGAACCTTCTTTGCGCTGCCGCAGTCGCCGCAGCTCTTCAAGCAGGTGCTCATGGTCAGCGGCATGGATCGCTACTATCAGATCGCCCGCTGCTTCCGCGACGAAGATCTCCGCAACGATCGCCAGCCGGAGTTCACCCAGATCGATCTGGAGATGTCGTTCGTCGACCGGCTGGACGTGATGAGCCTGATGGAGAAGATGATTGTGACTGTGTTCCGCGAGGCGGGCGGCGTGCAGTTGCCGACGCCGTTCCCCCGGATGACCTATGCGGAAGCGATGGGGCGCTACGGGTCGGATAAGCCCGATCTGCGCTTCGACATGCCGTTGCACGACGTGACGGCCTTTGCGGCGGGCAGTGAGTTCAAGGTTTTCAAGGATGCGGCGACGAAGGGCGGATTGGTCAAGGCGCTCATCGTGAAGGGCGGTGCCTCTCTTTCACGAACCAGGATTGATGCGCTGGGAGAAACGGCAAAGAGCTTCGGGGCCAAAGGCCTGGCCTGGTTGAAGATCACGCAGGAAGGGCAGTTGGAGTCCGTCATTGCCAAGTTCCTCGATGCCAAGGCGTTTGCCGCGGCGCTGCCTGAAGCGCAACCGGGCGACCTTGTGCTTTTCGGTGCCGACAAGCCCGCGGTGGTGCACGATGTGCTGGGCCGTATCCGGCTCATGTTGGGCGAGGAGTTGAATCTGATCGATAAGCACGCCTGGAAGCCGCTCTGGGTGACCGAGTTCCCGCTCCTCGACTATTCGCCGGAGGAGAAGCGCTACATTTTCATGCATAACCCCTTTGCCGCGCCGATGGATGAAGACCTGGCGTTGCTGGATTCAGAGCCGCTGAAAGTCAGAGCGAAAGCGTATGACATGGTCTTGAACGGGAGCGAGATCGGCGGCGGCAGCATCCGGAACCATCGCAGCGACATTCAGCTGAAGATTCTGGATTTGCTCGGCATCAACAAAGAGCAGTCGCAGGCGAAGTTCGGCTTTCTTCTGGACGCCTTGGAGTACGGCGCGCCCCCGCACGGCGGGATCGCCTTCGGACTGGACCGTCTCATTATGCTCCTGGGCGGCGCGGATTCCATCCGCGACGTCATCGCATTCCCCAAGACGCAGCGCGCCCAATGTCCGTTGACCGATGCGCCGTCGGCCGTGAGCGCCGAACAGTTGAAAGAGCTGCGAATCAAGTTGGATTTGGTCGAGTGAGTGCCGCATGAGGTTGGACAAAGGGCAGATTGAAGTTGTCGATACTGTGATGGCAGAGGTCTTGCGACGTAAGACCCCAGCACAGCGAATCCGTATTGGTTTTGCGATGTGGGATTCCGCAAAGCGCATGTTGATCGCTCATCTTTCCTCCGAGCATCCGGATTGGAGTATGCCGCACATTCATCGAGAGGTGGTGCGGAGATTGTCACATGGAGCTGCAGGACCTGCTTGAACGGCTAGTGACCGCGCTCGAACGATTGCAGATCCCGTATCTCATTACCGGGTCGGTCGCGTCGATGGCATACGGCGAGCCCCGCTTGACGAATGATATCGATGTTGTGGTTGATTTGAAGGATGCCCATGTGCGCGGTCTGTTGGCGCAGTTCTCGCCGGATGAGTTCTATCTCAGCGACGAGGCGATTCGAGATGCGCTGGGTCATAAGGGGCAGTTCAATATTATCCACCCTGCTTCCGGATTGAAAATTGATGTCATGATTCAAAAGGGAACACCGTTTGAGAAAAGCCGCTTCGAACGTGCTCGGCTGATTCACTACACCGATGTTCGAGGCGCCTCTTTTGCTTCCCCAGAGGATGTGATTCTCAAGAAAATGGAATATTACCGCGAAGGAGGGTCGGAAAAGCATCTTCGCGATATCGGAGGAATTCTGAGAGTCAGTGCCGGTATGATCGATGAGCCCTACATCGGAGAGTGGGCGGATCGGTTAGGTCTTCGAGAGATTTGGGACGCCGTACTGCGGCGTCTGCAAGCGGGAGACTGAGCGTTTATGGCTGGCAATACGACCGGACACATCTTCACCGTCACCTCCTTTGGCGAGAGCCACGGGCCGGCGATCGGTTGTGTGGTGGACGGGTGCCCGCCTGGGTTGGCTTTGTCGGCCGCAGACATTCAAGGCGATCTTGACCGGCGGAAGCCGGGCACGTCGCGCCATGTTACGCAGCGGCAGGAATCGGATACCGTCGAAATCCTCTCGGGTGTTTTTGAAGGCAAGACGACCGGAACCCCGATTGCGCTCCTGATCCGTAACGAAGACCAGCGCAGCCGGGATTACGGCAATCTCATCGACACCTTCCGTCCGGGCCACGCCGACTACACCTATTGGCAGAAGTACGGTATCCGCGACCATCGCGGCGGCGGACGCTCTTCAGCGCGCGAGACGGCGGTGCGGGTGGCGGCCGCGGCGATCGCGAAGAAGTGGCTGCACGAGACGTATGGCGTCGTCATCCGTGGCTATCTGAGCCAGTTGGGACCGATCGAGGTGCCGTTCCAGAGTTGGGACGAGGTCCGAGCCAATCCGTTCTTTGCCGCGAATGCCGGTCTCGTTGCCAAGCTGGAAGCGTTTATGGATGACTTGCGGAAATCCGGCGATTCCGTCGGCGCCAAGATTACGACCGTGGCGGAGCATGTGCCGGTCGGATGGGGAGCCCCGGTCTATGCGAAGCTGGATTCCGATTTGGCCGGCGCGATGATGAGTATCAACGCGGTGAAGGCCGTCGAAATCGGCGCAGGCTTCGCTTCGGTCGCGCAGCGCGGCTCCGAACATGGCGACGAACTGACGCCCGAAGGATTTGTAACCAACCATGCCGGCGGCATCCTCGGCGGTATTTCGACCGGTCAGGATGTGGTGGTGACGATCGGGATCAAGCCGACCTCCAGCATCCGCATTCCACGCAAGTCGATCGACAAGCAAGGCAAGCCGGTCACGGTGGAAACCAACGGCCGCCATGACCCCTGTGTGGGCATCAGAGCCACGCCGATCGCCGAAGCCATGATGGCCCTCGTCCTGATGGATCATGCGCTTCTGCATCGCGCACAGAACGCCGATGTGAAGACGGCGACACCCAAGATTCCCGGTTTATCGAAGAAGGCGGCACCCGCTGCCGGCAAGAAGACGTCCGCGAAGATCAATCCTGATCCTGCCGAAGCGTAATTACGGTCCAAAGCAGAGCCGCGCTCTTCCTCTGGTCGGTCCTTCCGGAGCGGTGTAGAATCGTGTCTGCATTCGAAGAGCAGGGAACGAAAAATAATTCTGAGGTGGGATGAGGAGCCAGGGGGATGATCGAAATTTATACGGATGGTGCCTGTAGCGGAAATCCCGGGCCAGGTGGCTGGGGTGTCTTGCTGCGCATCGGCCAGGCTGAAACGGAACTCTGCGGCGGGGAGCCGGCGACGACGAACAACCGCATGGAGTTGCTCGCCGTCATTGAAGCCTTGCAGTCGCTTGCAGCGCCGGTGGAAGCGCGCGTCTATACCGATTCGCAATATGTGCAGAAGGGCATCAGCGAATGGATTCATAACTGGAAGAAACGCGGCTGGAAAACGGCCGGCAAAGAGCCGGTGAAGAATGAGGATCTCTGGCGTCGCCTCGATGCGCTGGCTTCCGGCCATACGATTGAATGGCATTGGGTCAGGGGACATAACGGTCATGTGGACAACGAACGGGTGGACGCGTTGGCTCGTGCCGGTCTCGAACAGTCGCGCACCGCTGGGAAGAAAGTCGGCGGTTCGGTTGCTGCTACCGTGCCGGTTGCCACTTTCGTCAAAGCAACGGTTCCCAAGGCGTCCTCTCGCCCCATCCTCGATATTCACCATGCGACGGTCTATCGGGGGGATACCTGCGTCTTCTCGGACTTTTCCTTTGCGTTGCACGAGGGGGAACATGCGGCGATCGTCGGCCCCAACGGGGCGGGCAAATCGACATTGCTCAAGCTCTTAGCGGGGGGCGTCCATCCGTTGCCGAAGGATGAAACCAGGCTCAGCCTGTTCGGCGAGGAGGGCGGGAGTGTCTGGGAGGTGCGGAAACGCCTCGGGATTGTGTCGCACGATCTTCAGCGGGATTATCTGATTTGCGCCGAGGGCGTGAACGTTATCCTGTCCGGCTATTATGCGAGTAACGACACCTACGAGTATCAGGAGTTCAGCGAGCCGCAGATCGCACGGGCGCGTGAGATCATGAAGGAACTGGGGGTCGAGTCGCTGGCCGGCCGCCGCTTCGGCCACCTCTCAACCGGTGAGCAACGCCGCTTTCTCCTGGGCCGCGCGCTGGTGCATGATCCCTCTGTGCTGGTTCTGGATGAACCGACGAGCGGACTGGATTTGAAAGCCTGTTTCCAATATCTGGATCTCTTGCGCGCGCAGATTCGTAAAGGAAAGACGGTCCTGCTCGTCACCCATCATCTGCATGAAATTCCACCGGAGATCGAGCGGGTGGTGCTGCTCAAAGAAGGCCAGATCGTGGCCGACGGCAGCAAAGCGAATTTATTGACCGACATAAACCTCAGCCGCCTCTTCGACCAGCCGGTGACGCTCGTCCGGGCCAATGGCTGGTATCAAGCCCTTCCCGGTTAGCAGGATGTTGAAAAAGTCCGCCAGCTTCGTTCTCGCCTCGCTCAGAGGCTCAACGTACTGCAAGAGTACGCATCGCCTCTTCGTTTGCTGCGGCCTTGCCCGTGGAGCAGCGCGTCTCGGCGCGCCGGGGTTGGGTGGGTGAGAATAGCGGCCTTTTTGACCATCCTGCGGAGTCGATCACCCTCCCGCTAACGTCACCGTAAACGTCAGGTCGGCATCGATGCGGCGGACTTTCACCCTGACCTGCTGGCCCGGGGTGGTGCGCTCGATCAGATAATTCTTCAAATGCGCGGCGTCGTTGATCTCGGTTTCGTCCACCGCGATGATGATGTCGTGCTTCTGGATGCCGGCCGACTTGGACGGCTCATTCACGTCTTTGACCGCCATCCGCCACTTCGTGCCGTCTTTCACAGCCATCATGTGAATGCCCATCTTGGAGAAGGTCATCGGCTTTCCGTCGATAGCCGATTTCACGATCCGTTCAGCCAATAATGCCGGAATGGCAAAGGCCATGCGGCTGCAGTGGGCGGTGGAGTCGTCCCGCTCGGTCTGGATGATGGCGTGCATGATGCCCACGACATCGCCCTTGTCATTGAAGAGCCCGCCGCCGGAGTTGCCGCTGCAGGCGGCCACGTCGGCCTGAATCAGTCTGGTATCCACCGTCTGGAGGAACGTGTTCGTATTGCCCAGATGTCCGAACGACATCGTGGGTCCCCAGCCCATCGGATAGCCGACGGTGAACACGTCCTGGCCCGGCTGCACGTCGCCGGCGGCGAAGGAGGCACCGGCGCGAAGCTTGGCGCGGTGTGGTTCGGTGACGCGATAGACGACGACATCCATAAAGGCGCTGTCGCCGACCAGATCGGCTGTGAGCTCGTGCAGATCGGTGGTCAGGATGCGAATTTGTTTCTCAAGAATAGTGCCGGTAGTGGCATCGTGTTTTTCCGCTGCATGCCGGGCGGTGACGATGTAGCCGTCGCGCAGATGAAAGCCGGTCCCGCGCACCAGGATCTTCCCCGGCTTATCGGGCGTGCGCTGGTCCTGGGTGTCTTCGAGCACGCCGACGGTTGCGAGCTTGGCGCGGTCGAGCGCCGATGCCGCATAGGTTTCGGATGGCTGGACGGAGGCTGCGGGGAACCCGGCCACGATCCAGAAGGCGAAGGTCAGGGAAGCGAGAGACCAACGGGAAATGCGCACAGTCATGATCAACCCTCAAGATGAGTAGGACGAAACCATAGGACGCCGCATTCAGTATAAACAAGGTGTTGGCTGTTTTTCTTGTGGAAAAGTCGCGCGGCGGTAGCGGAGATGATAAGGCCGGTGACGCAACTGTCCAGATTGTTGGACGAAGTATTTCGGTTTTCAGGCCTGTGCCGGGCGTGATGGGCATTTTTACGCTTGAGACTGAAGAATTCGCCGGTAGAACCCGATAAGGAAGGTCGAAGAGAGGTATTTATCATGGACGTGCCCGGACATAATCAGGCGTCGACCGACTCAACGCAGGCGGACATTGTCACTGCGCAAAGTGCTGAAGCGGGAAGTGCGGTGATCGCGCAATATCAGCTCATGATCACGAGGATGTTCGGGATCGCCGTGGATATCCTGAATGTAGCGCGCTCTCTGGAGTCGATGGCCTTTGAGATGCAGCTACTGGCGCGAAACGGGGTGGTGCAGGCGGCCAAGGTTCCCGCCGGCGAAGGGAAGGCATTGCTGGCGCTCGCCGGGATTCTGTCGAGTTATCCCGGCACGATTACGCCCGAGGTGGAAGGGTTGGGTGTGCAATGCAAGGCGATCGCCCGGCACACGGCCGAGTGTACGAATCTGGCACGGCGGTACTTCCAGCACAGCAAATGTCTGTTGACGGTGCTCAACCGCCAGATCGCGCACGGGAATGAGGAGTTCATGGCGGAATTGGCCGCGCTCCAACTGACTCATCCGGGCGACCTGGAGCGGGTGTTGGCGAGTCGAATGTTGCAGCAGGGAGATCCCCTGCTGCGGGAGAATCTGCTCTATCTCGGCCGGCAATGTCTCGAGACGTTGCGGAAGATTCAAGCGTTGCTGGGACAGTCGCTGCCCTTCCTGATACTGGCGGAAGACTCGGTCGGCAGTATTAAGCGGATCGGAGAAACGGCGCGCTATCTGGGGCTGTGCGTGGGAATCGAAGCGGCGCATTTGCCGGGGCAGGGCAAAACCCATTTCGCCAACCTCGCGAGCGGGATTACGACGACGGTCGACGGATTGAACCAGAAATTTCAGACGATCAGGGACACGATCGGCAACGGCCGCGCGCTGCTGACGCAACTGGCAAAAGGAGAGGTGGATGAAGAGCACAGTCATCTTTGAGGAGGGCCAGCATCGCTGGATCGTGATCGGCCGTGATCCCGAGAAAAGCTCGCATGTGATCGACACGAACGAATACGTCATCGTGAGCAAGGGGGAGGGGATGTTACTCGATCCGGGCGGCATCGAGATTTTCCCCCGGGTGCTGGCGGAACTGTCCAAGCATATACGGCTTGAAGATATTCGGGTGCTGTTTGCCAGCCATCAGGATCCGGATATTATTTCCTCTCTGGCCTTGTGGCTGGATCTCAATCCGCGGGCGACGACCTACAGTTCCTGGTTGTGGACGGCTTTTCTGGCCCATTTCGCCGCCCGTGCCGATTTGACGATCACGGGGATTCCCGACGAAGGGATGACCATCAAGATCGGTGACTCGGGAGCTACGGTTGAGGCGGTGCCGGCACATTACTGCCATTCATCCGGAAACTTTTCTATTTACGATCCGCACGCTCGTATCCTGTTTTCCGGAGATATCGGCGGCGCCTTGTTGCCCAGCC
Organism: uncultured Nitrospira sp.; assembly: GCA_964412445.1. GTDB lineage: Bacteria > Nitrospirota > Nitrospiria > Nitrospirales > Nitrospiraceae > Nitrospira_D. The sequence goes on from CAYPOR010000013.1 coordinate 46,518, forward strand.
ACGAGTCCGGTCTGTTCGTCACGAACTTTGAAGAGCATGTGCAGTACATGCGAGGGTTTCATCTTCGGTGGATGCCGTCCACGGTGGCGTTGCGCGGATGGGTGCAGCGGGTGCGGGCGCTGAAGCCGTCGATGATCTGCCCGCAGCACGGAGCGATCTTCAAGGGGCCGGATGTGACGAAATTATTGGACTGGCTGGAAAGTCTGGAAGTCGGTCAGTGGGGAGAGAAAGACAAACAGCAGGACGACAAACCGGCCGGCAGTTCCGGCGAGCCGCTCCCCGAGGCGGCCTAGTTGCTGTGCCGGGCGCAGGAGACACCTGTCCGCCGGCGGTTCAGCAAGGAGAACAAGCCGGACACGCGACAATTTGCAGCTCGGATGGTATGCTGACGACCATGAAGGAGACGGCAATGATGAACAAGAAACGATGGAAGAACGCCCGGCTGACGCTGGTTGCCGCGCTTGTGCTGTCCGGAGTCTCGCCTGTACTCGCCGAAGAGTCGCCGGGGATGATGCAGCGGGTCGAAACCACAGCCAAGCGTGTCGGACAGAAGATCGAGAACAAGACGAAAGCGGTCGTGAAAAAAGTCGAGGAGAAGCATGTCGTCGATAAAGTCGGCGAGAAGCTCAAAAAGGCAGCGACGAAAACGGCTGAAGGGTTTGAAAAGGCCGGAAGTAAGATCAAACAAAAACTGAGCGACTAGGCCGTCCGTTCCGTCATTTCTTCCGGAATCCCAGATAGGTGCCGGCCCCTCCCGCGCCCGCCGAGGGCAGATAGCCCGTCAATACTTCTTTAAAGCCGTCCGCTTTACCCTGAATCCAGGCCAGACTGTGTAACATATTCGCTTCGATGGCGGTCCAGTCGAGATCGGCGAGTCCCGTCATTTTGACGGCGATGAGCAAGCTGACCAGGAATCCTGCGACGACAGCCGCCAGTTTCAACGCCCGGCGGATCGCCCATCCGATCAGGAAGCCTCCCATGAAGCTTGCGCCCCCTCGCGCAAGGGCCGGAGACATCATGTCGTTCGTCCAGGCCGCGAGCCCGGCAAGCGTTGTGACTCCCGCACCCAGGAAGGACGTCGCGTTCCACGGCGGATCTGAAAAGAGCGTCTCAAAAACTCCGGCTGCCTGATGGGTGTCGGATGCCGGGTCATGCTGGTTCATGAGAGGTGTTCCTCGAAAGTGTCGCAGACGTTGGGATCACCGCTTTCCAGGCCTCGCCTGAGCCAGGTCATGCGTTGGGCGGAGGAGCCGTGCGTCCAGTGTTCGGGTTGCACGTATCCCCGTCCCATCGTTTGCAAACGATCGTCTCCGATGGCGGCGGCGGCTTTCAGCCCTTCTTCGAAATCGCCCGGCTCGATGAGATTGCGTTCTTGTTTGGCATGGTATCCCCATACGCCGGCGTAGCAGTCGGCTTGGAGTTCCATGCGGACCGATAACGCATTGGCCTCTTTCTCCGAAGCCTGGCGCTGGAGCCTGGTGACCTTCTCGGCGATTCCTGCCAGATTCTGCACGTGATGGCCTACCTCATGAGCGATAACATAGGCTTGTGCAAAATCGCCGGGAGCGCCCAGACGGTGAGCCATCTCGTTAAAGAATCCCAGGTCGAGATACACCTTGTGGTCGCCGGGGCAATAAAAGGGACCGACGGCGGATGAGGCGGCGCCGCAGGCCGAATGGACCGCGGCGGTCTTCGACGTTCCCGCTTTCCCGTTGGCCTTCCCAGCGCATCGTCGGTCTCCGGCCGTTCAGGCCGGTTCTTTGTCCATGGATTGGATGAACTTATCCGCTTCGGCGATGGATCGATTCATGTCCTTCACGAGCTGATCCACCTGGGCGTCGACTTTGACCAGTTCGCCCTTGATGGCGGCGAGCGCGCGCGCATTGAGGTTGTGTTTCAGATAGAGTACTTGATCGCGGAGAGGTTTTAAGACCGGATCGATGCGCTGCTCGGCTTTTTTCATCGCGCCGAGCATCTCGTTATAGCGGGCCTTGGTGTGTGAGAGCGTCTCCTCGCTCTTGCGCCGCAGATCGGCGCTGGAGTATTGCCCGAGCTCGGTTTTCCATTCGGCGAACAGCGAGTCGGCGACACTTTCTACGTCCTTGATGCGTTTCCGGACAGCATCGGCGCTGTCTTCGCTGTTTTGCAATTCGCTGTTCAGCTTTTTATAGGTGGCTTCCAGATCGCCGCCTTGATAGCCGACGACTTTCCCGAATTGTTCCAGGGCGCTCTGGATTTCTTTTTTCGCGTCTTCCTGCGCGTCCCTCGCCGATTTGACCCGGCTGCTCAGGATATCGCGTTTGGCGTATCCCATTTTCTCCATTGCGGCCATGTACGCAGTGTCGCAGGCGGTGAGTCCGAGACAGACGGCGAATACGACGGCAAGTCCGATCGACTGGATCATGACACCCTCATGCTGAAAGATCGATGCAAGTGCTTACGAAGCGCTGTGGATTTTTGCGTCAGGTCGGCATCATAACGGAAGCGGGGAGCGAGGGGAAGTCTCATGCTCAGGAGGGCGGGAGAGGCGGCCGCCACAGGAGGTGCGGCGGCCGCCGCGGTGCGAACGGGCGGGCTTATTTCCCGTCCGGACCGGTGGAGCCGAGCTGGCCGGTGATTTTCGAGAGGTCTTTCGGATGGAGGACGATCTCAATCCGCCGGTTGGAACTGCGACCTTCATCCGTGTCGTTTGAGGCGACGGGGCGAGTCTCGGCATATCCGACGGCGGAGAGATGCTGCCGGCCGACTCCGCCCTGGTCGATCAGGTAGCGCACCACGTTCGTGGCTCGGGCCGTCGAGAGCTCCCAGTTGGTTTTGAACCGGTCTTGAAGTTTCGCGCTGATCGGGACATTGTCGGTGTGGCCTTCGATGCGGATCTGCTTGTCTGAGATCTTGTTCAGCACATCGCCGACCTGCTTCAGGACCTTGATTCCCGCCGGTTTGACCTGCGCCTGTCCCGAATCGAAGAGCACGCGATCGACCATGTTGATGGTGAGCTGGTCGCGGACCTGCTGGATCGTGATGTTGCCTTTCGAAATTTCATCCTGCAACGATTTGGACAGTTCTTCCTGGGTTTTGGTGAGGCGTGCGATTTCCGCTTCTTTGGCGGCGCGCTCCTGCTCAAGCCGGGCTTTCTCGGCTTCTTCGGCTTTCAGACGTTGCCGCTCGGCATCGAGATTAGCTGCGAGCGTGGCGTTATCCGCTTCTTCTGCTTTCAACCGGGCTCGCTCCTGTTCAAGACTGGCGGCCAGTTGGGCCTGTTCCTGAGCCAGGCGGGATTTCTCCGCTTCCTCGGTTTTCAGCCTGGCCCGTTCCTGCTCCAGCGTTGCGGCCAGTTGTGTTTGCTGCTGGCGGAGTTGTTCGCGTTCTTTGGCGACGCGGGCGGCCTCGGCCTCTAAGTCCGCGGCGCGTTTCTGCAGCTTGGCAATCTCACTCTGCGCCGAGGCCGTTCCGCTGGTCAGCTGTTGCTTGTCCTTTTCGAGGGCGCTGACCTGAGCCGCTTCATCGGCCAGCTTTTTCTGGAGTTGATCGATCTGGTTGCGGACATCGGTCAGATCGCTGCCGAGCTGGCCTTTTTCCCGTTCGAGACCGTCCAGTCTGGCCTGCAAGTCTCCCGCGCGGGCCTCCAGAGCCGCCCGTTCTTTCGCCAGCGCGGCGGCGGCTTCCTCCGCGGTCTTTCGTTGTGCCGCTTCCTGGTCCAGATTCTGTTGCAGGCCGGCCAGTTGCTGTTTGAGCTGATCGGCCTGTGCCTGCGATTGTTTCTTCAGGGCCTCCAGCTCTGCGGCGCGTTGCGCCGACATCTTTTTCGTGGCGTCCAATTCGGTGAGCGTTTTGGTGTGGGTTTCATTGGAGACGCAACCGATGGGGGCAATGGCCCAGAGCGCAATGAGCGAAGCGGCGCGGAGCGATGAGGCGTGAACAGGTGCCCGTCGATACATGGATTCCTCCTTGTGAAGGATGACAAATGGAATACGGCTCAGGTGAGCAAGGTCGATGCCTGAGAGCCGCAGGCTGGAGGGACAAGAAAGTATTCGTTATTCAAAGGATTCGGCAGAGACGATTGTACGGCGGCGATGAAGTCTGTAGAGAGCTGCCACCGCTCTGTAGGGCGAGGCCTACAGATTGCCGGATCTCAGTCTGAGTTTGAAGCGCGGGAGAGTGAAGAGGAGGGGCGCAACGATCGTTGCGCCCCGGAGCGCGGTGGTTATCTGCCGCCCATATCTTTCTTCTCATCCTTCTTCTTGCTGTCGTCATCGGCCTTGGAGCCGCTCATATCCTTCTTGTCCTTCTGTTCGGCCGGGGCCGGTTCACCGGCGAAGGTGACGGCAGTGCCGAGACCAAACGTCAAGAATGCGGCGAGTGCGATGAAGCGTGCATAGCGAGTCATGGGAACCTCCTCGGGTAATGAGTTGATGAAATGGCCACGGTGTTTGCACTGCGGTGGCCGCTATAAACAAACGATGAATCAGCTGAGAGCGGCGAGGCTCTCAGCTGTGATAGAGAGCAAGCAGGATGCCGTGCGGAAACAATGCACGATATCCACCATCGTGGAACAGGCCGGTTTGCTAAGTCTCGCAGTCTTCAGGCATTCGGGACGTACGAGAAATGAGATTTTATGGAGTGGGGGCGAGGACGGTTCACGAGGTGAGCGGAACGTAGAATGGGAATACCTACGATTCTACAGGGTATGGCATTTGTTGGCGGCGGACCGGGTCAGGTATAGTGACTCATGCCGATCGATGACATCAGCGTTGGTGAAGTGCGTCGCCATTCGCCGGGGATTGCCGAAGTCGCATGCATTCTCGCACGGCATCCGGCGGAGAATGCGACGGCCTGCCGGTGAAACTTCCAATTCGCAGACCTCCCGCCGGAGGGCTTGCCGGTCTTCCCCGCACCATTGCCGTTCATAAGCCGTATGGCGTGCTGCCCTGTTTCACGGATCCGGAGGGGCGCCCGACGCTGGCGGACTATGTCGAACTCCCCGGTGTCTATGCCGCCGGCCGTCTCGACATGGACAGCGAAGGCTTGATGCTGCTGACATCCGATGGAGCGCTGGCGCACTGCATCACCGACCCGCAGCATAAACTGCCCAAGGTCTATCTCGTGCAGGTGGAGCATATTCCCGATGAGCAGGCCCTCGAACAATTGCGCAGGGGGGTGATGTTGAGCGGGACCAGGACGAGGCCGGCGGAGGCACGGGTGTTGGTCGACGCGCCGGCGCTGCCGGAACGGCCGGTGCCCGTTCGATTCAGGAAAACCGTGCCGACCTGCTGGATCGAGCTGACGATTCGAGAGGGAATGAACCGGCAGGTGCGCCGCATGACCGCGGCGGTGGGGCATCCGACCTTACGATTGGTGCGTGTCGCAATCGGTCCCGTCTCGCTGGGGGATCTTGCGCCAGGCTGTTGGAGGGAATTGACTCAGGCGGAGATCCGGTCAATTCAGGGAGGCCGTGCCGCCGCAGGCGAAGCACGCCGGAAGATTGCTTTTGCGAAGAGGTCCCAGCTGCCGCCCGAATAGCGTGCGCGGTAGAGGTTCGCTACCGCTTCAGCGTTTGCAGAAACTCTCCCAACACCGTGCGAAACCGTTCCGGATCTTCGGCCATCATGAAATGGCCGGTGTTGAACTCCACGAGTTGCGCGCCGGCGATCTGCGCCTGGATCCCCCGTGCAATGGCGGGCGTGGCGACATCGTCTTTGGTTCCGACGATGATCAGCGTGGGAGCGGTGATTTTATAAAGCTGTCCGTGCACGTTGGCCCGGGCCATGCTCGTCAACGCCTCGCGCAGCACGGTGCCGTTCCAGGTTGGAATACGGTCCAGCAACGGCTGGTACAGCGCGGAGGGCGTCCCCGGCGGGAAACTCTCGATAATAATGTTTCGGGAAACCTCGGCGAAATCACGCGGGTTGCCGATGGTGGGCACAGCGTTGTCGAGCCCCATCGCTCCGTCGGTCGTGGAGACGAGCACGAGCGCCCGTACGCGGTCAGGATAATCCAACGCCAATTGTTGGAGAATCATGCCGCCCATGGAGACCCCGACCCAGACCGGCTTGTCGATTCCCAGCTTGTCCGCCAAGGCGATCAGATCCGTGGAAAATTGCTTGATGGCGAATCCGCTGTCCGGTTTCTGGGAATCGCCGTATCCCCGGAGGTCGACGGCGATTCCACGAAAGTCCGGTGAATAGGCATTCAGATACTTCGGGAAAATATTGCTCGTCGTGACGACGCCGTGGACGAAGATAATCGGGTCTCCGGTGCCGGCTTCCAGCACGCTGAGCGCGACTCCGTCGATCGTCACGGAGCGTCGCCGGATTTCTCCGTTGATGCGGGTGGAGGTGGCATGAGTCTGCGCCGATCCCAGGGATGTCAGCCGGTCCTGCTGCAACGCCGGGGAATGCAGGTCACAGCCGGTGAGGCCGAAGAAGAGCGATGAACATAGAAGGATGCGGCGTGTCATAATATCCTCCGGATACGGGAAGCGGAGCCACATGAGTAGCGGGATTTGCGGAGAGATGCAAGCCGGGAGGGGCAAATGACCGGTGTCTGCTTGATCGGGAAAAGGGCGCCGGTCGCCGCGGCGATTCGTGTCGTCTGTTTCGGCGCTCTCCTGATCGGGTGCCAACCGGGAACTCTTCAAAAAGAGGCGGTGCGGAATTGCGGGACGATCGATCACGCCTTCGATCTTTCGGCGCGAATCGACACGCTCAATCTCTTATCAGAAGCGTTTGCCGCCCGCTGCGATGAGCTGGTGGTGCGGTACGGAGCGCAAGCGCGCTCCCGGTTCCGGCACAAATCGTTTTCAGTCACGCGCGAAACGACGAACGTGTTCGTGCCGGACGGCACCTTCATCGACTATGTGATGGAGAGTTATGAGCGGGGCTATCTGAGCATCCTGATGTCCGCGAGCTATCTCCGATTGCAGAAACCCGAGGAGGTGGCGGTTGAGCTGAGGGATTTGGACCATGAGCTGTTCGCGCCGATCTATAACTATGGAGAAGATCCGGTCAATCTCCTGCTGTCCGCGGTTCTCTGGGAGCATGTGGGGGACGTTCGCGAGGCGCGGGTGGACTGGTTGCGTCTCCGGGATTTTCAAGAGGCGTCAACGAAGAGCGATGAGGCGCTTCGGGCGTTTGCGGGGCGACGCGTCAGCCGGATTGATAACGGGGAGGGACAGGCCGGGGAGTGGCAGGTGTATCGGGTCGGGCGCTTTCCCGGGCTTGATTGGGATCTGCTGTTTTCCAGTTCCACCAGCGGGTATTTTTCGATCGCGCCGAAGCAGCCGTTTATGGAGTCGTGCGTGTCTGCGACCGGACTGCGCCTTTCGACGAAAAGCTGGTTCGATAAAATCGCGATGCGCCACAGTCATGCCTACCATCCCCTGTTGAATATGCAGACCTGGATCCGGCTGCCTCTGGGCTTGACCTACAGTCTGATTCCCGTTGCGGCAGGGGCCGGCGTCATGGTGGGCGGGTGTATGATCGATATGGCGGGCGATGGAAAAGGAGCGCTGTGTCAGCTCTCGGTTGTCGGTGGAATGGCGATCATGAGCACGGCGCCCAAGGTGCTGGAAGGGGCTCTGAGGCCGGACTTGCGGCATTGGGACGATGTGCCTGCCGCTATCGTGGTGACCAGATCGCCGGCTCCCGATCTGGAGCCCTGCCTGGCGAACCTGAAGGCCGATGTTCAGCGGATGTTGTGATTCGAGAGGGGTGAACTCCTGATGAATGATGAGTTTCACAGGATGTCGAGGACTGCGGCAGGGTGTTAGAGTTCGGCAACTTCGGAAATGATTGTGTGCAATCCGCTCGCGCCGGCCGGCTGCGGGCGGATGATTTCGGCGATCTGTAACTGTCCCTTCGTGTCCGTCGCCCGCACCACCGTTTGAAACTTTCCCGGTTTCGACGGGGTCCAGCTGTAGTGCCAGATGACCCAGGAGTAGGGAGACATCGGCGGTTCGATTTCGCATTCGTTCCAGGTGCGGCCCGCATCGAAGCTCAACTCGACTTTGCTGATGGAATTCGGGCCGCCGAAGGCGATGCCGCGGAATTGTTGCACGGGCCCGCGCAAGGTTTGATAGTGGCCGGGGGAGTCGATGCGGGAAAAAATCTTGATGGTGGCGTCGTCGGTCCAGCCTTTGCGTTGCCAGTACCCTAGGTAATCACCAGGGTAGACTTCGATTTCAGTAATCCATTTGACATTCTTGATGCCGTACAGGCCCGGCGCAATCAGGCGAATCGGAAAGCCGTGCTCCTTCGGGAGTTTTTCGCCGTTCATCAGAAAGGCAATCATCACATCATCTTGCATCGCGCGCGTGAACGGAATGCTGTCGTCATAGCCGTCGATGCCGCGAAAAATGACATCGCGTGCGGTTTCTTCATCGGCGCCGGCATCCTGAAGCAGTTTTTTCAATGAAATGCCGCGCCAGGTTGCGGTGCCTAGGCTGTCGCCGCCGGGAAGCGTGTCGATGCACATGAGCGTGGAGACCTGATCGTAGGAGTCGCGATTCAAAATATCGCGCCAGCCAAGGGAAAGCGGAGTTTTGACGGCGCCTTTTACGTGAACTTTCCATTGTTCGATGTTCACGTCTCGGGACATCGAGACGGCGGAATCTGCGTAATTGACCACATAAAACTTCGAATTGGGCGTGAAGTAGGTGGTCTCGCGGGGCGGAATCGCAAACATGCGTCCGAAAACGGAGCCGACGGCGTCGCAGCCGCCGGAAATTCCAACCGTCGCGACGAGTCCGAGCGTTTTGAGAATTGTTCTACGCCGCATGAATAGTGGTGATTCGTTGTTTTTCATATTTTTTTCATTATACATGAAAATGTTGCTTGACACTTATGGGGGAGTCTTGTTATCTTCCCACTCGTTCGAGGGCAGAGGGCGGATGAGTTCTTGCCTGTATGCTGCATCAGACGATAAGTCGAAGTGCAGTGCCTGAGGGAAACTACCCGAATTTTTTTGAGTGGGTCCCTTGACATGAGAGTGCGCAACGTTTATATTGCGCCTCCCGCGTCACGAATGCGACGTATTGTTCTTTGACAACTGAATAGAGGAAGTTGAGCAAGGTGTAAGGTGTATTGAAGTGGTGGCCCTTGGTCCAATTTAGAGAACACCTATTTGAGAGTTTGATCCTGGCTCAGAACGAACGCTGGCGGCGCGCCTAATACATGCAAGTCGAGCGAGAAGGTGTAGCAATACACTTGTAAAGCGGCGAACGGGTGAGGAATGCATGGGTAACCTACCCTCGAGTGGGGAATAACTAGCCGAAAGGTTAGCTAATACCGCATACGCTTCCGGGACTTCGGTTTCGGAGGGAAAGCAATACCGTGGGTATTGCGCTCATGGATGGGCTCATGTCCTATCAGCTTGTTGGTGAGGTAACGGCTCACCAAGGCTTCGACGGGTAGCTGGTCTGAGAGGACGATCAGCCACACTGGCACTGCGACACGGGCCAGACTCCTACGGGAGGCAGCAGTAAGGAATATTGCGCAATGGACGAAAGTCTGACGCAGCGACGCCGCGTGGGGGATGAAGGTCTTCGGATTGTAAACCCCTTTCGGGAGGGAAGATGGAGTGGGTAACCACTTGGACGGTACCTCCAGAAGCAGCCACGGCTAACTTCGTGCCAGCAGCCGCGGTAATACGAAGGTGGCAAGCGTTGTTCGGATTCACTGGGCGTACAGGGAGCGTAGGCGGTTGGGTAAGCCCTCCGTGAAATCTCCGGGCCTAACCCGGAAAGTGCAGAGGGGACTGCTCAGCTAGAGGATGGGAGAGGAGCGCGGAATTCCCGGTGTAGCGGTGAAATGCGTAGAGATCGGGAGGAAGGCCGGTGGCGAAGTCGGCGCGCTGGAACATTTCTGACGCTGAGACTCGAAAGCGTGGGGAGCAAACAGGATTAGATACCCTGGTAG
>CAYPOR010000014.1:0-50123 GCA_964412445.1 uncultured Nitrospira sp.
ATCATCTTGAGGAACGATCGACCTATTTCCGCAATCTGAAATCGTCCCTCAAGCCCGGCGCGCGCATCGCCATCATCGACTTCTATCCCGACGAACGCTCCGGCAACCTCGGATTCCCGAAACACCACCTCGTCTCGCGAGAAACGGTCCTGCAAGAAATGGCCGCAGCAGGCTACCAACTCGCACGCGAGCACAGCTTCCTGCCGAAACAATATTTCCTGGAATTCACGGCGAAGTAGATGGGATGTAAGCCCATTCGAAGAGGGTTCTTATGCCATTCTGCATAAGAACCAGGGATAGGTAATCCCATAGTCACAACCCATTGAAACGGCACCGGGCAAAGCGTATGGTTCGCGAACAAAAGCGGCCTATTGCATGGATAGAACCGACGGATCCGACTGTTATGCAGAGCGGCCTACATAAAGTTAGATGCCCATAATCATGAAACACAGGCCAATAGACGCGACAGGAAAACGGATTCGGGTTGGAGACACAGTGCGGGTTGTGGGCGTCCCAGATCTTTCGGGCATCGCTCCGAAATACCGCCATGAATCCCTGTCCATATTCAAGTATCTCGTTGGAAAGTACAAGAAAGTCGAAGAGCTTGATCGTTTTGGTTGCGCTTGGCTCTCGTTCACCATTCGAAAAGGCAAAAACAGAGGAATTCACTCAGTAACCATTGAACCATTTCTTCTGCGAGTACGCAGACCTAGGCAGTAACAACAGACTTCTAACTTCATGCTCGAGCCCGACGCAATAAAACGGCGTACTGTTTTCTGTTGTATCCGTGTGCCGCAGGGCTAACGCGGCGTTACGCCTTAAGGAAGACCGTGAACCGGAAAAACAAATGGGTCGTGTTTTTTCACCCTCACCTTCCGTCTCAGGCCTTGTGCGCTTCCATATAGCCTCTGAGAAGAACGTTGATTCGCGTCTGATGCTGACATCCCCGGTCAGCGCTGTTGCGGATTGGTCGGGACTTTCCAGATCTGCGTGATCGGCTCGGCATCGGCGCTGGCGCCGGAGTGGGAGAGGCCGTAGAGGTCTTCGATGGTGCGCAGGACGTTGTAGTGGGTGATCCGTTGGTCGTAACGTCCCGCTTTCACCATGGGGCCGATGAAGAGCGTCACGATCCGGTTATTCTCCTTGGCGTTATCATTATCTTCATCCCACGTCACAATCAGCAGACTGTTGTGCTGCTGAGCCCACTGAACATAAGGCTCTAAGTGGTCCCGCAGCCAGCGATCCCCCGTTTGAATCGCCTCCGGATCCTTGCCGTGGTGCATGTCGTTCACCTGGTTCGGCACGACGATGCTGACCGTGGGAAGCGCCTTATAATCGGCAGGGAAGCTCGTTAAGGGCAGATTGATCTCTGCCGGAAGACCATTGGCCTGGCTGTTCTGCCAATTTGCCCAGGGATTATGTTTGCGGGCATAGCTCCCCTCTTTGCAGGTCAACGAGCCTGCTTCGGGCAGGTCTTCTGAATAGCCGGCGAACGTCAGCCCGGCTGCCAGCAAGGCGTGGCCAAGATTCGGCGTGGTCAACGTGTGCGGGCACGAATTGTCGGTGATGTTCTGCGTCGATCCGGAAAACAACGCGAGGTAATTCGGCTGGCTCGGGTGGGTAATCCCGAACGACTGCGTGAACAAGGCACCCTTGGCAGCCAATTCATTGATGTAAGGCGCATGGGGCGAATCGATGATCTGGCTGTAGGAGTGATTCTCTTCGATCACGATCACAATGTGCTCAGGTCTCGGCGAAGAGATCTGCGCCGGGCTTTCGGTCTTCGGTGAAGACGCAGCCAGCACACAGACACCCATCACCAGCGGCAACACCATCGCCCCGAGTATGAGTGTCCAACGCATGCGATTGTGTACCTCCCTCACTAGATCGGCAAAGGGGCGGGAATCTTTTTCAGACCTAGGGGTCTAACAAAGGGATTGGCAATCTTTTCTAACTTTGACAATCTCCCTCAGGACTTGTGCGCTTCCATGTAGGCTCTGAGAAGAGCATTGATTCGCGTCTGATAGCCGGGGCCTTTTGCCTTAAACCACTTCAACACCTGCTGATCGAGCCGAATCGTGACCGCCGTCTTAGGCTCAGGCAATCTGAGCACCGCGCGCTTGAAGAAGGCTTTCCCCTGCTTCGGGATATCAGACGTATCGATGGCCTTATCCTTCAGCGCATCAATTTTTGCCCAGTTCGTCCGCGACCGCTTCTTGATAGTATTTTTCTTCACGTGTGTTTGCCTTTCGCACTGAAATAATCCGAATCAGACCCGGCTTCCGTTCGGTAAACGCAACGGCCATGAGCCGCCCGCGAATGAATCCAAATCCGATCTGCCTGGTTTCACCATAGTCTTTTCTTTCATCGGTCCCGACGAGCATGAGACTCCGAAACATCTCCGGGGAATCCAGAAAATCGATGCCGTGCTTGGCAAGGTTCGTTTTCCGCTTGGCTTCATCCCATTCGAATTGCACCAATACAGTGTACATACACCATGTATGTACGTCAACGGCGCTCTCAAGCGATCGACTGCGATTATTTCAACGCTTGCCGTGATCCGATGACCGTGCGACACTACGTATATGACCGGCCTTGCCTCATTTGAGCATCTGCGTTCCCGTCTCTATCTCTCGCTCGGGCTGAATGCCCTCGTCATCACCGCCGAATTCCTCGGCGGGTTCCTACTCGACAGCGTCGGCCTCATGAGCGACGCGGGACACAACCTCATTTCGCGATATACTGCCTCTGCAGCAAAGGCAGACCGACTGAGCCAGAACGCCATTCCCCACGACTAGAAACGTATATATCTCTTCCTAATGGCCTCAAATTGCAGGGATTTACTGGCCATTCCCACCTCCCCACCTTCCATTAATTAGCAGACGAAATATGAGAAGAATCTTGATTATGAACCCAAACCAATTAAGCTATCCTCACTGGAATACAAACCATAAGTGGAGGCCACAATGAGCCAGACGGACGCAGTCACTCAATATGAAGTTCGAGATCTGAGCCTGTACCCAAGAGTAATAAAAGTATCTTTATTTCTGATCCTTTTAGGACTTCTGTATGTTGCTGGCACCGCTATGCCCAAAGCAATGTTCCAGGAAGAACCTGGAAGCATGTTTGGCTTTCTGACCCATGGAATAATTTGGTTTCTATGTCCTTTGTTTGCGATTCATCATTCTCTCAAGAAAATCAAAACGACCCTTAGATTGCCCCTCTGGGTTGTAGTTGTAGGCACGATTATTCCTATGCTCGCGATATTTGTCACAGACATAGGTAAAACCTACAACTTCTTTGCAATAGCAAATGAGAACATCAAGCAATCATTCACTGTCGTAGAGATCATTTACCAAAAGCGGTTTAACGTTCTTAAGAATGTCGAGATGTCCGCTATGAATTACTCGATGCAAGAAAGACAGGCCATTGAGGCTATTGTTTCAGCGAGGAAAAATTACATTGCGGCCGGGTCACTTGAGGAAAAGATAAAATCAATGAATGGCTTTGAACACAATCTCAAAGATGTCGTGGTAAATCTTGAGAACTATCCCAACCTTAAGAGCGATGCCATTTTCATGGAATTGATCAGAATTGTTTCAAAAACCGAGGATGAATTGGCAATGGCTAAGACCCAGCTAAATACCAAGATCACCACCTTCAATAAGTACTACAACGCATTTCCCTATACGTTTGTCGCAAGAGCTGGCGGCCACGTTGAGAAGACCTACTTCGACAAGGAACAAGGCAAAGATATATACGACTCCACATCCTTATTGCGAAAGATTGAGACAAAATGAGTTTCTTGAATTTGTGAACCCATGACAGCCTGTGTTTCTTATAATTTCATGACGTGCACGCATGCCTGACAGAGCCAAAACGACTGTCGGGTCACGCAATCAAACAATCTTGGCATCAGCCTTCCGCCCAGCGATCGGCTGATCATTCTTCCAACCCTTGCCGTGATCCGATGACCGTGCGACACTACGTATATGACCGGCCTTGCCTCATTTGAGCATCTGCGTTCCCGTCTCTACCTCTCGCTCGGGCTGAATGCCCTCGTCATCACCGCCGAATTCCTCGGCGGATTTTTGCTCGACAGCATCGGCCTCATGAGCGACGCGGGGCACAATCTCGTCGATCAGGGCTCGCTCTTTCTGGCGCTCTATGCGCACATCCTCACCAGGCAACCGGCCAGCGAAACACGCACGTTCGGCTACCATCGCGCCGGCGTCGTCGCCGCGTTTCTCAACTCATTCATTCTGCTGCTGACGGCGATCGGCATTACCCTCGTGGGCCTGAAGCGGTTGCTGCATCCCGTTCCGGTGGACGGCGGGTGGATCATGGGCATTGCCGCCATGAGCTTTGCAGCCAATCTCAGCATTGCCCTGCTGCTGCAGCACGGCGCGAAAGACGACCTGAATATCCGCAGCGCCTTCTGGCACATGCTGGGCGATGCCTGGGTCTCGCTCGGTGTCGTGCTGAGCGGCGGCGCGATCATGCTGACGGGCTGGACGGTGCTCGATCCGCTCATCAGTCTCCTGGTGGTCGGCGCCATTCTCCACGGGGCCTGGCCGCTGTTCAAAGAATCTCTCGATGTCTTGCTCGAATCCACCCCGCCCACGATCAGCACATCTCAGGTCGCTGCGACGATCGAGTCACTGCCCGGCGTGAAGAACGTGCACGATCTCCACATCTGGGCCGTGGAACCCCGCCTCATCATGCTCACCGCCCATGTGCTGGTGGATGGAGATGACGCTGTCCTCACCAACGCGCTGCTTCGTTCGATCCATGAGCGGATTACCGCCGACTTCGGCATCAAACACATGACCGTTCAACTGGAGACTCATTGCAGCGACCCCGACGACGTCCATTGCGACCTGACCAAACTCACTGCACAACACCCTGAACTCGAAGCCCTTACCCACCATCATTGAAGTTGTTCAGCATCCATTGCGACCGGTAGAATGCGAAGCACGATCTTCGTGCAGTGTTTCGACAACCAGGAATGACCATGCCAGTCCCTTTTTATCTCCTTTGCGGATCACTCGGCGCCGGCAAGACCACGCTCTTGATGCGCCTGCTGGAATATTGGAAGAGTCAGGGCCTCCGCGCCGGCGTGTTGATGAACGAAGCCGGCGAGGTGAGCATCGACGGCCCGCGCGCCGGCACCATCGCCGAACAGGTGATGAATCTGGCGGGCGGCTGCGTCTGCTGCGACACGAAAGAGGATCTGTCATGGGGCATCGCGCAACTCGTGAACGATGCCGCCTCCGATGTGGTGATCATCGAATGCTCCGGCCTGGCCGATCCGGCTGAAGTCATCGACGCCGTGACGGATCTCTACACCGCCCGGCTTGCCACATTGGAACGGGTCATCGCCCTGCTCCATCCCGTCGCCGGCGAAACCAGCCACTCCAGCCAGTATGTCACCGCGCAGGCGATCCGCTGCGCGGACGAACTCATTCTCAATAAGCAGGATCTCTATGTGCCGGGCCACTGGGAGGGATTCAAAAGCGGGATCGTGAAGCAGAACCCCTATGCCCGCATCTGGGAAACCACCCATGCGCGCATCGACGCCGCCGCACTCCTGGCGCCGGTGCAGCAATCACGACCGGCCAAACAGACGAACGTGGTTTTCGGCGAACCTCGCCCTTCACGCTCACATACACGGGCAGACTACCATCCCATCGCGACCACAGTGAAACTTCTCTCGCCGCTGAATCGCCGACGATTTGAAGCCTGGACTCAGTCGCTGCCCAAAGAACTCGAACGGGCCAAAGGCTTCTTCCGTTTCGCCGGTGAGCCGGAGTTACAGGAATTTCAGTACGCTCCGCCGGGAGCCCCCACCATCGCCCCCATCATGCTGCTGGACGAACCCAGCCCCGCCATCGTCCTCATCGGCCGAGGCTATGACGTGGAGACCTTACGAGCCTCACTGCTGGCTTGTATGGAATCGTAGCAACCGA
The DNA here is from genome assembly GCA_964412445.1 of uncultured Nitrospira sp. Lineage (GTDB taxonomy): Bacteria > Nitrospirota > Nitrospiria > Nitrospirales > Nitrospiraceae > Nitrospira_D. Next base: position 5,970 of record CAYPOR010000014.1, read on the forward strand.
AGAAGAAGAGACCGGCCTACCGCGAAGAAGAGACAGGAACCTGCGCTGTTGCGCGAAATCTCGGCCATTGCAGCAGCGCCCAGGCGATGCCGCCGCCGATCAGTCCGCCTAAGAGCCAGCCGCCGAAGACATCGGTGACATAGTGCGCCCCGATATAGACCCGTGAGAAGCCCACCAGCGCCACGATCGGCCAGCTGATCCACCCAGTTTTGGGATAGAGCACGTGCAGAAATGCGGCGGCCGCCGCCGTGTTCATCGCATGGTTGGAAGGAAAACTGAAGAGCCGGCCGCAGGCGCCGCCCCCGACCACGACGGCTTCATGCAGCGCCTGACAGGGCCGCGCGCGGGCAACCACCCACTTGAGCTGCCCGCCGAGAAAATCCGAGAGCCCGACGGCGCCGGCCAGAAACGGACCGCCGAGCAAGGCCTCCCAGCGCCGGCGCATAATCCAATAGCCCGCAGCCAGAGCCACCGGCAGATAGAGCGTGCTCGTCGCGCTCAAACGAAGAAACAGATGATCGAAGAATTCCGAGCGGCCGGCAAGGCCGTTGATGGCAAGAAAGAGTGATTCGTCGAGGCTCATATGAGCCTGACGATAAAGTGTCATTCGTCAGGCGTCAAGCGATCTTCACCGCGTGCGGAAATGGATGCGGACCGTCAGTTCGCCGTCGACCATCTCGTCGCCCTTCATCTGCGGATCGAACGTCCACTTGCTGAGCGCGACGATCCCGGCTGCGGTCAACTCGCGATGTTTGGCCGGCTCCAGCACCACGACCGTCACCTTGGCGTCTTTGGACACCAGTAGCCTGGCCTTCATCCAGTCATCGAGTTCCTTGCCGTCGAGGGAGGAGGGAATGCCAGGCCAGGGAGTAGCCTTCGCCACCGGCCCCAGCTGCTGGTCTTTGTTCAGCGACAGGCCGTGCACATGGACTTCCGGCAGCTCAAGAATATCGTCATGATGATCGTCAGCATGCGTCGCCTCATCCCCCGCCACCGCCCACGCAGCCACCGGGAGACAGAGCACTACGGCTATCGAGCTAACTCCTGCAATTTTCATAGCGTTCACATCCTATCTTAATCCCACACGGATGCTCAAACGGGCCAGTGTGCTTACTGACCCACCCGACAATCTCCTCTACCGGATGCCCAACAAGGTCATCCAGCAAGGCCGCAGGGAGCCCGCCGACTGAGGCGTACCCTTGCGGTACGACGCAGGGAGACGGGCGACTGAGAACGATGCTGGTGACCATGTTCGGCATCTGGCTAGAAGAACCATTGGCCGCGGAAGAAGAACGACCTCGGCATCCCCGCATGCGAGACGCCCAAACCGATGCTTCCCTCGCCGCGATTGATGTAGTACTTCTGATCGAACAGATTGACCACATCGAACCCGAGCAGGAACTTCTGCCCGTCCCACGGCAACGGAATCACATGCGTGATCGACGTATTGAACACGGTATAGGACTGGCTATGCGTCGAGTTCGTCTTCGCCTGATCGTCGGCCGCAGTACGTAAGCCTGAACCGAACAACATCTGCCCGCTGAACGTCGTCCGCTCCATCAACCGGTAACTAACCAGCGCGGAGCTGGTGATCATTTGCGTGTGATCGCAGAACACTCCGCCCGGCGAATTGATATCGGCGATCTCTTTCGCTTCCAGGAGAAAATGCCCGGATTGAAGGCCATAGCCCTTGCATTGGCCCCAGGCGGTGTTCAAGCGCGCGGTAAGATTGTCCAACACCTGGAACTTCAAGGCCCCGTCGATACCGCGTTGCCACCCGTAGTTGAATGCGAAGTAATTCAACAAGGGGGTCGTGCCGAACTGCCCGGCGTCGGACAGATTGCGGGCCAACTTGTAGTAGCCCGTCAGCTCGAACGTCGCCCAACTGGAGAGCGCGTGATAGCTGCCCACTTCGAAGTAATGCGCGCGCTCTGCTTTGGGAGTGATGTTCGTCGTATCCTCCGGTGCGGCCTTCGTGCCCGCCGTGTTCAACTTGGCGAAGGAGATCGCTTCCAGATTGGGCGGCGTGAACATCCGTCCGTAGAACGCATGAAAGACATTCGACTGGTTGGCTTTGTAGGTCGCACCGATGCGCGGGCTGAGCTGCGCCTCGTCCCGTTGATACTGCACGACATCGCCGCGCAACCCCAGATTGAATGTCCACTGATCGTTGGGCGTCCATTGATCCTGAATCCAGAATTCCTGCCGGTAGCCAATCAGGCGATTGTCGGCGTTGAGGCCGATGACATTGCCTGTCGGATTTCCCGCGCCGTCATCCAGAAACGTCGACAGCCGGGTCTTGTTGATGGCCTGCGTCCGGTCGAACTGGAAACCCGTCTTGATCAAATGCTCTTTGCTGTGCACATAGGTGTAGTCGAGACGGAGGCCGCCCGAATAGGCCGTGCGGTCCTGGCTCCCGGCTGAAAACGGTTCTGCTTCATCCGGCACATAGGCCAGCACGTTGAACGGATCGGTCTTGAACGTCGCACGGGTATGCCGGAAATAACCGGCGAGGCTGAAGAACTGATTGGACGACACATCGTGCCGCCACACCAGATGCGCATACTGGTTCTGTTCCTTCTGATTTTCGTCTACCCGCTCCGACGGCACTGCCGAAAAGCCCGCCGGCAGCAGACCCGTAATCGTCGCATTCTGCGTTTGGCCGGGCAGCGTGGGAATCTGGTACTTCGCCACGGAGTTCAAAAAAAGCAGCGTGAAGTTATTCGTATTGTCGTGCTGGTAGTCGCCGCGGAACATCGTCTGATTGCGCTCGCTCTGGCCGTGAAAAATCGAGTGGCCGAGCGTCGGCGGCTCGATGCCGCGATTCGTCGACATATAGCTGTTGAGAATGTAGTAGCGGAACTTCTCCCCGACTGTCCCCCCGTATTCGAATGAAGGATTGACCGTGCGGTTGGACCCGCCGAACATCTGCAGCGAGCCGAATCCGGGCCTGGTGCCGCTCTTGGTCGTGATATCGATCAGCGCCGCCGCTTTGTTCCCGACGTTGGCTTCCATGCCGCCCAGCACGATGTCCGCCCGCTCCCATGAGCGGGGCGAAATGACATCGGAAAACGTCGACGAAACCGTCTCCGGAATCGGCACCCCGTCGATGCGCAATTGCAGATTGGCGTGATCCTGACGGATGTGCACCTGCTTGAGCGACCCGTAGGTCGCGCCGGGGATTGTCAGCAACACATCGTGCAGCTCATTGTTGTTGCCGCGCGGCAGGGCTTCAATATCCTTGCGGCTCACCGAATAGGTTTCACTCGACGCCTTGTACTGGATCGGCGCCAGCGGCGACACGACTTCCAGCGCAACCTCTTTCGTCTTCGACAAGGTCAGCGTGACCGGCTTCGACACCTCAGTCCCGATCTGCAGCACGACATATTCGCTGCGATAGGTATCCTGCACGGCGCTGACGGAATAGGTTCCGGCCGCCGGCACGGAAGCGCTGAACTCGCCGGCATCATTGGTGACACCCGTCGTGACGACGGTGCCTTCCTGATCCTTCACCTCCACCACCACCTGCCCGACCCTCCGAAGATCCTGGTTCTGAACCGTCCCCCGAATCGTATTGCTTGCTTCCCCCTCTGCCGCACGAGCCGGCAACAGCCCTCCGCCATTCCAGACCAGGCTCCCGATGATCAAACCGGCACACAAAGACAACCACGCGCGTCGCATACAGATCCTCCACCTTCAACATCAAAAATGAATAGACAGCGCCCGGCACAGACTGTGCCGAACCCTGAAGAACTCGTTGAAGAGAACTTAGCGACGCGGAGGCGCGCGGGAAGGATCGAACGAAGAAGGCTCAACGGACAGCAGAATGGATTCAGCGGGATACTCGGCGAATCGGACCAACTCACCGGCGACCAGAATCGGCGCGCCGTTATCCAGCGACCCCGCCGTATGGTGCTGGACCCATTGGCAGAGGTCGTTATCGGAATGCTCGTGGCCGTCATGGTCAGCCGCCGCCAGCTCATGATGCACATCCTGCGCGACGGCAAATGGAGCCAGTCCGAGCAGAACCACGATCATCGCCAGCGAGATCAACCGGCGGAGCAGCGATGCTGATGTGGGAGGACGGAGCATCAGAATAAACTCTTCATACCCTCAGACACTTGACCGGAAACAAAAAACCCGTGCCAAACTATCGATTGCCCTCTGCTTTTGTCAAGCCGTATGGACTTTCTCTGCCATTTTCGCATATCTTAGACAATCCAACAGCGCTATCAGTACAGTCAATTTGAGTGGAAAAGGCCGCGATCCACTCGCGGACAGGTACCATGAACAGACCCATCGACAACCAGCATGTCTTAGAAATCAACGCGCTGCCCTCGCCGCGCGCCATAAAATCGAAGTTGCCGATCACTGATGAAGCCGCCGCGCTGGTCGTGGAAACACGTGATGCCATCCGCCGGATTCTCCATGGCCAGGATCGCGACAGACTGCTCGTCATCGTCGGTCCCTGCTCGATCCATGACCCCGAAGCCGCCTATGAATACGCCGCCAGGCTCAAGCCGGTGGCCGATGCCCTCCACGATCGCCTGCTGATCGTCATGCGCACCTATTTTGAAAAGCCGCGCACGACCGTCGGCTGGAAGGGCCTGATCAACGATCCCCATCTGGACGGCACCTGCGATATCGCCACCGGCATGGAACTGGCCCGTACGATCCTCCTGAAAATCAATCAGTCCGGCATGCCCTGCGCAACCGAGCTGCTCGATCCGATCAGTCCTCAATATATCGCCGACCTGATCAGCTGGAGCGCCATCGGCGCCCGCACCACCGAGAGCCAAACCCATCGCGAACTGGCCAGCGGTGTCTCGATGCCGGTCGGATTCAAGAACGGCACCGAAGGCAGCCTGCAAGTCGCCGTGAACGCCATGACCTCGGCCCGCACACCGCATCACTTCGTCGGCATCAACGCCGAAGGGCAGACCGCCATCATCCGGACAGCCGGCAACCCGGACCGGCACATCGTCCTCCGGGGCGGCGGCGGCAAAACCAATTACGAAGCGGAGCATGTCGCCAAAACCGAAGCGGCCGTCGCCGGAGAAGGCATCGCGCGCCCCATCATGATCGATTGCTCCCACGACAACTCCAACAAGGACCATAAACGCCAGGGCCTTGTCGCCCGCGACGTGATCCGCCAGTTCCGCGAGGGCCGCAATTCCATCATGGGCTTGATGCTCGAAAGCAATCTCAACCCCGGCAAACAGTCCTGGAAGCAGGGCGTGACGCTCGCGCACGGCGTCTCCATCACCGACGCCTGTCTCGGCTGGGATGAAACCGCCGCCCTGCTGAACGAGCTGGCCGACTCCATCGCAACCAAGCCGGCATAGTAAGACTTCAGGCTGGCGGCATTTTTCAGCATCCTGCCAGAAACCCGCATGCTCATCGACACACACACCCATCTCGACGATGCCCGCTACAACGAGGACCGCGACGCGATGATCGCGCGGGCGCGCGAAGCCGGCGTCGACAGCTTCATCACCATCGGTTGCGATCTCGCCACGAGCCAATCTGCAGTGGCTCTTGCCGATCAGCATGATTTCGTCTATGCCTCGATCGGCGTGCATCCGCACGAGGTGAAGCACATCCAAGACACCTGGTATGACGAGTTCCGCCGGATGGCCGGGAATAAGAAAGTCGTGGCCTATGGTGAAATCGGCCTGGACTACCACTACAACCACTCCTCGCCGAAAGAACAGCGCGACCGGTTCCGCGAACAGATTCAGCTCGCGCACGAACTTCGGCTGCCGGTGATCATTCACACCAGAGAGGCCGACGCGGATACGGTCACGATTTTACGGGAAGAGAAGGCGTCGGAAATCGGCGGGGTGTTTCACTGCTTTTCCGGGGATGCGTCGCTCGCAAAGCAGGCCTTGGATCTGGGGTTTTATCTGTCGTTCTCCGGAATTCTGACGTTCCCGAGCGCCACGGCACTGCGAGACATCGCGAAGACCGTTCCGCTGGATCGGCTCTTGATCGAAACCGACTGCCCCTACCTCACGCCGGTCCCCTATCGCGGGAAACGCAATGAACCGGCCTATGTCACACATGTGGCACAGCAACTGGCAACCGTTCGCGCCGATGAAGTTGGCATGTCGCCCGAGAAAATCGCCCTCGCCACCACCCGCAACGCCAAGCGCCTGTTCAACCTTGCGTGAGCTTGTCAAAACCGCTTGAGCTGACGGTTCCGTTCCCGCACTGTCTTCGGCAGCTTCCTCGGGTTGCCTTTCTTCCCCGGTCCCCGGCTGGGGCGCTCATCCTCCCCCGTATCCAGTTCTTTGCCCTGGATCGGGCCTGATGAGAGTCCGCTCGCTCCCAATTTGCTCATGAACAGCTGCGCGGTCATCACCGTGGCGCCGTGCGCCCTGGCCGTGGCCACGATCTCATGATCGGAACTGACGACGGCGCAATCCGAACCGTACTCACGCGCCAGCCGCTGGATGACCTGATCGGCTTTCTCGCCCCGCCGTGAGTAGATCACCTGCACGCCGGCCCGATGCTCCCGATGTTCGACCGGATACCCCTGCTGCCAGCCGTCGAATACGACCGTCAGCGGATGGCCTTTGCGATGCCGGTAGGCCGCCAGTTCGTGCAGTAATGCTTCCCGGGCCATCTCCGATTTTGCCGCAGATTGAGCGCCGAGCAGGTTATAGCCATCGATGATCAGATGCGTTGTCATACGCACCACGCTACCGGTCGGATTTCCTCTCTGTCAATGCCGGAGGGGAACAGGCGCAAGCGCTTGACAACCGGCCGAACATCTGAGAAAAGCTTTTATTCCCCACCATTTCTATAGGCACATGCGATTACGATCCTGGCAGGCTTTCCCGTTCCGCGTCTCTCTCGCAGCCCTATGCCTGCTCGCGCTCACATTGGGTTTCGTCCCCGCAAGCTTCGACCCTGCGTTTGCCGCCGCCTCCGACGCCCGCTCTCATCGCCCCCACAAGGACAAAGCTAAAGGCACTCCGGCCTCAATGATGCCGGCCACGGTCCAGAACTTTCGTGTCTTCTCAACACCCGAGCGAACCAGGCTCGTGCTCGATCTGGACCGCCACACCAAAGTCACCGAGCTCAAGTCAGCGGACTCGGATGATGTGGTGATCTTCCTCCCCCAGGCAACCATGAGCCGGTCGGCCCAAAAAAGAGTGGCTCGCGGGATTATCCCCGCCCCGTTTCAGATTTCCCAAACCACCACCGGCGCCGTCACCGTAGCCTTGCCGACGCATGCGATCCGCCGCTACAAACAATTCTTCCTCGAGAATCCTGCGCGGCTGGTCGTGGACGTAATTCCGGGTATTGCCGTTCCAGAGCCCCCCGCATCGGAACAGGCTCCGCCCTCCCCGCCTGCCCCAAGCACCTTTGAGCCGCCACCGCAGCCGACAATCCCGCAGGCCAAGTCGTTCAAGACCATCGTGCTCGATCCCGGCCACGGCGGGAAAGATCCCGGTGCGCGCGGCCTGCGCGGCACGGAGGAAAAAGACATCACGCTGAAAGTCGCCTTGCGCCTGCGCGACCTGCTCGGCAGGCAGCCAGGCGTGCGCGTGTTGATGACCCGTGACCACGATGTGTTCGTCGAATTGGAAGAACGGGCGAAATTCGCCAACCGGAACGAAGCCGATCTCTTCGTGTCGATCCACGTCAACTCCCACCCGTCCCGCGCGGTCAAAGGCATCGAAATTTATCACTTCGGAGAAGCCAAAGATCAGCGGGCCCTGGAAGTGGCCGCCCGCGAAAACGGAACACCATTGAACAGTACCGGCGCAGGGGTCGAGTATTTTCTGGCGGATCTGTTGACGACGAAGAAAATCGAAGAATCGATGGAACTGGCATGGACGACCAAAGAATCACTGGTAGCTCATATGAACGGCCACTATACGGTCACCGACCACGGGGTAAAGACCGCGCCGTTTTATGTGCTGCGCTACACCAGCATGCCCAGCATCCTGGCGGAAATTGCCTATATCTCCAATCCCTCCGAGGAAGACTTGCTGCGTAAGAACACATTCATCCGCGATGTGGCCGACTCGCTGCTGAACGGCGTGAAGTCGTTCCTGGCCACCGGCAAACCGACCGCCCGATAACTCGATCGACGCTCGTTCAGGCCATGGTATGCCAACGATCAAGCTGACACTAGAATACGACGGCACGCAATACGCCGGCTGGCAGCGGCAACTCAATCAGCCGACCATTCAAGAAGCGGTCGAGACCGCAATTAAAAATGTGACGCAACAGACGATCTCTGTCGTCGCTGCCGGACGCACCGACGCCGGGGTGCACGCGTTGGGGCAGGTCCTCAGTTTTCGCATTGATCGGGACATGACCGCCTACGACTGGACGATGGCGTTAAACGCCCATCTCCCGCCCGATATTGCAGTCAGGACCGTGGACTTTCCTTCTCCCGATTTTCATGCCCGCTATAACGCAATCGGCAAGCTTTACCAATACCGGATCCTCAACCGGTCGCCGCGTCCTGCGCTGAATCGGCAATTACTCTGGCATGTCTACAAACAACTGGATGATGCGGCCATGAATCAGGCGGCTCTTCACCTCATCGGCGCACACGACTTTTCCTCGTTCGAAACACAACCTACCGAAAACGAAGATCCGGTCTGCCGGCTCCAGCGCCTCGTCGTCATCCGGGAGGGCGACGAGCTCCGCATCGAAGCCTATGCCGACCGGTTTTTGAAACAGATGGTCCGCAGCCTCGTAGGAACCTTAGTCGAAGTCGGTCAGGGCACGCGCACCCCCGAGAGTTTTTCCGGCATCCTCGCCGCGCGAGATCGCCGGAAAGCAGGCAGGACGGCGCCGCCGCAAGGACTCTGCCTCATTCGAGTGGACTACTGATGCTCAGGACAATTCCGTACAGACACCTGCTGAGTATTTTGATATAGTGCACGCCGATCCCTCACCCTCTCACACAAGGAGCATCGCCATGAAGATTGCCAGCCTGGTCGTCCTCTCACTCTTTTTGGCCGTGATCGTACTGGCCCCGGCATCCGGCGAAGCAGCCGGCCAACAGAACAAAATGGCAACGTGCAACAAGGAAGCGAACGAGAAGGGATTGGGTGAGGGGAAGGGCGACGAACGGAAGGCGTTTATGAAGGAGTGTCTCTCCGCCAAGCCGGTCAAGAGCGGTAAAACGGCTCAGCAGGAAAAGATGAAGGCATGTAATAAAGAGGCGGGCGAGAAGAGCCTGAAGGGCGACGAGCGGAAGAAGTTCATGAGTACCTGTCTATCAAACTAGTCTGAACCAGCACCCTTACCCCGGCGCGGCTCCCGCCGCGCCGGGGTACTCTGGATCCGCCGCAAGCGGGTCAGTAAGGATCCGGAATCTTCTTTCGTGCAATGATCAAATCGTCATACCAGGTATACCCGACAGGGTGCGTTTCAGAAGGATCCTTATGAGTATTGTACGGTAGGAGCCAAAGTTTTCCATACTTTGCCGCAGGATCGCGATTGGCCAAATCGTAGCCGGCGCCGCTTCCCGGGAAAGTCAAGCCGAACAACGTCGCTGGCTCTGGACTGAGGTCGACAACAAGCTTCGACGGTTGGCCTTCCCGCCCGACCCACAATTGAACCGTGCTGTCCCGGTGATAGTCCCTATCATTCTTGTACCAGGTTCCGATTTTGACATGGAGCTGAAACGTCATCCATTCTTCCGGCGCATAGCTGACGCCAGCAGACGCATAGAGTCCTTCGAAGTCGCCGTCCTTGCCCCCGCAACTGTGGTACATGCCGGGAGCACCCTGATAATAGGGATTGTTCACCACGAGTTCGAGTTGCGTGCAGGAGTCGGCACGAAACCCGGGCCGGTCCCCTTCGCCGACGATGATCTGCTTCCATCCTCCGCCCCCTTGATAGTTCGTTTCCAAAAACTCCTTAGAGAACCGTTGGCGCCACTGCACATAGAACTCGCTCCCCTCTCCGAACTGGACCGACAAATCATCGGAGAAATTCATCCAGAAGGAGCCGGATGAATCAGAACCAGAATTCGATGGAATCTCGAACCGCAGAGACCCGTCGCCCGACGCTCGTATATCCTGCACTACCACAGCGCGCCTGACCCTCTGCCCCCACGGCGGGTGCACATACGGATCAATCGCCGCCGCCGAATCGAATCCGATGCAGCGGAAGGCTTCCGCAACCCGGCAACGAGCGGCCAAATCCATCCGCTCAGGCAATCTCGGCGTGATCGTGCACCCGCTGAAAATCACGAGTAGCACAACTGAGAGACGCGCAACAGGATTCACAAGCATGTCTTTCTTCGAGAGATCCCGATGTGACGTGCTCCAGTCTACTCGCCTACGCGCCGCAATGCTACGCGACGGGGAGCCGAGTTACAGCTACGCGCAGAACCGCTGATCTCCGTCTGCGATCCGGCACTCGGACAAGGACCGGAATACTGACAGGAGGTTGACGAAAACCGGCGGCTTCATGCAGGCGGGCCGCATCGCTCAAGGGCTCACCACGCCAAGAGATGACGTGAAGCGAACACCCTCTTCGCTCGCTGCGATTGTGCTCTCGGAGGCGCGCGTCTCGGCCGCCGGGGTTGAGCGGATAAAAACAGCGCCCTCTGTGAACACCTGCAGATCGTTCGGCTCTCATCCGAGGCAACTTGGTCTTCTGTTTCCTAAAAACCTCGATGATACTTTTTCCCAAAGGCTAGAACGGCAGCTGGGAGTCGCGCGCTTCGAGCTTCTTGCGGAGTTCGATCAACTCCTGCTCCAAGGCGGAGAACCGGTCGCTGATGGGATCGGGGAGGTTGGTTTGATCCATCGTGACATCGGGTAACCGCTCGCCCTGCGTCTTGATGACGCGGGCCGGCACGCCGATGACGGTGGAATTGGGCGGGACGTTTTTGATGACGACGGAATTCGCACCGATCTTGACGTTGTCGCCGATCTTGATGCCGCCGAGAATCTTGGCGCCGGCGCCGACGACCACGTGATTGCCCAGCGTGGGATGCCGTTTCCCCCGCTCCTTCCCGGTGCCGCCAAGGGTGACGCCTTGAAAGAGGGTGACGTAGTCGCCAACCTCGGCCGTTTCGCCAATCACGACGCCCATTCCGTGGTCGATGAAAAACCCCGTCCCGATCTTGGCGGACGGATGAATTTCAATGCCGGTCAACCAGCGGGCCAACTGGGACAAGGCCCGCGGCACAAACGGCACGCCGTGGATCTTCAACCAATGGGCGATGCGATAGATGAGCAATGCATGGAAACCGGCATAGGTCAGAACCACCTCCAACCGGCTGGTGGCGGCCGGATCCCGATCGAAGACGGCCTGAAGATCCTGTCGAATAGCGTTCAGCATGGCGCACTATCCTACGGCAGTCACACCGATTCAATCAAACAGACGGCGTGGGCATGCATGCCCTCTTCCCGTCCGACAGCATCGAGCCCTTCGCCGCTCTTCACCTTCACGTTCACCTGATCGGCGTCGATCCCCATCACCTGCGCCATTTGCTTCGCCATCGCAGAAAGAAACGTGCTCAATTTTGGGGCCTGAGCCACGATGATCGTATCGACATTCACGATCCGATAGCCCTTCTTCGTGAGCTTCCCCATCACATCTTCCAGCAGCTTGAGACTGGAGATCCCTTTGTATTTCTGATCGGAACTCGGATAATGCCGGCCCAGGTCCCCTTCACCCATCGCACCCAACAGGGCATCGCACACCGCATGCACCAGGACATCGGAGTCAGAATGGCCCAGCAGCCCGTTCGAGTGCGGCACTTCGATGCCGCCCAGAATCAACTTTCGTCCTGGCCCGAGGGGATGTACGTCATACCCGCAACCTACGCGAATTTTCGTCGCCATTACGATCCTCCCGAACGCGCGGCAGTGCGGGAACCCAGAATCGCTTCCCCGATCACCATATCTTCCGGTCGCGTTACCTTGATGTTTTCTCCGCTGCCTTCCACGACCACCACAGGATGGCCGGCCCATTCAAAAAGAAAGGCATCGTCCGTTGCATGGACCGCCTCCGCGTGCGCCTTGCGGTGAGCCGCCTGCAGCCAGTCGAAACGAAACGCCTGCGGCGTCTGCGCGAGCCATAACGGCTGACGGTCGACGGTGCGTTCAATACGATGCTCCGGCCCCACCTGTTTCACTGTATCACGCATAGGAAGCGCGATGATCGCGCCGCCATGCCGGCGTGCCGCGGCCACAACCTCACTGACCATTTTCCCGGTCAGAAACGGCCGGACCGCGTCATGCACGACGACAATCTCCGTCTCATCCGGCACATGTTCAAGCGCATGCCGGACGGAATCCTGCCGTTCCCGCCCGCCCGCGACCACTTTAGTGATTTTCGAAAAGCCGTACCGCACGGCCAGATCGTTCAGACAATAGTCGAGATCTGCCTGCGGAACGGCAAGGATGATCTGATCGATGGAGGGAGACGCCTGAAGAACTCGCAGCGAATGGACGACGAGGGGCTCGCCGCCCAGAGCAAGAAACTGCTTCGGAACTGAGCCGCCCATCCGCAACCCTTTGCCGGCTGCGGGCACGACCGCGACCACACGTCTATCCACGAGCGACTTGCAACTCCTCTCGCTCGGCGTCTTCTTTCAAGCGGGTAAAAATCATCCGCCCGGCGGTGGTCTGCAACACGCTGGTCACGACGACGTCGACGTTGCGGCCGATGCACCGCCGAGCGTTGTCCACGACGATCATGGTGCCGTCGTCGAGATAGGCCACGCCCTGACCGGCTTCTTTGCCTTCCTTCAACACAAAGACCCGGATGGTCTCTCCCGGCAACACGACGGGCCGCAATGCATTGCACAGTTCGTTGATATTGAGCACGCGAACCCCCTGCAGTTCGGCGACTTTATTCAAATTCAAATCATTCGTCATGATGCGCGCCCCCATCTTCTTGGCGAGCACGACCAGCTTCGAATCCACTTCCTTGACCGTCGGAAAATCCTCGTCCACGATACGCACATCCACGTCGGTCATCTTTTGAATCTTGTTCAGAATGTCGAGCCCGCGGCGACCGCGCGCGCGCTTCAGCGAATCTGAGGAATCGGCGATATGCTGCAACTCGTGCAGAATGAACTGCGGAACGAAAAATGTGCCCTCCAAAAACCCCGTTTCACAGAGGTCTGCCACGCGGCCATCGATGATGACGCTGGTGTCGAGGACTTTGAGACTGTTCGACCCGCCGGGCAGTTCCGTCGCCCGCGTTCGGGGCGCCGGAAATGTTTCCTGCCCGAATCGCGCCCCCATGACCAGCCCCAGATAGGGAAATCCCAGGAGGAACACGAGCCCGCCGATGTGAAAGAGGAAGGTCTGCACATCGAAGATTTCACCGCCGACCCACTCCACCAGGCCGGTCATCACGAGCCCCACCGCCAGACCCGTCGTCGCACCGACGATGATGCCGAATGAGAATGTCCGTAACGCATATTCCCCGGCGACGATGAGCCCGCCGGTCACCGCCCCGATTCCGAACCCATACAGCCAGAACGCGCCGGTGGCATTCTCGGCCCGCAAGAACAAAGCCATGCCCGCCAGCGCACTGAGAAGGATAAATATGGCTCGCGATACCATACCGGAACCCCCTCTCCTCAATGACGCTTGTTCAAGCGTCCTCTCACCACTTCATGGGCGGAGCGTGATGTAAATCGTCCGTCCCTGTCGCTTCAACAGCAGGAGCACCGCCTCGTCTTTCGGCAATTTGGCCGCGATGCGCTCGTAGGTTTTCATCGACGTCACCGGCTGCCGGTTGATCTCGATAATCAGATCGCCTTCCCGCACGCCGGTTTCCTCTGCCGTGCTGCCGGGTTTTACCCGCACCACTACGACGCCGCGCTCGCTGGACTTCAGACCGTACCGGCCGGCCACTTCGTCCGTCAATTCCCGCACGTCCAGATCGGACAGGATCCCGGTCGGCGCCGCCGCCTCAGCCGACTCTTCCTCGCCTGACTGCGCCATGGACTTCGGCTGCTCGACGATCGTGAGGTCGATGGTCTTCGGCTTCTTCTCCCGGATCAACTTGACCGAGACTTTCTTTCCCACCGGCGTCTGCGCGACCGCGTTCCGCAGATGCGTGGGGGAATCCATCGGCTTCCCGTCGTACTCGACGATCACATCGGCGCGCTCTACCCCGGCCTTCTTGGCGGGACTGTCCTCCATCACGTCACTGACCAGCACCCCCTTGGTGTCGGCCGCGCCGAACTGCTTGGCCAATTCCGGCGTCAGTTCCTGAATCGACACCCCCAACCAGCCACGCACCACTTTTCCGGTCTTCACCAGCTGGTCCATGATGGAGCGGGCCATGTTGCTCGGCACTGAAAATCCGATGCCCATATTGCCGCCGCTCTGGCTGAAAATGGCGGTGTTGATCCCCGCCAGCTCGCCGCGCACATTCACAAGCGCGCCGCCGGAATTGCCGGGATTGATTGCCGCATCGGTCTGAATAAAGTCTTCGTACTCCGCGATCCCGGCCGCCCGCCCCAATGCGCTGACGATTCCCAGCGTGACCGTCTGCGTGAGCCCGAACGGATTGCCCACCGCCAATACAAACTCGCCGACTTCCAACTGATCCGAATCGGCCCAGGCCACTGTCGGCAAGTTCGTCGCATCAATCTTGACGACGGCGATATCGGTTTTAGGGTCAGTCCCGATCAGCTTGGCTTTGAATTCGCGCTTATCCGAGAGCGTCACCCGGATGTCATCAGCCTTGCCGACCACATGATTGTTCGTAATAATCAATCCATTGGAGTCAACGATCACACCCGACCCCAGGCCGCGCTCTTTCTTTTCTTTCGGCTGCTGTTGTTCGAACCGCCGGAAAAACTCATCGCCGAAAAACTTGCGGAAAAACGGATCCTCAAACGGTGTCGAGTGAAGCCCCCCGTCACCCTTGCCGCTTTTGGTCGCATAAATGTTAACCACCGCCGGCTTGACGGCTTTGGCAATCTCAACGAACGTCTGGTTTCCCATTCCAGGCAAGACCGGCTGCGGAGCCGTGGCGACCGGCCTCACCGGCGGAGCGACTCCGCTGTCCGGAACAGCATGGCCGTTCGAGAGCCACCCGAGATCAGACGCCACCACAAATCCGATAATGATCCCCGCCGTCAGCAGCACGGCGGCAACCATCCACCTCCGGTCCGGTCCGGGCTCGCGATTGTATCGTTCCATCATCCTTCTGCCTTGGTTCAATGGGGCGCCGACAGGAAGTCCCTATTGGATTTTTCCCGCATAGATATCCATGATCGTATGGAGGAACGTGACCGCTTCGGCCTTCGGACGCTGGAAGGAGTTCCGTCCGATGATGGAACCAAACCCGCCGCCGTCCCTGATGGCCCGCGCTTCTTCGAACACGTTCTTATCCTCGCTCTTGGCGCCGCCGGAGAAAATCACGATGCGGCGGCCGTCAAACGAACTTTGCACCACATGTTTGACCCGCTCGGCCAAGGTCTTGATCGGGATTTGCGTCGACTCGTAGACTTTTTTGGCTGCGGCCTGCTCCAGGTGCGCCGTCGGTAACTTGACCTTGATGATGTGGGCGCCGAGTTGCGCGGCGATCTGCGCCGCATAAGCACCGACATCCATGGCCGTTTCGCCTTCTTTGCTGAGCGACGATCCGCGCGGATAGGACCAGACCACGACCGCCAAGCCGGAGGCCTTGGCTTCCTCCGTGATGGCTCGTAACTGCTCATACATGGTCTGACAGTGGGCCGATCCCGGATAAATCGTAAATCCGACGGCGACGCAGCCCAACCGCAAGGCGTCCCGGACGCTGCTTGTGACCGAAGGCAACGGGTCTTTTTCATCGTGCAGCACGTCATGGTTGTTCAACTTGAGGATCAACGGAATCTGCCCGGCGAAGTGACTGGCGCCGGCCTCCAGAAATCCCAGCGGCGCGGCATAGGCATTACAGCCGGCGTCGATGCCGAGCTGGAAATGATAATGCGGATGGTAGCCGACCGGGTTCGGCGCGAAGCTGCGGGCCGGCCCGTGCTCGAATCCCTGATCGACCGGCAGGATCACGAGCTTGCCGGTCCCGGCTAACTTGCCGTGGCGAAGCATGCGCGCCAGATTCGCTTTGGTGCCGGCATTATCGCTTTCGTACCAACTGAGAATTTCCTGTACCCGATCTGCCATGACGATCCTCCCCGAAATAATGACGTGAGTACTGCGCGTTACGCGCGGCCCTGTATAAAGGCTTCGACCGTGTCGACATCGCCCGCGCTGCCGATAATCAAGGACACCCGCTGATGCAATTTCTTCGGCTCGACCTCAAGAATGCGCATCGTGCCTGTGGTGGCGCGTCCCCCGGCCTGTTCCACCACCATCCCCAGGGGGTTGGCTTCATAGAGGAGACGCAGCTTGCCTTCCGGCTTATCCACTTCGCCCGGATACAGGTAGACCCCTCCCCCGAGCAGAATGCGATGGACGTCGGCAACCAGGCATCCGGAATAGCGCCCGCTATAGGGCCGCCCGGTGGATTTGTCGGAAGCTTTCAGATAGTCGATGTACTTCTGCATGCCGGGAGTCCACTTGTGCCGGTTTCCCTCATTCGTCGCATAGACTTTCCCGCGATCGGGCATCCGGATGCGCTCGTGCGAGAGCAAATATTCTCCGATACTGGGGTCCAGGGTAAATCCATGAACGCCATGGCCGGCGGTATAGACCAACATCGTGCTGGACCCGAACAAAAGATAGCCCGCGGCAACCTGCTCAACTCCTTTTCGCAGCAGATCACTCTCGGTCGGCGGTCGATCGGTCCGCGTGTACTTCAACACGGAAAAGATCGCGCCCAACGGCATATTGCAATCCGTATTGGATGAGCCGTCCAGCGGATCGAAGAGCAGCATGTACTTTCCCTGAGGCCAATTCTCAGGCAACGCAACCATCTGCTCCATTTCCTCTGACGCTAAGGCGCAGACCAGACCGTCGCCTTGAAACGCGCGGAGAAACGTATTATTGGCAATCTCATCCAGTTTCTTGACGGTTTCGCCCTGTACGTTCGTTTCTCCTGTCGTACCCAGGATATTGATCAGGCCGGCACGTCGCAGATCATGAGCGATGACTTTCCCCACGAGTCCGATCTGGCTCAGCAGACTGGAGAACTCGCCGGTCGCCTCGGGATGCTCGGCCTGGCTTCTGATGATAAATCGGCTTAATGTAAGGGGAAATTGGCCCATAGTCACGGCAGTATAACGGTTTTACACGGCCCCGGCAACGAAAGTTCGCTCTCTCACTTGGATGAGGCGACCTCTGGAATCCCGTCGACCAAATCGGCAACGATCGATCCGATGACGACTTTGGCCTTCATCCGCAAGGGGATGCGCCGCGCATCGGTCGTAAACCACACGCGAATGTTGCCCTGGTTCAAAAAAATCCCTTGAAACGGCATGATGACCAGGACCTGCGCGGTTTCCAGATTCCCCCAGGGCCCTTCCAGCATCTCGATCGTATCGACCCGGACCTCCACCTGCCGGATCTTCTTATCGTGATAGACCGTCAAGGCCTGCGACGCCCCCTGCTTCAGCGGCAACAGGCTCCGGACATAGTACAAACAGGAAATCAGATCCTGCGTATCGGCGGGAATCGGCACGAGTTCCGTCGTCCCGCCTCTGGTTGCCGACACCGTGTTGTCCTTCCGGTGAAAGATATACTCGATATCTTCCTTCTTCTTCCCCTCCCGCCGGCGGAAGGTCATGTGCTCCGGCAGGAGCGTCGTCAGGTCCGTGAGGGATTCCACCCGGTTATCGACGGGGAAAAATCTGGTGACCTTCGGGCTCGACACGGCCGTCGTGATGAATTTCCCCGACGGATGCTCGCCGGCGCCGTCGGCGGCACTCACCTCCATCACCGCGGTTCCCGCGCTGATATTGAGGAACGTGATGTCGTAGGTCAGCCGTTCGCCGACCCGGAAAGGGCGAAGGGGCGCAGGAGCACTCTCCACGGCGAACACCTGCCCGGGGAGCCAGACGGAAAAGAGACAGAGCGCACAAGCCAGAATGCGCATGGCATCGGAGCGAAGAGTCTGTCGGGAGGGATGAATTGAACCCGGCACTACCGTTCAAATTCCCGGCGCACGTCGGCCAGTTCGCTTTCCACGATCGCCCGGATCGCATCGAGCTTCGCAGATGTGGCCGCTTCGAACCGCAGCACCAGCGCCGGCTGAGTATTCGAGGCCCTGATGAGTCCCCAGCCATCGTCGAAAATTGCACGCACGCCGTCGATCGTGACCAATTCGCGAATCGTGCGCTGGTCCTGGCCAAGTCCCTTCCCGGTCTTGGCATACATCTCAAACCGCTCGCGCACCCGTTTAGCCACGTCGAACTTGATGGTATCGGGAAGATCCACCCGGATCTCCGGCGTCACCGTGGTATCCGGAAGATCCGCGACCAGCGTGGACAGAGGCTTGACGCCCTTCGCCAGAATCTCGATGAGCCGGCATGACGCATACACCGCATCGTCATAGCCGAAATACCGGTCGGCGAAAAACATGTGCCCGGACATCTCTCCCGCCAGCACCGCCTTCTCTTCCTTCATCTTGGCCTTGATCAGCGAGTGGCCCGTCTTCCACATTACCGGGCGGCCGCCGCGCTTGGCGATATCGTCGTACAAGCTCTGGGATGCCTTCACTTCCGAAATGATGGTGCTGCCGGGCTTCACGGCGAGAATGTCCCGCGAATACACCACCATCAGCCGGTCGCCCCACAAAACATTTCCATGCTCATCCACCGTGCCAATGCGATCCGCGTCTCCGTCATACCCGATCCCCACGTCCGCCTTGTTGTCTTTGACGGCCTGCATCAGATCCGACAGATTTTCCAAGACCGTCGGATCGGGATGATGGTGCGGGAACCGGCCGTCCAGTTCACAATAGAGCCCCGTCACTTTGCACCCCAATAATTCCAGCGCATCTTTCGCGATGAGCGCCGCCACGCCGCTGCCGCAATCGATGACGACGTGCAGCCGTTTCGCATTGACGCCAGCGAAGCTGTTCTTGATATAGGCCAGATAGTCGGGAATGATCGGGTGCTCCGTCAGCGTGCCCTGCCCGGAGACGAACTTCCCCTCCTCCATCACCCGGCGCAGCGACTGAATCTCCTCGCCGTGTATCGCTTCTTTCCCGACACAGATTTTGAACCCGTTGTACTCGGCGGCGTTATGGCTTCCGGTAATCATGATGCCGCCGTCGACCGGCAACGTGTGCAACGAGAAATAGACGAGCGGGGAAGGGCAAATGCCGATGTCGACGACGTTGAGGCCTCCCGCCAGCAACCCCTTGACCAGCGCGCGATACAAATCCGGCGAACTGAGCCGGCCGTCTCTCCCCACCGTAACGGTCTTCGCCCCGCGCCTTTGTACATGCGTGGCATAGGCGCGGCCCACGCGCTCGGCAATGTCTGCGGTCAATTCCTTCCCGACGATGCCGCGCAAGTCGTATTCGCGAAACAGTCCCATAGCCGCTCCTCTATCTCCTACGCATTGGCCGTCCGCCCGTAATCGTCTTTGAATCGCACGATGTCGTCTTCCCCGAGATACGGCCCGTTCTGCACCTCGATGAGATGGAGCATGACTTTTCCTGGATTCTCCAGCCGGTGTTTGGTCTCGACCGGAATGGCTGTACTCTGTCCCACCTGGAGCCCGTACACTTCTTCTCCTCTGGTCACGCGGGCCGTGCCGGCGATCACCACCCAGTGCTCGCTCCGCTTGTGATGCAGCTGGAGCGAGAGGCGCCCGCCGGGATTCACCGTCACCCGCTTCACTTTGAAACCGGCGCCCTCTTCGAGAATCGTGTAGGACCCCCAGGGGCGATGGACCGTCAGGTGTTCGAGATGTTCCGGCGCTTTCTGCTGTTTGAGGATCTCCACCACCTTTTTGACGTCCTGCGCGCGGGACTTGGGACACACCAGCGTGGCATCCGGAGTATCCACCACGACCATATCTTCGAGGCCGATGGTGGCGACGACCCGCCGGTCGGCGTAGACGATCGAGCGGGCGCTCTCGAAATCGACGACGCGCCCGGACATCACGTTTCCGGATTTATCTTTGGCCGCGACTTCATCCAGACTTCCCCAACTCCCCACATCGGACCAGCCGAATGAGACAGGCACGACGGCGGCTTTCGACGACAATTCCATCACGCCGGTGTCGATCGACACCGACGTCGCCCGGCGATAGACGGCATCGATCGTCTGCTTCGGAGCGCCGGTCTTTACCAGCTGCCCGATGCGTTCCATCATTTTTCCCAGCGCCGGCTGATGCCGGTGAATCTCCTCCAGAATCGTCGCGGCCTTCCAGACGAACATCCCGCTGTTCCAAAAATAATTCCCGGCCTTCAGATATTGTGCCGCTTTCGCGGCGTTCGGCTTCTCTACGAACTTCTGCACGCGATAGCCCTTGAGCGTCCCCAGCTTTCCGACGAGGGCCCGTCCATTCGGCTTGATATAGCCATAGCCCGTCTCCGGCCTGATCGGCTTGATGCCGAATGTCACAAGATATCCGTCCTTCGCAAGCTGCGTCGCAAGGGACACTGCGGCTCGAAACGCCCGCTGGCCGGTGACCACATGATCGGCCGGCACCACCAACATCACTCCGTCAGGATCGCGCCGCATCACTTCCAATGCCGCAAGGGCGATGGCCGGCGCCGTGTTGCGGCCTTCCGGCTCCAGAACAAACCCGTCCTTCAGCTCATCCTTCCAATCGGCCAGCTGCACACGAATCTGCTCAGCCTGCGCCGCATTGGTCGAGATGAGAACCTGCGATGCCGGCGCGCACCCGCGCACGCGCCGCATGGTCTGCTGGATCAACGTATGCTCGCCGCCCCCGATCTTCAACAGCTGCTTCGGGAACAGGTGCCGGCTGAGCGGCCAGAAGCGCGTGCCGCTTCCTCCCGCCATGATGACCGGATACAGCGCGCGTTTCTCAATCCCCATACAGCGTCCTCATCGGGTGGAACGTCTCGCCGAGGCGGAAGTCGTTCGTGCCCGGAGCAGCAACTCTGCCAGTTCACGTACGCACCCCTCGCCGCCTTTTTTTTCGCAGATATAGTCGACGGCGGCATGGATCACCGGCATGCCGTCGGCCGGCGACGCCGAAAACCCCACCGCCTGCAACGCTTCAAGATCGTTCACATCATCGCCGATATAGGCCACCTGATGCAGCGATACCCCATGGCGCGCCGCCATCTCGCGAAGCACGGACAGCTTGTCCATCACACCTTGATGGAGTTCAGGAATGGCCAGTTTTTCCGCGCGCCGGGCGACCAGCTTGGTGCGCTCCTGCGTCACGATCGCCGTCACAAACCCGGCCTTTTGCAGCAACTTGATCCCCATTCCGTCACGCGTGTTGAACTTTTTCCACTCGTCGCCGGACTCTGAATAGTACATGCCCGCATCGGTGAGGACTCCATCGACGTCCGTGGCAAGCACACGAATCTGTCTCAGGCGCTCCGTCGACACGTTTCCGGTTATTGTCTTTTTACGCAAACCCATTCCCTTGGCCTTACGATAGGATGGAGTGAGATCAGCATAGACCCCAGGCTGAGCCATCATACTGACTCAGCATGGGAGTGCAAGAAGAAAACCCGCCGAACCTGGCGACGTCACATTGCCGGCACCTGACGCGTTCGCGGGAGAATGCTTGAGGCCTCAGAAAACTTGCCCCTTCAACAACCTCAGCAGATATTGCCCATAGCCATTCCTGGACAACGGCTGCGCCAGCTCCGTGAGCTGCTCCGCCGTGATCCATCCCTGGCGGTACGCAATTTCCTCCGGACAGGCCACCTTGAGACCTTGGCGTTTTTCAATCGTGGCGATGAACTGGCCGGCTTCGAGCAGACTCTCGTGCGTGCCGGTATCCAGCCACGCATAACCGCGCCCCATAATCTCCACATTGAGCGCTCCTTGTTCGAGATATAGTCGATTGAGGTCGGTAATTTCCAGCTCCCCGCGAAATGAGGGTGTGAGCCTCTTTGCCAACGCAACCACCCGGCTGTCGTAGAAATAGAGGCCGGTGACGGCGTAGCTGGATTTAGGCTGCCGGGGCTTTTCTTCAAGACTGATGGCTGTGCCTTTTTCATCGAACTCGACCACACCGTAACGATCCGGGTCCTTGACATGATAGGCAAAAATCGTAGCTCCCTCTCGGCGTTGATTCGCGCGACTCAACACCTGGTGAAAATCGTGACCGTAAAAGATATTGTCACCCAGCACGAGAGCCGAACGATCATTCCCAATGAATGATTCACCGATGATGAACGCCTGCGCCAAGCCGTCCGGGCTCGGCTGGATCGCGTAACGCAGGTTCAAGCCCCATTGCACTCCCGAACCCAGCAGTTGTTCAAATCGCGGCGTGTCTTGCGGCGTGGAAATAACCAAGATCTCCCGAATGCCCGCCAGCATCAAGGTGCTGAGCGGGTAGTAGATCATCGGCTTATCGTACACGGGCAGCAGCTGTTTGGAGAGCGCAAGCGTCGCCGGATGCAATCGAGTACCGGCGCCGCCGGCGAGAATGATGCCTTTACGTGCGCTCATGACGCCCTCAGAATCTGTTGCAGGATGTGTCGAACCCCGTGTTGCCAATCGGGCAATGCCACGCCAAAGGTGCGGCGCAACTTGCTGGTATCCAGCCGGGAATTGGCCGGACGCGTGGCGGGGGCGGGATATTCGGACGAGGAAATTGCCTGAATGGCATCCGGTGAAAGCGTAAGCGGCTTGCCGGCGGCGAGGGCTTCGGACACGACGAACCGCGCATAGTCGCACCACGTAGTCTCACCGCCGGCCGCCAGGTGATACAAACCAAAGGGAAAGGTGTCGCTCCCCTCGCGTTGTTGCCGCCGAACAAGCTGAGCCGTCACATCCGCCAGCAAGGCCGCAGACGTGGGGGCGCCATATTGATCAGCCACGACACTCAACCGTTCGCGCTCTCCGGCCAAACGCAGAATCGTTTTGGCAAAATTTCCTCCCTGCGCACCAACCACCCAGCTTGTGCGAACAATCAGGTGCCGCGCCCCGCTGCGCTGAAGCGCAATCTCACCTTCCCGCTTGGTGCGGCCATAGACATTTTGCGGATTGGTGACATCCTCTTCCGCATAGGCGCCGGACTTGCGGCCGTCAAACACGTAGTCGGTCGAGTACTGGACGACCCATGCGCCCCGCTTCGCGGCTTCTTCACCCAACACACCGGGAGCGACGGCATTGATCGCATGCGCGAGCTCGGGCTCGGATTCCGCCTTGTCTACGGCGGTGTACGCCGCGGGATTCACGATCAGATCAGGGTCGCATGATCGCACCAGCGCGCGAATCGCCGCGGCGTCCGCCAAATCACACTCGGCATAATCCACGGCATAAACTTTCCCCACAGGAGCCAGGGCCCGTTGCAGCTCAAAACCAACCTGCCCCTGCTTGCCGGTTAACAGTATCTTCATCGCGTTCAGACGCCGTACTGCTTGCCAATCCAGTGGCGGTAGGCGCCGCTGGTGACGTTGGCCACCCACCTCTGGTTATCCAGATACCACTGCACCGTTTTGCGGATGCCGGACTCAAATGTCTCTTGAGGTTTCCAGCCCAGCTCGCGCTCAAGCTTGCCGGCATCAATGGCATAGCGGCGATCGTGTCCCGGGCGATCTTTTACGAAGACGACTTGTGCCGCATACGAACGGCCGTCAGACCGGGGCCGGAGTTCATCCAGCATGGCACAGAGGGCCTGCACCACATCGAGATTGGTCTTTTCATTCCAGCCACCGACATTATACGTTTCACCCGGACGGCCAGCCTCCAACACCCGGCGGATCGCACGACAGTGATCGCTGACATAGAGCCAGTCGCGTATGTGCCGACCATCGCCATAGATCGGGAGCGGCTGGCCCGACAACGCGTTCAGGATGCAGAGAGGAATGAGCTTTTCAGGAAAGTGGTACGGACCGTAATTGTTTGAACAGTTGGTCGTGAGCACCGGCAAACCGTAGGTCTGGTGATAGGCGCGCACAAGATGGTCGCTGGCCGCTTTGCTCGCCGAATACGGACTATTGGGTTCGTAGCGATGTGTTTCACTGAAGGCCGGGGCATCACTCGCGAGCGAGCCGTACACCTCATCGGTGGATACGTGCAAGAAACGGAAGCGCGCGTTGCGATCGCCTTCCAGCGCACCCCAATAACCACGCACGGACTCCAGCAAATGGAAGGTACCGACGATGTTGGTGTGGATGAATTCGGCAGGACCATGAATAGAACGGTCGACGTGGCTTTCCGCAGCAAAGTTGATGACGGCGCGGGGCCGGTACTCTGCCAGCAGCCGGCCAACCAGGGCGGACTCGGCAATGTCGCCGCGCACGAACACATGCCGCGCGTCCTCTTGCAGGCTGGACAGGCTTTCGAGATTTCCCGCGTAGGTGAGCTTGTCGAGATTGATGACCGGCTCATCGGTGTGCGCCAGCCAGTCGAGCACAAAGTTCGCACCGATGAATCCGGCGCCACCGGTCACAAGTATACTCATCGCGTGATGGCCATCTCTCTTCGGAAGGACAGCGTGATCCCTACACAGCGAGTATTCACGTCCGCTGTCGCTACAACGCCCGTTGCAGCGACAGCGGACGGAAACTTGGCACAATCCGTTTCAGCTCTTCGAGCAAAGCCTCGTCGGTATGCCCTGAGAGCCTCCCCGGCAACTCTTCAATCCACGGATGCAGATCGCTCGTCGAAAGCGGGATCCCGACGGCTCTATTGATCTTGGCATGAGCCGTCGGTTTCACCTGCTCCTGTTCATCAAATAACTCCTCATACAGCTTCTCACCGGGCCGCAACCCGGTGAACACAATCTCGATATCTTTGCCGGGCACCAGCCCGGACAAGACAATCATATTTCTGGCCAAATCGACGATTTTAATCTGCTCCCCCATATCGAGCACGAACACCTCGCCGCCCTGCCCCAGCACGCTGGCCTGCAAGACCAGTTGAACCGCTTCTGGAATCGTCATGAAGAACCGCTTGATCTCCGGATCCGTCACCGTGATCGGGCCGCCTTTGCGAATCTGCTCGGCAAACAACGGCACGACGCTCCCGTTGCTGCCCAGAACATTTCCGAACCGCACCACCGTGAACTTGGTCCGCCCCGCTCCGTTGAATCCCTGAATCACCTGTTCGGCGATCCGCTTGGTCACCCCCATCACACTGGTGGGATTCACGGCTTTGTCGGTCGAAATCAACACGAACCGATCCACCCCGGACAGGAGTGCGGCCTCAGCCACCGTACGCGTGCCCAGCACATTGTTCCGCACCGCTTCCCTGGGATTCAGCTCCATCAGCGGCACATGCTTGTGCGCCGCCGCATGAAACACAAGATCCGGACTCGTCTGGTGAAACACTTCGGCCACCCGCTCCGGGACGGTCACATCACCGATGATCGGCAGCACTCCGACCGCAGGAAACGCCGCGCGGAGCTCCAGCAATAACGCATGCAGGGAATTCTCGTACCGTTCGAACAATACCAGCGATTCGGGCCGATAGGACGCAATCTGGCGGCATAACTCCGATCCGATCGACCCTCCGGCCCCCGTGACCAATACCGTTTTACCTTCAATCAGCGGATGCAATTCCTGCCGGTCGGTCTGGATCGGCTCCCGCTGCAGCAAATCATTCAGGCTCATCGGCCGCACCTGCTGGAGCGACACCGGATCGCCCAGCAGCTGCTTCATGTTCGGGAGGATTTTGATCGGCGCCGTGCAGCCTTCCGAAGAGGCGAGAATTCTCTGTTTCGTCGTCGTCGACGCGGACGGCAACGCCACGATGATTTCATGGGCCTCCAGCCTGTCCGCTGCCGACTTAATTTCCTCAATCGTCCCGACCACGGGGATCCCGTGGATCTTCATTTTTCGCTTCACCGGATCGTCGTCGATAAAACCGACCGGCCGGCTGTTGAAGTTCGTATCGGAGAGCATGTCCCTGGCCAGCAATTCTCCGGCATGACCGGCGCCGACAATGAGCACCCGCCGGGCGGTAGGCCCCACAATCTGAAGCCACTCACGAAACCAGCGAACCGCCATCCGGATTCCGCCGATATACAACCCGCTCAACAGGCCGGTTAAAATGATGATGGATCTCGGATATTCCGTCAGGCCGAGGAGCAGATGCACGACCGCATAAAACACAGCTGAGCTCGTCAGCGATGCCCAGAATATCCGGCCAATGTCGTGGAGCCCCACATAACGCCACAACCCACGCTGAATTCCAAACACCCATAACCCACCCCAATAGATCACCAAGACGGCCGGCAAATACCGCCACATGATCCGATCATAGGGCGCATGAATATCGCCTTCGAACCGCAGGATAAACGCTGTCACATGCGCCGCCACAATAAGCGCCAGATGAGTTGCGACAACCAGCAGCGACCGGAAACGCAAGACCAGTTGGCCGTACTTTCCCGCAACCGCATGAAACAGATGACTGGCTAGACCTCGCACGACACCCCCGACCGTTCTAGGCTTGGTTGCCTCTTCATCCCTTTGCGCTGCATCACCGCACGATAGGCCGACAGGGTTTCCGCGGTCGTCTTGTCCCACGTGAATTGACGCACCAACCGACGCCCCTTTTCAGCCAGCTCGCGTCGAACCTGAGGATCGGTGAGGCTCATGAGCGCGTGAGCGATGCCCTGTGGATCCCGCGGGTCGGACAGGAGCAACGCTTCCCCGTTTCGAATCAACTCCGCACTTCCGTTGAAATCAGCCGCACTCATGATCGTGGCCACTCCCGCCGCCATCGCTTCCAACGGAGCCAGGGGGCAGGGATCCTCCAGGGTAGGCAGAATATACATATCGGCGATCGGATAGATCCGCTCGATATCCTGCACCAAACCGAGAAACCGCACTTCAGCCCCCACCTGCAACTTATCCGCCAGACTCTTGTAATAATCAAGCCGCCCGCCGCCGCCGCCCGCAACCAGCAACTTGAATCGCGCCCGCGGCGCTAAGGCCAGCCCTTTCAGCAGAGCGTCCAATCCTTTCCGCTTGAACTCCGTCCCGACAAACAACACGGCCACATCGTCACGGGACACTCCCAGTTGAGCACGGAGACCATCCAACTCCTGCTGCGAATGCGTCCGTTCGATCTTCCGCGCATCGACTCCGGTATAAGCCAGCCGGAAACAGTCATCGGGAAGTCCGTAACACGCTTGCACATTCCGCTTCACTTTCTCAGCCACAGCAATAATCATGCGCGCGCCGTCTTCGGCAAACTGTCCGGCCTCCAGCCACCGCCACGCAAGCTTCCGAGGGCTGAGCATCGTACGCGCTCGATCCGCCCTCTGGGCCCAACTCCCCTGCCCATTGAGATGCGGGGATTTGAAGCACGGCGACTGCACCGTCATCACATCGAAGGTCGAAACCTTTTCGAACGAGTGCACCACATCAAACCCATGACTCACCGCCCGGCGACAAAAATACGAGAAAAACAGCTGATTCACCCAGGCCGGCTTGCGGCAAACCCTGGGAATCTTGTGAAACAGAATCGGCTCAGAGCCGTCAAACGCCCACTCATGCGCGAACACATGCACCTCATGATCCAACGCCAGCCGTCGCACGACTTCCATCGCGTATTTTTCCGCGCCACCGGTGCGCAAAAAACGCTTGATCAGGACGGCAATTTTCAGCCGGGCCGGTTGATCCGGATATTCCATCGCTTACGCAGAACACTTTCTCAGAAAAACGAGCATGTCATGCCCCTTCCCGAACGCGCGAGCCGGCAGTGCCAGCATCTCCGCCAATACTTTGAGCACGCCGTACCGGGCAGGGCCGGTCTGCTGCTTATCGGCAAGCGACACCCGCCGGGTCTGAATGCGCTCGACCTGAAACCCGCATTGCGTCGCCAGACGCCCGAGAGAGTGAGGATTGAAGAAACTGATATGGCCGCCGTGCTGGGCCACGTGGAGATAGCCCCACCCGGCTCCGATCAGCTGAACCGTCCAACTCGCGCCGTTGCCCGTCCCGACGACGAGCACGCCGTTCGGCTTGAGCACCCGCCACGCTTCCCGCAACAGGACGCCCGGATCCGGAAGATGTTCGATGACTTCCATCAAGGTCGCCGCATCAAAGCTCGCCGCCGGATACCGCGCGTCCTGCAGATAGCCGTGGAAGACGTTCAGACCCGCGCCCTTCGCGGAAGCGGCGGCCTGCGCCGCAGGCTCCACCCCTTCGACGACAAACCCCGCGCGTTGCGCGCTTCTCAGGAGCGCTCCGCTCGAACATCCGATGTCGAGCAACCTGACATCCTCCGCCGGTCGCGCGCCCGCCAGCTTCTTCACGACTTCGAACAATCTGGCCGCCCGGACATCATGTCTTCCTTGCGTGCGCTGAGTCGGAAGGGTCCCGACCGGCGTATCGAACTCCTTCATCGAGCGGTCGAACGCCTCGATCGTGATCTGGCTCACCAGTTGCCCGCAGACCGGACACCGGCGCAACGCGCCTTCAGGAAGAAGGATCGTCGTCTCGACCAAGTCGCCGGCGCATCCGACCGGACAGTTCCGGATCAACTTTGCGCCTGCCGTTTTGCCGGGGGTCATCCTGCCTCCATCACATACCGGTTGAGTCCCATTGCCGCATGCGTGCTCTGCGAGCCTAGCAGGCGATCCAGTCGCGCCCGGTTTTCAGCCAACCCGCTTCTCGCCTGCTCTTGGTGCCATAAATGAAACACCGGCGCGGCATAGCGGGCGGACTTGTGTTTGACTCCGATCCGTAACAGTCGAATGATCAGATCAGAATCCTCCAGCCCCCAGCCTTCATAGGACTCATCCAGGCCGTTGACGCGCAAGAGATCGCTCCGCCAGACAGATAGATTACAGGTCTTGATCCCTTCCCATCGGTTAGGAGCCCACCTGCGAAACGGGCCATCGGGCAATGCCAGGAGCGGCACGAGGCGGTTGATATGACGGCCTGCCCAGGCTTGAGCCCACTGCGCCCATGACCAGTGATGAACCGGAAGATGCTCGCGCAGAACTCGCTGCGTACAACCGGCAGACAACAGCACTCGATTTGCACCGAGAAAATAGCCCGGCTCCGCCAAGCGCTTGTGTGCCTGAACAAACTGTCGAGACGGTACACAATCTCCATCCGTAAAGATCATATAGTCCGCTGTCGTGGCAGCGACTGCTCGATTGCGAATGGCGGCGGCACGAAAGCCTCGATCCTCCTGCCACACATGGCGAACAGAGCACTTGCTCCGACGCTGATACTCTTGAATGACCGCAGCGGTCTCGAACGTCGAGCCGTCGTCGGCTACCACCAGCTCAAAGTCCTGATCGGTCTGCGCCTCAAACCCCGCCAAGACGGCACCCAAGGCATCAGGGCGATTATAGGTCGTGACAATGACCGCCGTCTTCATGCTGATGGAGACCTGCCGGGCCGGCGCAGCGGAGGCTGCGCGGGGAGCGGCCAGTTCTCTTGCGCTTCATACCGCTTCGCATAGCGATAGAACGTGCCCTCGAAATTTCCGAATGCAATCACGAATCCCGGCCAGCCGTCCAGGAATCCCTTCTTAAACACATAATGCTTGATGAACGACCACACACCATGCGCCAGGGCCTGCCCCATCGACACACGTTTATCGGCGATCTTCAACACCCCGAGCGTGGAATAGCGGTTCGCCTTCTTGAGCACTTCTTCGAAGTTTTTGAACGGAACCTGCCAGATGGCATGCTGCAACCGCCCCGCCGGTTTCGGCGTGAGCAATTCATACCCTTCATGAACGGGAGACTCGACATATCGCATCGCCCCCTTCCGGAACAGCTGCGGCTGCCGGAAGTTCGGGTACCAGCCGGAATGCGTCACCCACTGCCCCATGAAGTAATTCCGCCTCGGAACGAGATAGGCATCGTGCGCGGGATGCCCGGCCAGCAACGACAAAATTTCATCCCGGACTTCCGGGGTGCACTGCTCATCGGTGTCGATGCTCAGAATCCACTCATGCGTGCACGCGGCAATGGCACGGTTGCGCAGATGACCGAATCCTTCAAATGGAATCTGCACGACACGCGCGCCCATCTCTGCCGCGATTCGATCCGTGCCGTCGGTACTGGCCGAATCCGCCAAGATAATCTCGTCTGCCCACAACACACTGTTGATCGTGGCGGCGATCTTCGCGGCTTCGTTAAACGCGATGATGTAGACCGAAACTTTATCCATAGAGTCTTTCTATGCTTCCAGTATGGGTTCCAACATCCGGATGAGCTGCAACTGCTGGCAATTTGACGGCCAGGAGCACACCGAGAAACGTGGCGAGTAAATGGCCCTCGGCAAAGGTTCGGAAGTGCGAGCTGAAGAGACTCGTCACACACCATCCGGCGAGAATAGCAATTGCCAGCTGATGATGGTTGCCAGAGGATTCACGCTCCCGCGCGATAGCGGCAAGCCACACCAGGAATAGCATCACACCCACAAGCCCCTGTTGAATCGCAACCGATAGATATTGGTTATGCGGATCCGTCGTATGCAGCGCACGCCAATCAGAGGCATCGTACTTCTTTGAGACATGTTCGCCATAGGCCTCCGCAAAGCCTCCGGTCCCGACACCCAGAAGCCAATGCTCTTGCAGAATCTCCAAGCTGTTCTGATAAAACACCCTGCGGCTCCCGAAGTTGGTAAGTTGCGCCGACTCCGACTCACTTATCCACTGCGTCACCCCGGCCATCACCTTGCCCTGCATCCGTGGAGAAACCCCGAAGGCCAGCCCACCGGCAACGAACAAACCCGCCAGAATCAACACTCGATATTTCCACGAAGCATTCCAGCAAAACAAAATGAGCAATCCCAACCCGAGGACAGCGTAGCCACTCCGCCCATCTGTAATGAACACAATATTGAGAATGTACAGTAATCCCAGCAAAGGCCAGATCAGAAAAATCGGCCCAAGCGGCTTCTTTTCCAATGTTATCCACGCACACACCAGCGCCGAGCAGGCAAATGCCATCCCCTGCGTACCAGAGTTACGCAGCAATTCGTACGGCCCCCGTCGAAAGGTGACCCACCCGGCTGCGGAAAGGAATGACCCCACAACAGCGACTGCAGTCCCGGCAAGAAACACGACCAA
The DNA here is from genome assembly GCA_964412445.1 of uncultured Nitrospira sp. Taxonomy (GTDB): domain Bacteria; phylum Nitrospirota; class Nitrospiria; order Nitrospirales; family Nitrospiraceae; genus Nitrospira_D. The sequence goes on from CAYPOR010000014.1 coordinate 37,030, forward strand.
CAATCGTTTCTTCCAACAATCCTCGTCAAAGATGGCCAGCACCACAATAAACCAGAGGATTGTGCGCCATTTATAAAAATCCGTCCATCGGTCAGGCCAGGGCACAGAGGCGTACAACGTCCCAAACAATACGACTCCGAGAAACACCACTCCCCAATAGACCATCGGCCGCGTGAGCACCGCTTTGAAACGAGAAACGGCCTGGCCACTTGCAAAAAAGGCCATATACGTAATGATGAAACCAATTGTGCCAACCGAGGGGGAATACAGGAGCCCGACGCAGGCAATGATTGCCGTTATCCGCGCAAGATCGATCACTCGTTGAGATGAGATTAATGTCATTGTCTCAGAAAGCAGTTGGCCGCGTGAATAGTTCTCAGGATTAGTACAAATACTTTCGCCGCAGTTTCTTGGCGAGAGAAGTCACGCGTCGAACAAAATTTGGAGGGACTGGCTCCAGCACTGATCGAAACTGCCCATTCTTGCTGCCCTGCTCCACAATAGGAGGTTCGAGCCAGTACATGACAACCCCGCATTCCCGATCGATCTGCTCAAAGAGGTTATCGATCGGCAACTCAATCCCCCGCCGGTCGATCCAGTCGACCCGTAACCGAGCCGCCAGACTGCCCAACACGTAGGCCTCTCCCAACCGCCCTTTGTCGGACTTGTACAATCGTTGTCCGGGAACACGCACCCGACGAGGGGTATACTGATTCCCTCCACTGCCAATGAACAGGACGTACGGAGGATCGAATCGGGCAGACTCCTGGAACGCTGCGTCAAGCGCTGAGGCAAACCGAGGAGCAAGCAAGGCATCATCTTCCAACACCAGCGCACGCTGCCAGTCGCGTTCGATGATGAGACGCAATGCCTGAAGATGCTTCAACGCACAAGACCGTTGCCCGAGGCTCAGGAGTGAGCCCGTAAAATAGCGACTCGTAATCGCTGCATCCCAATCACCGGCATCATAGGAATGGATAAACTCATAGGGAAAGCCAAGCGGCTGAAGTTGCCGTTCGATACTCTGCCGCCGCTCGATGAAATTCCTCGGATTAATGACAAGAATTCCATCAAGCGACCGTGCGTCTCCGTGATTACGTTCAACACCAGTCATTGCAATACCAATACGTTGAGCGGAGGCATCATCAATTCAGACCACTGAGGCTCAGCCGCACACAGACCCGCACGAGTCCTCACCCCTGCGACCGGACAGGCAGAGCCCGTTGTTCTGCATGATGGACGCCAAGCATAGCTAATCCCATCAGCACCCCCCAGAAACCAAGCACAACCCACCGCAGCCAGCCATCGGCCAGCTGATACCCACACGAAAGCAACCCGCAGAGGATCATGACACCATACTCAGTCAACACCGTTCTCCGGTGTCCCCACCCAAGCAACACAAGTCGCTGGTAGTAATGGGTCCGATGCGCCTCCCATATACGCTCCCCTCGGACAGCCCGACGAATAAGGGTCACCGTGGCATCGACGATGAAGGGAGAAAACAACATAATAGGAACCCAGAGGTCGAATACCTGGTCATGAACCCCCAAAAGCATCAGCGATCCGAAGAGAAAACCCAGCGACGCACTGCCGACATCCCCCATGAAAATTCTGGCGGGCGGGAAATTATGGAGAAGAAATCCTATTGCAGCGGCCGCGGCGCAGAGCGCCGTCACTAAGATAAATCCAAACCCGGCGCTCCACCCGAACCAAGCCAGGAAGCTTCCCCCAACGACAGTCATCCCACCGGCAAACCCATCCATCCCATCCATAAAGTTATACAAATTGGTCATCCAGACAAGGAGCCCTATCGAAACCGGCACGGCCAACCAGCCGAGATCCACCGCCCCCAACATAGGCAAAGAGAGGGGGGGAATCCATAACCCTCCCCCCACCACCAGCATCGAAGCGGCGAGAAGATGGACCCAGAAACGGACCGACACGGGAACCCCGCCGCGATCATCCCAAAAAGACACCAGCCCAATTCCGCAGGTCAACAGCACAACCCACACTGCGGCAGGCCATCCCAGTAAGGCAGGCTCAAACACACCATTCGGCGAAAAACTGGACCACCCAGTCCATGCCAGGCCGGAAAGCAGACCGGCTAATATCGCCACCCCCCCAGTACGGGGCGTGGGCCGGTCATGGAGCGACCGTTCATTCGGATGATCGAGCACAGACGAGGCAAACCGGGCTCCGGCCAACTGACCAGTCAGCCACCACGCCACCAGCCCGCTGATCACGGCCCCTCCCCACAACGTCATATCGCGCACAGCACCCTGGACTCTCGACTCATTTAAGCAGACGCACTCGATGTCATCGTCGGAACAGGCGCAGATGGCCCGAGCAACTCACGATACAACGAAAGAAACTCCGCGCTGATTTTTTCCGACGAGTGTTCACGCACCACAAACTGCCGCGCATTCGCCCCCAAAACTGTCCGCCGTTCCGCACTCCCGAGAAGCTCCGCCATCGCCTCAGCTAAAGCGGCCACATCTCGCACCGGAACCAACAGCCCGGTGTGTTGGTGTTGAACGACTAGCCGACAACCTGGCACATCCGTCGCGATGACGGCTTTCCCGCAGGCCGCTGCTTCCAACAAGACCTTTGGGAGGCCTTCACGATACGATGGCAACACGACCACGGTTGCCTGCCCCATGACTGTTGGAAGGTCATCCCGATGCCCCCACCATTCAATGCCGTGCTCCTGCACCCAATGCTGAAGCTGCGCTTCAGAAATCGCAGTAGGATTTCCCTGATCGCATCGCCCAACTAAAACAAAGCGGGCACGGACCCCTTGTTTTCTCAAATAAACCACCGCCTCGATGAACTCTCCGACTCCCTTGTCCCACAACATCCGTCCCACCAGCATCACGATGGGATCACCGGCAGGAGGCTCGACTGGAATAAATCGATGAATATCGACACCCGACCCTGCAATCAAACGAATCCGCGACGAGCCGACGATGCGCTCCCGTATCAAAACCTCTCGATCGTCAGGGTTTTGTATCACTACAATAGAGCGGCTAAGGGCGATGGCGCTCCTCAGCCCTCGCTGTAGAAGCGCCCGAAGCATTGAGGTGTCTTCCGGCCTGTCCGTAAAGGCATAGCCTAATCCGCCGAACACATTGATGACGACGGGAACACTAGTCACCCACGCCGCAAATGACCCGTAGAGGACCGGCTTCATCGCGACATGCTGAACAATCTGCGGACGGACCCGGCGATAGAGTCGCACCAGCTCAATAAACGTCAAGAATTCCCTGAACAGATTGCGACTCTCCCTCAGCATCGTGATCGGGATCAGATGGAAACCTTCCCGCCGAATACGGTCGGCATGGGCGGTCACGCGGGTGGCGATCGTCACCTCATATCCGGCTTCACGCGCCAGGCGGGCAAGATCGCGGCGAATCTCCCAAAATGTCCAGTCTTCCGTAATCAGAAATAACAGGCGTGGTCGCATGCCGCTAGCGCTCATTCCTTGGCTGAAATACCAGACCATTTTAGAAGAAACTTTATCAGCTCCTTATACCCTAAAATGCTTCTACCCCTTGGAGGTACCGGCTGATAAAAAGGCCTTCTAGAGGTCAGATTCTTCTCAATAAATTCCTTGACCAACTCCGATGCTGACCTGATCATTCAGATCAGGAACAGCCATCGCACGCTGGGGAAATTCTAGTCGAGTAAGAATGGGACTTTTGGGGAACCGTCGGTCCGTGAAGAAGCCCTCTCCCTTTCTCCGACAAAGCCAGAGTGGCTCCGAGAGCAAGCCAAAATATCCGCTGATAAAAAATCTCATGGACCAAACAAAATCCCGCAAACCCGAGCAAGAGCATCACCAAGATACGGTATGCAGGCCGGCCCGCAGGTAGTTTCACGGCAGAACGGACAAGATAAAAAAAAGCCCAGCCGAATACTGCCAGACCAATCACACCAAACTCAGCCAGCATCCACACGGGGGTACTATGAATCACGACGGGATACCCGAACCAGAGAGGGCTTTTCTCAATAAAAACACCCAGCCCGGCGCCCATAATCGGCGACTCCATCCACAAGTCGAACGCCCGGGTGATACTCTCCCAGTGTAAATGGTCACTCACACTAGACGATGTCGCACTTTGGATCCCCCCCAGACTTTGGATCCCCCCCAGACTCTCGCTAGCAATCAGAGTCATTCTCCAAAGCACTATGGCAAACAACACACCCAAGGCGACAGTACGCCGGTCCGCAAACCGCCAACCCCAGGCAATGAGAAGAATAATAGTGCAAACTAGCCAACCAGCCCGTGAGCCACTCAAGATCAAACCCAAGAGCAGTATACCCAGCAGCAAGGGAATCAACAGCGTTAAGACCTTCCAATTTATATGGTTTGATATTAACAGGGAACCAGCTCTAACGGCTTGATGCTTGGCACGCACAGACGAATACCCAAGAACAAATGCAATGCACACCAGCATCTGAAAAGCAAACGCATTACGATTGGCCGCATAGCCCTCAAAATTTTGAGCTAAGCTCATCTCGGCGCCTCCCCACTGAACAAACAAACGCAGAATGACCTGCAACACCACAATGACGACACCAGTAGCAATCATCGTCTCACTCAAACGCCGCAAACCATGAGCGCCGGCATCGGCCACTACTAGATAACCACACGAAATAAACCCCAATAACACCACCCAACCGAACACCCGCCCTGCAAGAGCCCACTGCGTTACCCCGATTTCCGACACCCCTCGCAGAAAACCCACAAGCATCATTACACTGATCGCTGCCAAAATAATATTGAAGCTCTGAACTCGCCACAGAGGGGCGCGACGTACAGATAAAACATGAATACCAACCGCAGCCAGGGCCAGAATAGCGAAAGGATCTGCCATATTGAAATTGATAGGCCCCAGTGATCCTGGAAGCTCGACATGCACTTGAAAAAAGACCAGCACTGTCGCTGTCATCGACAGGATCCAGGCAGAAGCTTTTTCGACTTCATATCCGGACTTGGCCATCTGAGTGAAGGCATCCACAGATCTGATATCTCCATTGGAGGTCTTCCACAAGGCAAGAGGAGAAACAGCAACGATAACTATAGTGGAGCACAACCCGATCAGCACCGAAACAGCTACGGCATCGACAGCAGCGACACCTAACTTCCCGAGCACATATATCGCCATCATTTCGCGTATTCCCCAACCGTTCACAGTCACCGGAATGCTGGCGGCGAAGCTGATCACGGCAGCAGCGGCAAACATTGACATGATGTCGATTCCCGGGTGGACCGCCGCCATCCCAACAACAAAAGAACCTAGTGTCAACAATTGACTAACAAGCGTGATGGCGGCACTCTCCATCAGACACAAGAGCGCAGACCAAGACCACATACGTGTGGCAAACTGTGTCTCGAATCGTGAACGGCCAATCCACAGACTCAGGGCCGACCCGGCAACTACGACAACCGCGATCTCTTTCAGTGGTATTAGACCAAAAGTGCCGGCAACGATCGACGGCCCTAGCAATACAGCCCCACCCATCACAGCCAGTGCACCGCTAACAAGCCCCACCAACACCCGTTCATACGCAGACAAACTGGAAATGACCACCGACCGCACTCCATATTTATACAATACCGCCTGGCGGCCCACCACTTGCCCGAACAACGGCATCACGAACAGCCCAGCCATATGGCCTGCAATACTTGCACGGAAGGCGACGGTCCAAGGCAGCTGAAATCCAAAATGAATCAGCACTCTCCAGTGCCGAAAGGCCACCTGAAACAAATTCACGCTCAACAGAATCAGGATACCCACCAAAACCTGCAGCGAAAACCCGGTCAGCCGCTGCAAGAGATTCTCGGTGCCGGATAGCGAAAAGGCCACCGCCAAAAGCAGAACCGACACGCCGCCCACAACAATCGCGCGCTTTAATTTTGGCGACAGTCCTTTAACAAAAATGGTTTTCATGAGGACTGCCTTGCGGAAATCCATGCTTGAAACATCAAGACGCTCCACAGTGCATATTGCCAATTTCGCTTCCCTGACAAATGCTCAGCCCATCGTTGCCGAATGGGACCGGGATGGAAATATCCCTCCTGCTTCAGGCGTTGTTCATCCAACAGCGACTCGGCCCACTCACGCAATGGCCCACGAAGCCAGGAATCCAGGGGGACACCGAACCCCATCTTCGGCCGATCAATTAATTCCCGTGGCACATAGCGATCGAGCACCCGACGCAGCAGCCACTTCCCCTCTCCCTCCGACTTGATTTTCATCGAGAGCGGCAAGGTCCAGGCGAACTCCACCACCCGATGATCGAGGAGCGGCACCCGCGCTTCAAGACTGACTGCCATGCTGGCCCGATCCACCTTTGTCAGAATATCGTCGGGCAGATAGGTCACCAGGTCGAGGTACATCATGCGCATCGCAAACTCTGGCAGCTTGGCCCAAGAGGACCGGTCGGTCAATGTCGTCTGAGGCTCAACCCCATCGCTAACTGCTTCGGTCGGCTGTTGCCAAAGCGACACCATCCCCTGGTACATTGCGTCCGGATCTTTCGCCGCAAGCAGGCCAGCCAGCTTGTGCATCTGCTCGCCGGGCCGTTGAACTGACGGTAGCGCAACGGAAAAACCACGATAGAGACTCCCCCACCGGTCGGGAGACACAGCTTGAATCAGCGAACCGAGACATGCCCGCACAGGCTGGGGAATCGGAGCAAGCCGGCGCCAGAGACGGCGACTCCAGAAATAGCGATTATAGCCGCCGAACAATTCGTCTCCGCCATCACCCGAGAGCGCCACGGTCACATGTTGCTTAGCTAACTGGGACACAAGAAACGTGGGGATCTGCGAAGAGTCACCAAACGGTTCATCATACATGACCGGCAACATTGGGATGACCGCACGCGCCTCATCCGGCGCCACATAGAGCTCCGTGTGGTCCGTCCCGAGATGCGCCGCCACAGCCTTGGCATGCCCCGCCTCATTGTACTCGGTCTCCTGAAAACCGATCGAGAAGGTCTTCACCGGCATAGAACTTTGGGCTTGCATCAATGCCACAACCACAGATGAATCAATTCCGCCGGATAAGAATGCTCCCAAGGGAACGTCCGCGATCATCCGAAGCCGAATTGCCTGGCGAAGCAAGGCATCGAGATACTCCTCCGCCTCAGCCTCCGTGCCGTGAAACGGCGATGCCACTCCTCGTTCGGCCACTTCCCGGGCTGACCAGTAGCGCACCGGTTTCCATGTGGCTTGATCGTCATCCGGAGAGGGAGAAAATCCTTCTCTCGAACGCGCCAGCTCCGGCGTGACCGTGAGGATGCAGCCCGGCATCAGCTTATAGACATGCTGAAATATCGAAAATGGAGCAGGCACGTAAGCCAAACGCAGGAACAGCGCCAGCGCCCCACGATGCAGCTGAGGGTCAAACTCTTTGACGCATCGAATCCCTTTTAATTCCGAGGCAAAGACAAATGTCCGACCGGCCCATCCGAAATAGAGAGGTTTGATCCCTAGACGATCACGCACCAGACTCAGTTGCCGGGTTTCACGATCCCATAATCCAAATGCAAACATACCGACGAATCGGGACACCGCTTCACGCAGCCCCCAGCGCTCAATAGCCGCCAGCATGACTTCCGTATCAGAATGTCCGCGAAAACGGGCGCCCCGTTCCTCCAACTCACGCCGCACCTCGGCGAAGTTATAGACCTCGCCGTTGAACGTGATCACATAGCGCCCGCTGGCCGAGACCATCGGCTGATGGCCCTCGGGAGACAAATCGAGAATCGACAAGCGGGTATGGCCAAAACCTAACCCGGCGGCAGCCTCAACCCAAGTGCCCAAGTCATCTGGGCCACGATACCGCATGGCCTCGATCATCTCGGAGACCAGCGAAGCAAGGTCAGCCGCCCGAGAATTCAATATGCCAGCAATCCCACACATGAACTATTCTAGAGCCATGAAAATACTCACTGACAGCTGTTGGCGGCTCAGAGGCATGACAGCTTCAACACTTTCCTCACTGCCCCCACAATCGCTGATGATTAGGATGGTTATTTATGGCGGAGGTAGAGAGTACGAGTAGGCATATACTGCCAGAGATTTACCCGATCACCATGACACACTACCGTCATATTGGCCGCGCAATCTCGATTGAGAGCAGATTCGATCTCGAGCCAATGCCGAACAAATGCTTCCTGTTGATGCGATGGAACTGTCTTATACAACTGCTTCAAACAGGTAAGATTATGATAGGCGACACGCTGAATAGAGAATCCTTGCCTTGCGATCAACCGATCAATATCTTCAGCGACGACTCGCCGCTGATAACGGCGAGATAGTCCTAATGCCGCCAACGGAGGTGACATCGTACTGCGAAGCCATTCGCGCAACGGGCTTCCCCATGTGGAGGGCCGATTAAACTCAATACCGTATCGAAAATGTCCATCATCATAATTCAGAAAACACATACCGCCATCAGCCAACAAACGTTTCGCGTGGCTCAAAAACGCCGTGCGATCACACACATGTTCAAGGACACTGAAACTGACAATGTAGTCCGCTCTTAGTTGAAGTGAGGCTATCTCCTCTCCGGTATGAAGCTCCACGTTATATCCTTCAAGCCGTTGCTGTGCCTGTCGAAATGAGGCGGGATCCGGTTCATAGCCAATTAACTTGATGGAAGAGTGCTCGCCTAAAATCTTTGGCCAATCGCCACCATCCCCACAGCCGTAGTCAAAAATTAGGAGCGCCTCGCCTGCCTGATGCCTTTCCAGGATCTCTGCGACGATAGAAGTTTTTGCACTATTCCCCAACCAATACAGTGGACGCCTCACGTGTGCCGAGCGGGTTTCATCAGACATGCCTATACACCTCAAGTGTCTTTTCAACCATCTGATCTACCCCGAAATATTCACACACACGCACAAGCCCTGCCGATCCAAAGCGTTTCCGTACACGGACATCTTCGAAATGCTGGAATGTTGCAGCAACTTGCTCCGAGGCCCCCGGATCGCAAAGCATGCCCGTCGTGCCGGCCTGCACAACTTCGGGAATCGCGCTCACACGGGTTGCTACGACGGGTTTTCCTGCTGCCATTGCCTCAAGCAACACGAGACCAAATCCTTCGTACTGCGAGGTAAGGACAAACAGATCGAACGTATTTATCACAAGAGGGATATCTTCACGAAATCCAGCCCACACGACGTACGAGGCAATCTGAAGACGATCTGCGAGCTCTTTGAGTGTTTGTTCAAGAAAGCCCGTCCCGACAATAACCAATCTGGATGGATGCGCAGCCTTAGATCGATACAGAGCATAGGCCTTGAGCAAGACGTCGATCCCTTTCTGCGGAACCAGCCTGGCGATGGTTCCAATAATCCATGTATCTTCCGAACATCCCCATTCCCTCTTCAACCTTGAGCAAGCGGTTACATCTATGTCCATGAACGGGGCAGAGTCTATCCCATAGCCCACAGTCGCGATTCGGCTTGGTTCAATGCCAAGATACTGCCTGACATATCGATTGACGGCGTCGGAAATCGCGATGACGCGGCGCGCACGCCTCACTACCCAGCGCCCCAACGCGGCATGGCCAGGAAATGAGCAAAACCGCTCATCGTTGTGCTTGGTAATTATCAGAGTGGTCGAATCATGTCCTATTAGTGCGACACGAGCATAAAGCTCAGCCGGCGGCATATGCGCATGGACAATGTCGGCTTTGGATTCCGAGAGCAATTTCCGCAATTGCATCAAGGGCCGCATATCTCCATAGTATCGAAGTTCAAGCTCATGAACGGTTACACCCAACTTCTGCAACTCTTTCTTCCAATAACCATCTCCTTTGAGGTATGCGACCTCAACTTGAAGCCCCCTGCTGGCTTGCCCACGCACAAGCGCGAAAAGATGATTTTCTGCGCCGCCGCGATTCAATGTAGTAATGACATGAAATATCTTCAATATATAAAACTCAGAGAAAATCCCGGCCAGAGATAATTTCGAGGCATGTTCAGCAGAAGCCCTTGGCTACCCGAACATGTGGCCAATGAAGCACGCAACGAAACAACCTGCTTGCCTAACACCATAGGCAATTTAGGCAAGCATGGCATACTGAGACGATGCAGCAGAAAATCTCTGGCTACCTGGAAGTGCGAATACTATTCCCTTAGACACGTTCAAGCTTTTTCAGCTCTCACAAAATGCCTGGTAGTGGATTTTCCAAGTCGGGGCCTGTCGAGTTGACTCAAAATGGCCGCCATACCAGGCAGCTTTGAAAGGCCATGATAAAAGCCTAAGACCTGCAGCCGGCTAAGAAGCCAACCGTCGACGGGATAGACATCAACTCTGCTAAAGCCAGCCTCTGCAAAAAGAAGTGCAATCCCTTCGTGGGTAAAGCGCCAGTAGTCACCATAGTCACTATGGCGGTTGCCTAGTGCCCCCCCCCTTTCTGGTGAAATTATTGGATTGTCTCGAGTTTCTGATCTGCCGTGATAAGAGGTAAAAAAAGGCACCGATACGATAGCTATGCCCCGATCCTTTAGGACCCGGTGGATTTCGCCAACGGCCCGAGCGGGATGTTGGACATGCTCAAGAACCTCCATGCATATCACACTGCCTACGCTGCCATCCTGAATGTCACGCATATTCTCAATGTCACAATCGAAATCACACCCCCCTAGCTTCCCTAGATTGTCTGGATGGAATCCGCCTGCACGATATTCTTTCTCGTCGAACAACTGCCGAACTAATCCCACCTCTTTTACGAAACGGCCACTGGTCCCAAGATCATATACTGGTGGCTTGGACGCAGCCTCAGACATGAGCCTCATAAAGGTGGGAAAGAAGGGATGGCGAACGTCAAGCACTTCAACACCACCTTACTGGTGGTGGAATGAAGCGCAGGAGTATGCCAATGCGCTTACCTGCAATCTGACAAAGGGCTTCATGACCAGGACCGGGTATCAATGGAAGCCAGCGCAGGAGTGTCAGCATGACCAACAGATAGGTGACAATACCAGCAACAAGTCGGAGTGTGGGGAGCGCTTGAGCGAAGAGGGCCTGGGTTCCCCAGGAGAGAGCGCACGCCGCACCAGCTGCGACAACGATTCCCAACGGGCGTGACTCTGGTGGCACTAAATCCTGCCGAATGGCACGACCGATCAGGATCATAGACATGGAGATACGGGCGAAGCCTATGAATACGAGAAGCAGCTTCAAATCCACACCACGGGCCAACAGAATAACCACGAGGGAGACCGCGCCAAACGCCACATTAGAAACCATCAACCATCGATACTGATCGAGCGTGAGCAAAGCAGCCCCCCAGATCATGCGAACGCCCGATTCTAAAAAAAGCGGCAATAACCAAACTGCGGCAATCGGCACAGCATCACCATAAGAATCGCCAAGAAAAAGCGGTAGACCAAGAGGCAACACAACCGCGATACCGCCAGCTGCAACTGCAAATAGCAGGGTCGTCAGGCCACCAAGCCGTGCAACCTGGCGTCGGAAACGCGCAGAATCATTCCGGCTTTCATTGAGTACCGGCAAAACGAGATTGGAAATCGGCAAGCCCACAACACTAAGGGCTTTCTGCAGAAGATCAGTCGCGATCGCGAGCATCGCAAGTTCATGCCGGCCGTACGCCCCGGCCAGCACCAACAGCAGGAAGGGCCCCCCGGTTAGAGACGTCGTCAGCTTGTCGAACAGGGCAACCAGACCATGGGTCTGCGCCGCATTAACCATACCTTCCGGCAATGGTGCCTGTTCCAGACGGAATTCCATGGAAGCCGCGCGATGCAACAGGACTGTTTCAACAATGGCCACGACAAGCAGCGCGGACACCAGCACAACAGGCTCGCGAACTAATCCAGCAAGAACGCCAAGGGCTACGGCCCGAACAATCGTCATGGATTGACTCAGCAACAACACCCGCCCATGCCGGAAAACATTGATCATGGCGCTGCTCGCCAGTTGCCCGTGCAGCATGACAGCCGAGAGCAGCCCAACTAAGCTGAATGCAACTGACTGCCACCGGTCGACCTGCAACCCGGCAGACTCCGCCCATACCGGTCCTAACAAAATAAGGGGAATTGTGAGCGCAAGTGAGATAGTCCAGCGACGAAACTGTAACGCCCAATACAATCGCCCGCGTGCATTTAATGCCTGGGCCTCGTGCAGATAGCGCCCCAACCCGACGTTGCAGCCGCTTTCTCCGAGAATAAGCAGCCATGTTACCAGAGCCATAAGAGTTGCGAAATCAGCATAGCCTTCTGGCCCCAGCCACCGCGCAATGGCAACTGAGGCTATTACCGCAAGCACAGTGCCTATAGGTGCTAGGAGCAGATTAGCCCGTGCAGCCGAATGGATACCTGACATCACTTTTGAGCCACAACGAAATAGGCCAATGGATACCGTTGCGCTGATGCCCCAGGCCTCATGCGGACATACACAATCTCTATCACCATGAAGAATACATATGCTGGAAACCTAATAATTCGATAGGCAATCGCAAATCCAAGAAATTCAGCCACCACAAAAAATAAACCGCCCATCGGCTCTATTTCGACCTTTGAGAAACCAGATCCGATGAATATCCGTCTCAGCGAACTTTTCGATAGCGAAAATAATCGTCAACGAGAAATTTTTCCGTCTGATGAATATGCATGGGAAAGATGAATGGAACATATACCAGCGCCCTTCCGCCAGGCTTCAAGATGCGGCACATCTCATTGGTGACATGCTGGTAATCGAAGACATGCTCGAGCGTATTGAACAATATCGTGACATCAGCGCAACTAGTGAAGAATGGATAGGTAGTTTCGAGGTTGCCAACTACCGTGGGCCTCGCCTCCTCGATGCGATCCATGTTTAAGAAAGCCCCCTGAACCTTCAGAAGGTCCTTGTAGGAAGGACTACCACCTCCTCCGAGGTCAATAACCCTGCCTATCAGTGGGGGCTCCGATTCCAAACGAGAATTAAGCAAAGACCGCGTCAGCATTTTGCCGCGCCATATCCATTTCAAGAGCAATCTCACCGGAAAGACCTGCATGTGTGGGGGGGGGGGGGGGGGGGGGGGTTGGAAGAGAAAGAGAAAGTACACAAA
>CAYPOR010000014.1:50133-56299 GCA_964412445.1 uncultured Nitrospira sp.
CCCCCCCCCCCCCCCCCCCCCCCCCCCCCCCCCCCCCCCCCCCCCCCCCCCCTTGGATCAGAGAGCAAATGTTCCCACTACCTCAAACACAGCCTCGATCACGCGTTGCACAGCTGCATCGTTCATACTGGGATAGATTGGCAACGAGAACACTCGTTCAAATTCACGGCTGGCAACGGGAAACATCGCAGGATCGAGCTTGTAGCGCTCACGCCAGTAGGGGTGCAGGTGCAGGGGGATGAAGTGCACGGAACAACCCACGCCACGCTGCGCCATCTCTCGAATAAACTGCTCGCGGTCGATGCTCAGACGTTCAAGATTCAACCGCAGAACGTAGAGATGCCAAGCATGAGTGTCATCGGGATAGCGTTGCCGCGGAATCTCCAACGCGGGATGTACCGCAAAGGCGGAGTGGTACTGCCGCGCTATGGCCTCGCGTCGATCCTGAAACAACTGCATCTTGGCCAATTGGGCCAAGCCGATAGCCGAGGCAATATCAGTGAGGTTGTATTTGTAGCCGGGGGCGACAACCTCGTAATACCAGGACGGCTTAGTAGAGGTATAGCGGTTCCATACGTCGCGGCTGATGCCGTGCAGCCGCATCAGCCTAATGCGATCGGCGAGCCGCACGTCTTCGGTCGTTACCATACCGCCCTCACCAGTGGCGATAGTTTTTGTGGCGTAGAAACTAAACACGGACACATGGCCAACGGTGCCAATGGTACGCCGACGTCGTTCCGCATCTTGCACGCCGCGACTGACAACACTGGTTGGGAAAGCGTGGGCGGCATCTTCGATCACCATGAGACTGTGGGCTTCAGCCAGCTGGAGAATGGCATCCATTTCACATGCTTGGCCGCCAAAATGAACCGGCGCAATTGCCTTGAGCTTAGTGCCGTGTGTACGTTTTAACTCGATAATGCGTTGCTCCAGCTGCTTAACATCAATATTGAGCGTATCAGCCTCAACATCGACAAATACCGGGTGTCCACCCAAATAACGCGTCACCTCTGCCGTGGCGGTAAACGTCCAGGTCGGTGTCAGGACAAGATCTTCAGACCCGACACCCGCCGCTTCTAAAGCAAGATGTAACCCGCCTGTAGCCGAATTGACAGCTAACGCGTGCCTTGCCCCCACTGCTTTGGCGAAGGCCTGTTCAAATTCCTGCGTCTTCGGCCCGGTGGTCAACCAGCCGCTACGCATGGTATTTACAACAGCCTCAATTTCCTCCTCGCCAATGCTGGGCATGGCAAATGGAATGAATGATTGTTTAACTCGATTATTGCTCATTTCTCGATGTCGCTCATATCAGTTTTCTTCTGCATGACATAGACCACTGCCCAAGCTGCCATGTTTTTTGATAATGGCATGAGCGCCCAATCTATAAGGGCAGTACGACGACTACCCAGGAGAATCTTCTCCGAAACTTGCCACCCAGCCTTTCCTGCACGGGTAATACAGAACCGCCGTGCATTGTGGTAGGAAACGAGCCAGCGATGCCGGTCCTGGATAGGTTCTGGCGGCAGAATATACTTGCCCATCTCCTTACCAAACAGGTACTGGAGACGGAACGACCAATGGTAGGCATTGGGCAACAGAACGATAACCTGGCGGCGAGCAACGCGGAGAAGTTCGTCAAACGCATACCAGATGTCATTGGTATGCTCTAACAAATCTAGAGCAATGACCGCGTCGAATTCTTTATCGCTGAAAGGAAGACCTTGCTCCACGTTGCCGACTCGATCAACATCTTGGCCTGGAATAAGATCAAAACCAGTGTAGCGGATATCGCCGCGGAGGTGTCGCTTTAAAATTGCATCCCGGCAGCCAACATCTAGCACAGTACTCACATCAGACTGCAACGCAGCATTGGCCACTGCATATTTGTGATAGATCAGGCTCAGCATTCACTCCCCCTCTCACGATGTCGAAGCACTCGCGCTGGATTACCGGCGATAATGACCCTCGGTGGGTAGGTGCGGGTAACAATACTGCCCGCGCCGATTACTGTGCCTGAACTTATGTCAGCCATGATCACTGACTGAGTACCTATCCAGACATCATCGCCAACTATAAGTTGACGTTTTTCACCGTGTTGCAATCGTATCGGCTTGGTGAGATCAGAAAATTCATGTTGTCGAGCACCGCTGATTAGAGCGACATGGCTTCCGGTCATGATGTCGTTACCAAGCCTGACCCATCCGACCCAATTGCCCACTCCTAGTGTGCAATGGTTGCCAATCTCCGACTCACGTGTGCGAATCACTGCTAACCAATCCACCGTCAGATTGCTGCCACAGCGACGCAGGGTGGCACGATACCACACCCGGCGAAGCACTACTCCTATATAACCGGGGAAATAGGACAACCACTGACTGGGGGCAGTAAAGGCACTGTACTCCGTCAAAGGTAAACATGACCAGATAAAAAGGGGGGTCAATAAGATGAAGGAACATGCCTCAGCCACTCTAAATAGCAATCTCTTCATGTAACCGATACGTTCCTGATTGCCATAGAGATAAGAATTTCCCTCAATCTCTGAATCAATCGGTCTAGCGAATGATTGCGCATCGCTACTTCTTGCAATCTCTTAGACAACGATTCCCCTGCTTGCCTGTCGAAGGCCGCCATCCGCGTCAATCCCATCGCCACTGACTCTGGGAATGGCTCAACACAGCACTCCTGAAAACCTTCTCGACTTGCGATAGAGCAAAATGCCTTATTACTACTGAGAATCAGACATCCACTTGCCATCGCCTCCACAATCGCTTTGTCAAGGCTCCCTGTGTGACTGAGGCTCACAAAAACATCTGCACTGCCGAGAAACTGACGAATCTGGGCCGGATCAAGCCTGCCGTGGAAGCAGATCGTTCCTGCATCCCGCAAGTTTTCGGCTCGCTGCTTGAGCCTTAAATAATAGTTTTCCTCCAAGGGCGAAGTTGGTCCGCCGACAAGATCGAGCCTCCATCGCCGAGCACTCGAATCTTTCCACTGTTCAAGAGCATCCAATAAAGTATCCAGCCCTTTCACTGGCGAGATTCGCCCGACGGACAGAATCCGAAATTCGCCATTATCATGCTGCCTGATCGACTCTTGGGCAAACGCCCCAACATCAACCCCCTGACCAATGTAGGCGACCTTGTGCGAGGGGATCCGAAATCCCTCGGGTGTGGAACTTACCACTCGGTCCACGGCCACATGTGCGAATCTCAAACCGATCGGCACGGCCCCATGTGCATACCAGAGAAGATTTTTGATGCCCAATAGTTTGCTAATTGGCCAGAAGAGAACGGCAAAGCTATGGATCATATGGGTAAATGCCACATCAATCGACTTCCGTCTCAGGATGGTGAACAGGATCCGATAGAACTCGATAACGCGTCGTGGCTCCGAGAACCCCTTTTCACGTCCCACAGACCACACGGTCACATTGGATGGCAACTCATGTGAGCCTTCATACATCGTCACAACATCGATGTGCGAAAAATGGCGGGCGAGCTCCTCGATCCAGCGCAATCCGAACGCAAGCGTCACATGCGTTCTATCTGTCGCAAGATTAAACAGCAACAGGTTCACCCTGATGCCTCCGTATAGCCTGAGCACAGAGTTTCCGCAATCCGGATATGATGTTGGCACGACTCATGTGCTCACACACCATCCGTTGCCCATATTCTCCCATCTCATCAAGCTGCCGGGAGTTCCCGCAAAGCTCCAATAAGGCCCGTGCGAATGCTTCCAGATCGCCCGTTGGCACAATTCGTCCTGAACGCGTGTCCTCAACAACTTCTCTCGCGCCGGCTGTATCAGTTGTCAGGACCGGGGTCCCTGCGAGCAACGATTCCGTGAGCACGCGAGCGGAGCTTTCTATGTCCGAACTCAGGAGAGACAAGTCTGCAGCCTGATAATAAGCCGCCAATTCCGTATTCGGAACCCACCCCAGCCACCGAACCCATTCTCCGGAAAACTGCCGCTCAAGTTTTTTCCGCAGACTTCCATCCCCTACCACAGCGAGTACGACTCCGTTCTCTTTCTCAAGAATGCTCTCTACGGCCTCCAGCAATAACTCCACATTTTTTTCTAGCTCGAGCCTCGCCACGGCAAGAAGCAGCGGTCCGCTGCGGCCGCCAAGCAACGTGCGCCGAACACTTACAGCTTTGGCCGTTGGATGCACAAGTATTTCTGCATTGGTGATCAAGAAAGGAATGAAGGACGCTTGCGAAAATCCGCTGGCTTGGAGACGCTGCATCACGGCCAGGCTGTCAGCACGAATCGCATCGGCCCGTTTGTAGACTGCTCTCCCGACCACGTCGGCAAGCCGATTCACTAAGCTGGCTGATGCCCACGCAGGATTTGCAACTTGGTCGGTGAATGCGCCGACAATCAGCGGCACGCGGTAACGACGTGATAGCCATAGTCCAACAAGCCCGCATAATATCGGCTCTTGCGCTTGAATAATGTCGATTTTCTCATGTCGTAACACTCGCGCCCCCGCTCGGATAGCTGCAAAGGGAAACATCGCCCAGTGAAGGGCAGGGACCGGGATGACTCTGACCAGGCCATCGCCGAGCACTACCCGCTCTCGCCCGCTTGTTGCCGGCGCCTTTACAAAATGAATAATCTCGGCCGGAATTTCCTGCGCGTATAAAACTTGTCGAGCCTGGCTTTCGCTCCGCCCATGTTCTTCAAGCAGGGCACGATCTAAGCCAATGTTTAGGATTCTGAGGGGTGATATTGCGCTCATCCTGGCTCCAGGACACCAGCGGCCTCACTCAACACACCTATGATTTCTTGAACCATACGCACAGAGGAAAAAGACTCAGCAACCTGACGTCTGCCCATATCTGCGATGCGTGATCGAAGCTCAGTATCAGCCAGTAAATTCTTGATATGGGCTATCAAACTTTGCTGATCGTTCCAAGAGACCAAATATCCATTGATGCCGGGTTGAATGGTTTCGGAAGTACCTCCCACATCCGTAGCGACGACAGGAACCCCGGCCGCTTTGGCCTCCAAGATCACGTGCGGCAGCCCTTCATAACTCGAGTTGAGCACAAACACACGCCCCCGACGTATTTCACTGGCGACCTTATCAGCCGGGACATGCCCTGCAAAACTTACCAGCTGACTTGCCCCCAGTTTAAGGACCAACATTTCCAGCTCTGGTCGCAATGGCCCATCCCCTACAATCCGCAAGCTCCATCCATGATTGAAAGCCACCGTAATAAGCTCTGAGAGCCCTTTCCATGGCACCAATCGAGCTACGGTCACCAAATCAATGTCCGGATTTTCATCATGCTCGGATTCTTCATGTTTACTAGAACGCCGAACGCTGTTATAGATAACCCGAATACGTTCAGGGGCGACGCCCCATTTCGAAACAATAGATGCCAGATAACGGCTGGGCACAATTACCCGGTCAGCTCTCTTCATATACCAGCCCTGGAGTTTCTTAAGCATCTCCCAGCGCAGGCCTTGAGATATCCTCTGAAATGATTCGAGGCTGTGGCGAACTCCCGCACGTCGTGCCTGTTCCCAGATAAGATCTCCCACAACCTTGACCACAAGTGGACGGGAAGATAGCAGTTTGCAAGCAATACTACCCTCCAGTACCAGTCCATTCATAAACACGACGTCTGCCTTCTGTGCCATTGTTCGTATCAGAAGAATCGTCCTAAGCATTCGTCTTAGCCTTCCCTGGCCACGCAAAACACGCACAACATGATAAGGAAGCGCAGTTTGGCCTTCGATCGAATCACTTAGAGTTACTACTCCGAGAAGAGCGTGGCGTTGGGCCAGTGCTTCCGCAATTACAGGAACAAACGTAGCCGGTCCACCATGGTCAGGCGGGAAAATACCTGTGACGACCAACACTTTCAATGCGATCCAACAATCTGATACATGAAGATATTACGACACGCCCCCTGATCTTTCGACCAGGATTCGGATAACAGTATTCTGCAATAGCAGCCCAAGCTCTTTAAACCTAGGACTTTCCAGACAAATACTACAGAGTGCTTCTACTTCCTAAAGCATATCCGCACGAAACACATCACTTAAGTCGAGACACCTATGTAAATTGGCCAGCCACTCTACCTATACTTCTTACGCCGGCACCACATCCATCGCATCGATCTCCACCGCCGCCGCCTGCTGGATCAATCGTACG
>CAYPOR010000015.1:0-21891 GCA_964412445.1 uncultured Nitrospira sp.
GTCGTTGATATCGGCTACAAGTCCGAGGGGATGATCCCGAGTGATCAATTCTCGCCGGATGATCTCCAGGCCCTCAAGGTTGGGGACAGCCTCCAGGTCTACATCGAAGAATGTGAAGATGACGACGGCAACTTGGTTCTTTCCAAAGAAAAAGCCGACAAGATGAAGATTTGGGAAGAGCTTGAGAAGCTCTTCAATGAGGAAAAAAGCATCGACGGGAAGATTGTTTCGCGTATCAAGGGCGGCATGATGGTCGATATCGGTGTCAAGGCATTCTTGCCTGGGTCACAGATCGACCTCCACCCCGTGCGTGATTTAGACGGCCTCGTCGGCAAGACCTTCCCGCTGAAGATCATCAAGATCAATCACCGCCGCGGCAATGTGGTGGTATCCCGCCGTGTGCTCCTTGAGGAGACACGCGACAAGAAGCGTCAGACGACGCTGGCGAATCTGAAGGAAGGTCAATTGATTCAGGGCATGGTCAAGAACATCACCGACTACGGGGCGTTCATCGACCTGGGCGGGATCGACGGGTTGCTCCATATTACGGATATGTCATGGGGCCGTGTCGGCCATCCGTCCGAAATGTTCACCGTCGGCGACCGGGTGGAAGTCAACGTGTTGAAATACGACCGGGAGACCGGCCGTATCTCGCTTGGTCTGAAGCAGAAGTCCGCCGATCCCTGGACCAATGTGGCCGGCAAGTACCCGATCGGCACGCGGGTGCGCGGCCGGGTGGTAAGTCTGACGGACTACGGAGCGTTTATCGAGCTCGAACCGGGTGTCGAAGGATTGGTCCATGTGTCGGAAATGTCCTGGACCCACGAAGTGCGCCATCCGTCTCGTGTGGTGACCGTGGGCGACCAGGTGGAAGCCGCCGTATTGAACGTGGATCCGGCCAGCCGGAAGATTTCGTTGGGCATGAAGCAGACGGCTCCCAATCCCTGGGATATGATCGAGAGCAAGTACCCGATCGGCACGAAGATCGAGGGAAAAGTGAAGAGCTTGACCGACTTCGGCGCGTTCATCGGCCTAGAAGAAGGCATCGACGGCTTGATCCATATCTCCGATATGTCCTGGACCAAGCACATCAAGCATCCGTCGGAGCTGTTCAAGAAGGCTCAGAAGGTCGAAGCCGTGGTCTTGCGCATCGACAAAGAAAAGGAACGGCTGTCGCTGGGCTTCAAGCAGCTGTCGCGCGATCCGTGGGACGATGAGATTCCCGCCCGCTACCATGTCGGGGATTCGGTGACCGGGAAGGTGAGCAAGGTCGCCGACTTCGGGATCTTCATCGAACTGGAAGGCGGCGTCGAGGGGTTGATCCATATCAGTGAAGCCGGGCTTGATGGCGCGGCGAAACTCGAGGAAAAATTCAAGCTCCAGGACGACGTGACCGCGAAGATCATCAAGGTCGATCGCGAAGAGCGGAAAATTGCGCTCAGCTTGCGCGAGCACCAGTCGGATTCGGATCGCCGGCAGGTGGATGAGTATCACTCTTCGCAAGGCGCGATCGATCAAAGCCTGGGTCGTGCGGCGAAGCAAAGCCGCAAGAAGTCCCAGTCGGAGGACTAATGCACGCGCCTTGTTGGATTGTCACAGAGGCGAGGCCGCATGGCTGACGATCAACCGATAGAACGCAGTCCCAAGCGCTCCCTGCTGCGCAAGATCCTTTGGGTCGTGGGGGGCGGTTTGGGGCTGCTGTTCTTGGTCAATGTCTTGTTTCCTGATCTTGATCTTTCGGGAGAGGATCGCATTGCGCTGATCCGGATCGAAGGCGTCATCCTTGATGCGCAAGAAACGATCGGGGAGCTGAAGAAATTCAGCGAGATTCCGTCCGTCAAGGCGATCGTGCTGCGGATCGACAGCCCCGGCGGAGGGGTGGTCCCCTCGCAGGAGATCTACGACGCGGTGCGCCGGGTGCGCAGCAAGAGCAATAAAGCGGTGATTGCCTCCATGGGAAGCGTGGCTGCGTCCGGAGGCTATTATATTGCGGCCGCGACGGATCGCATTGTGGCGAATCCCGGCACCTTGACCGGCAGTATCGGCGTCATTATGGAGACGGCCAATTTTGAGGGCCTGCTACAGAAGATCGGGGTGGAAGGCGTCGTGGTGAAAAGCGGCAAGTACAAGGATGTCGGCTCTCCGTTGCGGAAGATGAGCGACGAGGAGCGGAGTTTGCTGCAGGTCGTCATGGATGATGTCCATAAGCAGTTCATCGAAGCGGTGGCCGAAGGTCGCGCGCTTGAGGTGTCGGACGTGCAGGCGCTGGCCGACGGGAGAATCTTTACCGGCCGGCAAGCGAAAGATGCGAAGTTGGTCGATGAACTCGGCAATCTGGAAGATGCTATTCAGTTGGCGGCCGATGTCGTGGGAATCGAGGGGGAGCCGAAAGTGGTCGAACAGCGCCGGCGATTCTCCATTCGTGAGCTGTTGGAGTCCAAGCTTTCATCGGTCTTGCCGAAGTTCGATTTTCATCCAGGGGTGAATCTGAAATATCTCATGGCCTTTTAGTCGCGCGGCAATGGCGTGCAACGGCACCGGTCCATCGACGGTGCGAAAGGGGAGCGGACATGACGAAAGCGCAGATCATCGAGCAGATGTCGGAGAAGGTGACCACGCTGACGAAGCGGCAGGCCGAGGTCGTCGTCAACACCATTTTCGATTGCATCCGGGATTCGCTCAAGAACGGAGATAAAACCGAGATCCGGGGCTTCGGAAGTTTCCGGTTGCGGGCGCGGCGGATGAAAGAAGGACGCAATCCGAAGACGGGCGCGACGGTTGCCGTGCCGGCCAAGCGGGTGCCGTTTTTTAAAGCCGGAAAAGAACTCAAAGAGTTGCTGAACCAATAGCGGGCGAGAAGGAGTTCCCATGTCATCCTCACATTCTCCCGAGTCCGCCTCCACGGAGATTCGCTGGACCGAAGGTGCGCTGCAGCGCATGGAGCGCGCGCCGGTATTTCTGCGCGGGATGGTTAAGCGGCTGGCCGAAAAAAAAGCGCGCGAACTCGGTTATGAGGAAATCGACGAAGTCAAACTGGACCAGTTTAAGGGACAGATGATGGGGTCGATGGGCGGCGCGACTGGTATGGCTTCTGCCGCCGAAGCGATGGAGAAAGGGCAGTTGCCCTGGACGGCGGCGGCAAGGGCGCGGCTCGATGCGGTTCCCGAGTTCATGCGCGCGATGACCAAGCAGATCGCCGAGGAAATGGCTCGCGAAGGCGGACACATGGAAGTCAACATCGATTTGCTCGACCGGGTCGAATCGATGGGGGATCTGCGCGAGCGGGATGTGCCGCCGCTGGCTTGGAGTGACGGTGCGCTGGCGTTGCTTCAGCAGAAGATCAAAGATTCCCCGCCGATCGCGCTGGAGTTTGTCAGCGATATGATCCGGCATGATACGGAAGAGGCGGCTCGGGAAAAGGGATTCACGACGATCGATGAAACGAATGTCATGCAGTTGTGGGCGGCGCCCCAGCAGAAAGTCGCCTGGTCGGATGAAGCGTGGAAGCGGTTACAAACCTCGCCCGATTTCGTCCGGAGCGGCATCAGGAAAGCGGCGGAACGCAGAGCCAGGAAGCTGGGCCTGTCCGAGATCGACTCGGACTCCCTGACGACCTTTCGCAATCAGGCGATGATGAAAGCGGTGAAACGCATTCGGTCGTTCGGCTATAACGAGTTGACGTTCGATGCGTTCGATACGGCCCTGACGAAAACGAAGCGGCTCCAGGGAAATGATCAGGCGGAGAAGCGTTTGCAGGAAATTCGCGGCCATTTTGCCGATCCGAACGTGAAGAAGCCGGAAGGGGGCACGCTTGGAGCCGATCTCATGGGTCGTTTCCGCAAGTATCTGAAGGGTGAAGGAGCGCTCTGACACGCCCTTTCCAGCGGGTGTCGCTTTCCCTTCTGATCTGTGAGTTGACGAATGAGGGCAGTTGCCGCGTCAAGCGGAGAGATCGGCTCTGAATCTGATGAATGAAAACATGAGAAGCCCCGGAATCGCTGGAGCGATTCCGGGGCAATTCTCTAGTGAGTACCGACGGCCTGCGGCCAGAACTTGTGGCGGATTTGAGGGAGTGGTTCGTTATCGAAGTTGGGGATATCGTATAGACAGCGGTCGATGGTGGCCACTTCGTCTTCCGTCAGATCCAACGTGACTTTTTTCTTCCAGAATTGATCGAGAGTGAAGTAATCCCCAGACTGCGGCTTTTCAGCCAGTAACGCTTTCATTTTCTGGAACCCCTCGGTATCGACTCCACCGATGCGACCCTTGTTTCGATCGTGGCACCAGCTGAGGACTTCAGCGATGCCGTACATTGTAATGTCCACTTTTACTCGATTGCTCATTGGTTCCTCCTCAAAATGAGGTGGCATTCTAGCGCAAATCTTGTGAGATCGACAAGGCTCAAATCTTAATCCGGCAAAGAATCAAGCAGATTGCATGGTGAAACAAGGGATCTGTATACTCCGCGAGCCTTGATTCATGAATGCATAGGTCGAGAGAGCATATTTGGATAGGCCCATCGGCCTAGTCGCGAGAAAGGTACTCCGTGAAGCCCGTCCGTCTTCGCACGATCCGCTGGGGTGCAGGTCCTTTGGTCTCAATTCTCTGTTGCCTCATGGGCATCAGTCTTCTGTCCTGCTCCAAAGCCGATCCCTATACTCCCCCGGATCTTTTTTACTACTACGCGAGTTATAAAGTCGGGAAGAATCCTACCACGATCACGACTGGCGATTTTAATCACGATACGTTTACCGATCTCGTGACGACGAACATTTCAAGTAACACCCTTTCGATCTTATTGGGCAATGGCGACGGGAGTTTTCACGACCAAACACAAATCAAAGTGTGTCTGGAACCGCGCACATTGGCGATGGCCGATTTCAATCATGATACCCATGCGGATATCGTGCTGGCCTGTTCGGGCGGTGATGAAATCGCGTTTCTGATGGGGCGTGGAAACGGCAAATTTGAAGAAGGTCCGCATTATCCTGTGCATCGAACGCCGGTGGCGCTGGCGACCGGCGACATCAATGGCGACGGTCATCCCGATGTGGTGGTCGCGCTCCGTAACGACAAGATCAAAGTGTTTCTTGGGACCGGCACGTCCGAGTTTCTCCATGGCGCCCAGTATCAGTATGGTGATACGCCGACATCGGTCGCACTTGCCGACCTCAATGGCGACGGGAAGATTGACCTGGTGGTGACCAATGGAGGGCCCATGTCCAATGCCGTCTCCATCTGGCTGGGCAATGGCGACGGGACGTTCCGTGACCCCAAAGACTATCGAACCGGCAAACGGCCGCTGGCTGTGACGTTTGCCGATTTCAACAATGATCGGAAGAGCGATCTGCTGGTGATTAACGGAGAGCGCGACTGTTTCACCACATTCTTAGGTAACGGGGATGCCACGTTTCAGCCGGGAAAAGATTCAGGCGCCGACGCCGGTCCGATCGCGGGAGTCACGCGCGATTTCAACGGTGATCACATTCTCGATGTTGCCATCGCCAACCTGCAATCGAATGACCTGTCGATTCTGTTCGGCAGAGGCGACGGCACGTTCCAGTATCCGCCAAGAAATTATCGGACAAAAGCCGGTCCGTTTGCGATTGCGACATTCTGGGTCACCTCCAAGGAAATCGAGGAGCCCGGGCTGGTGACGGCTGACAACGGAGACGGCACGGTTTCAATCTTTCTCCATCACGGATTGAAAAGCGGAAAAGCGGCGCCAAATTCGACGAGTGAGCGGTAACAACGAGGCGCCATGCATAAAGTCGGCACTTCTTGACAGGTCAGGGACCCTCCGTTAGAGTGGCCGACAGGTGCGATTTCGCATCGTTTCCCAGTCTGTGTGAACGGATGCCCCTGAGAACATTTACCTGGTGGTTTGCGATGGGTTCAGTCCTGACGCTTGCCGTACTGATGGTGCAGGGCGGTATCCGCGATCTGTTAGAGGGCACTCAGCCCGCCTCAGGGACAACGGCGGTCGTGTCCTTCAGCACAACGATTCTCGGCGGCGGCCTTCTGGCCGGATGCTTGGCGGTTGTCCTCAATCGACTTCGGTAATGACACCATAAACGCGACGGTATGCGTTGCCTGAAATGCAAAGGGTTCATGATGGTCGAGCGTCACTATACGCTCATGAATCGCCGGCTCTTTGCGCGCTGTCTGAACTGCGGGTTCTGGATCGATCTCGCGGATGTGCTGCGGTTTTTTCACAAGGTGATCGATAGCGGCGTACGTGGCGGGAAAGTGCGCGAATCCTACCCGCTGTAAATTGTTCCTCTCGTCCATAAGTCTCGGGTAAGGAGTTCCCATTGGTGAAATCATTCGCATTCACATCAACGGTTCTGGCGGCGGCGTTCGGCACCGTGATTTTCGGGATTCCGCTCGAAGTTCAGGCTGAGTATAGCCACAAACACAAACGCCAGGTTCGGGCCGTCAGTACGTCGGGGGACCGTCTTCCCTGGCGGGTGGCTCCGGCTCATAGCATTCTCCTGAAGGAACTTCGATCCGGACGGGTGCTCTATCAGCACGAATCGCTCAAGCGCCTGTCTCCGGCCAGCCTCACGAAAATCATGTCTGCGCTGGTCATTTTGGAGAAGGGGAAGCTGGATGATCAGGCGACCATCAGTCGCAATGCCGCGCGGGCTCCTAAAACCCATCTTCGGCTTCGTCCGGGCGAAGTGTTCAAACTGGAAGACCTGCTCAAAGCCATGCTGATCGTATCGGCCAATGATGCCTGCCTGGCGGCGGTGGAACATGTCGGCGGCGACGAAGAGCAGTTTGTCATGCTCATGAATGCGAAGGCCGCCGCGCTCGGGTTGATGGATACCCACTTCAGCAACGGTTGCGGCTTTGACGGGCCCGAGCATTACTCGACGGCTGAGGATCTCGCCAAGCTCAGCGAAGTCGCTCTTCAGAATCCCGTCTTCCGTGCGCTCGTGCGCGAAGAGCGAGAGATTATTACCCCGATCAGCGGGCATCGCGCCTACGTCCTGCACAGCACCAACCGGTTGCTGGGCCGTATCCCCGGCGTCGAAGGGGTCAAGACCGGGTTCACCTCTAAAGCGGGCCGCTGTCTTATCGCGAAAGTCTCTCAGAACGGCAGTGACTTGTTGCTGGTGATCTTGAATTCCAATCGCCGCTGGAATACCGCCGTCAGCCTTATCGACTACGGACTCAAATCCACTGCGACGATTCAGTAGCCGGTGCCCATCCTTCCTGACCCGCTGAGCAGTTGCGTTAATCCGAATACTGCAGCGAGTTCCGCCCGCACGGTCAAGAGCGAAAGAGTCGAACCGAGCGGGACGGGAGAAGACAAACCCATCGAGTCAAGGCCTCAGTATATGCGGAGAACGCATTGCCACATGGGTGGAACGGTGGCGGTGTGAGCTGAAAATTGAGATGGGGGGGTGATGTCAGGGAGGAATAAAGAGCGGGTTTCTACGGCCCAGATCTAGCGGGGGGACGAGAACTCGATATTGATATCCTTCCCAAGGTAGTTCACCTGGAAGCCTTGCTTATCATAGGCCATGACGGCCCCCATCACGTTCTCATCGCCGTATTCTTCTTTCCCCAGCAACTTCCGGATGTCTTCAGGGCTTTCGCTGTTCAGCACATTTCTGAAAATGCCGCGAGCCTTGTGGGTGAAGCGGTTGTTGATGAAAATGAGATCGACCTTGCCATCCAGGACACGGACGCCGGCCATCGGACCGGTGGGCTTGCGCTGATCGATCAGGAAAATAAAGGCCGCTTCCTGTTCCGCTTTAATCCCGGCAATCTTCTCGTTGACCAGCACATCCAGCGCCTTCGCTTCGGTGTCACCTAACTTCACGCCAAAGAGCGAGACCGAGGCGCTGGAAATCTCCTTCGACTCCATCACATCATTTTTGCTCAGTTCATAGGGTTCCGCATGCAGGGAGGAGGTGACGCTACTGAGGATCGCCATGAGGATCCCGGCTACGACAGGCAATCCGTTTTTCTTCCTCATCAGCTCCCCTTTCGCAGATGCAGTGTAATGTAAGTGAATCGAGCGCTCAGGTCTTTCGCGTGATAGGCAGGTGTCATGAATTTCAAACATTCTATCCAAGCGAAGTTGAACTTGCAAGAAAGGTTCATGCGGGTGAGGCTGAGCCGTGGTTCATCGATGGGACAGACGCGGCATGCGTCAGGATGTCTGTGTGGTGGCGAGCAAGAGTTCACCGAGATGGCGGAGTCGCAAGAAGTACGGTTGGCAGTCGATCTCCAATTCCGGTGTCACGTCTTCTAAATCGGCCAGGCAGTCTTTCAGAATCTCGATCCGCTGCGGGTCCAGCCCGTCCGGGCTGTCCAGAAAAAACACCACGCAGCCGCTGATGACCGTATCGAGGGTCATCAACTGTCCCTGATTCGGGCTGGCAAACGCGGGCCAGTCGTCGCTGCGATGCGCGTCCCAGGCGGATGTGATGGTCGTGCGATTCACGGTCGGCTCCTGTCTTCTTCCGGTTATTCCCGCCCCAGCCACCCTAGCGCATGGAGCAGGAGTGCCGCAAGCGCGCACAAACCGATTCCGACAAACCGGTAATCCACATCCTCCCGGTTGAGGCACCATTCGATCAGGCGTGATCGCCAGCTCTCCGGCCCCAGGGCGAGAAACAAACCTTTTGTGAGCATGGCCAGAGCAGTCAACACCCAGAGAGGCTGGTACCGGAGCGGAAGAGCGGCGACAAGAAGGACGGCCCCCGCGACGACAGATAACCACTGCCAGGTCCAGATCGTCGGCTGTTGGCGGATCACGTCCCGCAGCCGCTCGACGACGAAGCGCGGTACAAGCAGCAGTGAGAGGCCATCGGCCAGCCAGATTCCGGCAATCGCAGCCAGCGCATAGTCCTTCATCATGGTGACGTCCGGCGAATGGGGATGGGCGTGACGGCGTGCCGGCTCAAGGGTACAGTCCTCGCTGCAAATGGGCTTGGGCGACCTTATCTATTCCGTTCATCAGCGCCGCCATCCGCATGGAGACCTTCTTGTCGGCGGCGAACTGCTTGGTCTGGTGAAATGCCGACGTGATAATGTTCTGGAGGCGCTTCCGGATATCGGTTTCATTCCAGAAGAACCGCTGGAGGTCCTGGACCCACTCGAAGTAAGACACGATGACGCCACCGGAATTGGCCAGAATATCGGGGATAATGAAAACGCCGTTCTCCTCAAGAATTCGGTCGGCCTCAAGGGTGGTCGGGCCATTGGCCCCTTCGGCGAGGATCCGGCAGCGGAGAGCGGCGGCATTGCGGCCCGTGATTTGTTCGGACAAGGCGGCCGGGACCAGCACGGTGCATTGCAGACTGAGTAGTTCGTCGTTCGTGATCCAATCCCCCAACTTGGTGTCCTTGAGTGGCTGGCCGTTGGTTTTATAGCGTTCCAGGAGCTCACGGATATTGATTCCCTTCTCGTTATAAATTCCGCCGGTGACGTCGCTCACGGCAATGACACGGGCGCCCTCCTGCTCCATGATGAGGGCGGTGTGCGCCCCGACGTTTCCAAACCCCTGGACTGCAACCGTGGCGCGGTCGATGGAAAGATTGAGATGCTGGAGCGCTTCCAGCGTCACATATACCACCCCTCGTCCTGTTGCCTCCTCCCGGCCTAAGCTGCCGCCGATCGAGAGCGGCTTCCCCGTCACTACCCCTGGGACCGCGTACCCAACCTGTTGGCTATAGGTATCCATCATCCAGGCCATGACCTGCGCATCTGTGCCGACATCCGGTGCGGGGACATCCTTATCGGGGCCGATCAAGGGGAAAATCTCCGCGGCATAGCGCCTGGTCAACCGTTGGAGTTCCGCGCGGGACAACTGTTTGGGCGCCACGGCTATGCCGCCTTTGGCTCCGCCGTAGGGCAATCCCGCCAACGCGCATTTCCACGTCATCCACATGGCGAGTGCGGCGACTTCGCCGAGGTTGACGTCCGGATGGTAGCGGACACCGCCTTTGGAAGGACCGCGCGAGGAGTCATGCTGGACGCGATATCCGGTGAAGACTTCGACACGATCGTCGTCCATCCGTACGGGAACGCTGACGACCAGCGAGCGTTGCGGCTGCTTGAGCCGTTCCCGCAGATTGTGATCCAGATGCATGGTTTCAGCGGCCTGGTCAAATTGAGAGACCGCCAGTCGAAAGGTCGGGGTGTCGTAATCTTTCATGTTGTTCTCTCTCTGCTTCAGGGAAATTGTGGAACGTTCATGATCATGCGCGAGTATGAAATTCAATAGGGGCCGGCGAATTCATCCATGTGAGCGCCAATGTCCGCTGCAGTTGATCCAGCAATGAACGCGTCACGCTCTGCAAGGAAACCGGCCGGCCGGCGACTTCAGCCATAGACGTCACACGGCAGCCTTGCAGGCCGCAGGGAGTGATTCCGCGAAACGGCGCGAGATTCATATCCACATTCAGGGCCACCCCATGCATGGTTACGCCTCGATCGACGCGAATGCCGACGGCGGCAATTTTAGCTTCCCGGGGATCCGCCACCCAGACGCCCGGTGCCTTCTCTTTTCGGTGGCCGGCGATTCCGTTCTCCCGCAGGCACTGGATCACCGCCTCCTCCAGGCGCTCGACGTACGCACGTACGCCTCTGACATGGTCGGTCAGACGGAGGATCGGGTAAACGACCAGTTGTCCGGGGCCGTGATAGGTTACGGATCCGCCACGGTTGACGTGCTGAATTTCGATTCCGCCCATGTGTGCCGCCGTGGGGTCCCCGCCCCAATCCGATGCCGACGTTCGCCGGCCGACTGTATAGACCGGGTGGTGTTCGAGGAGAAGGACGACGTCCGCTCTTGAGCCGATGGCCCGTTCGTGATGCAGGCGCATCTGAAGCTCCCAGGCATCGACGTAACTGACCGGTGAAGCAAACCAACGCAGTTCCGTCGGAGTCCGGAACGCGGGCGGGTTGGAATGGTCAACGATGATCGGGTCGGATGGAGAGATCGGTGCGGTCATGGGACGAATTTTTGCGCCGGTGGTCTTGGCATGATCAGTGTGGTCTGGCCGGAACGCCCTTGAATCGTCAGGTGAAGAGACGGTTGATCGCCTTCGCGCATCACGCTATGCCAGAAGTCTCCCATGTTATAGAGCTGGCGTTGATCCAAGGCCGTGATGATATCTCCTGTTTGCAGGCCCGCTGTCCCGGCGATTTTTGCGGGATCGACATTGAGAGCGAGGATGCCGCGTTCGGCGTCCAGGCCGAAACTGGCAGCGACACTGGGGGTGATTGTGACCGGTGTAAAGCCAAAGTCCGGCCGGGAAATGCTTCCGCGAAGCATCATCGAATGGATGTGGGAATAGACGGCCTCAATGGCGATCGCGTAACTGATGGCCTGGGCCGACGGCGCAATCGCCACATTGATGCCGACGACCTGGCCGGATAGATCGACGAGCGGACCACCGCTGTTGCCAGGATTAATGGCGGCATCCGTCTGAATCAGATCGTAGAGCGTTTCGCCGTTCGGGGTCAGGACTGAACGGTCCAGCGCGCTGACGACTCCCACGGTGACCGTCGATCCGCCTTTGAGAGCCAAAGGGTTCCCGATCGCCACCACGGTTTCTCCGATTTCCAGGGTTGCAGACGGGTTCAGCGTGGCCGGGACGAGATCGGTCGCGTTGATCTTGATCAATGCGAGATCCAGCAAGAAGTCTCGGGCGGTCACGCGCCCGGGTGTCAATCGTCCGGTCGGTAATCCCACGACGAGACTCGTGACTCCCTCTACCAGGTGATTGTTGGTCAGGATGTACCCGGTTGTATCGATCACGATACCGGAGCCGGAACCCGATTGTGTCCCGTGCAAGGAAGGAGCGACGGGCATGCCTCGCGTGAGAATCGTCACGACCGAGGGGCGTACCTTGGCGACCACCGCCGGCACCGACAGGGGTTTCTCGTCAGCGAGCGCTGGACAGGTCCATGCGCCTGTTCCCAGGGACGAGATCAGGAGCGTAATCACGATGTGTCGCAGCAGAGGGTATACGATTGGCCGAGGCTGCTTCATGACATGTCCTTACGAAGCCGGAGACCCGGATCTAGTGTGGGGGACATTCTCTCATACCTGGGCGGGAGGGGAAAGATAGACCGGACGCACGAGATCTGGATCTCGTACGTCCGGGAATGAGGAGCGAGGCGTTACTTGATGGCTGCAAACAGCTCTTTGATCTCGGGTGTCTTGAGCTTCTTGAGCGCTTTGGCCTCAATTTGCCGGATTCGTTCACGGGTGACCGACAGATTCTGGCCGACTTGTTCAAGGGTGCAGGGCTCGTCGTATCCGATCCCGAATCTCAGCCGGATCACCGTCTGCTCTCTCGGAGTCAATGTGCCCAGAATACGATCCAGTTGCTGTGTCATTTCTGTTCGATGCACATGAGCGTCAGGCGGCGGTACTTGATGGTCGGGAATCATTTCCCCGAATTCCGTATCGCCGTCACCCACCGGCCGTTCCAGTGCGACAGGTTCTTGGAAGGCCTGGACGGTTTCATGCAACCGCTCCGGTCTCATCCGAAGCACGTCGGCGATCTCCTCCAGCTTAGCCGGACGACCGAACTGTTGTCCGAGCCGGCGCGTGACCCGAAGAATTCTGCTGGAGGCTTCAGTCTGGTGGACCGGAATACGGATTGTTCGTGATTGATCGGCGAGGGCTCGCGTGATCCCTTGGCGGATCCACCAGGTTGCATACGTACTGAACTTAAAGCCTTTTCGGTGTTGGTACCGTTCGGCCGCCTTCATCAAGCCGATATTGCCTTCCTGCACCAGATCCAGGAGGGTCAGTCCCCGATGAGTGTAGTGTTTGGCTACATCCACCACGAGCCGCAGGTTACACCGGACCATCTCGTCTTTTCCCCGCTCCAACACGACACGAGCGGTCTTAATTTCATCGAGCAATGTCCTCAGCTGTTTGGCGATCGCAGCCGCAGGCTTCATCTCTTTGCTCACGGGCTTCAGGACATTCACAATGGCGTGCTCGACCTTGTCCAAAGCGGTGGCGGAAAACCCGCTTAACCCGCGCGCCAGCTGAAGCGCTTTTATCGATTCCACAATGATGGGAGTACGCTTTGCGCGAGCCATCACTTTGAGGGTGTCACGTAAAGCCGTTCGGATACGGCGGGAGCCTTCATCCAATCGTTTGGCCAGGGCGATCTCTTCGTCTCTGGTGAGAAGTGCCCGCTCGCCGAACGAACGAAAATACAGTGACTCCAACAGAAACGGGCTGGCTCCCGGACTAGTCTTGAGTGTGGCCGGTACCATCTCTCTCGATTCAGCCTCGGCTTCGCGCCCGATCGCTTCCAGCGCATCACTAGCGTCGGAATCGTCCGTGTCGAGATCAGTCGACGCGGTCTGGTCCTCGACGGGCTCCGCCGTCCTCAGTTCTTCATGTTCCATCGCGTCACCTCTTCTCTCGTGGTTTCGCATCTGTTCACTCCTGTTAGAGCCGCCTGGGATCAAGAAGATTCACGGGGGCGCTTCACTCTCACTGTCTTACTACGAAGCAAGAGTGGTGCTGGATTGAACATGAGAAGCGTGCCATGCGATCCGATAGATATTGCAGAAAGATTAAGGATGTTTAATGAGAGGATGTGAATCGGAGTGTGATATGGATGCGGCAACTATGTAGGATTCGCACCGGTTGCTTACCGATCTGCCTCATGTGTTCTTCCCGCGAGTCATTTCCGTGCGTGAAGTTCCCGCTCATCCTGCAAAGCCAGAGAATGGTCGGCTGATTTTCTGCGAGGGCACACAGGCCCCGTGAACCATGCGGGGCTGGTGGGGGTGTCCAGCACTATGCCTCGTACATCGGTTGCAAAGGATGGAATGAACCACCTAGAATGCCGCCCCATGTCACAACTTACAACGGGCGAACGTATTCATCTGGTCGATAAAAAAGGGCGGCAATACGCCCTGACGCTCAAGGCCGGAGAGGTCTATCAGTTTAGCGGGCAAAAAATCCCTCACGACGAGTTGATCGGCCGTCCTGACGGGACGGTGGTGACGTTGTCCGGCGGCAAGAAGATGTTGGCGCTGCGACCGACCTTCGGGGACTACGTTCTGAAAATGCCGCGGGGCGCGCAGGTGCTGTATCCCAAAGACCTGGCACTGATTCCGATGTGGGCGGATGTGTATCCGGGCGCGCGCGTCTTCGAAGCCGGGACAGGGTCCGGCGCGTTGACCATGGCGTTGTTGCGTCTCGTCGGGCCTCAAGGACTGGTCGTCACGTATGATTTGCGGGAGGATTTCGCAAAAACAGCTCTCGCAAATATCAACCGCTATCTGGGTCCGACGCCGAATCTCGTGTCATTGAGAAAGAGTGCCTACGAAGGAATCGATCTGTTGGAGGATGGTGTGCCGTTTGATCGCGTCGTTCTCGACTTGCCGGAACCGTGGCAGGTGGTGCCGCATGCGGCGAAGGCCTTACGGTCAGGCGGCATCTATTTGAGTTTTGTGCCGACGGTGCCGCAGGTCGTTCAAACGGTTGAAGCGCTCGAACGGGCGAAGGTGTTCGGCATGGTGGAGACGTTTGAGTCTCTCATCCGTACCTGGTCGGTTCTGGGACGAAGCGTGCGTCCCGATCATCGCATGGTGGCGCATTCAGGGTTCATCACGGTGGCGAGAAAAGTGGAGCCGGGCCTGCTGGGAATCAGAAGTGAGTCGGATTCCGCAGAGGCGGCCTTTTCGGATTCACCGGACGATATCGGTATGGAAGAGGCGACAGCATGAACCGCTTGAGCGGGAAAGTGGCGTTGATCACAGGAGGCAACGCCGGTATCGGGGAGTCGATCGCCAAGCTGTTCGCCGACGAAGGGGCTTCCGTGGTCGTCACGGGAAGACGTCAGGCGGAATTAGATCGCGTGGTTTGTGAGATCGTGCTGAAGGGCGGCAAGGCAGTGGCTGTCGCAGGCTCAGTCACCGATGAGGGTCACGCGCATGCGGCGGTGCAGAAGGCCATTGCGTCGTTCGGGAAAGTCGATGTGCTGGTGAATAATGCCGGAGTCGGAGATTTTGGAAAGCGTCTTCATGAAATGGACGATGCTGGCTGGGCGCATGTGCTTGATGTGAATCTGACCGGGGTGTTTCGCATGACGCGAGCCGTGATTCCGCAGATGCTGAAGCAGGCGGGCGGCGCCATCGTGAATGTGTCCTCCATTGCGAGTCTGGTCGGGATCCCGCTGCTGTCTGCGTATGCGGCATCGAAAGGAGCCCTTGACGCGCTCACACGTTCGCTGGCGATTGATTATGCATCAGACGGCATTCGATGCAACGTGGTCAATCCGGGCCTGATCGATACTCCGATGGCAGCCCCGTTGATGGCGAATCCGGAGCAGCTCGGATCGATCCTGTCGCACTATCCGATACGCCGGGCCGGCAAGCCGGAGGAAGTGGCAAGCCTGGTGCTCTATCTTGCGTCTGAGGAATCGGCCTGGATCACCGGCGGGACATTCCGGATCGACGGCGGGATGACGGTATGGTGAGCGGGGCAGGTGCGTTTCTCGAAAACAGTGAGATAAGGTGACATGGAGATCAACGCGCATACGGGATTTTGTGGGCTGATCGGAAACCCTGTTGAACATTCGCTTTCTCCCGCGATTCACAATGCGGCATTCCAGAAGCTTGGCCTGAATTTGGTCTATCTGGCGTTTCGAGTCGAGGCGATCGGTGAGGCGATCAAGGGGCTTCGCGCACTCGGTGGATTTCGAGGCGCGAGTGTCACGATTCCCCATAAGGTCTCGGCGATTCCTTTTCTCGATGAAGTGGAGCCCACCGCGCGGCACATCGGGGCCATCAATACGATTGTTGCGAACCAGGGGAAGTTGAGCGGATACAACACGGATGCCACCGGGGCGTTGCGCGCACTCCGTGGCGGTATCGGCTCCCTCGCAGGAAAACGCGTGACCATCCTGGGATCGGGGGGCGCTGCTCGAGCGATTGCATTTGCAATCGCCGGAGAGGCCGGGGTCGCAGGATTAACGCTGCTGGGAGTGGACGGGAACGAGCGTTCGATATTGGCAAACGATCTTCGCTCCAAAACGAATCTGGTGGTGGTAGATGCCCATTTGGACGAAGTGTCCCTGGCTCAGATGCTGCCTGACGCGCAGGTGCTTGTTCATTGCACGCCGATCGGCATGTCTCCGAAGACGGAGGCGTCCTGCGTTCCAGCCGCGCTGTTGAATCCTGGGCTTGCGGTCATGGATATTGTTTATAATCCGCGCGACACACGGTTGCTCAAGGATGCCAGGCAGGCAGGATGTGTCACGATCCCTGGGCTGGAAATGTTTCTGCATCAAGCCGTCGCACAATTTGAGCTGTGGACCGGTCAGGCCGCTCCCGCGGATGTGATGCGCGCCGTATTGGAGTCTCGCTTCCGATGAACATCGTGTTAATCGGATATCGCGGGACCGGGAAGAGCACGGTCGGAAAAGTGCTGGCTGCGCGGCTTGGACGGCCCGTGGTCTCCACCGATGCGGAAATCGTCCGGCGGGCGGGGCGGACAGTTCCTGAAATAGTCGCACAGCATGGCTGGGATCATTTTCGTGATCTTGAGTCGACCGTCTGCCAGGATTTCTCCGCACAGGATGGATTGATCATCGACACCGGTGGTGGCGCGATTCTTCGTCCGCAGAATGCGGAGTGCCTGAAAAAAACGGGCACACTTTTTTGGCTGACGGCGTCAGTGGCGACGATTGTGTCGCGTATCGGATCTGATACCCAGCGCCCCTCGTTGACAGGTACGAAAACATTTGTTGAGGAGATTGAAGAAGTTCTGGCTGCGCGAAACCCTCAATACCAGGCGGCCGCCGACCATGTCATTCCGACGGATGGCCGCTCCGTCAATCAAATCGTCGATGCGATTCTTTCCTGTATCTAGGGGCTGGCGAAGGTTTGTGTCGCCTAGAGATTCGGGTCCGGTGCCTTTCCGATTCTTGACAATTCCGCCTGAGAAGTGATTGAAATAATAGATGCGCCCGTAGCTCAGTTGGATAGAGCGCCGGGCTTCGAACCCGTAGGTCGCAGGTTCAATTCCTGCCGGGCGCACCACACGGTATAGTGGTTCTGGGTGGCAGTAATCTAAGCGATTGAAAAATCGCTATATCAAGTCGTTCTGCCGGTTTATTCTCCTTCCCAACGTGTTTCGTTCTGTTCTCCCGCCAAAGGGGAATAGAATTCTGACTGGCTATCACCTAAAATAAAAACAGTTGGGATGAGGGCTTGTCCCATGGCTGGTTTTTTCCGAAGAGGAAGGTGTGGGGAACGGTGTCCTGTCAGGATCACAGCATCAGCTCGGCCTCGGTGGACACGGGCTTGCCCCTGCTGCGGTCGGATTCTTTACAAGGATGAGCCCATGAGCGCCTGGTATTGCCGATGCGGATGGTGGTGCGGCTAGTCGGTTCAACAGGGAGGGAAAAGCAATGGCTCCTGTATTGCACGATGTGAGGGCGGGTTTTCTTCTTGCCGTAGGGTTGGCCATGTTGGTGCTCATCTGTGCTGTTGCTGGGCTGGGAGCGGTCATGCGGCCTGTTCGGTGGTCAGAGCGAAAACCCTCTCGATAGTCCCAGATAATCAGCAGGGGACAGCTTACCAAAGAGAGGGGTAGACTGGTGTGCTGTCCTTTGTGTGTTCGACGCTGTTTCCATTCAATGCACTCTCCTTCAGGCTAATCCACTCAGTTTTTCAATAGCTTATAATCGCCATTCTGGTTGCGGCACAGGAATCTTGAGCCAAGTGGCGGGAATTTCCTATGCGTCTCTTGTCACCTTTTTAAGGAGCGGTCGGGAGAGTCCTTCACCGGCAAGACAAATCTGAGCCTGGTGCTATAGTTGTTCTAACGATTTGCCTTGGTCGTCACCGCGTAGGGATGCGAAAGCCTCTTGAAGAACCGAAGGTTGATGCGCGTTCGACGAGAGGGGGAGGACGATTGCATCGCGATAGGATTTACTAACTGAGGGAGAATTGTATGACGGGAAGAAATGTACCTATGGGTAGCATCGTCTTGTTGGGGCTGATCGTGATCGTGAGCCAGGGTTGCAGCATGAAATGGCTTCAGTCCGATGGAGATATCACGGCGGCGCAAGCAGATAAGTCAGATAAATCGAAGAATTGGAATGGAGAGGGTGTGAATCCCAGCTTCCCGGGCATGAGTCGCGGCGGGGCATCAGGGGAGCTCAGAGGATTTTCTCAGAGCCCTGACGAAGAACGATTGGCTCAAAGTGGCTATCGCGCCTCATTGAATCCTTCCGATGTCACTACACGACGGCGTGCCGAGTTGACGAAGGAAGAGAAGGCGGCGATCGAAGCAGGTCTCCAGGATGTGTTCTTTGGATATGATCAGTGGACCGTATCCGATGCCGCCATGGAAGCACTGAATCGCGATGCGAGCTGGCTGAAGGATCACCCCGGTGCGGTCTTGAAAATTGAAGGCCATTGTGACGAACGGGGAACAACCGATTACAACATGGTGTTGGGAGACAAGCGGGCAAAGGCAGCAAAGACGTACCTCCTTGAGACCGGGATCAATCCCAAACAGGTCGCGATCGTGTCGTTCGGAAAAGAGCAGCCGTTTTGCTTCGATCATGCCGAGTCATGTTATCAGCAGAATCGTCGTGGACATATGCTGCTTCAGAGCAAGCAGTAGGAGTGAGTTGCCGGCATGTGAGGCGTCCTCCGTCTGACCTGATGAGGGACGCCTCACATGCGTATGTATTTCGTTATGCGAGCACACAGTTTCTCGATATGCCAATTCCATCGATAAAAAGAATGGTTGCGCTAGGCAAGCCTGGCAAGAAGCCAGAGGGGACGGTCTTGTCGAGACCCGATGAGCGTCGGATCCAACCTCGCTTTACGACTCAGTTTCGAAGCACTTTTTTGGGTGGGCGGAATGAGGGGAATGGGCGAACGCTTGATCTCTCGATCGGAGGGTGCAAGATCGAGAGTGACACGGTTGTCAGTCATGGGGAAAAGTTTGAATGTCGCCTCCATATTCCAGACCTTGATTGGCCGATCATGATCGATGAGGCGACGATTCGCTGGATAGAGGGAAAGACCTTTGGATTAGCCTTCACACGCATCAGACCGGGAGAGCAAGCTAAAATCACCGACCTTATCAGCAGACTGGAGCAGGAACAGCAGGTCTGATCGTCCGTATCCTCAAGTTTCGAGCGCAATCACCATACCCGCAGGATTTTCCCGCCCCATACCAGATTTTTAAAGAGACAGCTTCCAGGTGGAACCATTCCTCTCAAGGAATGCTCTCACGGTAGTTTCCAGTGCAGGCTGGAAGCGCGCTATGAGGGGGACTACCGATTGACAGGCTCCCTCTCGCTGTAACAAAGTACGACCAATAGACAGGATGAAACGGAGGGTCCCTTCGCGGCCTCGTTCTCAGCCTTTTCATTTTTGCAGGGGAACCGAAAGGAGTGTGGAGTGGAGCAACGGTATGCGATCACAGTCAAGTTCTTGGTCAGCGCTGATTCGGCCGAAGATGCCGAGGAAATGATAGAAACCGCCTGTGAAAAGGCTACCGCGGCATTTCCTGAAATGAGTTATGAGGGCATTGAGGATATTGAAGAGGAAGAAGACGACTAGCGTACCTGATAGTCGTGCAGTCATGAAGCCAAGCGAGCGTGAGGGAAGCAGACAACAGAGGTACGAAGGGAGTGCGGTGACGCGATGAGCGCTGGAAACGAAGTCATCACGCTGGCCGGAGGATGCTTCTGGTGTCTGGAAGCGGTCTATGACCAAATCAAGGGCGTCGTTTCGGTCGAGTCTGGTTACATCGGCGGCGTCGTTGAAAATCCTTCGTATGAGGCGGTGTGTGGCGGGAGGACGGGGCATGCCGAAGCGGTACGTGTTACCTATGATCCCGCGGCCATCTCTTGCCGGGAGTTGATCGAAATCTTTTTTGCGATCCACGATCCTACGACGTTGAATCGACAGGGTAACGACGAAGGCACGCAGTATCGTTCCGTCATTTTCTACCATTCGCCCGAGCAGCGACAGGTGGCCGAAACGGTTAAAGCGGCGGTCGCAGCCCAAGGTACGTATCCGAACCCGATCGTGACCGAGATTGTTGCTGCGACAACGTGGTTTGAGGCCGAACGATACCATCAAGAATATTTCGCCAGAAATCCGCTTCAAGGGTACTGCCAATTTGTTGTCAGCCCGAAGGTGGCCAAGTTTCGGAAACAGTTCGTATCGAAGCTGAAGCCCTAGCAAGTCCTGATGTCAGCTCCGGAAAAGACCGG
The DNA here is from genome assembly GCA_964412445.1 of uncultured Nitrospira sp. Classification (GTDB taxonomy): domain Bacteria; phylum Nitrospirota; class Nitrospiria; order Nitrospirales; family Nitrospiraceae; genus Nitrospira_D. Next base: position 20,253 of record CAYPOR010000015.1, read on the forward strand.
TCAACAGGCGCCGTGGTGCATCCCAGAGATCAGGTTTCTGAAACGTCTGGTGAGGTTTGATGAGTATCTGCGCATGGAGCGGGCAGAACGGCCATTCGGTGCCGGGATTGCCTTGTACGGTGGCGAGGATATCGCTGTCCAGGTCTTCGTGCGGCAGTTCTAAAATAATCAACGGATTATCGGGGTCGAGCAGGCAGGTATCGCGCAGGTTTTTCCCCGACATTGATAGGGGAGTAGAGATGCGTACCTCCTGCTGGCCCTGGGAGAAAATGGTATCGCCCGTGCGTAACGGGCCTGATGGCGCCTGTGAGTACAGGAGCAAGGGGGCAGCGAGAATGACGATCACCGCCAGTCCCATCGACCACAGCGGCGGCTCTGATCGGTGCGTATCGTCCGAATCCCGCGAAGTACTCATCCGTCGACCTTGCCAAAGCTAAGTCGGTTCCCGACGAGGCGTAGGTGCATCGGCGGTGCTATTGCAGCGGGTGCACCTCAGCATCCAACCACAGGTCACCTTCCCCGGTATGTTCCGGAGCCGTGCGAAGCGTCTGAAAATCAAAGAGGCGTTGGTCCATGAGCAGCGCCGGAGCGACGTTTGCGATCGCCGCTGCGATGCTGTCGGCGCAGCCCGGCGAACGTGCCTCCCACTGGCGGAGAAACGTTTTCACCTCCTTCCGCTTCAGATCCTCTTGAGAGCCGCACAAATCGCAGGGAATGATCGGAAACCCCCGGAGCTCCGCATAACGGGCGAGATCTATTTCCTTCACAAAGGCAAGCGGGCGAATGACAAGATGCCGGCCATCTTTTGAACGGAGTTTGGGCGGCATGGCCTTGAGTTTGCCTGTATAGAGTAGATTCAGAAACAGCGTTTCATTGATATCGTCACGGTGGTGACCGAGGGCGATCTTGGTGGCGCCTAACTCGGAGGCAATGCGATAGAGGTGTCCGCGTCTCAGCCGCGAGCAGAGCGAGCAGGTCGTTTGGCCCTCAGGGATCAGCCGCTTCACGATGGAGTAGGTGTCGCGCGTTTCAATGTGAAATGGAATGCCCCGGCCTTTCAAATACTCCGGTAGAATGTGGGCAGGGAACCCCGGCTGCTTTTGATCCAGATTGACCGCAACAAGATCAAATCGGACCGGAGCACGCCGTTGCAGGACGAGCAGGATATCGAGCAACCCGTAACTGTCCTTTCCGCCCGACAGGCAGACCATGATCTTGTCTCCGTCTTCGATCAGCCGATAGTCGGCAATGGCTTGGCCGACCAGCCGGCAGAGGCGGGTCTGAAGCTTGTCTGTCTCCTCGTCCAACTTGACGAGGGGGGCGACTGAGACGGGCGGCGAGGACATGGTGCGATTGTACCTGCTCGATTGCGCGCCTGTCGATGGAGCACGGAGAGAAAGCGTGAGAGCGGATCGTTCAGCGAGGTCGGTTCTTTTTGTCTGCACAGGCAACATTTTTCGGAGCCTGACGGCGGAGTATGCGCTCAAGCAGCATCTTGGTTCGCAAAGGGGGGATTTCGTTGGCTCCGCCGGAATCGAGGCCACACCTCAATTGATCCATCCTTTCGTGCGTGCCCTGCTCCTGGAGCGTGGTGCTGATCCGGCCGGTCACATTCAACGGAAGCTCACACAATCGTTGC
>CAYPOR010000015.1:21991-56197 GCA_964412445.1 uncultured Nitrospira sp.
GAGCGTGGTGCTGATCCGGCCGGTCACATTCAACGGAAGCTCACACAATCGTTGCGCGATCACCAAGAAGCGCTGCGGCGTTCGTTTGGATTGGCAGTTCCTCTCTTCAATCAAATCTGTTTCGGGCGGGATGAACCGATTCTTGACGTGCACGAGGCGTTGCCGGATTGGAAACAGAACGACGCGCAGGCCCGGGCCTATGTGCGGTCGGTGGTCGATCACATTTACGACGCGATGCCTCATTTGGCGGCCCGATTGCCTCATCTTCGGTAAAGCTTTTCTGCATGCGCGCGCCGCAGTCCATTCTTGTACGCGCGGTGACAAAATATTCCGCTTTTCCCCCGAACCCGGAAGGTTTGACGGCCGGCGCCCGACGAAATCCACTTCGGGTGCTATAGTTTCTCAAGTGGCGGGAACAATTCGTCGAGAACGTGTGAAACGGTTGCGCGATGCATCGATCGTCTCTGGAAATATCCAAACATCACACGCACCAACTGCTTGATCCTGAATGGGTCAGCTGGTCGGATGACCAGCTGTTGGATTTGCCCATGGGGCGGCTCAATCTGGACATCAAGGGCAGCTTTCTGGAAGGGCCCATCGCCGAGTTGGATCGCGAATTGGAATCCCGGCGGCTGCGGTTCCGGCCGCACTATTGGCTGTCGAACGAATGGTTTACTCCGGACGGCATACCGGGCATTGCAATCCCGTTCTACCTGGCGCACCCGCGCCTGGCCAAACTGGAGTCGGCGCAGATGCTGGAAGTTGAAGGCGGGACGCCTGACTGGTGTCTGCGGATTCTGCGGCACGAAGCCGGGCATGCGATTGAGAATGCTTATCGGATCCGCCGGCGACGCACGAGGCAGGCGATCTTCGGCAAATCCTCGCAGGCCTATCCCAAGTACTACAGTCCCAGACCGTACAGCCGGAGCTTCGTCCGGCATCTCGATGTCTGGTACGCCCAGAGCCATCCGGACGAAGATTTCGCCGAGACCTTTGCCGTGTGGTTGACGCCGGACTCGACGTGGCATGAACGGTATCGCGGATGGCCGGTGCTGAAAAAATTGAAATACGTCGATGCCTTGATGCAGGAATTGGCCGAGGTCGAGCCGACCGTTGTGGCCACCGACGAGATCGATCCGCTTCCCAGCCTCAAGAAGACGTTACGCGAACATTATGAGCAGAAGCGCGCGCACTATGGCGTGGAACATTCTCTCCTCTACGACCCCGACCTCAAGCGGCTGTTTGCAGAAGGAGCGGCGCAGCCTGGGAAGCCCGGCGCCGCGGCCTTTCTCAACCGGTTTCGCCGGGAAGTGCGCCGCAAGGTCGCCAGTTGGACCGGAGAGTATCAGTACACGATTGACCAGGTTCTGGAAGACATGATCGAACGGTGCCGCCAGTTGGATCTTCGCCTGTCGATGGCGGAGGAGCAGGCCAAGCTGGACTTCACCATTCTACTGACGGTGCACACGATGAATTATCTGCGCAGCGGCCGGCATCGGGTGGCGTTATGAGGCGGCTGAGGATTCTCGTGCTGATGCATGAAGATCTCGTCCCTCCCGATCAACTCAACGGCCATGATTTGAGCAAGGTCGGATGGAAAACCGAATACGACGTAGTGTCGACGCTCAGAACACTGGGTCACGACGTGCGCCCGCTGGGAGTGCGAAGCGATTTGGGGGTGATCCGGACGGCGATCGAAGACTGGCGTCCGCACATCGCCTTCAATCTGCTCGAAGAATTCGACGGCGTGTCGGTGTATGACCAGAATGTGGTGTCCTATCTCGAGTTGCTGCACGTGCCCTATACCGGCTGCAATCCGCGCGGACTCATGCTGGCGCGCGACAAAGCGCTGACCAAGAAAGTGCTGTCCTATCACCGGATTCCCTATCCGGAATTCATCGTGGTCCCGCAGGGACGGAGCGTCAAACGTCCCAAAGATCTGGCCTTCCCGCTCATCGTCAAGTCCATCAGCGAAGAGGCGTCGTTGGGGATCTCGCAGGCCTCGATCGTGGAGGACGATGAGAAACTCAAAGAGCGCGTAACCTTCATTCATCAGAGCATCGGCACCGGGGCTCTGGTCGAGCGGTACATCGAGGGGCGCGAGTTTTATGTGGGGGTCCTGGGCAACGGTCACCTACAAGTGTTGCCCGTGTGGGAACTGATCATGGACAAGCTTCCCGATGATGCCAGGCGAATCGCCACCCAGCGCGTCAAGTGGAGCCGGAAGTACCAGGACAAGTACGGCATCACATCCGAAGAGGCGAAGAATCTCCCGGCCGGCAAGGCGGAGGAGATTCAGCATCTCGCCAAACGGGTGTATCGTGCGCTCGGCCTGAGTGGGTATGCGCGGATCGATGTGCGGATGGATGGAGAGGGGAAAGTCTACGTGCTAGAGGCGAATCCCAACCCGCAGATTGCGCACGAGGAAGACTTCGCCGATTCTGCCGAGAGAGCCGACTACAGCTACAAAGATTTGCTGCAGGAATTGCTCAACGTCGGTCTGCGATGGCAGCCGGCGAAAGCCGCCTAGTTCCCCGCATCCTATTCAACCGATATGGGTAGCGGCGTTATCCGGCATCCGGCGGTTTGCGCTGTTGGGTGATGTGTGTCGTGGACGGAAGACGGCTGGTCTAGGGTCCCCAACGAAAACCGAACATCAGGCTGATGCTGGTCCGGTCTTTCTCGGGCAGGGAAGGCTGGAGATTGATGTCGTGGAGATTCACCATCAATGTGGAGGACAGCGCGATATTGTGGATGACTTGATACTCGAGTGAGAGACCGATGGGAATGTACCAGCTGGTGTCGTTGCGATTGATTTGGGCCGGGCCGGTGCCGCGATCCAGGTCGGCATGGATCAGGCCGATTCCCGTGAAGGGCACGAGATTGATGCCGTTGTTCAACCGGAGATGGTATTTCCCGACTCCGGCAAAGGCGATCTGGAACAGATTCCCCGTCGGGCTGATCTGCATCATGGGGCCGAAGGAAAAATTGCGGTCGGCATAATAGTCGACATTGAATCCGAGCGCGAAGACGGTCCCGTCGACTGTGCCGGTCGTGAGTCCGAGATCCGAACCGAATCCCCACCGGTTTTCATCCGCATGTGCCGGCATGGGGGAGACCACCGTCCAGAACAGGAGCGCCAGCGTGAATATCCTGATCAGGCGGCGTGAATACATGTGCGCAAACGTTGGTGTGTACATGGGCGGACAATAGCATAGCGTTTTGACTCGAACAAGGCGCTTGAGAGTCGAACCGCAGGTGCAGTACCCTCGCCGGATCATCCTCGACTTGTTTGCGGGAGATCAGTTCACCATGACACCGAAAGATGCTGCGAGCGGACTTTTTGCCGCTCTTCCGAAACCCATCACGGCCGATCAGATCCAGGAATATGGAATTGAAGTCACCGAATCTCAGGCCCGTCATCTCGCGCGGGAAATCCTGTCGTTGAATCTCTATTGGATCCTGGCCGCGGTCGAGGCCCACATTCTTCAGAAGTATCGGGCGTTGATCGGCGGGCTCCTGTTCGAATCTGTGACCGCGCAATGGTCTCCGGGGATATTCGGTTTGGAGGGCTGGGGCGCCTACCGGCAGGAACTCGAGGAACGGCGGAAGTACTACGCGCGGCTGATGGACGACCGGTTGAACCCGATGGGGCTCAGCGCGGAAGCTGCGACGCTGTTGGAAGACCTGGGGGTCGTGTCGTCCGACGACCGGCCAAAGCTGTTAATGCTCCTGATCGACTATGCCCCGGTCGATCAGTATGCGGCACTCCTCGACGACGTCAGGTAGATCCCTGCCTCAAACGCGGTGCTCTACAGGTATCGGTGAGACAACACCTTTCCGTTCTTGTCGAGTTCGTACAGGAGCGGCGCGCCGGTGGGGATGTTGAGTTCCAACACCTGTTCCTTCGTGAGCTGCTCCAATTCCATGACCAGCGCGCGCAGGCTGTTGCCGTGGGCGGCGATCAGAATCGTTTCGTCCTTCAGGAGGTAGGGCCTGATCCTGCTTTCATAGTAGGGGAGCACCCGCTCCGCCGTATCCTTCAGACTTTCTCCGCCCGGCGGGCGCACGTCAAAGCTCCGGCGCCAGATCTTGACCTGCTCGTCGCCGTACTTCTTGGCCGTCTCGGCCTTGTTCAGCCCCTGCAATTCTCCGTACATCCGCTCGTTCAAGGCTTTGTCTTTCTCGATCGGAATAGTCGTTTGGCCGATGCCCTCAAGCGCCAGGCGCAAGGTTTCATTGGCCCGGGCCAGCACCGAGGTAAATGCCCGGTTGAACGTGAAGCCGCGCAGCTTGTCGCCGGCATTCTTGGCTTCCTGGATGCCGCGCGGGGACAGCGGGACATCGACCCAGCCGGTGAACCGGTTTTCCAGATTCCATTGCGATTCACCGTGACGCAGCAGGACCAAGCGAGCCATAGTCATCTCCTTTTCTCAAGACACCAGGTGCGTGTCAGCAAGAATACTGGATCGGCCGGTCAAGTCAAGCCGTTGCTTTCATCCGGGACCGGCAGTACCATGCCGCTCGATTCGTTTCGTGCAGGAACAGACGCCCCATGACGGTTTCTCCGGCAGCTGATATGAACATGAATTGGTCCGCGCTCGAAGCCTGGTGGTGCGGGATGGGTGCGCGACTGGCGGTCCTGGAGCGGGCCCAGGCCTTCTTCACCGCCATTCAAGCGGGAAGCCATCTCGACCGTATTGCCCAGATCGGTGCGCAGGCCGACTATGTCCTGTTCGTGCTCATGCGCTATTGGGTGCCGACCGTGCTGCCTCCGCCGGGCTGCGAACGGTTGACGAAGAACGATCCGGACTACTGGCTTGAATCGGAACACATTCTGAAAGCGGCAGCCCTTCGCTTGCGGGAGCTGAAGCCGCTCATCGAATTACTCACGGCACCCGGCCCCTTGGCCGACGCGTTTCAGGGGAAAGGCCTCAGTCCGTCGCCGGTCACGGAGCTGGAGCTGGCGAATATCGTCGAAGGCATCGCCGAAGCCGCAGGGACCTACGGTGGGCCGGACTATACCTCGATCGTCAAGGCCTTCGATCCCGTGCCGCTGCGCCAGACCCAGCCGTTCAAACATAACAAGAAGCACAGCGCCGAACTGTGGGTCGTCTTTCTGTTGCGCGAGCATTTCCGCAGTCTCGGGTTGGGGAAGGACCGCTACTGGCCGCTGGTTGCGCCGCTCTGCGCGGCCGCCGGCATTCTGAATCCCAATGGCCAGCCCTATTCGCCTGACGAGCTCAAGTCCTGGTGGCAGAAAAACTGGCCGCGCACCTTTACCCAGCTGGAACAGCGACAGGAAGCGGCCGATGCGGGAGGTGCGGCATACGAACAGGATTTTCAATGGTTCCAGGCGTGGATGGAGTGGCAGAAGGGAAGAGGGTGACGGAAACGACCGGGCGTTTCGCTCGGAAGAACTAGGTTGAGACGCTCGAAGCAGGTTTCGCCGGACGTGTCGGGATCTTGTCCCCGTCCAGTTGTCCCTCCTCGATCATCTTGGCGACGCCGGCCAGTGCGATCACATAGAGGACAATTCCCACGTAGATGACATATGGCTGGACCCCACCGGCTTCCTTCAAGGCGGCTTCCTGCACCGATGGATTGAGTTTTCCCGCTTTCTTGATTTCCTCGATCTCTTCCTTGCAATGCCAGTAGTACAGATAGTTGGCCGTGGCGCCGGCCATGATGCTCCACACCAGGCCGACGGTCATGTCGCCGGTGATGTAGGTCGAGGCCATCGGGCCGATGGCGTATACAAAGGCGTGCAGGTACATCTTTCGATAGAGGAACCAGAGGAATGAAATATACAGGAAGGCGGGCCAGTTCCAACTGAGGGCAAATTTAGGTTGTCCGTCCGAGGAAAACTTTTTGAACTGTTCGAGGTAATAATCGGCCTTCGGGCCGACGAACTGTCGCCAGAGATCTTGGTCGGATGCCATGGGTGCATGGGGAGCTGCTTCGGGTGGTGCATCGGCGGTTGTGCTTCCGGCCGAGTCCGTAGGGGAAGTCGCAGCGAGCGCACGGCCGCATTGAGCACAGAAGTTGGCGTCTTCAGAATTTTGTTGCCGACAGTGCTGACAGGCTTTCATGGAAACGCAGCTTATCACACTCGGGCATCGGGGCTGAGGCCTTATTGCGAGGAACTGGCCGAGGGGCTCGGATTGATCCGGGGAGCAAGGAGTGAGTCCCGTGCTTCCCGGTCTGATCCTCGGGACAGCCCACCGGCGCCCCCCTCAATTTCCGCGTCGTCATTATTGATTTCGAGTCAACCCTGTGCTAGCTTTCCCCTTCTTTCTTGAGGGGATACGTCTATTATGCCGACAGAGGAACTGAAAGATTACGCCGCCAAGTATTTGATGCAAACCTATGCGCGCCAGCCGATTTCAATCGTGCGGGGGCGTGGGGCCAAGGTTTATGACATGGAAGGCCGGGAGTACATCGATTTTGTCGGTGGCATCGCGGTCAACATCCTGGGCCATGGCCATCCGGATCTGGTGCAAGCGATTCAGCGTCAGGCGGCGCAGCTGATCCATGTCTCGAACCTCTACTACACCGAGCCGCAGGTCAGACTCGCGCAAATGCTGGTCGATCACTCGTGCGCCGACCGGGTCTTTTTCTGCAACAGCGGCGCGGAGGCGAATGAAGCGGCGATCAAGCTGGCGCGGCGCTACGGGCATGAGAAGCACGGCGCGAACCGGTTCGAGATCATCACGATGAAGAATTCCTTTCACGGCCGGACGATGGCGACCCTCACCGCCACCGGTCAGGACAAGGTGCAGAAGGGCTTTGAGCCGCTCGTCCCGGGGTTTGTGTATGCGCCGTTCAACGATTTTGCGGCGATCGAATCGCTCGTGACGGACAAGACCGCCGCGATCATGCTGGAGCCGATCCAAGGTGAGGGGGGGGTGCATGTCGCCGATCCGGCCTATCTGAAGAATCTGCGGGAACTCTGCACGCAGAAAGATATTCTCCTGATTTTCGACGAAGTCCAGACGGGAATGGGGCGGACCGGGACGTTGTTCGCCTATGAGCAGCTGGGTGTGGAGCCCGACATCATGACGCTTGCCAAGGGGCTCGGCGGCGGGATGCCGATCGGCGCCTGTCTGGCCAAAGAGGCGGTTGCGGCGGTCTTCACGGCCGGATCGCATGCATCGACGTTCGGCGGCAATCCCTTGGCCTGCGCCGCGGGGCTTGCGGTCTGTCGGATCCTGATCGAAGGCCGGGTGCTTGAACAGGCTCGGCGTATGGGAGACTACCTGGCCAAAGGGTTGGCCGACTTCAAAGACCGCCATCGCGCGGTGCGGGACGTCCGCGGGCTGGGCTTGTTACAGGGCTTGGAAGTGGAAATCGACGCGAAGGCAGTGGTCGCGGATTGTTTGACCCGCGGCGTGCTGGTGAATGCCACCAGCGAGCGGGTACTGCGCTTTGTGCCGCCGTTGATCATTTCGCAAGCGGAAATCGATCGCGTCCTGGAGACGCTGTCGTCGATTTTCAATCAACGGACGATGGCGGAAAAGGATCATCCGCACTGATATGGCAACCCCACGCGCGTCGAAGCAACGGTCCGGTGCGTTCGCAAAAGATTTGCTGGATGTGGCGACCATGCCGCGTCGTCAGATCGATGCGTTACTGCGGCTGGCGACGGAATTGAAGGCGAAGTTGCAGCGGGGGGCTTCGCATTCTCTGTTGGAGGGAAAGACGCTCGGGCTGCTCTTTCAGAAGCCGTCGACGCGGACCAGGGTGTCGTTCGAAGCCGGGATGAATCAGTTGGGCGGCCATGCGATGGTCCTGCCCATCGCCGACATCCAACTCTCGCGGGGCGAGAGCGTGGCGGATACCGCGCGGGTGCTGTCCCGCTATCTCGACGGGATTGTCATCCGCACCTACGATCACGGCATCGTGCAGGAGTGGGCGGCTGAAGCCACGATGCCGGTGATCAACGGATTGACCGATCTGAGCCATCCCTGTCAGGCGCTCTCTGATTTGATGACGATCAAGGAAAAGAAGGGGCGCCTCAAAGGGGTGAAGCTTGCCTATATCGGCGACGGGAACAACGTGGCTAATTCATTGATTGAAGCGGCTGCGAAAGTGGGAATGCACATCGCGCTGGGGTGCCCGGTCGGCTACCAGCCGGATCAGCATGTGGTGGACCGGGCCCGCTTGGAAGCGGCCCGCAATGGATCGGATATTGAGGTGGGAGTCGATCCGCAGATTGCCGTGAAAGATGCCGATGTCCTGTATACCGATGTATGGATCAGTATGGGGCGCGAACGGGAACAGGCGCGTCGATTGCGCACGCTCGCGCCCTATCAGTTGAACGGGCGTTTGCTGCAGAAGGCGAAATCCGATGTCATCGTCATGCATTGCCTGCCGGCGCATCGCGGAGAAGAAATTACCGCCGAGGTGCTGGATGGAAAGCAGTCCGTCATTATCGATCAGGCGGAAAACCGGCTGCACATGCAGAAAGCGATTTTGGTTCAGTTGCTGACTCAGAAGAAAGGCAGGGCATAAGCGTTCATCATGAAACCACAACCCGTTAAGAAAGTAGTGCTGGCCTATTCCGGCGGACTCGATACGTCGGTCATCCTCAAATGGTTGCAGGAAACCTATCACGCGGAAATCATCGCCTTCTGCGCCGATCTCGGCCAGGGCGAAGATCTGCAGGCGATCAAGGCGAAAGCCAAGAAGCTCGGTGTAAAAAAAGTCTACGTCGAAGATCTGCGCGAAACCTTCGTGAAGGACTACGTGTTTCCGATGTTGCGCGGGAATGCGATGTACGAAGGCTGCTATCTCCTGGGAACGTCGATCGCCCGTCCGCTCATTGCCCGCCGCCAGGCCGAAATTGCGCTCCAGGAAGGCGCTGAGGCCGTGTCTCACGGGGCAACCGGAAAAGGGAACGATCAGGTCCGTTTCGAGTTGACCTACCAGGCGCTGGCCCCCGGCCTCAAGATTATCGCGCCCTGGCGCGAGTGGACGCTCCGGTCCCGGCGGGAGTGTATCGAGTATGCCGATAAGCACGGGATTCCCGTGACGGCCACGAAAGCCAAGCCGTACAGCATGGATCTGAATCTGTTCCATGTGAGCTACGAGGGCGGTATTCTCGAAGATCCCTGGAAGTCGCCGCCGGATGAAATTTTCCAGATGACAGTCTCACCAGAGAAGGCGCCCAACAAGCCGCTGGAAGTGGAAGTCGAGTACGAGCGGGGCAATCCGGTCGCCGTCGACGGCAAGCGGATGAGTCCGGCCAAGTTGCTGGCGCATCTCAATCAACTGGGCGGGGCGCACGGAATCGGCCGGGTCGATCTGGTCGAGAATCGCTACGTCGGGATGAAGTCGCGCGGCGTGTATGAAACACCCGGCGGAACGATCCTGCATGTCGCGCATCGCGGACTCGAATCGCTGACGATGGATCGTGAAGTGCTGCACTTCCGCGACAGTCTGATCCCGCGGTTCGCTGATCTGATTTACAATGGATACTGGTTCAGCCCGGAACGGGAAATGATCCAGACGGCAATCGACGAAGCGCAGAAGGATGTGTCGGGGACCGCGCGCGTCAAGCTCTACAAGGGCAGTTGTACGCTGGCGGGCCGCAAGTCAAAGAACTCGCTGTACCGGCTGGATATTGCGACGTTCGAAGAGGACGACGTGTATAACCAGAAGGATGCCGAGGGCTTCATTCGGTTGAACGCCTTGCGTCTGAAAATCCGGGCGCAGAGACGGAAAGCAAAGTCGTAATGGCCAGTCGGAAATCCGGCAAAGCAGGGACAGGCAAGCCGAGCAAAGCGTGGGCGGGGCGGTTTCGCGAGCCCACCGACCGTTTGGTGGAAGCGTTCTCGCGATCGATTGCGGTGGATAAGCGGCTCTATGCGCAGGATATCCGCGGCAGCATCGCCCATTGCCGGACGCTGGCCAAGGCCGGGGTGCTCACCCGCCGCGAGACCGCGACGATCGTCCGCGGGTTGCAGCTGGTGCAGCACGAACTGGAGCGGGAGCGGTTCACGTTTCTGCCGGAAGACGAAGATATTCATATGGCGATCGAACGCCGGTTGACCGAGTTGATCGGCCCGGTCGGCGGCAAATTGCATACGGGCCGCAGCCGGAACGATCAGGTGGCGCTCGACGCGCGGCTCTACGTCCGCGATCAGCTCACGGTGCTGATCACGAGGCTCACGGAATTTCAACGGGTGCTGGTGAAGCAGGCCACGGAACACCTCGATGTCCCGATGCCGGGCTACACGCATTTGCAGCGCGCGCAACCCGTCCTGCTGGCCCATCATCTGCTCGCGTATGTGGAAATGTTTCTGCGGGACAGCGCGCGTCTGGCGGATGCATGGACCCGGGTCAACGTGATGCCGCTGGGGTCCGGGGCGCTGGCGGGATCGAACTATCCGGTGGACCGGCTCTACACCGCCGAGCTGTTGGATTTTCCCGCGGTGACGCAGAACAGTCTCGACGCGGTGTCCGACCGCGATTTCATGATTGAAGTGGCATCGGCATTGGCGATCATCATGATGCATCTGTCGCGGATGAGCGAAGAACTCATCATCTGGGCAACGCAGGAATTTCATTTCGTCGATTTGCCGGACGGATTCTGTACCGGCAGCAGCATGATGCCGCAGAAAAAGAATCCCGATGTGCCCGAGCTGGTGCGCGGGAAGACCGGCCGCGTCTACGGCCATCTCATCGGATTGCTGACGACGCTGAAAGCCTTGCCGCTGAGCTACAACCGCGATCTGCAGGAAGACAAGCCGGCGCTGTTCGACGCACTCGCGACGACGCAAGACTGCGTCGAAGTCATGACGGAGTTGATGCGCAGGCTCAAAGTAGACCGGGCCGCGCTGACCCGCGCCCTGACGGGCGGCGGGATGCTGGCGACGGAGCTGGCTGACTATTTAGTGACCAGGGGTGTACCATTCAGAGAAGCGCATGCGATCACCGGCCGGATCGTCCGGTGGGCGTTGGATGTCGGACGGGAACTCTCCGACCTCACGGTCAAAGAACTCGGCGTCTTTTCGCCGCGTTTCGAGAAGTCCGTGCTGCAGCGGCTGACGGTGCAGGGAGCCATCGACCGGAAGGCGCAGATCGGCGGGACTGCCAGGGTGCAGGTCGTCCGCCGGCTGAAAGAGCTGGCGAAGTTGCTGGCATGAGGCTGTCGAACTACGTTTGGATTGGTGTCGGCTTCACCCTGTCGACCGCGGTCGCTGCATGCGGTGTCGTGGGGCCTCCGATTGCGCCGGAGGATGTGGGCGTCAATACGACGATCACCAGGCAGAAGGCGCAGATGCAGAGGTCCGGCGCGGTACAGCCGGCGGACAATGCGCCAGGTGATTCGGTTCCGGCAGAGCCGGTGGAGCCGAAAGGACAGGACGAAGAATTGCCGCCGTTACGGCCGGTCGGAACAAGATAGCCGGGGGAAGAGTCCGGAGGGACGGGCAACAGCCGACGGCGGCCGGTCTCACATTATTGAACGAGGATTGTCGCGATGCATAATTTCGAATATCGCCAGGGGGAATTCTACTGCGAACAGGTTCCGGTGAGCCGCATTGCCAAGGAAGTCGGAACGCCGTGCTACATCTACAGTCACGCGACCTTGATCCGGCACTTCCATGCGTATGACGGGGCCTTTAAGAACATTCCGCATATCGTGGCCTTCGCCATGAAGGCCAATTCAAATCTGGCCATCCTGCGATTGATGGCCAAAGAGGGCAGCGGAGTCGATATCGTGTCGGGCGGTGAATTGTTCCGCGCGCTCAAGGCGGGGGTGCCGCCGACCAAGATCGTCTTTGCCGGAGTGGGGAAAGACCCCGGCGAAATTGCCGAGGCCTTGAAGGCCGACATTCTCATGTTTAACGTCGAGTCGTCGGCGGAGATCCGGGCGATCAACGAAGTCGCGGCGTCCATCGGCAAGAAGGCCCGTATCGCGCTACGGATCAATCCGGATGTCGATCCCAAGACGCATCCGTATATTTCGACGGGCATGAAGAAGAGCAAGTTCGGCATTGCCGCCGACCGCGCGTTGGAAGAGTACAAGATGGCCGCCTCGCTGAGCCATATCGAGGTGGTCGGGGTCCACGCCCATATCGGGTCCCAGCTCACCGAAGTGACCCCGTTCGTTGATTCGTTGAAAAAAGTCGTCGGGCTGATCGGGACGCTGAAAGCCCAGGGCATCAATATCCGGTATCTGAACATCGGCGGCGGGTTGGGGATTACCTATTCCGAGGAAAAGCCTCCGTTGCCCCAGGATTTGGCGGACGCCATTTCACCGATCATCAGCGATCTCGGTCTGACCCTAGTGATGGAGCCAGGACGGGTCATCGTCGGGAACGCCGGCATCCTGGTGACCAAAGCCTTGTATCTGAAAGAAGGCGAAGCCAAGAGCTTCGTCATCGTCGATGCCGCGATGAACGATCTGATCCGGCCCAGCCTGTACGGCGCCTATCATGAGATCAAGCCGGTCAACGAAGAAGCCGGGCATCGGGCTAAGCAGCAGGTGGATATCGTCGGCCCGGTTTGCGAGTCGGGAGATTTTCTCGCCAAGGATCGCCTGTTGGCCTCGGTGAAACCCGGAGAGTTGCTGGCGGTGATGAGCGCGGGGGCGTATGGATTCGTCATGGCCTCGAACTACAACTCCCGGCCGCGAGTGCCGGAGGTTCTGGTGAAGGGCGGCGAGATCCACGTCATCCGCGAGCGTGAAACCTACGAGGATCTGGTGAAGCGCGAGACGATCCCGGCGTTTTTGCAGTAGGCAAGGGCGGACTCTATTCAGAGTGCCGTACCTTGAGAAGGAGCCTTTATGTTGACCGGTTCTCATGTCGCGATCGTGACGCCCTTTCGAAAAGGCAAAGTCGACGAGCGGGCGCTGGGCGACCTCATTGAGTGGCAGATCGCTAAGGGCACGAACGGCATCGTGCCCTGCGGGACCACCGGCGAGTCCGCCACTCTGTCACACGAGGAGCATAATCGTGTGATCGAGCTGACCGTGGAAGTGGTTCGCCGTCGGGTCCCGGTAATGGCGGGGACCGGTTCCAATAGTACGGATGAAGCCATCTCCCTCACGAAGCATGCCAAGCAGGCCGGAGCTGACGCCGCCCTGCTCATTACGCCGTACTACAACAAGCCGACGCAGGAAGGCTTATATCTCCACTATAAGGCAATTGCGGAGGCAGTCGATCTGCCGCTGGTGTTGTACAACATTCCCGGGCGGACCGGTGTGAATATGCTGCCGGCGACGATTGCCAGATTGGCCGTGATTCGGAACATCGTGGGAGTGAAAGAGGGTAGCGGAGTGATTCAGCAGGCGTCGGATATCGTGCAAACCTGCGGCGACCGCCTGGCGGTGTTGGCCGGCGACGATGCGATGACGCTGCCGATGATGGCGGTCGGCGGGAAAGGGGTGATTACTGTGACGGCCAATATCGCTCCGACCGAGATGGCGAATATGGTCAAGGCCTTTGCCGTGGGAAACATTGAGGAAGCCCGGCGGATTCATTTCCAGCTGTCGCCCTTGTTCGCCGCGTTGTTCTATGAAACGAATCCGATTCCCGTGAAGGAGGCCTTGGGGATGATGGGAAAGATCGACCCCGAGCTTCGCCTGCCGCTCTGTTCGATGGGTAAAGACAATCGGGACAAGCTGATGCAAGTGATGAACGAGGGCCGATTTATCTAGCGCATGGCTCAGGAGGATCAAACCAGGTCATGATTAAAGTTGTGGTGGCAGGAGCGGCGGGACGGATGGGTTGCCGGCTGGTGGCCCTGGTGCGGGATTCGACGGCGCTGACCTTGGCTGGGGCGATCGAGGGAAGCGGGCATCATGCCATCGGCGACGATGCCGGTGAAACGTCCGGATCCGGGCGCGCCGGCGTGGCCATTACCAGCGATCTGGCCGCCTTGATGGACCGCGGTGAAGTCGTCATCGATTTCTCGGCTCCGGAGGCGACGCTCGAACATTTTCGCATCGTCGCGCAGCATCGCCGGGCCATGGTCATCGGCACCACCGGATTGACGTCATCCCACCTCGAAGAGATCAAGGCGCTTGCGCGACAGGTTCCCTGCGTGCTGTCTCCGAACATGAGCGTGGGCGTCAATCTGATTTACAAAGTGATCGGGGAGATGGCCAAAACGTTGGGAGACGACTACGACATTGAAGTGATCGAAGCGCATCATCGTCTTAAAAAGGATGCTCCCAGCGGCACTGCGCTGAAAATCGCCGAAGTTCTTGCGCGCGCCGTCAATCGTGACCTGGATCAGGTCGGCGTCTATGCCAGAAAAGGCATGATCGGAGAGCGGACAAAGCAGGAAATCGGCATTCAAACCATCCGGGCCGGCGACATTGTCGGAGATCACACCGTGCTCTTCGGCGGGATGGGGGAACGTATCGAGGTGACGCATCGTGCCAGCAGCCGCGACACCTTTGCGCGCGGTGCGCTGCGCGCGGCGCGGTGGGTGGTGCGTCAACCCCCGGGACTCTATGACATGATGGATGTGCTCGGCCTGAAGTAACGGGTTTTTGAGCCGTTGTCGACGCCTCTCGCGCTCTCCGCTTCTTTCACTCGGCAGCACTTCCGGATAACAGACGCGGGAATGTCTGCGCAACGGCGGGCCGTGATGACGGAGACCGGCGGATGCGAGAGTGGAATATCGCGGGCTAATTCGACGAAGGAGCGGATTGCGGAAAGCTACGGCCGCAGGCATGGCAGGAAACGACGAGTTGATCGCGTGTATAGCTGATCATCCGATAGCAGGAGGGACAGCACAACACGGCAGTCCGGGGAACGGCGGCCAGCTTGATCACAGCGGGTTTCATCGGTGAGAGGTGCTTCCGCCATGCATCGCCGGGCCGATCGACACACCGCTCGTTTCTTTCGAGCGAGCCTGAACGGTCGCTGAAAGTCTTGCATAGAGCAATTGAGCCGCATCAGTCCAGTTTGGATCCGACGGTGCGCCGACGAACGCCGCCTCGGCAGCCTTCCGCTCATCGTACGTCAGTGGTTTTGGTTCTGCCATAAACGGTCAATGTCTTGCCGTGATGGGCCGTGGTTCCTGGTCCGCTGCTTTTCTCCGACCACAATTCAAGCACGCAAACACTGTGATCGCAAGCCCTGCGTCCAAATCCACCGCCCGCTCTGGCAACATTGAACCGCGGCATTTATCGCATGTCTTCATAGACGCACTCTAACACTTGTCAAAATGGAAGCATATCCTTCTGAAGTACTGGATACAGAGGGCAATAGTCCTTTTTGGCCCTATGATTAATAGGTCGTTTGCCCACTATCTGAACGATGAGCATGTCCCTTGTCCGATCAAGTTGCCTTGACAGTTTTGAAGTGGTTACATAGGATTGTGGTCAATCTGATTGGCACCTACAATGTATAGACTTTTTCTGATTTTCGGATTACTGGTCGCGCTCTTTGTACTGCTGAAGGGCGTCTATCGCAGTTCCAAGCAGAGTGGAAGACCGGCGGGACCGCCGCTCGATGGAGATCACATGGTTCAAGATCCGGTCTGCGGGGTATTTGTTCCGAGAAAAACGGCAGTCGTACATCGAGTCGGAAACCTGACTAATTGCTTTTGCAGTCAGGAATGCGCGGAGAAGTTTCAGCGGCAGCGAACAGTCTAGCAGCCGGAGTAACTATAGTCTGACAGTTTTTCTTCTTTGTCGAACTTCAGCAGAATCTGACATTGATTCGGGGAAAAGTTGAACAGAGGGGGGCCGGATTTTCCACCGGCGATACGGTAATACGTCCAGGTTTCACCGCCGAAGAAACGAGCGGCTTTGCCGTCCGGCGCGCCCCAGTTTTTTTCGAACCAGGCTTTGTCTTTTCCCTGGAGTTCCGCCGGCCTGAGCGAGGCTTCCAGATAGGGATTGCTGGAGCTGCAGGCGGTCAGGGCCAGGCAGCTGAACAAGAGCACGGCGGAAAGACGCATCGGTGAATTCCTCCTCGGATGCAATACACAACGGATGATGCCCGGCTTGGTTGACGGGCAAATTCTAACCCCCGTCCGGAAAGCTGTCAAACCGGCTGGTCGGATTGCACGGCACGCGAGTTCTCCCTAAAATGAGATGAGCAGTCCGACGAAAGATATCAATTCGGTCACGAAAGGATGTTCCCATGAAATTCTATCTCGATACGGCGAATGTGAAAGAAATTCAAGAAGCGGCCAGCCTGGGTTTGCTCGACGGGGTCACGACGAATCCCTCGCTTGTCGCGAAGGAAGGCCGCAGCTTCAAGGACATGTTGGTGGAGATCTGCAACATTGTCGATGGTCCGATCAGCGCCGAAGTCGTGAGTATTGAGGCTGATGCCATGGTGAAAGAAGGGAAAGAGCTGGCGAAGATTCACAAGAACATCGTGGTGAAAGTCCCGCTCATTGCAGAGGGGCTCAAAGCCACCAAGCGTCTGGCTGCCGAAGGCATCAAGGTGAACGTGACGCTGTGCTTCTCGCCGACGCAAGCTTTGCTGGCGGCAAAAGCCGGCGCCTGGTGCGTCTCGCCCTTCATCGGGCGGCTCGACGATATCAGCTCGAACGGGATGGAGCTGATTCGACAGATCCTCACGATTTATAAGAATTATGACTTTAAGACCTTCGTCCTGGTCGCCAGCGTCCGGCACCCGCAGCATGTCGTCGAGGCCGCATTGGCCGGCGGGCATATCTGTACGATGCCGTTCAGCATCTATCAACAGATGATCAAGCATCCGCTCACGGATATCGGGCTCAAGAAGTTTTTGGCGGACTGGGAAGCGCAGAATAAGAAGTAGCCCTGAGGCTAGACGGTCGAATGCGGACGGTCGAGTGCACGGCGCGCCTGCGCGAAGACCGCATGGAACATCGGTCGGGTCAGCTTCCCGGTAAAGGTATTCTGCTGGCTGGGGTGGTAGGAACCGAGCAGTAGGACTCCCCACGGCAGCCGGTACGTGACGCCGTGTCCGAACCTGGGAACCGGTGAGGGGATGGAGCGTCCCCCTGCACGACACGTTTTCAGGTAATGATCGAAGGCGATCTTCCCGAGCGTGATGACGACGCGTGTTTGCGTGAGCAGCCGCAATTCGTCACGCAAGAACCGGCTGCACTGTTCAAACTCATCGGGCGACGGTTTATTTCCGGGAGGCGCGCAACGGACCGTTGCGCCGATGTAACAGTTTGTCAGAGACAAGCCGTCGTCGCGATGGGTCGAGCCGGCCTGGTTGGCGAATCCGAAATGATGGAGCGCCTCGTAGAGCCAGTCGCCGCTCCGGTCGCCGGTGAACACGCGGCCTGTTCGATTTCCCCCGTGCGCAGCCGGTGCCAGCCCGAGTACATAGAGTTCGGCCTTCGGGTCGCCGAATCCGGGGATCGGCTTTCCCCAGTAGGTCCATTCAAGATACTGTCGGCGCTTCGTGCGCGCGACGGCCTCGCGGTAGGTCACCAGGCGGGGACAGGCCGCGCAATCGGTGATCGCTTGATTCAAGACGGTGAGTGAGCGCATAGCGTGGGTACTGTAGCATGAATGAGAAGTCATTCGTGCTTGCCGGGGTGTGGCCTTGCTGTTAGCATGACCC
This sequence comes from uncultured Nitrospira sp., assembly GCA_964412445.1. Classification (GTDB taxonomy): domain Bacteria; phylum Nitrospirota; class Nitrospiria; order Nitrospirales; family Nitrospiraceae; genus Nitrospira_D. Next base: position 39,532 of record CAYPOR010000015.1, read on the forward strand.
GATCGCTCGGTTGTATGTCAAGGATAACAGAGGAGTATTGCGGATGGCTGAGTCCGGTGCACGAATCGCATATTGGGTCCTTGCAGGGCTTCTCATGGCGGGAGCAGGACAGGTGTCCGCTGAGCCCGGCCACGATCATCCGGAAGGCAAAGAGACGGCAAAACCGGAATCGGGTTTACGCGATCTTATTCTCCCGGAGCCGCTGGAAGGGCAGCCTGAGCCGGAAGATCGATTGGTCATTCTCCCGGAGATCAAGCGGGAAGGGGAACGGTACTTCCTGAGTTCGTTCAAATTGCCCGACAAAATTACATTCGGCGGAGTGCCGGTGCCGCTGGACAACTGGCAGGTCAGAGAGCGCATCGAATATGAGTTCTATCAATTTCTGGAGGATCAGGGCGAAAGTATCATTCTGGCGAAGCGCACCGGACGGTGCTTCCCCACGGCTGAAAAGCAGCTGGCCGACGCGGGGCTGCCCGACGATCTGAAGTATATGTTGTTGGTCGAGAGCAAGTGCATTGCCGCCGCGTATTCCAAGGCCAAAGCCTCCGGTCCCTGGCAATTCATTCCGTCCACCGGGAAACGCTATCGCCTCAAGAGCGACTCCGTGCTCGACGAACGCCGCAACCTCGAAATGTCGACCGAGGCCGCGGTCAAGTACCTGAAGTATCTCAAAGATTTCCAGCAGAACGATTGGTTCCTGGCCATGGCCTCCTACAATGCCGGTGAAGAGCGGGTACGCAAGCTGCTCAAGGAACAGAAAATCACCGACTATTGGAAGATGCACGGTCCGCGTGAAACCATGCGCTATGTGCCGCGGATCATCGCCGCGAAAGAGATCTATTCACAGCCGGAGAAATATCTGGGGCTGAGCAAGAAGGATCTCTATGTGCCGTTGGAAACCGAGACGGTCACGGTGTACGTGAAAGAATCGCAACGCGCGCTTACCTCGATCGCCGAGGAATACGGGACGTATTTCCTTGAATTGAAGATGCTGAATCCCGAGTTTAAGAAAGATGTACTGCCGCAGGGTACCTATCAAATCAGGGTTCCCAGGCAAACCTGCCCGAGCCGCTGTTTCAAGCAGGCGAAGACTCCGTAACGTCCATGTCCCTGACGCTGCCGGCATCATCTGCCCGATCCCTTCTGCAACGTGTGATCGGAGCGGGATTGCAGGCGGCGGATCCGGCTCACGCGATGCTCACCCACGTGCATCGAGCCGGCCATCGCCTTTGTATAGGCCGCCGCAGCTATGACCTGCGATCATTCGATCGGGTTGTCGCGGTCGGAGCGGGGAAAGCCTCCGCGCGTATGGCACAAGTGCTCGAACGGGTGTTGGGTCCGTACCTCGACAGCGGGCTCATCGTGGTCAAAACGGGACATACGCTTCCCACCACACGCCTCACCGTGATCGAAGCCGGTCATCCGGTTCCGGATCGGGCCGGACGGAACGCGGCTGAACAACTGCGCGCCCGGGTGGAGGAATTAGGCCCGCGCGACCTGCTCATCGTTCTGCTTTCCGGCGGAGCATCCAGTTTGATCCCTGCCCCGGTCGAGGGTGTGAGCCTGGCCGACAAACAGAGGCTCACGCAGATGCTCCTGAGAAGCGGCGCGACCATTCAAGAAATCAATACAGTCAGAAAGCATCTCTCGACGATCAAGGGAGGGCGACTTGCCGAAGCCACCCGCGCGCGAATTGTCACGCTGATGCTTTCGGATGTGATCGGGGATGAATGGACGGCCATCGGATCCGGCCCGACCGCTCCCGATCCGTCAACCTATCGCGATGCGATCGCCATCATGAGAACGTATCGGATCTGGACGAAGGCGCCGGCGTCGATCCGCCGCCATCTTGAGCGCGGGGAGCGCGGCGAGGCCCGTGAGACGCCGAAACCGGGTGCGGCGCGGTTCCGGCGCGTGCAACATGAGATCATCGGGAATAACGGGACGGCGGTCGTGGCGGCCACGGAGGCGGCCACGCGAGCGGGACTACGAACGATTCTGGTCGAGACGCCGATCATCGGCGAAGCATCCGCGGCCGGAAGGGCCTTCGCGTCATTGGCGAAGCGCCTGGCTGCAGGAACAGGAATCATCCGGCGGCCCTACTGCCTGGTAGCCGGAGGAGAAACGACCGTCACGGTCTCAGGGCGAGGCCGGGGAGGGCGCGCGCAGGAGTTCGCCGCGGCGGCAGCCTGTGAACTGGCCGGTCTTCAAAAGACGTGGATTGCCGCCGTCGGCACAGACGGTACCGACGGGCCGACCGCCGCGGCCGGTGCCGTAGTGTCCGGAGCCACTCTCGCGCTCGCCGGGCGGAAACAGATTGATCTCCGCCGCGCGCTCGCGCGACACGATACCTACCCGGCGCTTCGCGCGCTCAAGAGTCACATTGTGACAGGTCCCACCGGCACCAACGTGAACGATCTTTACCTTCTGCTCGCACTCTAGTTAGTATCCGCGTCATGCTTTCTCCACTCGTGCTCTTTCTCGATGCGTGCGATGATCGACTCCTGGCCGGAGGAAAAGCCGCGGGTTTGACGGGCCTGATTGCCCGGGGCTTCCCCGTGCCTCCCGGACTGTGTCTCACGACCGGTGCGTACCAGCAGTTCCTGCGTGAGCAGCAGATGGATCCGGACGCGCTCTGGAGGCAGGTACGTGAGGCTCAGGGGGCGGTCCGTGCTTCGATCCTCGACGGCTGCCGGCGGCGGATTCAACAGGGCCGTCTCTCAGGCGCCTGCGTCACAGAAGTCACGCGGCATCTTGCGACATTGCGGAGGCCGGCCGGTCAACGGTGGGCGGTGCGCTCCTCTGCGACCAACGAAGATGACACCCGCGCCAGCTTCGCCGGGCTGTACCACACCGTGCTGGGAGTTGATGGAGGAGATCAACTGGAGACAGCCGTGCGGGCAGTCTGGGCGTCGCTCTGGGACGAGCAAGTGGCGGCGTATTACGAGCGGGTCGGATGGAGCGATCACCCGCCGGCGATGGCGGTCGTGATTCAGCCGGTGCTAGAAGCCTGTGCGGCCGGCGTGCTGTATACGATTCATCCGGTCACGGGGCGTACCGATCAAATGGTGGTGAATGCTGTGCCGGGTCTTGCCGCGGGGCTGGTCGACGGGACGATGACTCCGGATCAGTTCACCTTGCACTGGAACGGCTCGACCTCACGCGCCGAAGTACGCGAGCGGGTGATTGCGAACAAAGCGCGGGCCATACGGTTGGGGGCCTCCGGGGTATGCGATCAGGAACTGGCGCCATCCGAGCGTGAGCAACCGCCGCTCATGGACGACGAGCTTGAGGCGCTGGCTCGGATGGGAAAGCGAGTGGAGATGGCGCTGCATCGGCCTGTCGACATCGAATGGGCCATCGACGGGCAGGGGCTCTGGCTGTTGCAGGCCAGGCCCGTCACGATCACTCCGGTACAGGCTTCACCGCCGCCGGTCGTCTGTGAATGGTCCCGCACCAATTTCAAAGAGACGATGCCGGAAGTGCCCAGCCCGCTCGGGATTTCATTTCTCGAACAGTTTATGGATTTGTTTCTCATGGGGCCGTACCGGCGGCTGGGGTGCCGGATCCCTCCCGGCATGTCATCGGTTCGCATCTATCGGGGCCGTCCCTATTTGAATGTCAGTCTGATGTATGCGCTGATCGAACAACTGCGCGGCGATCCTTCGACGCTGGCCGAGCATATGGGGGGGCACACGGTCTCCCGGCCGCTTCCCATCGAACGGCTCAGTCCTTGGGCGTTGCTTCGTGCTGGAGCGCTGGTTGCCTGGTGGATCCGTCTGGCGGCCAGCCGGTCGGAGCGCTGGTTTGCCGACATGAAGCGGATGGGGGCGGAGAACCATCCCGACGACGTGCAGGCGCTGACGCTGGTCCAGGTCTGTGAACGGATCGGAGCCTTGAACAAAGAATTTCTCCGGCGGGAAATGACCTTCGGCATCGCCGGCGGCGTGACGCAATGTTTGCAGGTTCTAGGCTATCTGTTGCCGCGATGGTTGGGAGAGGATTGGCGCGGGCTGCTCAATGCGGCGCTCCAGGGGCAGGCGCAAGCCATCAGCGCCCTGCAGATCGTCAGGCTGGCTGAATTGGTCGAGGTGGCGCGTCGCGAGGCTCCGGTCCGACACGTGTTCGAGAGCAGGGACTGGGATGCGCGGGCGGCCGGCCGCCTGTTCGGCGGGACGGAGTTTTCCCGCCTGTTCGAACGGTATCTGCTCGACTACGGGCATCGGGGGCTGGGTGAGTCGGACATTATGTCCCCGCGGTTTGAAGATCAGCCGGACATCGTGCTGGATGTGCTGCGGCATCAGGTTCTGGCACCTGCCGCACCATCGCCCGCTGACATTGCCGCGAGGCAACGGACGGTGCGCGAGCAGGGCTGCGCGGACATTCGGACCCGGTGCGGCCCGCTTCGCTGGGTGGTCTTTTCCTGGTGGTACCGGCGGCTCTGCCGGTTCTATGCGTTGCGGGAAGCCAACCGGCATCATCTGATGTACTACGCGGGGGCGACACGACGGCTGCTCTTGCGTGCCGGCGCCGTACTGACGGAGCGCGGCCTGCTCGATCAGGCGGAGGATATTTTCTTTATCCGCGTGGAGGAACAGCTGTCCCTGCTCAATCTGGAGGCTCGCGATTGGCGCGCCCTTGTGCAGTCGCGCAGGCAGACGAGAATCCGCGACCTCGCGACGGTCGCGCCGGATCAACTGATTGATGGAGCGGAGGAAACATCAGCGGATTTCTCGCCGGATGTTGTAGCGTGGCGGGGCGTGCCGATCAGCGCCGGTCTGGCGATAGGCCCGGCGCGGATCATCCGGACGGTCGGAGACTGGAAGAAGGTGACGCCCGGTGACATCCTCGTCGCACCCGTGATCGACCCAGGGATGGCGCCGCTGTTCGGAATTGCGGCGGGACTCGTCGTCGAGATGGGCGGGACCCTGTCGCACGGCGCCATCATCGCCCGCGAATACGGGTTGCCGGCGGTGGCCAATATCCCGGGGATTGCGACCTTTCTGCGCGATGGTGAGGTTGTCGATCTGGATGCGGCCGGGGGAGTCGTGCGGCGCCGGGAGTGCAGGCGCGATGATTCTGCTGCTGAGGAAGGTCCGTCCCATAGGTGAGGGCAATAGGGCCGAACGACATTAGGACTTTTCTGCGCTTGACCTTTGTGACCGCATTTCGTAGGCTCCGATCGATTTTCTTCCTAATTGATTCAAAATTATAGATTCTCTGTCCGTAAGGATGCCGTTCGTCCAAAGACGGAGGGGAACAGGTAATGGATACGGCCGCAGTATTACTGGAAATTCTGATCGGTCTCGCTCTCGGTGCGTTCGCCGGCTGGGTGATCGGCGCCGGTCGAGTCTCGCGTCGGCTTCAGCAGCAGACGGTCGAATTGAGTGCGCGGGCCGAACGGGCGGAGTCGCTGGAGGCGGAGTTGCGCCGGCAGCTGGAGCAGGATCGCCTGGAAGGGGCGCAGCTCCGGGCGGACCTGGCGACGGCACAGCAGGCGCGGGCCTCAGCCGAAGTGCGTACGGAAGAAGCGCTGAAGCACGTCGCCGAACAAAAACAACTCGTCGAACAATCCCGCCAGCAGTTGCTCGAATCGTTCCAGGCGCTCTCGAACGATGCGCTCACCAAAAACAATCAGGCCTTCTTGAATCTGGCCCGGGTGTCGTTCGAGACGCTGCAGGCCAAGGCCGAAGGCGAATTGTCGCAACGGCAGCAGGCGATCGATGGACTCGTGAAGCCGCTCCATGATTCGCTGCAGCGCTACGATGAACAGATGCGGTTGCTCGAACAATCCCGCCAATCGGCGTATGGCGGCTTGGATCAGCACCTGAAATCGCTGGCGGAGTCCCATCAACGCCTGCAGCAGGAGACCGGCAATCTGGTCAAGGCGTTGCGCGCCCCGACCGTTCGCGGTCAGTGGGGCGAGATCACGCTGAAGCGGGTGGCCGAGCTGGCCGGGATGGTCGATCATTGCGACTTTTTCGAGCAGGAAAGCGTGACCGGAGAGGACCGGCGGTTCCGGCCCGACATGGTGGTGCGGCTGCCGGGCGGACGGCAGATCATCGTCGATGCGAAGACGGTCCTGGCCGCGTATCTGGACGCGCATGAAGCGCCGGACGATCCGCACCGGATCGAAGCCCTGCGGCGGCATGCCGCGCAGGTGCGCAGTCGGATGGATGAGTTGTCGCTCAAAGCCTATTGGACGCAGTTCGAGCGCGCCCCCGAGTTTGTGGTGCTGTTCCTCCCCGGCGAGCAATTTCTCGGCGCGGCGTTGGACCATGATCCGCGTCTGATCGAGGAAGGGTTTACGCGCGGCGTCGTGCTCGCCACGCCGACCACGCTGATCGCGCTCCTGCGCGCCGTGGGGTACGGCTGGCGGCAGGAACAGATGAACGCCCATGCGGAGGAAGCCGGACGGCTGGGGAAGGATCTCTACGAGCGCATGGCGGTGCTGGCCGAGCATGTGAACGATGTCGGGCAGGCGCTGGGCAAGAGTGTGTCGGCCTATAACCGGGCGGTCGGTTCGCTGGAAACGAGAATTCTCCCGGCGGCGCGCCGGTTCAAAGAGCTCGGGGTGGCGTCGGAAAAAGACATTCCGCAATTGGCGCCGGCCGAGCTGGTGCCGCGCCGGACGCTGCCGTTCGACGGCGAATAAGGAGTGCTGATGACGGACGAACAGTCGATGGTCGAAGAGTTTCACCGGAAGTTCGATATCCTCGTACAGGCGAGCCCGACGGACGCCGGCGAGGACACCAGGCGCCTCCGCATCCGGCTCATTCAGGAAGAATTCGACGAGCTGAAAGAATCGATGGCGGCCGGCAATCTGGCCGCGCTGGCCAAGGAGATGGCGGATCTGCTCTACGTGGTGTACGGAACGGCCGTGTCCTACGGCATCGATATGGAGCCGGTGTTTCGCGAAGTCCACCGGTCGAATCTCAGCAAGGTCGGCGGGTATAAACGCGAGGACGGCAAATGGGTGAAGCCTCCGACCTATTCGCCGGCGAGCATTGAACCGATTATTGACGCCCAGGTCGAGGGACAGTCCCCCGACGTGATGCCTTTGTGCCGGGGCGTCGGAGAGACGCGCGCGCATTCATGAAGGATCTCCACTGTCCCAGTTGCGGAACCCCGTTCGTGCGGGTGAAACATCAAGCCGGCACGGTTGAGCGAGTCTTGAACCGTTTCAAGGTGTTCCCGTTCCGCTGTCAGCTCTGCACGACCCAGTTCAGGGCGTTCTGGCCCAGTCCGCCGGATGTCAGCCGGGCATTCGATCGCCGTGAGTTCAAACGACTGCCGGCGTCGTTTCTGGCGAAAGTGCTGACTGAGCAGACGACCAGGTCCGACCATCGTTTGACGGATCTTTCCATGGGCGGGTGCACACTCGAGACGGCGTCGTCGCTTCCCAAAGGGACATTTCTTGAATTGCTGATCAAGCCTGCTTCCGATGAAGAAGTGATCAGAGTCGATACCGCCATGGTCTGTTCGGTGCGGTCCCAGTCGGTCGGTGTACAGTTCCTGGAGTTCGAGCCGGATGAACAACGCCGGCTCAGCCAGGTCGTGCTCAGCCTCTGGGTGGGACAGAGCCTCCGCCCCAATTCCTATTCCTGAGTTCCGCCGGTCAACTTCCGGAGTCCGGCCGCTCAACGCCCTGCGCGAACCGGTCGTGTGCGTGCGGTCACGACAAGATTGTCGATGAGCCGCACGGAGCCCAGTCGTACGGCGCCGAGCAGAACGACGCGCGAAGTTGTTCCGTTCCAGGGTTCCAACGTCTCCGGATCGCAAGCTGCGAGGTAGTCGATGCGCGCAGGCGTCTGTTGCTCGACGGTCGCGCGCATGAGTGTGTGGATCCCCGCCTCATTTTTCAGTCCTGCTCGAATAGCGGTTGCTCCGGCAGACAGCGCCTTGTAGAGGATGGGCGCCAGCGCGCGCTCCGCCGCGGACAAGTACACGTTCCGTGAACTCATCGCCAGGCCGTCCCGTTCGCGCACCGTGGGATGGACGAGGAGTGTCACTCCCAGGCTCAGGTCGTCGATCATGCGCCGCACGAGCGCGGCCTGCTGATAATCTTTCTGCCCGAACACCGCGATATCCGGCCGGACGATGCCGAACAGCTTCGTGACCACCGTGGCGACGCCGGCAAAGTGATGCGGGCGGAGCTCGCCTTCCCAGCGCCGCGCGATGCCGGGCACCGTGACGACCGTGTCGAACCCTTCCGGATACATGGCCGTGACGCTTGGCTCGAAGCAGATATCGACGCCTTCCGCCCGGCAGAGCGCGCGGTCTTTGGAGATGGGGCGCGGGTATTTGGCGAGGTCTTCCGTCGGCGCGAATTGGGTCGGGTTCACGAAAATGCTGACGACGAGCGCATCGCAGCGCAGCCGGGCGGAACGGATGAGCGCCCGGTGGCCGTCATGCAGGGCCCCCATCGTCGGGACGAAGCCGATCGTCACGCCTTCCCGGCGGAGCTGCCGGCTCCAGGCGGTCATGGCTTTGGGCGTTCGAAGAATTTTCATAAGTCCGGACGAGGGCCGCAGCTCGGACGCGACTCGTAGCGCGTCGACGGTTGCGGAAAGAGCAGACGGACTTCCGACCGGTCCGTACTGTCGGTGAGTAACTGCGTGGCCGTCCGTTGAAGCGAGGGATGAATCAAAAGCGGATCGAGTTCGTTCAACGGCATCAGGACGAACCGCCGGTCGTGCAGCCGGGGATGCGGCACCACGAGATCCGCTTCATGGATGACCCGGTCGCCGTAAAACAGAATGTCCAGGTCGATCGTGCGGGGACCGGACCGGTTCTCTTCGTCGCGTCCCAGCGCGCGCTCGATCTCGCGCAGCACCGTCAGCAGGCTGCGGGGCGTGAGATCGGTGTCGAGCCGCACCACGCCGTTCAGAAACCAGCCGTCCCCTGGCTGCGCATGGTCGTGCACGGGCTCGGTTTCGTACAGCAATGAAATGCCGGTGAGCTGTGAATGCGGGAGCAGGCTCAACAGCGTCACCGCCCGGTCGCAGAAATCCAGGCGGTTGCCGACGTTTGATCCGAAGCCGATGTAGACGGTTTCACGCATGCCAGTAACGAGTGACAGGTGACACGTGACGCGACAAGCCGCATTCTTCAGATCAGAGTCTCGTCACGCGTGACCAGTCACGGCCCCTCAGAATCCCGCGTTTTTGATCCGTTCGACTGCTTCCGCCAGCCGTTCTTTGGTCGTGCAGACGGTCATGCGGATGTAGCCTTCACCGGGCGCGCCGAATCCGTTGCCCGGCGTCGTGACGATCCCGGCTTTCTCCAGCAGGTGGGCGGTGAAGGAGGCGGAGGTGTAACCCTTCGGCACCGTTACCCAGATATAAAATGCCGCCGGTGGAGAATCGACCTCGAGCCCGAGCTTCTTCAGGCCCGGCACCAGCGTGTCACGCCGTTCCTGATAAATCTGTCGCAGCCCGTCCGTCACCGAATCGTCCAGACCCAGGGCGGTAATGCCGGCCGCCTGCACTGCTTCGAAGACGCCCGAGTCCAGCTGGCTCTTCACCTTGCCGAGTCCGGCCAGTACATCCTTGTTGCCGACGGCGAACCCGAGGCGCCAGCCGGTCATGTTGTAGGTCTTGGAGAGCGAGTGGAATTCCACGCCGACATCTTTCGCGCCGTCCACTTCAAGGAAGCTCGCCGGGCGTTTCCCGTCGTAATAAATTTCCGAGTAGGCCGCGTCGTGGCAGACGATGACCTGATGCTCCTGCGCGAACTCGACCACTCGCTTGAAGTAGTCTTTCGTCATGATGACGGAGGTCGGATTGTTGGGCGAGTTCAGCCACATCAGCTTGGCTTTTTTGGCGATCTCTTTGGGGATCGCGTTCAGATCCGGCAGGAATCCGTTGGCCTTGGTCAGCGGCATGATGTGCGAGACCCCGCCGCAGAAGCTCGTGCCGACCGGATAGACCGGGTAGCCGGGACTGGGCACCAGCACGATATCGCCCGGATCGATGAACGCCAGATGGATGTGCCCGATGCCTTCCTTCGACCCGATCAGCGTCAGCACTTCGTCGGCGGGGTTCAGCGTGACGTTGAACCGGCGCTTGTACCAGTCGGCCACCGCGGTGCGGAACGACAACATGCCTTCATACGAGGGATATTGATGGTGCTTCGGGTTCTTGGCTGCCTGCGCCAGGCTCTCGATGATCGGCGCCGGCGTGGGCAAATCCGGATCGCCGATGCCCAGATTGATGATATCCACGCCCTTGGCGATCGCCGCCTGCTTCATCTTGTCGATGGCGGCAAAAAGATACGGGGGCAGGGTCTTGATGCGAGTTGCGACTTCGATCGGGAAACCAGCCATGTCCGATGCACTCCTTTGCTAGATGGAGGCCCCTTCGGGCCGAACGAAGCCTCTAGGCTACTTCAGGAATGAGCCGGTAATCAATGATTGGATTGCAGCAGACGTTCGATCAGCCGGTCGGCGATCTGGTGTGACAGCCACAGATGGGGCAGGAAACCGATCGCGACCTTTGAGGCCGTGAGCTGCGCCCGATCGAGATCAGAGGCGCATTCCCGACAGAGGGCGTCGATTCCGTCCGTCTCTATCTCTAAATGAAACAACAGGCCGTAGGCGCGGGACCCGAAGCGAAACGCTTGCAGCGGAGCGATCTCGGAGCCGGCCAGGGGGACGCAATCTTGCGGCAGGTCGAATATCTCTCCGTGCCATTCGAAAACCGAGAGGGTGTCCGGGAACGATCCGAACACCGGGTCGTGTTTCCCGTCCTCGGTTACATGAATGCGGGTCTTGCCGATCTCCAGGGCCTTCCCCGGTCTCACCGCCGCGCCGAGCGCCTTCGCCATGAACTGGCTGCCGAGGCACACGCCGATCACCGGCTGGCCGGCCAGCAGGGCGGCTCGAATAAACGCGGTTTCCTCCGAGATCCATGAATCCGGATCGTTCACCGACATCGGTCCGCCCATGACGATCAGCAGATCACCTGCATCGCCGGGCAACCCGTCCCGGGGAACCAGATGCCGGTCGAGGCTCACGCCCCGATCAGCCAGCGCCGTCGCAAAGGCACCGGGACCTTCGAAGGGAACATGTTGGAGGCAGACTGCGCGCATGACAGCAGTACGTCGCATAATCCTGAAAGCGCGGTCAAGTCGGGTGTCGCCGGACTGTACGGACGGGTGTGAGATCTCGTTGGATGGAGATGGCGCGAGCCTAATTTCCCTTCTGCCTCTTCAGCTTTCATGCCGAGCCTCCGAAAAGAAGTACATGATTGCCGAAGTCGATTGCCCTGCGCAGGAGGCGGAAGAGGCGTTGCCGGTTATGGTCGCGCCTACGCCGGGCTATTCCCTGCTGCAACGGCTGCGGTCCGGGTATCACGCTTTCTGGTACTGGCTCGGGGAGGGATTGGAGTGGTCGCGCGGCCTGTATCAGGAGCGGCCGGTCGGCCAGCTGACTCATCTCAGCGGGAGCCAGCAGGCGCGGATCGCCTCGTTGCGCCGTCAGTTCGACGTCCGCTTTGAACAGCATTGCGCTGCACAGACGACGCTGAAGAGCTACGATTATCTCGACATCCTCGATCAGGCCTGGACGGCCTGGGGTAAGCCCAGGTCGGTCGGCGGGGTGGTGCACGATGTCGGCGCGTCCAACTTCTGGTATGCCCGTGCGCTCCACGCCTTTTTCCTTCCGGCGGCTCTGACCGGCGTCGAAGTGGAAGGACATCGCATTTACTACAACGGCTACAGCCGGCACGATTATGCGCAAGGATATGTGCGGGATCTGCCGCAGACGAGCTTCGTCGTGGCCGACTATGCGCAGTACGAGCAGCCGGCCGATACGATTGTGGTCTGGTATCCGTTCGTGACGCCGGCGCCGGTATTGGCCTGGCGGATGCCGCTCATGTTCTTCGCTCCGCAGGCGTTGTTCGCGCGCATTGCGATGAATTTGAATCCGTCCGGTGTCTTCGTGATGGTCAATCAGGGGCCGGAGGAGGCCTCCGCAGCCGCTGAGTACTGCCGGCAGGCGGGATTGAGATTCGAGAGCTCTTGCGAATTGCGGGCGACATTGCGCCGCCGGCGCGTTCCGCCGGTGGTATCCTGGTGGCGGCGTTCCTAGCAGGCCGCTGAGATTGTACCTATTGCGTATGGCCGTATAGGCCCGTAATCGTGTTCTGGTGGATTCGCACGAGGCTGCGTTACAATCCATGGCCATGCAACATGCAATCAAAACGGTCGAAGATCTCCGGTGGCTGATGGCCCACACGGGCGGCTTCCGTTCCGGCTATGTAACCGACATCCAGATGTCCAAGCGCCGGCTGTTCGACGAAGAGTCCGGGCGTGATGTGCTGGCCGACACGACGGTGTCGATGACGATTCGCTATCAGATGCGCGGGATGGTGCGGGTGGCGAAGCTGGTGATGAACGGGGTGACGGACTTTTCCATCTTCGAACAGGAAGGCAGCGACTCGTCCGCGCTGAGCGTGATTCAAGCCGAGCGCAGCGACGGGCGCGTGCGCTTCTGGTTCGACCCGCAGGGCGAACTCTATGCGGTGTGCGAAGAGGCGCATCTGGAAGAGATTGCCACCCCGATTTTGACGGGGCAGGTGCGGCCGGAGCTGGCTCGCTGGACGTTCCAGGGGCATTCGGGGGAGGTGCCGACCGCCTCCTGGTTTCTGATGGAACTCGAAGACGCAGGCGTGCCCTGCTCCTGGGCCGTCTCGAAAAAGCGCCGGGCGAGCGACGCGCCCGTGCGATGGGAGGGAGATCTGACCCCGGCCGGCGGTGAGAAGAGCCTGCGCGGGAACGCGGTGCGCGTCCTGGTCTACGGCGCGCAGGACGGTGAAGGATTCGGCGTCGTGCTCCGCGCGCTGGGGACGCCGGATCAGCAGATCAGCCGGGTGCTGACGCTGTTGGCCGATCGCATGACGCAACGGTATGCGGGAAGTTGTCTGGTGGGGACGACGATCATTCCCGGACGGGAGTGGGAGTCGTGGCGATCCCGGGGCGACGGCAGACCGTAAAGGCCTGCGACGCGCTCGAAGGATGTCCGTCTAGTGCGAGTGTCCGTTGGCGAAGTGGCCGCCGGTGCGGTGTTCGGTGACGTGGGCGGTTGCATTCACGTGGCCGTTGGAATGGCCCGCGGTGCCGTTCCCGTTCTTCACGACCTGCCCGTGCTTTCCGTTCACACATTCCACGAGCGCCCAGAATCGCAGCGGGTTCACGTTCTGTTTGCGCGCGACCTGCAGCGACGTGCCTTCCAGAACCGTATGCAGCGACAGATCCGTGCGCCATCCCAGATGCTTCGTGAGCGGGGAGATGACTTTCTCCATCGCGGCGATGATCTTGTTGCCGTTGCTGAAGTGGTTGAGCATGATGATGCGGCCGCCGGGACGACAGACGCGGATCATTTCATTGACGACTTTGCGGTGGTCCGGCACGGCGGTGACGACGTAGGCCGCGACGACGGTATCGAAGCTGTTGTCGGCGAATTCCATGGCGCCGGCGTCCATGCGATGAAGCTGGACATGCGTCAGGCGATGCATCTCCGCCCGCTCCTTCGCTTTGCCCAGCATGCCTTCGGAGAGATCGATGCCGGTAATCCTGCAGTGCCGGGGGTACATCGGAAGGGCGAGGCCTGTGCCGACGCCGACTTCGAGAATTTGTTCGTTCGGTTGCACGTTGAGATTGCGGATCGCCGATTCGCGCCCTTCATGAAACACTTTGCCGAAAATCTGATCGTACACACCGGCGTACGACGTGTAGACACGCTCCACTTTCTTCAAATCCATGAGTCCTCCGAATCCCGCATGACTTGGGAAGAGCCGCGTCCGCCGGCTGCAGACTGGCGTGGAACCCAAACATCTGGGGAAAAAACAAAAAAGCGGGGACCCGTGTGAGATGCGCGAGGCCCGCCTAGATTACAAACGGCGTAACTGTAACCAAGTCATGGAGGTGAGTCAACTGATTCTTCCGAAGATTTCCGCTCCGGCGGGCATGGCCGGCGGGTGCGGAGGGAAGGTGCCCCGCGAGGCCGTCTTGATTCGTGCGGCGCGCCTGTGGGATAGGTACGCGTCATGATGCTGGCAGGATTATTTGCCGGGGCGTTGTTTCTCGGGCTGCTGATCGGCGACCGCTGGTATTTCCGCACGCTCTCCGCCGAGGCGAGCCGCTATGGCTGCAAGGTCGGGCGCGGCGCGGCGCGGCTGGACGCGGTCGGTCTCGCGCAGATCCAGGCCCGGTTCGACAAGCTGGGACTCCTCCCGATGCGGCATGGAGTGGCTCGCCTGTTCATCGAGAGCAATCGCGTGCTCCTTCGTCCCCGCTATCCGGCGCTCTGGGCGTTTCTCTGGATCTGGCCGTTGAAGGCCACGATCGATCTCCAGACGGACAGCGGGGCAGTGGTGCTGGCGATGACGAAGCGGACGCCCTGGGCCTCGGCGATCCTCACCGGCGCCTGGTTTCTCATCGTCACGATCGGGACCCTGGCCACGATCGTCAGCTATGCGGTGGAAGGGGGGCTCGGCAGTTCCGGCGGAGTCGTGATGGCCGGCGGGATTCTCACGCTCGGCCTGTTTTTCATCTTTTCCGGCCTGGTCACGGTCGTGATGGCCTATCGCATGGAAAACAGCCGGCTCGCCGCGCTGGAACAGGAATTTCAGGATACGCTGACCGGCCGGGCAGCGGCTACGCGCTGAACAATCCCAAAAAGTGGTCGAATTCGGGAGGCAGGTCGAGGGCCGGGCGGTTGCGCGCGAGGCCGGCGATGATGCCGCGATGTTTCTTGACGAGGCCGGACGTTTCGAAGGCCTGGCGGAACTGCTGCCATTGCAGGGCGGGATCGGTCGCGATCCTGGCCTGTTCGTCCTTCGGCAGCGCGTGGACCGTTGTGGTCAGCGTCCGGATGGCTTTCTCCACGCTTTCATAGGGCGGCGCGAGTTTGAGCCGCGCATAGAAGGTCTCCAAATGAGACCGGAACTCTTCGCGCAGGTGCAGCAGCGGATCGCTCGATGGGAGAATCTGTTCGGCCATAGTGGTAATTTGAATGATACGGTATGATGAATCCGAGTCACAAGTGCTGGCAGGCTGCTGAAAAATTCCGCCGGCTGCGTTCTCGCGTCGCGCAGAGACTCAACGTACCGAAGCGTACGCCTCGTCTCTTTGCTTGCTGCGGCCTTGCCGAACGGTTTTTTTGAGCAGCCTGCGAATAATTACAGGAGGTATGTATGACGAAGATGCGCTGGATGGTGTTGTCGGTGGTCGGAATGTTGGCATTGGGCGGTTGTTCGGGCCATCACCATCACGGGATGATGGAATCGGGCAAGGGCGATGCCTATTGGCAGAAGGGCCAGCAGGACATGGCCGGCCTCATCGATCGGACCGTGAAAGATCCGGCCAAAGCTACGCAGGTGAAGGCCATCGTCGGAGAGATCGTCACGGAACTGAAGGCGGGCCGCGAGCAGGAACGCACTGCGCACCGGCAGCTCTACGCGCTGAGCGCCAATTACACCGCCACCGTCGACGAGTTCACCAAGGTGATGGACGAGGCGAACAATGCGCGCATGAAGACGTCTGCGAAGATTCTCGGTCTGCGGTTCAAGATGAAGGACCTGATGACGGCCGAGGAGTGGAAGGCGCTGTCCGACCAGATGCTGTCCTACAGCAGCAAGTATCAGCACGGCAGTGCAGGAGCGAAGACAGGGTACTAAGACGGGCGTGAAGCGTCTTTCGTCACGCGGGGTTCGTCCGCGAGTGACGAACGACGAGGCCCTAATTTCGGACGGCGGCGGCTTTCAGCGGCATGGACGTCCAACTCGTGCCGCCGTCGGTCGAGTGATAGAGGCCGCTGCCGTTGGTGCCGACGAAGAGATCCTGCGGATTCCTGGGGCTCATGGCCAGCGAACGGATGTTCAACGACGTGAGCCCCGCATTCATCGCCTGCCAGGTTTTCCCGCTGTCCAGACTTTTCCAGACCCCGCCCGGTCCGCCGATATAGAGCTGCGACGGTTGTGCCGGGTTGATCAGCATGCTGCTGATAAAGGGATCCTTCAGCCCGTCCCCGATCCGCTCCCATGACGTGCCCCCGTTGGCGGTGCGGAACAAACCTTTCGTCGTTCCGGCATAGACGATCTCGGGCGTGACCGGATCGAAGACCAGCGCGTTGACGCCCAGCGCCATCGCTCCCATCAGCTCTGTCTCGGGAATAAGTCCGTTGTTGATCTTCTTCCACGAATTTGCGCCGTCCTCCGAGCGATAGACGCCGCCCGTGGTCCCGGCATAGAGAATGCGGGGATTGGTCGGGTGAATCGCGATGGAGGTGACGATGTGCACCTCCTTCATTCCCGCCATGCGCTCTTCCCATTCACGTCCGCCGTCTTTGGTGTAAAAAACGCCGACAGTTGTGGCGATGTAGATTTGTTCATTGTTGGTGGAGTCGAACACGAATTCGTTGATGAACGAGACGTGTTCTTTGAGTCCGACGTTATGGGGGAGCCAGTGTTGCCCACCGTCCGGACTTTTGTAAACGGCGTCGGCCATCGTCCCGGCATAGACCGTGGCAGGGAACTGCGGGTCGATTCCGATTGTCGTCACGCGGCGTGCGCTGAAACTTGGAAAGCGCTCCCAGGAGGCTCCGGCATCGCGGGACTTGTAGACGGCGTCGTTCGTGGCGACGTAGAGGATTTGGGTGTTGGTC
>CAYPOR010000016.1:0-52259 GCA_964412445.1 uncultured Nitrospira sp.
TTTTCTCTCTTCGCCGCTTTTTTCTCCGCCATCGTCTTGGCCGGCTTCTTTTTCGTTTCCTTCTTCTTGTCCTGTCCCTTGCCCATGTTGCGCTCCTTCTTCGTTATAGTGCCTTTGTCTACTTAAAACCTTCCCCGCTCGTCCCGCCACCGAACCCGCCCCAGTTGCCGCCGAAGCCGCCCTGTCCCGTCCCCCAATACTCGCCCCGCTGAATGCGGCGATAAGGGTGCCGTAAATCCGGGCGGCTGATCCACCAGAAAAACGACATGGCGCCGAGGCTGGTAAAGAGCGTGATCCAAAAACCGACTCCCTTAAAATGATGCTTGGCCAGCGTGCCGACGCGGACTTCTTGAGCCGGAGTCGCAAGCGCCACCACGGTGCGGTACAAGCCCTCCCCGAAGTGGCCGAGCCTGATCGCGGGATGCAACGTGCCGCCGCCGATCTCGGTCATGATCGCCGGGGTGATGATGGGAAGCATCTGGCGTCCCAGCGTCATCGCCGCCTGCCGTTCCTCCACAGCAACGAGCACCATGATTCCATGCTCCTGCTGCGCCGATCCGATCCCCCATTTGCCATACAGCGCCGCCGCATATTCGTTGGCCGAGAGAAAGGGCTTGATCGACGGGACGGTGACGACCACCATCTCGACTCCGGTCTTGCGCTCCAGATCCTGGCAGACTGAACGAATCCGCTCCTTCCACTCCGCATCGAGCACGCCGGCATGATCACTGACATAGCCCATCGGGCCGGGCAAAGGCGCGCGTTCTTTCGGGCGATCGTAGAGCGCCGCCTGTGCGGCCCCTCCCATGACGACCGCCAGCACGATCAATGACAGGGCCACGCCCGTAATGCGCTTCAGCCGGCGGCTCATGCCTTCTCCTGAGCCAGCCTGGCTTCCACCGCCTGCACCAGCCGTTCGAGACTTTCCAGATACCGCTCCATGAGCCGGGGAATTTCCTTCTGCCCCGGCGAAATCTGGCCCCGCTTGAGCAACCAGGCGTCCCGCAGACCAGATAGATCGATGGACAGAAACGTTTCGAAATCCTTCAACAACGGCTCGCCCTGCGACAGCGCCGGCCGCCCCAGCAACCGTTGCACCCCGCGCAGCACGGGCAGAATCGCCGTCAACGACAAGGGCAGCAGAATCGTAATGGCTTCCTCGGTCCCTCCGCCTTCAATGAACCGCTGCCGGACGCGCAACAGGTTTCCCCGCAGACTCTGCAGCACTTCGGCAAGCAGATGCCGTTGATCGACTTTGAATCCGACGAACGGATCCTGGCCGGCAAGAAGCCGGTGCTGCTCCTGAATTTCGAGATATTCGAGAGGAAACACGAGCGACATCGCCGGCAAATCCGCCAGCGTGACAAACAGCGGCACGACGATCTGCTCCTTGGCCCACCGGCGGTGCACAGCCCCGTATTTCTTGAGCTGGTCCGCCCTGGCGGATTTCACGATCAGCACAACATTCAAATTCGAACGCCCCGGCAGAAACTCGCCGCGCACCGCGCTGCCGTACAGCAGCACGCCGTCGAGCGCATCGCCATAGAGTCGCTGCACGTCCTTTACATAAGTCCGCAACTGCTGCAGATACTCGTCCGGCAGTCCGTCGATTACCCATTCACTCCCGACCATCGTGTGACCTCGCCATTTCTGCTGCCGTATTTCTGGCAAACGGATCCGGCAGGAATCCTGCTGCCATGACTCGATCGATCAATGAAAACGGCGGCGTGCGCCGCAACCCCGCGGTCGTCGATAGAACGCGATACCGCAGCCGCGGATTCCGGTCCAGGGTGCGGAAGACCCGGTCGCGGAGAAACCCGATCACGGGATTCGCGGTGTTCCAGAACAGCACCTGCTCATCCGCCAATCGTTGAAGCATCGTGACCTGAGGGCGCCGGACATCCTCATAGGCTCTCAATTTCGCAGCTGAGAAGTTCTGTTCCGCCAGGCACTCCGGCAATAGATCCGCCAGAGTCATCGCGTCCACCATCGCTTGCATGCGGCCTTGCGACGCATGGGGATTCATGGCGTGAGCTGCATCCCCGATCAGCACCGCTCCGTCCGCCACCCAGGTCGGCGTCCGGACACGCCCGGTCGGCATGAAGGCCGTCTGGCCCCAATCCTTCAATTGCAGAAACAGCGGCTTGAGCATGGGATCGACGGCGATCCAGGCCTGCTGCAACGCGGGAAGACCCTGCGCCTTGACCTGATCGTAGGAGCCGGTCGGAATCATATAGAAGCAATAGACCTTGCCGCCCGCCGCCGGGAACAGCCCGAGAATGGTTTTTTTGCCGACATAATATTTCGCCTCGGTCACGGGCAGCGGAGAATCCAGAATCGCGATCAGATAGCCCTGCGGGTATAAGTGGACGTCAGCCGGTATGGCCAGGGCCTCGCGGACTTTGGAAAATGCGCCGTCGGCCCCGACGACGATTTTCGCGCGCACGGTAACGTCTTCCCCGCCGCGCTTCGCCGTCAGGCCGGTAACCTTCGTCCCCTCCCTCACCAGACCCGTAAAGCCGGTGCCGTACCAGAGGGCGACCGAGGGTTCCGCTTGAATCGCATCGAGAATGGCGTGATGCGCGACGTTCGGCAGCGTCACGACGGCGTGGTTGTAGGGCGCGGGCAATTCGCCATAGTCGACCGTGCACAAGCGCTCTCCGCCCGCGCGGCAGAAATGAAACTTGCGGACCGGCCTGACCGACTCAACCGGCAACTTATTGAGCAACCCCAGACGATCCAGAACCCGTTGCCCGTTCGGCTGAAGAATTTCTCCGCGTAATCCCTGGGGCGGGCCCGGCGCCTGCTCCAGCACGATCGTCTTGATCCCCTTCTGCGCTAATGCGAGCGCCAGCACCGCGCCCCCGCCACCGGCCCCGACGACGGCAATGTCTGTGTCGATGATGTCAGCCATGTGCGTCCCCGTATTTATGGTGTCCAGAGATGGTAGCGCTGCCGATCGTTCCACATCGCCAGAAACTTCTCCCGCGCCTTGGCCGTCGTCGCGCGATCACGGATCACATCCAACCGCTCGTCGTTGTACCGGTTTCCGCTGCCGGTATGATTCATTGATCCGGACGCGTTGATCTCGTCATCGATCACCGCCTGTTTGAGATGCATGAGCCCGTCATGCTGATTGACGAGCACGGGAATGCCGGCCAGGTGCAGGGTCTCGACTGCGGTCTTCTGCTTCTGATCCTCGAGCCGCTCGCGATCCGTAATCACCCGCACGTCGAGGCCGCGCTTCTTCGCCTCCACCAGCCCCTTCACGGCCAGCGGCGAGGTCAGCCCGTACACCGCGACATAAATATTCCGCGAGGCATGATCGTACAGCTTCGCGAGTTTCGTCAGCGGCTCGTCTTCCGGTGCGTAGTACACCTCGATGCTGGCGGCATAGACCGAATCGATCACGCCGCCCGCCGGGCAGGCGAGGCAGAGAACACACCGGAGGAGTAATTGGCAGAAGGCTGGCAAGCACCGCCTCGTTATTCGGCTTCGAAGAGATCCCGGAAATGATCGTCGGATGCGTCCCACGCCTGAGTCGAATGGGCGCTGAGCCAGCTGCGCAGGAATGCTTTCTGGCCGGGCGTCAGCTGCTGCTTGATCTGATGCGACCGTCCCTGAAGCGGCTGAAGAAACCCCACCCGCTTTTGAAAATCCAGCGTGGCGGTGCGGACATACACGCCGGTATACATCGACGGCTTGTCGTCCTCGCCTTCCCCTTGAATCCAAACGGACAAAAACTTCTCTAACTGCAATCCGGCGCTATCCATTGCCGGATCGGTTTCATGAAACAGCTCCTGCTCCGACTCCTTGAGAGGGGTGGCCTCAAGGGCGCGAAACATGAAATTTTGTTTCCACATCGACGGCTCCTCCGAGAGGGCCGCATAGTGTATGGGGAGCCGAATGAAAGTCAAGCAACGTGCCAGGCCCGCGTTGCCTTGACAAGGGCGGATCGTCTTTGTTAACGTCCTGAAATTCCTTAATCTCTAGGCCAACTTGGGAGAATCCATGCAGGTCAAGGTCAACGGGAAATCCGAGGACATCCAGAGTGGCAGCGTCCTCGATTTGCTCACACTCAAGAAGATCGATCCGCAAATGGTTGCGGTCGAGGTCAACGACAAGATGATCGACCGGGAACATCTCGCCACCACCACCCTCGCAGAGGGCGATCAGGTCGAGTTCCTCTTTTACATGGGAGGCGGCCGGTGACGATGATCATGCATAAAGAAATTACCGAATTGATCGGCAGGACGCCGCTCGTCCGGTTGAACCGGTTGTCCAAACCAGGCTCCGCCACGATTTACGGCAAGGTGGAATTCTTCAATCCGGGCGGCAGCGTCAAGGATCGCATCTGCCTCAATATGATCAATGAGGCGGAGCGGCAGGGCAAGCTGAAGCCGGGCGGCACCATCGTGGAGCCGACCAGCGGCAATACCGGCATCGGGTTGGCCCTCGTCGCGGCCGTACGCGGCTATAAACTCATCCTGGTCATGCCGGAAAGCATGAGCATGGAGCGGGCGAGCCTGCTGTCATCCTACGGCGCACAGCTGGTCCTGACTCCCGCCTGGGAAGGCATGAAGGGGTCCATCAAGGAAGCCGAAAGCATTCTGGCGCAGAACCCGACGTATTTCATGCCGGATCAGTTTTCCAACCCGGCCAATCCGGCGATGCATCGCATGACGACAGCGCCGGAGATTCTGGATGCTCTGGACGGAAAGATCGACGCTTTCGTCGCCGCTGTCGGCACGGGAGGAACGATTACGGGCTGCGGGGAGCTGTTCAAGGAAAAGAACCCGAACGTGAACGTGATCGCCGTGGAACCGGCCGGCTCGCCCGTGTTATCAGGCGGCGATCCGGGCCCCCACAAGATTCAAGGCATCGGGGCCGGCTTCATTCCCAAAGTCTTGAACCGGAAAATCATCGACCGCGTGATCACCGTGACGGACGACGAAGCCTATCAAACGGCCAAGCAGTTGTCGAAGAAGGAAGGCCTGTTGGTCGGCATTTCAGCCGGCGCCAATGTGTTTGCCGCCCAGAAAGTCGCCGAAGAACTCGGGCCGGGGAAAAATGTCGTGACCATCCTGTGCGACACCGGCGAGCGCTATATCAGCATTGAGAAATATTTTAACATCTAGTGACAAGTCACGCGTGACACGTAACAAGCGATGAAAACCGGCACTGTTTCTCGTCACCAACCACTCGTCACGCGTCACGGCGATTAATATGGAATTCACAGAAGAGCAAATCAATCGATACAGTCGGCATATCCTTCTGCCCGAAGTCGGCGGCAAAGGACAGAAGAAGATTGCCAAGTCGAAGATTCTCCTGGTCGGCGCCGGAGGCCTCGGTTCACCGGCTGGGCTCTATCTGGCGGCGGCCGGCGTCGGCACCATCGGTTTGATCGACAGCGACGTGGTGGACCTCACCAATTTGCAGCGGCAGATTCTCCACCACACATCCGATGTCGGCCGTCCCAAAGTCGTCTCCGGGAAAGAAAAGATCGCCGCGTTGAATCCGGACGTCGTCGTGAAGACCTACGAGGAGCGCCTGACCGCCGGGAACGCGCTCAAGATCTTCAGCGAGTTCGACGTCATCATCGACGGCGTCGACAATTTCACCGCAAAGTTTTTGATCAACGATGCCTGCTTTTTCGCCGACAAGCCGTTGGTGCATGGCGGCATCCTGCGATTCGACGGCCGTGTGACCACGATTGTCCCGAAGAAATCAGCCTGCTATCGTTGCGTGTTCAAGACGCCGCCGCCGGCGGGGTTAGTCGCCTCCTGCCAGGAAGCTGGCGTCATCGGCGTCTTGGCCGGAATCATCGGAACGATCCAGGCGACCGAAGCCTTGAAGCTCATCCTCGGCATCGGCCGGCCGCTGACCGACCGGTTGCTCGACTTTGACGCCAAGAGGACTCTGTTCCGGGAGATCAAAGTGAAGCGCAACCCTCACTGCGCGCTCTGCGGCGATCATCCGACGATCACCGAGCTGTTTGATGACGGAGATCCCTTTGCAGGCTGTGCCGTTCGTCCGTAGCGTTTAACTTTTTACGTATATGGTGTCGCAATGACTAAAATGAAAGCCCTCGTATGCCGGGAATGCGCGAAAGAATATCCCACCAAAGCCATCCACGTCTGTGAGATGTGCTTCGGCCCCCTCGAAGTGAAATACAACTACGAGGAAATTAAGAAGGCGATTTCGCGCAAGAAGATCCAAGAGGGTCCTCACAGCATGTGGCGCTATGTCGATCTGCTTCCGGTCGAGGGCACGAACTTCGTCGGGCCCCATGCCGGATTGACACCGCTGGTCCGGGCCAAGAATCTCGGCGCCTATCTCGGCCTGGATGAGCTGTACATCAAGAACGATACGGTCAATCACCCCACGCTCTCCTTCAAAGACCGCGTGGTCGCCGTCGCGCTCACGCGCGCCCGCGAGCTGGGGTTTGAAACCGTCGCCTGCGCCTCAACCGGCAACCTGGCCAATTCCGTCTCCGCCCATGCCGCAGCTGCCAATCTCCATTGCTATGTCTTCATCCCGGGAGACTTGGAAGCCGCGAAGGTGCTGGGCAATCTCATCTATAAGCCCCACGTAGTGGAAGTCGAAGGCAACTACGACGACGTGAACCGGCTGTGCAGCGAAATCGCCGGGGAGCACGGCTGGGGCTTCGTCAACATCAACATCCGCCCCTACTATGCCGAAGGATCCAAAACGCTGGCGTACGAAACGGTCGAACAGTTGGGCTGGAAGACGCCGGACCAGGTCGTCATCCCCATGGCATCGGGCTCGCTCCTGACCAAGATCTGGAAAGGGCTGCACGAAATGAAATACGTGGGACTGATCGACGACGTGCGCACGAAGCTCAACGGCGCCCAGGCGGAAGGCTGCTCGCCGATCTCCACGGCGTTCAAAGCCGGCCGCGATTTCTTCAAGCCGGTCAAGCCCAAGACTATCGCTAAATCGCTGGCCATCGGCAACCCGGCCGACGGGTACTACGCACTGAAGGCGACCGCCGAGAGCAAAGGCGCCATGGAGATGGTGACCGACGAAGAAGTAGTCGACGGGATCAAGCTGCTCGCGCAGACTGAAGGCATTTTCGCCGAGACCGCCGGCGGCGTGACGATCGGCGTCTTGAAGAAACTGGTCAAACAGGGTGTGATCAAGAAGAACGAAGTGACGGTTGCCTACATCACGGGGAATGGATTGAAGACACAGGAAGCGGTCATCGACGCCGTCGGACGGCCGACCCGCATTCAACCAAGCCTCGTGGCCTTTGAAAAAACCTTTAAGCTGGGAAAGAACGGTGGTGGTGACGCATGATTAAAGTCCGCATTCCTACCCCCCTCCGGCCGCTGACAAAGAATCAGGGGGAAGTTGAAACAACAGCCGGCAGCATCGCGAATATGATCGAGTCGCTGAACAGCGCCCATCCCGGAATCAAGGAGCGTCTCTGCGATGAATCCGGTGAATTGCGCCGCTTCGTGAACATCTATGTCAACGAGGAAGACATTCGATTCCTTAAGGGCAAAGAGACCCTGCTCAAAGACGGCGATGAAGTCTCCATTGTCCCCGCGATTGCAGGAGGCTAATCATGTCACATTTGCGCTTTCATGTGCGGTTTCCAGAAGACAAAGTGAAGGAGCCGATCGTGTATCAGATCGGCCGTGAGTACAACGTGATCACGAACGTGCGTCGCGCCGATGTGCGCGAAACCACCGGCTGGGTTGATCTGGAACTCTCCGGTGAAATCGCCGAAATCGAGCGGGCGCTGGATGGCCTCCGCAAGAAAGGCTGCGTGGTCGATCCCATCGAATTAAACGTGGTTGAGTAACAATGGATCTGTCTGAATCTGAAATTCAACGCTACAGCCGCCATATCATCCTGCAGGATGTCGGCGGTAAGGGCCAACTCAAACTCAAACGCGCCAAAGTGCTGCTCATCGGTGCGGGCGGCCTCGGCTCACCTGCCGCTCTGTATCTGGCCGCCGCCGGCATCGGTACGATCGGACTCGTGGACGGCGATGTCGTCGATCTGTCGAACCTCCAGCGGCAGGTCATGCATTCGACCGCGACCCTCGGAAAGCCGAAGGTCGAGTCCGGCAAGATCATGCTCTCGGCCATCAATCCGGAGATTACGGTCAACGCCTACCATCAGCTGGTCGATGCCGACAACATCATTCCGCTCATCGCTCAGTACGACATCGTACTGGATGGCTCGGATAATTTTTCGACACGATTCCTGGTAAACGATGCCTGCTTCTTTGCAAAGAAGACGCTCATCTCAGCCAGTATGTTCCGCTTTGAGGGCCAGCTCACGGCCATCAAGCCGCATCAGGGCTATCCCTGCTATCGCTGTCTCTATCCGGAGCCGCCGCCGGCCGGGCTGGTGCCCAACTGCCAGGAGGCCGGAGTACTGGGTGTGCTCGCCGGCACGATGGGAATTCTGCAAGCGTCAGAAGCGATCAAGGAAGTGCTCGGCATCGGTGAAACCATCGCGGACAAGCTGCTGATTTACGACGCGCTCGACATGAAATTCAGAAAAGTCGGACGCCCGAAGGATCCGGCCTGCCCGCTCTGCGGGCCGAATCCGAAGATCAAAGATCTCAACCTCGATTACGCAGTCAGCTGCACCATCTGATATCGTGGCAGATCTCGTCATTCCCCGGCACATCCTCGACGACATGGTGGCCCACGCGAAGGAACTCGCTCCCTACGAGTGCTGCGGCCTGCTGGCCGGAACCGGGAACACCGTCACCAAGGTCTATCGGATCAAGAACGTAGTTGCGTTGGAAGGCGCTCAGCAGCTCGCCTCCTTCGATGCGGCGAAGATTGCCCATCTGGAGCGATTGAGCCCGGCCGAACGGGCGGAGATTGCTTTCGTTATGGATGCGCAGGATCTTGCCCTGGCACAAAAAGACATGCGGCGAAACGGCCACACCCTTCAGGTCGTCTACCATTCGCACCCGCACGATCCCGCCCGCCCGTCCGTCACAGACATCAAGATCGCCACCGATTACGAAGACTATTGGGGCAAGATCAACCTCCCCGTCCCCGCCTACCTGCTCATTTCCCTGATGCACCAGACACCGGATATCCGGGCCTATTGGATCAAGAGCGGCACGGTCACTCCTGCTCAGATCGCCACGCTCTGATTCAAGCTCCCACAGCGCACCGGAAATTCATATTTCCCTTCTTCCATCTTCAATGCGATAATGCCGCCATCATCGACCTCTTTCAGAAGGAGCAATCGTCATGGCATGCATCCGTACGATACTTCTCGCTGCAACCCTGGCTCTGCTCGTCACCGGTCAAGGCTGGGCCGAAGACAAGAGCTACTACAGCCCGGTCATCCAGATCGACACCGACAATCACCGCATTTTGATTTCAAAGCTTGGCGGGGTGTTCTACATCGATGTGCCGGAAGCCGCGCGACTCCATATGGACAAGCTGCCGCTTTCAGGCCTGGTCGATTTCGTCGTCGAAATGCGCGGCGAAGGAGAGATGCCCTTGATCAAGACCTGGAAGGTCAAGTCCGGCGAATCGACCTGCATGTTCTTCAACGGGAAAGAGTGTAAGTAGCGGCAGGAGGAAACTATTAGCAGGTCGTTACTCCAAGATATTCCTAGGTTATCGTCGACCAGCGAGTCTCGCAATCTTTGCACTGCTCTTTTTTCTGGAAGTGAAGCGTACCCCCACAACGTGCGACTCTCCCATCATAGGTCGTAGACATCCCGCCGATGCCCGACCGTCAGGATCAGAATCAGGACTTCGTTCTTTTTCACCTTGTAGAGAATCCGCCAATCGCCCACACGATACGACCAGCGATCGCTCAAAAGCCCGGTGAGACGTTTCCCTAACTCAGGCTGTTCCGAGAGCTTCTTGATGGCTTTACCCACACGCTCTTTGACTGCCTTGTCAAGCTTGCCAATGCGGCGAGCAGCTTCCTCTGTGTAGAGGATGCGATAGGTCATTTGAAGATGTCTTCGTGTGTGACCAACCGCTGAGCGCGCTCATCCTCTTCCGCTTTCAGGAGCGAGAGCATAAGCTTCTTATCTGCAAGAATCTCAAGCGTTTCGAGCTCTTCAGGGGATAAGAGGACGGCTGAAGCTGCGCCATTCCGCGTGATAATAACCCGCCCGCGCTTTTTCTTACCTAGCGAAGCCACCATCTCCGGCAGATGCGCCCGAACATAGGACACCGATGCGATTTTAGTCATAGATCCTACCTCCGCCCATAGCGTACATGATCTTGTACATTCTTACCAGATGAAGCTGTAGATATTAGGATCGGTCGATTTCGTCGTCGAAATGCGCGGCGAAGGAGAGATGCCCTTGATCAAGACCTGGAAGGTCAAGTCCGGCGAATCGACCTGCATGTTCTTCAACGGGAAAGAGTGTAAGTAACGAGAACGCTCTCTACCAATCAACTTATTCTGAACTGCCCAGCATGTCGTCGATCAGCGGACGGTTGATGTCGGTGCAACCCAGGCAGATCGTATCGAACAACGCTTCGTGATCCGCCACGAAGTTCCTGGCATCCGGCAGCTTGTCCGCATACACCTGGTCATAGCACGTTTCGCACAACATCATGAGTCCCCGTGAGACGGAGACGGTTTTCCGGCCTGCGCTTCCCGCCATGGCTATACCGATCCCTTCTGTCGTGCGATCCAAAAGTCTTCCGGTTCCAGGTCGATACCGCAGGTCGAGCACTCGTACACCGACTGCCCTTCGGGCAGCCGGACCTCCGTGCGAATGATGCGGCCGCGACAGACATGGTAAAAACGCCCTCTGGCGTCTTCATCGTCCAACGGATCGCTCTCGTATATCAGCACCATAATGTGTAACCGTTCTGTAATTGGTGGAAAAGTATACCGGCCTGCGCGCGCGGGCCGCAACCGCCCCGTCGCGTCAGACCTGAAACTGCGCGTCGTACAATCCCGCATACACGCCGCCCTTGTCGAGCAAGACGTCATGCGTGCCGTCTTCGACCACCCGCCCCTGCGCGACCACGACGATCCGGTCCACGTCCTGAATCGTGGACAGCCGGTGGGCGATGATGATCGTGGTCCGCCCTTTGGTCAGTTCGTTCAAGGCTTCGCGGATTTTCACCTCGGTCTCCGTGTCGATGTTCGACGTGGCTTCGTCGAACAG
The DNA here is from genome assembly GCA_964412445.1 of uncultured Nitrospira sp. Lineage (GTDB taxonomy): Bacteria > Nitrospirota > Nitrospiria > Nitrospirales > Nitrospiraceae > Nitrospira_D. Next base: position 11,150 of record CAYPOR010000016.1, read on the forward strand.
CACGATCGGAGGATCTTTCAACAGCACCCGGGCGATGGAAATCCGCTGCCGCTGCCCCACGGACAACTTCACGCCCCGCTCCCCGATCCAGGTGTCGTAACCGTCCGGCAGGGCCGCAATGAACTCGTGCGCCCGCGCCGCCCTGGCCGCCGCCTCCATCGCCTCCTGCCCCGCGGACAGATTGCCGTAGAGAATGTTCTCCCGCACCGTGCCGTTGAACAGGAAGGGCTCCTGCTGCACCAGCCCGATCTGGCTGCGTAGAAAGCTCAACGGCAGTTCGCGAAGATCGTACCCGTCGATCGTGATCGCCCCGATCGTCACGTCGTAAAACCTGGGGATCAGCTTGAGCGTGGTGCTCTTGCCGGCTCCGCTCGGTCCAACCAGGGCCACCCGCTCACCGGCCCGGACCGACAGGCTGATGTCTTTCAAAATCGGCACGTCCGTCCGGTAATGAAATCCGACGTCGTGGAACGCAACCGCCCCGCTCAGCCGGTGCGCGGGAGCCGTCGCGCCGGGCCGGTCGTGGACCTCCGGCACGGCATCGAGAATATCAAAGACCCGCTCGCTGGCAGCCAGCGCATGCTGCAGCATGTGGTTGACGGAATGAATCTGATTGATCGGCACGTAAAACAGCGCCAGATACGACACGAACATGACCAGTTCGCCGACCGACAGGTGCTTCGCCAGCACCTCCTCGACCCCGAACCAGAGCACCAGCGCCCCGCCGAGACTCCCGAGCAGCGTCATGCCCGGAGAATAGAAGGACCAGAGATACATGGCCTTCAGCGTATCCTGCCGGCAGCGATCGCTCTTGCGTCCGAACCGGTCCTGTTCATAGGCCTGCCGGTTGAAGCCCATCGTCTCCCGGATGCCGGCCAGCGCATCTTGCAGCAGCGCATTGAGTTCGGCCGAGCCTTTGCGGATGTCGCGATAATACCCGTGCACTCGCCTGGTGAAACCCATGGCGCCGAGAATAAGCAGCGGAATCGGCAGGAGCGCCAGCAGAGCGAGCTTCCAGTTCAGCCAGAAGAGCACGCCCATGATGCCGATCAGCGTGAGCCCGGCCGTAATGACGCCTTCGAGGCCGTCGACGAAGATGCGCTGCATGTGCTCGGTATCGTTGAGCACACGCGACATGATTTCCCCCGTCGGCCGGTTTTCGAAAAAACTGATGGACAGCCGCTGCAACGCGCCGAAGACCTGCACATGCAGATCGTGCACGACCTGCTGCTCGAGCGTGTTGTTGAGGCGGATGCGGAGCGAGCTGGAAAGATTTCTCAGCACATACGCGGACACCAGGCCGGCGAACACCCAGCCGAGCAGATGCACCCGCTCGCCCTGGATCACCTCGTCGATGAGAACCTTGACCAGCCAGGCAGGAACCAGTTCGAATGCGGTGGTCAGTCCGGCAAAGAGGAACGTCCCCAACACCATGAGCCGGTAGGGCTTGAGATACTGGAGCACACGAAGAAGTGTTTTCACGGGGGCAGGTCTATCCCGACCCGTCAGATGACGGCCGCGGGATCTTTCTTCCAGTACTGGTCGAATTCGGCCAGTTGCGTCAGCGTCGACATGTTCGTCATCCGGTCCAGGAACAGCTTCCCGATCAAATGATCCATCTCATGCTGAATGCACACGGCGAACAGTCCGGTGGCTTCGAAATCCAGCGGCTTGCCCTGCCGGTCCAACGCCGTCACGCGGATGAGGGAGGGCCGGGTGACCTTTCCCCGCAGACCGTCCACGCTCAAGCAGCCTTCCCAGTTTTCCACCTGCTGCGGCCCATAGAAGGCGATCGACGGATTAATCAGCACGGTTTCAGGAAAGTCGCCCTCGCAGGCCATCACCACCAGCTGCACCGACCGAGATACTTGCGGAGCGGCCAACCCGATGCCCGGCTCGTCGTACATCGTCTCCAGCATGTCGTCGATCAGGCGTTGCATCTCGGCCGACTTGATCTGACGGGGACCGACGGGATCGGCCTGCCGGCGAAGAATCGGATTGCCCAGCTTAGCTATTTTCAGAATCGCCATAATCGTGATCGCTCTTCCCCTGCGGAACGGGACCTCATTGCACCTTCGTGTATAGGTAACACAAGCCGGTTTTGGCGCGCAACCCGCTCCTCCACGCCGCGTCGATCAGGAGCTTTTTCCGGACCGACGCGGTTCGGGAATCTCAAACGCATCTTTCACTCCGGCCCACCATTCGACCCACTCCGCCACCCAGGCCTGACGATCCTGCTTCGTCGAGGTATCCCAGTCGTGGAACTCCGTTTCATGCCTGGTCAGAATCCAGAGGGAGTGCAACGCCGATAAGGCCACAAACCGCTCCTCGTCCGTGACCATCGGAATCAGCGTGGGGATCACGGCCTTCTGGCGGACATAGCGGGACTCGAACGCCGCCGCTTTCCGTATGGAGGGATTCGGATCCTTGGACATCACCTCGATGGCCTCGGGCGTTTTGGACTGGTCCAGACGAATCGCGACGCGCAACGCGTGCTCGCGGACCCGCGGCAATTCATTGGGGTCTTTCGCCGAACTCAGCAGAGCCGGCACCGCGGAGACCCCCTTCATCATCGAGAGCGTCTCGATCGTGTTGTAGCGGATTCTGGGACTCGGCATCGCGAGTCCTTTGACCAGCGCCGGGACCGACGGCTCGCCCAAATGCACGAACTCCCCCATGGCCCAGAACTCCTGCTTGCCTTCCAGGAGGGGAAGCAACGCTTCCGCCCGCGTCATTTCCTCAGGACTGAGCGGGCTCGTATTCGGCGGCACCGAGACATCGGGGACATCCTGCTGCTTGGGCGGCGCCTCATAAGGAATCTGGACGAGGACGACCGGATTCTTCTCCCCCGCCCAGAGAATTCCCGTCAACCCGCCGCTGAGGGCCAGAACCATTCCACTGACCGCCACCAACATACGTCCAGACATCTTCACAACGCTCCTTCCCTGACAATGATCAATTTTCCTGTCCGTCAACGCCTTCACCGCGATGCGCGAGCTCATATAATACCGGCAGCACGACCAAAATCAAAAACGCCGCCGTCAGCATGCCGCCGACCACCACCCGGGCCAGCGGTTTTTGCGCCTGAGAGCCGATACCCGTGGCCAGCGCCGCCGGCAACAAGCCGATCGCCGCCCCCAGAGTCGCCATGAGGATCGGACGCATCTGCATATCCGCCCCCTTCCGGACCGCGTCCCGAAGAGTCAGCCCAGCCTTCCGGAACTCTTCAATCCTGGATATGAGCAACACGCCGCCCAGAATCGCCACGCCCAACGTCGAGATCACTCCGACCGCAGCCGAAATACTGAAGTGGGTATTTGACAGCACCAAGGCCAACACCCCGCCGACCAGGGCGAACGGAACCGTCGCCAGCACCAGCAGCGCATTCTTGAGCGAATCAAATGTCGTGTAGAGCAGGAACAGAATGATCACCAGGCTGATCGGCACCACTTTCGCCAGGCGATGCTGCTCGTCCTTTAACTGGTCGTATTGCCCGGCCCATTCCATGCGATAGCGTTCCGGCAGCACGATCTGCTTGGCCATGAGGGCCTGCGCTTCTTCCACCGTACTCTGCAGATCCCGGTCCCGCACACTGAACTTGATCGGGATATAACGCTCATTGTTCTCCCGATAGATGATAAAGGCCCCCGTCTGCGTCGTGATGCTTGCCACCTGCTTCAGCGGCACCCTGGCCCCGTCCGGCGTGCTCACCAGAATATTGCCGATGGCCTCCACATCCTGGCGAAACACCGGCAGGAACCGCACGACGAGATCGAACCGCCGTTCGCCTTCGTAGACCTGCGTCACCGCCTGGCCGCCGACGGCCGCTTGTACCACGGCATTCACATCCGCTACCTGCAAACCGTAGCGGGCACTGGCTTCACGATCTACTTGGATCAGCAGATTCGGCTGGCCGACCAATCGAAAGATCCCCAGATCTTTGACCCCCGGAATGCCCTGCATGACGCGCTCGATCTCGCCGGCCTTCTCTTCCATGGTTTTGAGGTCCGTCCCGAACAACTTGATCGAGTTTTCCCCTTTGACGCCGGACATGGCTTCTTCGACGTTATCCTGAATCACCTGCGAGAAGTTGAAAATCACGCCGGGGATATCTTTCAGCCGCCCCTCGATTTCCTCGATCAGCCCGTCCTTGCTGAGACCGGGCCTCCACTCAGACTGGGGCTTCAGATTCGCGAGAAACTCCGCATTGAAAAAGCTCGTCGGATCAGTGCCGTCATCCGGCCGGCCGAGTTGCGAGACAATCGTGGAGACTTCCTGAGAATCCCGGAACATGCGGCGAATGTCGCTGGTCAAGCGCGCCGCCTGATCGAACGAGATATCGACCGGCATCGTCGCCCGCACCCAGAGATTCCCTTCCTCCAGCGCCGGCATAAACTCCCCTCCGAGGAATCGGAGCGCGACCATCGTTACCAGGAGCGATCCGCCGGCAACCCCGAGTACGGTGGCGCGATGAGTCAAGGCCCATTCCAGCGTCGCGGCATACGCACGCCGGATGCCGCGGACCACGATCGTATCCTCTTCGCTGATCTTCCCTTTCAGCAGAAAGGAGCAGAGCACGGGCGCCAGTGTGAACGCCATGAGCAGCGCGCCCAACAGCGCGAATCCGTAGGTAATCGACATCGGCGCGAAGATTTTTCCCGGCACGCCGGTCATCGTAAAGAGCGGAATGAAGGCCACGACGATAATCGCGGTCGAGTAGAAAATCGGATGGCCGACCTGCCGGGCGGCCCGGACGATCTGCTGATGCACCGTGAGGCCGGGGGTCTTCGAGTGCGCCAGATGGAAGAAGATGCTTTCGACCATGATCAGCGTGGCGTCGACGATAATGCCGAAATCGATGGAGCCCAGAGAGATCAGATTGGCCGACTGGCCGATCAGGATCATCATGGAAAACGTGAACAGGAGAGACAGCGGAATCGTGAGGGCCACGATCAGCGCGGCGCGGAAGTGCCCGAGAAACACGACCAGAATGACAAAGACCAGGACCATCCCGCTGATCAGAATATCCAGCACGGTTTCCACGGTCGTATGAATCAGCTTTGTCCGATCGTAGAACGTCTTGATCTTGACGCCTTCCGGCAGTTTCCAGCCATTGAGATCGTCCACCTTTGCCCGAACCTGATCCAGCACGGACAGTGCTTTATACCCGCGCTGGAGCAGAACGACCCCCTCGACAACATCGTCGCGCTCATCGATCCCGACTTTCCCAAGCCGCACCTGATGGCCAACGGCCACGACCCCGAGCGTTTTGACAAAAATGGGAGTGCCGTCTTTCTCCGCTACCATCACGTTCTCGATATCCTGAATATCATTGATCAAGCCCAAGCCACGGATGTTGTAACTCTGCGCCCCGATCGTCAGATAGTTCCCGCCGACGTTGGCATTGCTGTTGGTCAAAGCCGTCATGACCTGAGAGAGACTGACCCCGTAGCTAATTAACTTTCCGGGATCGATGTCGACGTGATACTCCTTCGTCGTCCCGCCGAAGGTCGTCACATCAATGACACCGGGCACCCGCTTGAACTCCCTCCGCGCCTGCCAATCTTGAATCGTCTTGAGATCGGTGAGGCTGGCGCCCTTGTCGCTGGTCAGTTCATATCGATAGATTTCAGCGATCGCCCACCAGGGCGAGAGTTCCGGCTTCACATTTTGCGGCAAGTCTACCGATCCGAGCCGGTTGAGCACTTCCTGCCGGTCTCTAAAGAAGTCGGTATTGAAGTCGAAATAGATCTTGATGTCGCTGAGCCCGAAGATCGAGAGTGAGCGGATATCCGTCAGACCCGGCATGCCGGTCAGGGCGACTTCAATAGGGATTGTGATTTGCCGCTCCATTTCCTCCGCCGACCACCCGGGATTCTGGGTGATCAGCTCCACCATGGGCGGCGAGGGGTCGGGATACGCGACGATGTCGAGGAGGTGGAAGGCATAGAGCCCTCCGAAGAGCATCATGAAGCCCAGCGCGCACAACAGAAACCGTTGAACCAGCGAAATTTCAACCAGCCGTGCGATCATCGGAAGGAATCGCCCTGACAGACAACTGCCGGAAAGACTTGCACTCGGTTATGTTCCTTTGACTTCCTGGCCCTTGATCAGAACGGCGCCTTTGATGACGATCCGTTGCCCCCTGGTCAGCCCCTCCAGCACGCGCACCTGATCCGTGGAGATATTGGACACCTTGACCTCGCGTTTCACATAGCGATTCGGCTCTTCCACGACATAGACGAATTGTTTGCCGTCGGCTTCCAGCACGGCCTCCCGGGGGACGGCAATAAACTGGCTGGCGTCACCCACCGCCAGATGGAGGCGGGCGAACATCTCCGGCTTCAGCTTGTGCGGATCATTGTTCACCCAAGCCCGGACCTTGATCGTGCGGGTGGCCGGATCGACGACGTCGCCGATGGCGGCGACGGTCGCGGGAAATTCGACGCCGGGGTAGGCCTCCACAGTCACCATCGCAAACTGCCCTTCCCGGACCAGCGCCAGATCGCGCTCGTACAAATCAGCCAGCACCTGGAGCATATCCAGGTCCGCCACCGTGAACAGCACCTGCGACGGATCGCCGCCGACCGACTGGCCCGGCGTCACCGCCCGTTCGACCACAATCCCGGTCAGGGGACTCTTCATCTCGAACCGCGAGGTAATTTTCTGCTTATCGAGCGGCTTCGTCAGCTCATCGGGCGGCACACGGAGCGACAACAGCCGCTCTTTCGCCCGGCGGAACTCCGCGCGCGCCTTCACCAGCTCATTCTCCGCCTGTTTTAAATCCTTGAGCGGCATCGCCTTGTTCTCGTACAAATCTTTCGCCAAATCGTGGGCGCGCGTAGCGTACTGGAGATCGGAATCTTCTTTGACATACTCCGAATACGCCTGGGCGATGTCCGGGCTGTCGACGATAAGCAACACATCGCCCGTCTTCACGCGGTCGCCGAGATGCGCCCGCACTTCGACCACCCGGCCCTGCAAGGGAGAGGAAATCTTGGAATAGCGGTCTTCCCCGTAGGCGACCTTCCCCGACAGGACCAACGCCTGATGCGAGGGACTGAACTCCACCACGGCCGTCTCGACGCGAGGCGGCGAGACGGAGGGAGGCGCCGCGGGTTTCGCCGAGGGCGTCATCACGGCATCGGACGGCGACGGCTGATCGGCCTTGCCGCAGCCCGACAGAGCTGCCAGCGCCGTCGCGAGGATCAGCGGAGCCATCCGTACGGTCATAACGAAATCTCCTGCCCCACGGCGCTCTCGAGTTGAATCACGTTCCGCTGATAGTTGAACAACGCCTCAAAATAGTTCTGCTGAATCGTGCGGGACGTCCGGGCGGCATCGAGCAAATCCAGAATCGTCGCCCCGCCCCGCTCATAGGCCCGTTCCACGATCGTAAAGGTCGACCGGGCGTCGTCGAGCACCCCGCCGAGAAACGCTTCGACCAGCCGCCGGCTTTGCAGCAGATTTTTATAGGCGACATCCACTTCATTTTCGACCTGATTCAGCGTTTTGCTCAAATCGGCCTCGGCCGTCTGTACCGCCACCTCTGCCTGCATGATACCGCCCTGATTACGATTGAACAACGGCAGCGGCACGCCCAGACTGAGCGCCACCTGCCCTGGATTGTCGGGCCCCTTCGGACCCTGGACCGAATACCCGGCTCCGACCGTCACGTCCGGAATCCGATAGGCTTTGGCCAGCCTCAGATCGGCCTCCCGCTGGGACATGATGAATCGTTTGGAGCGCACATCCGGACGCGCATCGAGCGCCACGGTCCTGAGCCGGCTGATATCCGGATCGATCCGCTTATAATCGAATTCCGAGGTCAGTTCGAGCAGGGTTGCCGGGGAGATCCGGAGCAGCTGGCGGAGATCCGCCCGCGCCGTTTCACCTTCTTGAAGGGATTGGATGACTTGCGATTGAAAATCGATGAACTGAAGGCGGATCCGGATCAAATCAACTTCCGCAATATAGCCCTTTTTGAAACGAATCGTGTTGACGTCAAGAATGCGCGAAAAACGATCCCGGTTCTCCTCGGCCAAAGCCAGACGCCGTTGCGCCAATTGCACCCGGTTATAGGCGTCTTTCACCGTAAAGGTAAGTTGCCTCACCGCATCCTCAAACCCCGCTTCGGCCGACTGGGTTCCGAAGCCGGCGCTCTCGATCCTATATCCGCGCTTGCCGGCCAGTTCAAACAGTTGCTGGACCTGGGTAATGACGGCGCCGCTGTTCCCGATGGTTCTCCCCTGCGTAAACGCACTCAATGTACCGATCGACGCGACCGGATTCGGAAATAATCTGGCCGTGATCTGTTGCCCTTTGGCCGATTCGATGCCGAATTTGGCCATGAGCAGATCGAGGTTTTGGCGTAAAAAGAGACCCACCGCTTCGTCAAGACTCAGGCGGAGCGCGGGCACCGGTGCGGCCGGCGAAAGAGACTGCGCAGGATTCTCAGCTGCCGCCGCTATCAGGCACGCCCAGACCGGAAGCGCGAACGCACAGAAACAGATGAGGCCGATCCGGCTCAACGGCCGTCCAGTCGGCCCGCGCTTATTCCACTGGAACGATTCGTTTCTGCGCACGTTCCCACACATGTCCGGTGAGTTGCAGCGAGAGAATGAATCAGAAGAAGAAATGACATATTACACAGATTTGTTCAGCACTTGCAACGAGCACTCGTTATCGCCCTACTGCATTTTGAGCTCAGTCCACGCCCGGTCGTAGATCCGCATCGCCTTGCCCACGTCCCCCATCCACTCCATGCGCGGAATCAGTTCGGCCGGAGGATACACCGCCGGATTCTCCAGAATGTCCCTTCTGATCCAGGCGCGGGCCTCCCGGTTCGACGCGGCAAAGAGCAATCGTTCAGATGTTCGAGCCGCCACCCGCGCATCAATCAAAAAATTGATGAACCGCATAGCCAACGCCTTATTCGGCGACGAGTTCAACACCACAAGACAGTCGGCCCAGATCGTCCCGCCTTCTTTGGGAACCACGTACCGGATCGAAGGCCGTTCGCGCATCGCCCGCGCGACCGGTCCTCCCCACCCCTGCGCCAGCACCACGTCGCCGGACGCCAGCAGCTGATCGTAATGCTCGCTCGCATAGGTTTTGACAAGCGGTTTCTGGGCGATCAGTTTCTGCTTGGCAGCCTCAATCACGACAGGATCAAGACTATTCATCGATTGTCCTATCGAACGCAGAACGGCTCCGAAGACTTCCCGCTGATCGTTTAGCATGCTGATCCTGCCCTGATAGCGCCGATCCCACAGAATGTTCCAGCTGTCCGGGGGCGTCGTCACCACAGCCGAATCGTAGCCGATTCCCACCGTACCCCAGAGATACGGCACCGCATACCGGTGCGTCGGATCGAACGCCGGCTGCTGGAGATGCGGTTCAAGCATGCGTACATTCGGCAATGCCGCAGAATCCAACTCGGCCAGCATCCCTTGCGCGGCCATGATCGAGACCATGAAATCCGAGGGGACCGTGACATCGTACCCGGAAGCCCCGCCCTGCAGTTTGGCCAGCAACTCCTCGTTGCTGCTGAACGTGTCGACGACGACGCGCGCGCCCTGCGCCTGTTCAAACTCATGGATCAGTTCAGGGCTGACATAATCCGACCAGGTGAAATAATGCAGCGTCGCCACGGCACCGCCCTGCTGGCCGGCCTCCCGTGCCCGGTCGCACCCGCTCCATAAAAGAAGGGAAATCGCGGCAACTCCCAGGACGTTGATGAGATCGTTTGAGACAGGCATGCGCGTCTTACCGCCGTTGAAGTATCACCGACACCCCGACCAGTCCCATGGACGACAGAACCAGCAGCGACGACAGGGCATTGATCTCCGGAGAAAGACCCGACTTGATCATCGAATACACCCGCAGCGGCAGAGTCGTGGAGCCGGGACCGGCGACAAAAAACGTGACGATGAAGTCATCCAGCGAAATCGTGAAGGCCAGGAGCGCGGCCCCCAGCACGGCGGGACGGATCAGGGGCCAGGTAATCCGGTAAAACGTCTCCCACGCCGACGCCCCGAGGTCGCACGCCGCCTCCTCCAATCGCGGATCCAGCTTCTGCAGCCGCGCCCGCACCAGCACAATGACCACCGGCAGATTGAACGCGGCATGACCGATCACGACCGTGGCCAGACTCAGCGGCCACCGGACCATGACGAAGAAGAGCAGCAGCGCCACCCCCATCATCACTTCGGGCAGCACCAGCGGGAGCAGAAACATCGTTTCCACGACCCGCACGCCCTTCCCGCGAAGACGTTCCAGCCCCATCGCGGCCGGCACCCCGAGCAGCACGACAAGGCTCGTGGACAGCGCCGCGACCAGCAAGGAATTCGCCGCGGCGGCCAGCAAGGCTGCGTCATGCCACAGCACGCCGTACCAGTGCCACGAAAACCCCTGCCACACCGCCGACAGCCGCGAGTCGTTAAAGGAAAACACCGCCAGCACCAGGATCGGCAGATACAGGAACGCCATCGCGCCCCCGCTGATGCCCCGCAGCCAGACTCCCGTGCCGTTCATCTTCATCCGGCGCCCCGCTCGCCGTCCCGCGGCGTCTGCGCCCGGAGATACCAGAGGACACTGCCCGTTACGATCAGCATCATGACCAGCGACAAGGCCGACCCCAGCGGCCAATCCCGCGCGACCAGATACTCATGCTGAATCAGATTGCCCACCATCATGCTGCGCGCGCCGCCGAGCAGATCCGGCGTCAGAAACGCGCCCAGGGAAGGGATAAACACGAGCACGCAGCCGGCAATGATCCCCGGCTTCGTCAGCGGCACCAGCACCAGGCGAAACAGCGACCAGCGGTCCGCATAGAGATCCCAGGCCGCTTCGATCAGGGCGGGGTCGATCCGTTCGATGGCCGCATAGAGCGGCAGCACCATGAACGGCAGATACCCGTAGACTAAGCCCAGCAGCACCGCTTCATTGGAATACAGCAGGTCGAGCGGCGCCGAGATCAGATGCAACTGAAGGAGGATCGTATTCAGCAGCCCTTCGGTTCTGAGAATAAAGATCCAGGCATAGGTGCGCACAAGAAAGTTGGTCCAGAACGGGATCATGATGAGGACGAGCCACAGCGCCTGACGGCGCGGCGTCAGCCGGGCGATGTAATAGGCCAGGGGAAATCCCAGCGCGAGACAGAGCAGCGTCGTCACTCCGGCCAGTATGAGCGACTGCCCGAAGATCCGCCCGTAGAGGGGATGCAGCAGATCGCGGTAGTTCTCCAGGCTGAACTCCCACAGGATCCCGCCGTACATCCCGCGCGTGGCAAAACTCACCGCCAGAACCACCAGGATCGGCAACAGGCAGAACAGCACCGTCCACAGCAGACCGGGCGCGAGCAGCCGCCCGCCTCCCAAACGGGGCCCGGGATCGTTCGCGGACTCTAGTGCGGCCGGCCGTGCCTTCATGTCAGCGGGATCACCACCCCATCCTCCGGATTCCACTGCAACGACACAGGCGCTCCGGCCGCAACCGGACGGCTCTCCGAGCCGGCGTTGGGCGCATGAATGGTCCAGCGGACCGATGCGCCGATCCGCACGACGCCCTGCCATTCGCTGCCGATATACCGCATCGTCTCCACCACGCCGTGCAGGCAATTCCCGCCGACCTCCGTACCGTGCCCCGGCATGATACGAATACGCTCAGGCCTGATCGTCATCACAACCGGCGTACCGGACTGAAGCCCAGCGGGAACCGACACGCGAATCCCCTGCTTCGGCGCGAGCCCCTGGGGCAACAGATCCCCCTTCCCGGCGTCGACATCACCCAGCGTACCCTCAATCTCGTTGCTCGCGCCGACGAATCGCGCCACGAACAGATTCTCCGGACGCTCGTAGAGGTCCTCCGGGCGCCCAACCTGCATCACCCGCCCCTGCTGCATGACTGCCAGCCGATCGGATAAAGCGAGCGCCTCCTCCTGATGATGCGTCACGCAGACAAACGTAATCCCCACCTGCGCCTGAATACGCTTCAGTTCGACCTGCATCTGCTGGCGAAGCTGCTGATCCAGCGCCGCCAGCGGTTCGTCCAGCAACACGACGGCCGGACGATTGACCAGCGCCCGGGCCAGCGCGACCCGCTGCTGTTCGCCGCCGGACAACTGCCCCGGCATACGGTCCCGCTTGTCGCTCAACCGTACGAGTTCCAGCGTGGCTTCGACCCGGCCGTCGATCTCGCCGCGCGGCACCCGTTGCATTTCCAGGCCGAACGCGACGTTCCCGGCGACGGTCATGTGGGGAAAGAGCGCATAGGACTGAAAGACGAGATTCACGGGCCGGCGATTCGGCGGCACACCGGCCATCGACCGGCCGTCGATACGGATGTCGCCGGCATCGGGCGTTTCGAACCCGGCCAGCATTCTGAGCAGTGAGGTCTTCCCGGCCCCGCTGGGGCCGAGCAGGGAGAAGAATTCCCCGCGGCGGATCTGCAGGGAGACATGATCGACCGCGACGGTCGCGCCGTGACGTTTGACCAGGGCTCGAATATCGATGCTCAGGTCATTCACGGCACCGGAATCCTACGCGGAGACGCACCGGGGAAGAGGGAGCGGGCGGGAACGGCGAGCGGCGATCAACTGTCCAGCCCGACTTTGGCATGGCCGTCGCGGAGATGCTTCCGCACCCGCACTTTTTCATGATGCTTCCGCAACAGCTGCTGCCGGATGACGTTGCGGTCTTCCGCGACGATCCGCACCAGCCGGTCCACGTCTTCGGCATGGTCGCGCACCAGTTCGGTAAGCTTCTGCAGCTGCGCTTCCAGGCGCTCCACGCGCCAGGAGACGCTTTCGGTCTCCACGACCTGTTTGCCGGCGGTCTTGCCGTTCTTGCGGGGAAGCGCGGCCACAATCAGATCACGTTTCATAACAGACTCCTTTATCGCCTCACATCGCCTCGAATGTTTCGGCTAGTATTGTCTGTGCGGTTCACGAAGTCAATCATTCCGCTTTCTTTCCATTTCCGCATCGTCCTGTTACAATCCGCCGCAATGAACAATGTCTTCACGATGATCCTGGCCGGCGGCAAGGGCGAACGGCTCTCCCCGCTCACGGAGCAACGCGCCAAACCGGCCGTCCCCTTCGGCGGCAAATACCGGATCATCGACTTCGCGCTGAGCAACTGCCTCAACTCCGGCCTGCGCCGGATCGCCGTGCTCATCCAGTACAAATCGCACTCGCTGGACAAGCACATCCGGAGCGGATGGAATATCCTGAACTCGGAACTCGGCGAATACATCGCCTCCGTCCCTCCCCAGCAGCGCATCAGCGAGGAATGGTACCGGGGCACCGCCGACGCCGTGTATCAGAACATGTTCCTGCTCGACACCGAGCAGGCCGAATATCTCCTGATTCTGGCCGGCGACCATATCTATAAGATGAACTATGCCGAAATGTTTCACTGGCTGCTGGCCAAAGGGGCCGACGCCGTGGTCGGCGCCCTCGACATCCCCATTCAGGACGCCACGCGATTCGGCGTCATCAGCGTGGACGAAGATCTGCGCATCAACCGGTTCGACGAAAAGCCGGAGCACCCCACGCCGATCCCCGGCAATCCGACGCATGCCTTCGCCTCGATGGGCATCTATCTGTTCAAAACCGAGGTGATCAAACGGTATTTGATGGCCGACGCCCGGGAAGGCACGGCCCATGATTTCGGCAAGAACATCATTCCGCGCATGATCAGGGAAGGCCGCGTCTACGCCTTCAAGTTTCAGGACGAAAACAAGAAAGCGGTGAAATACTGGCGGGACATCGGCACCCTCGACGCCTACTGGGAGGCCAACATGGACCTGGTCGCCGTCGACCCGCTGTTCAACCTCTACGATCCCAAGTGGCCGATCCGCACCTATCAAGGCCAGTTTCCGCCGGCAAAGTTCGTGTTCGCGCAGGATTACCAGGGCGGCCGTATGGGCGTGGCGCTGGATTCCGTGGTCTGCGGGGGCTGCATCGTGTCCGGGGGGCGGGTGCAGAACTCCGTGCTCTCTCCGAACGTGCGGGTCCTGGACCACGCCGACGTGCGCGAATCCATCGTGATGGAGAACGTCGTGATCGGCGAACACAGCCGCATCCGCCGGGCCATCATCGACAAGGACGTGATCATCCCGCCCCATACGGAAATCGGGTACGATCGGGAGGCCGACGCCCGGCGGTTCACCGTCACGGAATCAGGCCTGGTCGTCATCTCAAAGGGAATGAAGCTGCATGCCTCCCTCGATTCATCCGGTTGATCTCATCGCCGCGCTCCGCGAGAAATCGCTCACGCCCGCGATCGTCTTTCTCACCTCACGCCGTGCCTGCGACGAAGCCATGGAGGCCTTCGACCACGCCCGCACGGTGCTCCCGCCGGCGCGCCAGGACGCCATCGCCGCCGCGCTGGAGCGGGTCATCGCCCAGTATCCCAGCATCGCGGAACATCCGTTGATACCGACCGTCCAGCGGATCGGCGTGGCGGCGCATCACGCCGGGCACCTCCCTTCCTGGAAAATCGCGATCGAAGAACTGATGCGGCAGGGCTGTCTCGATGCGGTCTTCGCCACCACGACGCTGGCGGCCGGCGTCGACTTTCCGGCGCGCACCGTCGTCATCACGCAGTCCAGCATCCGGAAGGCCCGGGACTTCATGGATCTGACCATCGGGGAAGTGCAGCAGATCGCCGGACGGGCCGGTCGCCGCGGGAAAGATTACGTCGGCTTCGCCGTCGTGACCCCGTCCCCCTATATCGACCTGCACGTGCTGACCAAGGGATTCACCGGGAGTCCGGAAGCCATCGACAGCCAGTTCACCATCAGTTATCCGATGGTCCTCAATCTCCTGAAAGCGCATCCGCATGAGCAAATCCAGGCGATTCTGGCCAAGAGCTTCGCCCAGTTCCAGCTCAACCAGCGCGCGAATGTGCTCGAAGGCAAGCTGGACGTGCTCCATACGCAAATGGAGCCCTTCGGCCCGCGCGTCTGCACCGATTGGATTACCCAGTGGCACACCTTCGATCAAGCCCGGCGGCAAAAACCCCACCGGCATCAGATCGCCCGGAACGAATCCCCGGAAGTCACCGCGCGGTTTCACTTCATGACGCCGGGGCGGGTGGTCGGCTTCAATAAAGGGCGGGGCATCGTCCTGCGCCAGTACCGGAGCAAGGGGCAAAAGAGCCCGATGGTCACCGTCTTGCGGGCCGGAGGAGCCGTCACCGAATCCCCCGCCGGCATCGTCACCGATGTGTTCGACCGCCTGTTCGAGTGTACGGAACAGCAGAATTATCCCTGGTGTACGACGGAATCGTTCGATGAGTTGCTCTACCAATTGACCGAATTGCCGACCAGGCTGCCGCTGCTGCCGATTCTGGTCTCGAAAGAATCCGAGCTGATCCCCGATGCCATCGTGCAGAGCCTGGGCGATTTCCCCTGCCCGACCTGCTCGTCGCGGCCGGCCTGCCAGAAAGACTATGTCATCGCCTCCCGCCTGCGGCAGGAACAGCAGCGCCACCTCAAATCGATTCAGGCGCTGCGCACGAGTTTATGGCACCGGTTCCAGGAGCGGATCGACGTGCTCCAGAAATTCGGCTACCTGAGTCCCACCTCGCATCTGACGGACGACGGCGAATGGGCGCGGCTGATCCGCATCGATCACTCCCTGCTCATCACCGAATTGATCCGGGCCGAGGCTTTCGCCGGCGCGGATCCGGCCGTGCTGACCGGCGTGATGGCCAGTATCGCGCACGACGACGACCGCCCCGGCGCGTTCCCACGGGTCAGCACCGGACTCAGCTCGCTGCTGGGGCAGGTACGAAAACTGGCGGAAAGTCTCTCGCCTTATGAAGATCCCCCGCTGTTGCGCGCGGACATCGCTGCGGTCGCCGAACGCTGGGTCTCGGACCCGGGCCTGACCTGGATCGGCCTCTGCCGCTCGACCACGATGGCGGAAGGCGACATCTACCGCCTGCTGGCCAGGACGCTCGAATTTTTGTCGCAACTGCACACCCTCAAGGACACCCATCCGGGCCTGGCCGACTCGGCCTCCAAAGCCATCGACCTGATCCGCCGCGGGGTGTTGGAGGAACTGCCGTGATGATGAGCGAGAGACGCGCGAACAGCGAGAATCGCGGGACATGCCCGTCACGCCTGTTTCGCACGTCCCGCACAAGGATATTGGCACTATGACGACCGACGAACTTACACAGCTGCTGGTTCAGCAACCGATTGCCGTCCTCCACCGGCTGGCGCGCGGACGCGTGCACCGGCATTTCCGGGCAGGCAAGCGCCGGCTGATCGAACTGCTGCTGCAACACTCGTCGCAAAATCTGGCCGGACTCGAATCCGACTTACAGGCCCTCATCGGCGAGCGGCAATCACGCGCGCAGACGGCGCCGGCCCGACCGGCTGCTCCCCGGCAGCCGGTCCAGCGCCAGTCCGCTCCTCCTCCGGGCAAAACGCCGCACCGGCCCCATGAACCGGAATCAACCGAACCGGCGATCTCGCTCGCAGCCTGGCTGGAAGGGCTCGGCGTGCCGACTCCCCAACCCTTCGTGCCGGACCCCTGGCAGGGAGAAGCTTTGGCCGGACTGGCAGAAACGGATGTAGTGGTCAGCGTGCCGACCGGCAGCGGGAAAACCTATGTGGCCGTAGAAGCCGCACGGCGCGCGATGGAGGAAAACCGGACCGTCATCTATACGTCGCCGCTCAAAGCGCTCTCGAACACGAAGTTCACCGAATTCTCCAAAATCTTCGGCAGCGATCGCGTGGGAATTCTCACGGGAGACCGGCAGGACAACAGTCAGGCGCCGATTCTGATCATGACGACGGAGATTCTCCGCAATCTGCTCTACGACGCCGCGAGCGGCGAGATCGACGTGCGGCTGGATACGCTCGGGCTGGTGATTCTGGATGAATCGCAATATCTGGCAGATCCGGAACGCGGGGTGGTTTGGGAAGAGACCATAATTTTCTGTCCCTCGCAGGCGAAACTGCTGCTGCTCTCCGCGTCGATCGGCAATCCCCAGGACATCGCCGACTGGCTCACGTCGATCCGGCCCTCTCCCTGCCGCCTCGTGCGCCACAGCAAGCGGACCGTGCCGCTGCGCGCCGGCTACCTGCATCCCGACGGCAAACTCACGCCGCTCTTCCGCACCGCCGGCATTCCCTACGGCCATCCGGGACAACTCCACCCGGAAGCCAAACGGCTGTTCCTGCAATATGAAGAGGATACGCTGCCGTCCGGGCGCCCGCGGCGCTGACCGCCGGACGACGACAGGATCAGATCAAAACGAGGCCGTCACACCGAAGGTCGCGCCGTGGCGGAGTGATTGAAATTGCGTGAGAGGAAACGTCTCTGACCCTCCCCCGGTCAAGTGGCTCTTCCAGGTTCCATCAACCATCCGGTTCCACCACACTCGATAACCGAGATCGATCGAGATCGCCTTGGTTATATACAATTTGACTCCCGCATCAGCATCAGCGCCGACGCCAATCCCATACATTGTAAAACTGGGATCCTGAAATATCGGCCTATTCGTAATCGGGTCTTTGCGCAGGTGATGCGTATCTTGGTTGTCAACGATACTGAGCGGCTTCAGCATTGCAGATCCATGAACGCTCAGCCAACGCGTCAGCCGGTATTCCGTCTCTAATCCAGCTCGTAGTGAATACCAGGAAGTTACATTTGTGATCGCCAAGGTGGAGGCGCCCAGTGACCCGACAGGGCATAAAAAAGTACCTCCCCCAAGGTCCACCGTGGAGCCGGCCACTGAACAGGACACTTGCCGAACACCGTAGGCCTTGTGCTCTTCATGCCAATACTGGAATCCAATCACTCCGTCGAGCGCGCCTCGTCCATTGGGATAGTTGAGAATTCTTCCCCCGCCTTCTGCATTAAGATAAAACATGCTTGAGTTCTTAATGTCACTGTGTGTCCTCAATGACGGATTACCTTGATCCTGAACAAGGAAATCATCATCCGTGAGCCGCCCTCCGCCGATATCCGCATAGCCAAAATTCAGGCGGCCAAACCAGCGCGATCGGGCGCTCACTTTGACTGTCAATTCCGTAATGTTTGCGGTGTGATCCGTATACGTCAACTTAGACGTCGGATTGCCGAGGGGAGAAACGGAAGAGGCGTTATGACTCCATCGGGTGTCGCCGGAACTGATCCAGGCCCCCAGGCTCACATCGACTTTAAGGCTGGACGGCGTCGGCGCCATTTGCGCCGACACCGTGCCAGCCAGACCGAATCCCAAAACGCCCACGGCCCACACAACAGCAAAGGCATTGGCCTGGACCCGCACACCCCGTATCACCGCCGTACTCCTCCCCGCTGAATGACTACGGTATCCACGCATCGCTCGACCGTCTCCGGCATCAGACGCTGACAAGCCGCACGAATATCCTCCTCATTCTGTTTCCGTTGGATCATCATGGAAAACCACACGAGCCAGGTCCCGATCATCCCGAGCAGAACAGCACCGACGATCAACCGTGCCCATGAACCTCCATGCCCCACAGATGCCCGACAGATCTTGGCATCCCTCCCCTCCGACCGCCCCTCGCCTGAAGCGTCCATCGTTTCAGAACCCCCATTGCTGTTCACAGGATCACACGGCCTCGGGACACCGTCGAATCATACCTGACAACAAGGGCACTGAATAGCGATTTGCCACTCTCTCCGGAATTCCTTTCCTCTCAGCGCATCATTCTTTCAAGCCCACATCCATTGACCCGGCTCTACGGTTTTCCTCCTCCAGTGAACGGTCATGAAGGAGACTTCCTACAGGACATTGCAACCGAAAAACTGTAGGGTTTGCCCTCGACAGAGACCCAACTCCGCATAGGAAGCCTGCATTCGGGCGTATGGAACGTCCTCGACACAACGGCACAGTCATTGCTCACTCTGCCTACCGCGCTCAGATGCGCAGATAACCGACCGTGGCTACGATTTCTTGGTTGTGGGATCACAGGAGAGAAGGATCATGAACGTTACTACTCCATTGATTCAGACATCACCGATTGCAACCACTTCGAAACACTTTCTATCCATTCTTGGGAATCGGTCACCGATAAAGCCGTTCGCCTTGGCGTTCTTTGTCCTGTTGGGAATGCCGCTTGAATCAATGGCCGTTTCGACCAGTCCGACAACGCTGGCCTTTTCCGCCGTTCAAGGCAGCACACCTCCTCCGGCCCAAGCAATCACCTTCTGGAAAGGAGGAGATCGCACTAGAAGCTGGTCCGTCAGCGCCAAGGACCCATGGCTCGCCGTCACACCTACATCCGGAACCATTTCAACAGAGCAGGATCAGATCGCCGTCAGTGTCACTCCGACCGGACTTGCCGCAGGAGCCTATTCTTCAAGCGTTACCATCACGACAGAAAGCTTGAAAGGACGGGTCGCTAAAACCTCGATTCCGGTAACGCTGACCGTTCAGACAAATTCTTCCACGACCGGATTCTTAGTTTCACCTCCAAGCCTGCAATACTCCGGCATCGTAGGAGGGCCGAATGTCACGGCGGGCGTCACCATCACGAATACCTCTGCCGCGCCCCTTACCGTCACATGGCACGACAACATTAACTGGCTGGTTGCCACATCCGGAGACACCGTCACGATGCCTCCAGGAGGATCAGCAACCATCTCCCATACTGCATCCACGGCTTCCCTATGGGCTGGGAACTTCGCCGGTGTTGCCACGGTCACCGGTGGCGGCATCACCAAGCAAATCCCTGTCAGCATCGTGGTGGTTCAGGCGGAAAGTACGACGCCCGCTCTCAGCCTCACCCCTGCCACCCTCTCATTTTCAGGAACTGTTGGAACGACGAATCCCACAGCAAAGACCATCAGCGTCTCCAACACCGGCTCCGGCACCTTGACATGGACCGCCGGCGATAACGCCGCCTGGCTCACCCTCACCCCGGCCTCCGGCACCAACACCGGCACGATTACCGCCAGCGTCAACCTCGCCGGCCTGGCCGCAGGAACGTACAACGGCACCGTCACTGTCGCCGCCACCGGAGCGAGCAGCAAGACCATCCCCGTCTCACTGACTGTGACCGCGGCTTCCACGGCTGCCCCTGTGATCGGATTGAGCGCCACCAGTTTGGCTTTCTCCGGCGCGGCCGGAGGCACCAACCCGACCACCCAATCCTTTACAGTCTCCAACACTGGCTCCGGCACCTTGACATGGACCGCCAGCGACAACGCCGCCTGGCTCACCCTCACCCCGGCCTCCGGCACCAACACCGGCACGATTACCGCCAGCGTCAACCTCGCCGGCCTGGCCGCAGGAACATACAACGGCACCATCACCGTCGCCGCCACCGGAGCGAGCAGTAAATCATTGCCTGTTTCGTTATCCGTAAATCCCTCGGCAACAACCGCGTCGACGGCAACACTGACTTGGACGACAAATACCGAAACAGACTTGGCCGGTTACAGGATATATATGGGAACGCAATCAGGGGCCTACAATCCGCCCATCTCCGTCGGGAAGGTTACAACCTACCAAGTGACCAATCTTTCGAAAGGAACCACCTATTTCTTCACTATCACGGCGATGGACACGGCAGGAAATGAAAGTAGCCCATCACCAGAAGTCAGCAAAAGCATTTTCTGATCACTTGCCTGGGAGATGGATTGAATTCGCCAAGCGAATTCAATCCATCTCCGCTCTTGACCCTCTCTCCCCGACAACTGTATAACCTTCTGGCGATAGTCAGCCTCGCAATCCTCCCGCTTTATGGAATCGGGGGCCAGGATTTCCGAAGCAGTCTGCTCACATGCGCCCGTAGCTCAATTGGATAGAGCATCTGACTACGGATCAGAAGGTTACAGGTTCAAGTCCTGTCGGGCGCACCACGCGAAAAACCCGCATTCCCAGCGCAGCGGCCGCGATTCATGCGGCGAGATCCGTCGGAGTCGTCGGACATCAATGTCCGATAACTGCGTATACGTATCGTTATTTGGCTCAAAAAAGATCGCGACAGTAGCAGAACCGCAGCAGGCGACGCGTCCCGCACATTTATCGGCGGGGTACTCACCATGGGGACGAAAAGAATCGCTGCCGCTCCGGGGACACATCGCTCAAGCCGAACCGGAGCGGACGTCTGAATGGGATATCTGAATGGGCCGGCACTGCCTCAAGTATGACCGGATCACTTCACACGAGGGATGCAGAACATCCATCCCTCGAAATTCCTCACAGGCTACCGCAACTCCTCCACTTGTCCCATAGCTCGCGCGAGATTTACACGCGAGGCGTTCGCCCGAAATAATCCATCGATAATATTATCTCGCGCCCGGACAAGCGAGAAGAGCGCATTCGACAGCTCCAGGCTGTTCGAACTCAACAGGCGAAACCGCTCCCTTGCCAGCTGAACCTCCGTCACGGCGGCCTTGAGGCCGTCTTTGGCGATCCTGAGTTGCTCCTTCGCCGAGGAGAGCGTCACCAACGCCTCACGAAGCTCCATCGTGATTTGCCGGGAGACCAAATTCATCTTGATTTCTTCTTGCATCAACTGGCTGCGGCTTTCCCCTACTCTCCCCTCGCGTTGTCCGCCATCAAAAATGGGAATCGACAGGGTCACCCCCACGTTGTATGTACTGAGCGTATTCGTCACCTGATTCCCAATGACTCCGTAATCGCCCTGGGCCTGCAACGACGGCAGGCGCTCCCCCTTGATTGAATTCAGAGTAAGCTTGGCCACCTGCATCCGCTGCTCCTGGGCTTTCACTTCCGGCCGCTTGGTAAGTGACACATCCAAGGCGTAATCGAGGGTCGGCAGCGGGTCGTCCGGAGACTTGAGCTCATCGGTCAAGACCAGCTTGATGTCAAAATTGATGCCCAATGCGTTGATTAACACCAGCTTGGTTCGCTCGACATCGCTCTTCGCCAGCTCCAATCGCTGCCGCTCGTTCTCCAGCTGAGTCTCCAGTCTGGCCGTATCGAGACCGGTGGCCATTCCGCCGGTCTGCCGGCTTTTTATGAAGGTCACGAGCTCCTTGTACAATTCGACATTAGCCGTCCGCGCATCGACGGTCTCGTAGTTCCGCAGCACTTCCAGGTAATTCAACGCCACCGTGGCCATCGTATCGTTCTTCGTCGTTTCGGATTCCCCCTCCGAAACCGCCAGCGCCGCCCGTGACGCGCGCCAGCGCTCGATCAGGCTCCAGCTGAAGAGCGACTGCGACAGCGTACCGCGCGCATCGGCGATATCGAAGGGCTGCGTGCGCACCGGCGCGCCACCGATCGTGCCGAGAAAGAACGTCTGATTATTGTATTTGGCCGCAGAGGACAGATTCGGCAGGAGCGCGCCGAGCTGCGTCCGTGAATTCATGCGAGCCGCCTCGACCCGTTCACGGTACAACCGCACATTGGGATTCTTGTCCAACGCCGCCTCGATCGCATCCTTGAGACTCAGCTTCAGCACCGGCAAGTCTTGGGGCGCCTGCAGATTCGTTTCGGCCGCCCGGCTACATTCCAATCCGAACAGCCCCACGACGAGCCCCACCGCAAACACGCTCACATGAATTCGCATACCGTCACATCCCCTTCGTAAAGCGGTCTTTTCAGACCTCCGCCCTGATCACGGACTCTCTGCGGCCGCATATTGAAACTCGACCGTGCAGGCCAACCCGGCGGAAATGGCATTGTTCGGATTCGGCATTTCCAGCCGCACGCCGAACGTGCCGCTGGCGCTGTCGACCACTTTGTTCACCACCATAATCTTCGCCTGATGCACCGGCTGCCCTTTTCCCTCCGGCCGCACATCGGCTCGCATACCGGCTTTCAATTTCCCGAGCAGCGAGATAGGAGCGAAGACCTCGACACGCAGGGGATTGAGTTGCGCCAGCTTCATCACGGGCGTCTGGCGCGCCAGCTCTCCCGGCGAGAGCAGCCGGTCCACCACCACGCCGTTGATGGGGCTCCGAATCGTATGGAGATGCAGCGCGGCGGTCGCTCGCCCCAATTCCAGCTCCGCCTGACGCTTGTTCTCCGACGCCTCCTGATACGCCATCTCCGCCAAAGCCTTTTCCGTTTGCGCTTCATCTACCTCATGGCGGGCGATTGAATTGGTCTTGAATAAGTCCATGGCGCGTTCGAGTTTTCTGGTGCTAAACCCGATCTTCACCTGACTGCTTTTTAGCGCAGCCTCGGCCTCCGCTTTGGCTTTGGCCAGCGCGACGGTCGCTTCTTCCAGACTTGATTCGAGCGTCACGATCACCTGCCCCCGCGTCACCCAATCACCCCGGTCTACGGGAACGGTCTGGATGAGCCCCTCCACCGGCGTCCCGATGGAAATCTCGGCGTAGGGCTTAATCACACAGGCCATTTCTGCCGCCCACACCGGCGGCACCGCCAAGGCCGAGCACCCGACGGCCACCGCAAGCCGGCCCAGCGTGCCGGCCCAATTTCCCAGAGTTCCCGCGGCCCTGATCCTGCGCTCCAACTCCGACAACATATTCATCAGACCATCCTCTTCCGTCACGTGCGCGTCAGTCACTTGCCGAACCGCACGGAACACTTCAACCCGGCCGGCAGTTTCAATTCGTGATTAGGCAGTTCCAGCCGCACGCCGAACGTGCCGCTCGCCGCATCCACCACCCGATCCACCACCGTCACTTTGGCGGCATATTCGCCGGTCACGGGAGCCTCCGGCTTGACGTGCGCCATCATGCCCACCGCAATTTTTCCTAGCATCGCCACCGGCGCATACACCTCGACACGAAGCGGATCGATCTGCGCGATTTTCAGTATTTTTTCCTGTTTGGGAAATTCACCGGGGTTCATGAATCGCTCGACCACCACACCGTTCACGGGACTCTTGATCGTGCGCAGCGCCACCTCCGCCGAAGTTCGCTGCAGCTCCAGATCCGCCAGCCGGCGGTTGTTCAATTCCGCCTGGGCATGCTGAACAGCGCCGGAGGCCCGCTCCACACTGGTGTCGAGCGTCGCCACGACCTGATTTTCTTTGACCAGATCGCCCCGATCCACTTCAACGGTTTCCAGCAATCCGCCGACCGGCGTCGTAATGGTAATCACGACATAGGGCTGAATCAAACAATTGAGATCCTGGCTGGGAGCCGCAACGGCTCCGGAAGCAATCCATGGCGCGCCGGCCACCAGCCCCATCGCGAGCATTCCGTAACGCAAGAACATCAGGCTATCCTCCCTTGTCTCACTCCAACCGCCCGGTAAACGCCAGTGACGCCTCTAACTGATCCTCATGCTGCAGCAGATCGCGGCGAATCCGCTCATGCAGTGACTCGGCCGACCGCTGAGCCTGTCGGATGAGAAAAGCGGCCGGCTTTCCTTGCAGCGGCCGCCCCCGCCGCACCAGCATCCGTGCGATCCATCGCCACACAAGCCGCCGGGAGGTGACCATCAGATCATCCTCCAGCGACGCCATCGCCTCAAAACTTCCCGGATCGCCCTGGCGGCCGCTGCGCCCGTAGAGCTGCCGGTCGATCCGCGCCGCCTCGTGGCGCTCCGTGGCCAGCACATGCAACCCCCCGCCGCGGGCGACCTCCCGCTGAAGCTTAATATCCGTCCCGCGGCCGGCCATATTCGTCGCGACCGTCACCCGGCCGGGCTGGCCGGCTTTGGACACAATGTCGGCCTCTTCCTTGTCCTGTCGAGCATTGAGGATCACATGGGGGATGCCGGCCGCCTGGAGCTTCCCGCCGAGCAACTCGGACGCGGACACTGACTTCGTGCCCACCAGAACCGGGCGCCCGTGCTTGTGATAGTCGGCGATATGGCTCACCACCCGCTCCCATTTTTCATCCGCGGTGGCGAACAGCCACTCATCCAGCCCCTGCCGCTGCAACGGACGATTCGTCGGAATGGTCACCGTGGCCAGGCGATAGACCTGCCACAATTCCGCGGCGATTTCCTGGGCCGTTCCGGTCATTCCGGCGAGCCAGAGATAGCGGCGGAAAAACCGCTGATAGGTAATCCGCGCCAGCGACGTATTCATCGGCGTCAGCGGACACCCTTCTTTCAACTCGATCAATTGATGCAGCCCCTGCTCCCACGAGCGGTCACCCATGATCCGCCCGGTATACTCATCGACGATCTGCACCTTCTCATCCCGAACGAGATAATGGACATCGCGATGAAACACGTGCAGGGCCGAAAGCGCCTGACGAACCAGTTCATCCCGCCGCCGCGGCCCCGCCCAAAACCCGGTCAGATCTTTTGCCCGCGCCGCCAGCAACGCCAGGCCCGCCGGCGTCAGACGAATACTCCGTTCCCGCGGATCGATTTCAAAGTCGCTGCCGCGCGTCAAGGCTCGTGCGAGGGCCAGCGCCGTCTCGTAAATCGGCTTCTCCAGCACCTGCCCGCCGCTGCCGGAAATGATCAACGGCACGCGGGCCTCATCGACCAGAATGCTGTCGGCCTCGTCCACAATGCCGAAGCACAACCCCCGAAGCACCAAATTTCTGAGCCTGGGCGCGTCGCCGTACAACTTTTCCAGCTGAAGCTGAATGCGATTGGGATGCCGCCCCACGGCCAGGCGATCCCGCAAATAATCAAAGGCCAACTCCTTATTCGTGCAATAGGTCACATCGCAGGCATAGGCGGCGCGACGGGCGGACGGATCCTGCTCATGAGTAATCACCCCCACCGTCAAGCCCAACATCCGGTAGATCGGCCCCATCTCCTCAGCATCCCGCGCCGTCAGATAGTCGTTCACGGTAATAATATGCACCGGGACGCCGGCCAACGCCGCCGTCGCAGCCGCCAGCGTGGCCGTCAGCGTCTTGCCTTCACCGGTCGCCATTTCAGCGACGCAACCGTTGAGCAACGCCCACCCGCCGAGCAGCTGCACATCATAATGCCGCTGGCCGGTCGTGCGCTTGGCCACCTCCCGCACCAGCGCAAACGACCGGAACACCAACTCGTTGCTGAAGCCTTCGCGCCGGAGCTGCTCCCGCACACGCACAGCCTCATCCCGCAATTGATCATCGCGCACACCGGACAGCGGCGCCCCCAGCGCGTTGACCGGTCCCACCACATCGGTCCGCATCGATGTACGCTCGCGCAACCGCCGCATGACGGGACTCGCCAGCTTGATCCCCTGCCGGTCGAACCAGCTTTCGCGCGGCACCGACCGCTCCGGATAGGCGCTGTGCAGCGCCGTCTGTTGGCGGGACATATCAAACATTGAACCGCGACAAGAACAGCTGTCGTCCCTGGCGATACCATTGCGCCACAAGCGGTTCCCGCCCATGGTCGAAACGCACATAGACGCGCCCGCCGACATTGACGATCCCCAGCTCAAGCGGCAGCTGGAGATCGACTTGAAACACTTTGCGGATGGCCTTCTGGCCTTTGGGATCTTTCGGGTCCATCGGCACTTGCCCGCCGCCCTCGCTGCCGAGCGCGGGACTGGGCAGCTCATCGCTCGCGGCCGGAACCAGCCGTTTCAGCGCCCCGTCGATGGGACTGGCCAGCCGCTCGGCCAAACGGACCTGCACCGCGCTCGTGCTATGGCGAATCAAGTCGATATCGGTCTGATCGACGATCGTGCGAACAGTCAGCGTATTGAGATCCACCACATGCGCCAGAACATCGCCGCGATGCACGAACCGGCCCGGCAGGTCCTCCGCGCGAGGCAGCACCAGCGTACCGTCCACCTTCGCCGTAATCACCAGGTCCTGCACCTGCTCCTTGGTCCGCGCGAGCTTTTCCTCGATGTACCGCTTTTCCTCTTCCAGCATCTTCGCCTTGACGATGTTGTCCGGAATCTGCTCGCGAATCCTGGCTTCAATCTCCCGAAGCTGCGCCTCAAGCACCGTCTGCTGCGTCGTGAGCACGGCATCCTGACAGACCACTAACACATCGCCCCGTGACACGTGCGCCCCCGGAACGCCCACTACCTGCTGGACGAATCCATCAGCGCCGGCCCGCACGATCGCTTCATCCGGAATCCAGACCACCCCTTCCGCGCGCGTCCGGAACGGCACCGGGGTAAAACACAGCGCCGCGACGACAACCGCCAGCGCGGCGGTCGAAACCGCCAACGCCCGCCCGCGCACGCGGCGGATGCGGGGGCTCGTGAACAGATAACTCAGCCCCTTGCCCACCGGCAGCACAAACCACGTGAACCCCGTCATGACGGCAAAAAACATCCCCAGCACAAAAAACTGGTCGGTCAGAAACAAGAGAATGGCGGCGACCACGAAGACCCGATACACAAAGGAGCTGACCGAATACCCGACGAACCAGGCGCGCTCCCCCGTCGTCGCCTGAGACGCCTGGGCTTCCACGCGGCCGAACAAGTACCGCTCGCACACATACCCGAGATAGGTGTTGGCGCGCTGACGCAAATTGGGAATCTCGATGAGGTCGGCGAGCATGTAATAGCCGTCGAACCGGAGCAACGGGTTGCCGTTGAAGATCACGGTCGAAATCCCCGCCACCATGATCGTATTGTAGGCCAGCGTCCTGATCGCTCCCGGCTCGGCGCTCACCCAGACAAACAGCGCAATCGACGCGATCGCCAATTCCACGATCATGCCGGCCGCGCCGACGACCGCGCGCTGCCACTTGCTGGGAAACGCCGACGAAGCGGAGGCATCGACGTAGGGCACCGGCGAAAACACGAGCAGCATAATCCCCATCTCATGCACTTCGCCGCCGAACGCCTTCACGGCAAACGCATGGCCGAATTCGTGCAACGCCTTGATGACCGGAAACAGGAACCAGAGCAGCAGCAAATTCTGCGGCGTCGTCATGCGGTCGACGATATTGGACGTGAGGTCCGACCAATGCGCGGCCCCGATGAGCAAGGCGGGCATGACGAGGACAAGCCACAGCGCCGCGCCGCCCCACCCGAAGAACGGACGAACCAGGGGAGCAAAGGTCTCCAGCAATCGTTCCGGGTCGAACAGGGGAAACTGCCAGGAGAAAAAGCTCATCACCCGGCGCTGCCACTTCTTCTGCTGCGTCCGCTCATGACGATGCAACAATTCCGCAATATCCGGAGGAATATCGCACTGCAGCACGTCGGCGGCGTGGAGCTGACTCAGCAACTGCACGACGTCCGGCTGAGTCGGAGCCTCGTCGCCCAGCTTTGTGGACGCGAGCTCCCACATATCCTGAACCGTTCGTTTGCCATCCATGAGGCCGATAAAGGCATAGGCCGAGGGAGAGAACCGGTGAAACCGTTCATTCGACCGGTCCTGAAGCACATACCAGGTCTGGCCGCGATACCGATGGCGATGCAGCTGCGCGTGGCTGCGCAAACGGGGGGCGAGCGTGGCCACACGGTACCAGGACGGGCTGAACAGCGCCTCACTCATCAGTCACGGCCTCTTGAGAATCGCACAGACAACATCATGGGTAAGCCATATGCGAGACGTGCGTGACAAGCGCGACTCGCAAAGATAAATCTTCATACCCATCCAGCTTTTCTCGCAAGTCTCGCGAATCTTGCAAAGACTGCACATTACGGCAGCCACGACCACACGGCCAACCGGATCCAATCCACGATTTGATGCGTCCAGATCCAGACCAGCGGACGGCGGTCGACTTCGATCTTGCCGGCGCCTTCCATCCCCGGCCGCAGCCGGTCATGCGGCTTGTCGAACTGCGCCTCGACCCGGAAATAATTCCGGCCCTCTTTCGCCGTTGAAACCGGCGTAATTTTTTCAACCGTGACCTCGATGACCTCGGATGGAAAGGCCGACAACATCAACGACGCATGCTGTCCGACCGCCACATCCGCGATGTCCCGTTCGTCCACTTCGATGACCAGGCGATAGCTGTCGAGAGGGGCGATTTCGAAGAGCACCTTCCCCTTCTCAACCGGCGCGCCTAGCTGCTGACTCAGATCCCCGGTGACGACGATCCCGTCGAACGGCGACACCAACTTGGTGTGGGCAAGCTGATCGTCGAGCAATGCGATCTCTGCCTGGGCTTGATTCATTTGCGCGGTCAGAATTTCCACCTTGGCCGCTTCCCGCTCGGCCATCGCCTTGTGATATTCCTTTTGGTACTCCTCAAGCTTGCTCAGCGATTTCAGCCGTTCAAGACGCAATTCCCGGTCATCGAGCGCACACAGCACCTGCCCCGCTTGCACCAGATCGCCGGCCCGCGCCGGCGCTTCGCGAATATAGCCGTTGAACGGAGCGGCCGCCGCACGCTGCACGATCGGCTCCAGCACCGTCTTGGCCGAGACACGATAGTCGCCCTCCACCAGGACGCAGAAAAGAACGACGCCGACCACGGCGGCGGTCACGAGCTTGAGTCCGACGTGCCGCGGGCCGAAGAGCGAGACGAAATAGGACCGAACCGAATCCGCAGCCTTCGTGATCAGCCAGCGATCGTCCCGCCGTTGTGTGTCCAAGATCGGACCGGCCAGCGCAGCCACGGATTGGCACAGCTCAACGGCTTTCTGATCGAACGGACGATCCAGCGGCCGTTCGAGCATCAGCGCGCCGATCGGCGTTCCCAGCGCTTCCAGGGGAATCGAACAGAGAGCCCCGGTCCCGTGCGCCTTGGCCAACTCGGCATGCGCACGCGACACCACGACCGAGCCAGCCGAACCATTGGGATACACAATGGTTTCACGCTGATCCACCGATTCATCCATCGCCTCGGAGATACCGCGGACAAGATTCGTCTGCTGTTTGAATTCGGCGCTATGTGACATCGCAAAGACGCGCGTCCGGCCGCGTCGGACAAATCCAATACTGACTCGTTCGCACTCCAGCTTCGTGGCCAGCGCCGTGGCAAACGCCATCGCCCCGGCATACACTCGCTCATGCCCCAGCGTGGAGGACACCAGTTCCAGGGCGGACTGAATCCGCTCACGCGCAGCCACCTCCGCCGTGACCGACTCACGGGAAAAGAGCAGTTCCATCCAGGCTGAGCCCCAATGCAGACTGCGCATTGCGGCTTTTAACTTGAGGTCCGACCGAGTCGGAAGTTCTAACACCGTCGCCCCGTGAAGGACTCCGCGCACCTCGATCGGATAACTGATTTCGTAGCAGTCCTCGGCCGGCTCGCCTCCGGCGGCATCCGCCTCGGCCTTGACCAACAAGCCGCGGCGTTCCGCAAGCGTCCGCTCAGCGGTTTTTGTCAGATGCTTGAGGCTCCGCCGCCCGGTCGGCCATGTGGCCATCGGACGAAAGGGACCACGGTCTGGCGGGCCGAGCAATACCAGCCCGGCCCGCACACCGCCGATCATCCCGCACTGGAGCGCCAGCCAACTCTGGCAAAACGCTTCGACCGTCGCCGCTTCGGCAAACGTCGTCCAGAGCCGATGCTCCTGGTCTACCGACTGAACCGCTTCGGCCACGACCTGAGCCTCGGCCTCACGGCGCGCAGCCTGGCGTTCCACTTCGGTCTGACTGTCCATCCTGCACTCCAGTCTTAAAGGACTCGATCCTCGTCCATCGAATCAACGCGCGCGAAACGAGTTACTTGGCGCCCTTCTCGGTCTGCGCGACCCCGACATCCATCGTGCCGAACCGCGCCTCGTACTGCTTAACGACCGAATCCAGCAGCATCGCCAACCGCTTGGCCGCAAACGGGCTCAAAATCACGCGGCTGTTCAACTTCACGCGAACCTCCGAAGCGTCCCGCTCCCAGGCATTATTCATGCCGAACACCAGCACCACTTCCTCGCGCGAGCTCGACACATTGCAGACATTGGCATACGCATTGGTAATCCCCGCGTCATCGAACTTCACCGTCGGACCGGTCGGAACTTTCACGCCCTCGGCTTTCGTTTCGGTTTCCTTGGTCGCCATTGCTTCCTCCACTCGTAGGTTAAGAATGCCGGATCGCTCCAGGCGGAACCTCTTCCGCCACTCTGACGGGAACATCGCCGCCAGACCGAGCCCTCATGGCAGTGATAGGTACCATAACCAGCGAAACCTCGCACTCCCCCATAAGGGCTAAGGAAATATCTGAGGGCAGTGAATAGAGGGACGTAAAACTTACAAGGAAGCGTCCATGGTCCAAGAAGAACTACGTATTGTATGATAATCGCTTTGAAACTACGACAGGAGGGCACACACAGTCTGACCTGAGTCAGCTTGGCATCACAATCGATTCGGGCAGCATGAGCCTCATCCTGGTAGATCAGATAAGGCCAGGCGCATATCAGGCAACGTGCCCCTGTTGTTCACTCGGTTCTTGAGAGAGGGGGGCATACCGTGATCAATGAAGATCATAAAACTTCTGCACCGTCTTTTGGGCTGAATGCCCACAGCGCGATGCAGATCGGCAATCGGCAAAATCTGGCCCTGTACCAAACCACGCTCAAGCGAATCCGCTCAGCATCCTAACATCCTCCCCTGCCAAGACCGCTGGTGCTCATCTATCTTGACGATGGGTTGACGCGCATTGCCTCGGCTGGTCACATGATCAAGGGCGCGGGGAAACTCAAGACGGAGAGGCGTGCCATCACGAAGCACGTCCACCGTGCAACCCGCCGTAAGCAAGACCTGTCTCCCTCTGATGCTCGGTAAGCGGTTGAGATCATGATAATTCTGCGCTATATTACGCGCAGAATTTGTCACAATGAGGTGCATTATGGCCGTCGCCTACAAGAAAGACGAGATGCTGAGCGCATCAAAAGTCGCGCGTTCCTTCGGACAAGTGTTGGCAGATCTGAGCGAAAAACGCCGCCGCCGCGTGGCGGTCGTCAAGAATAACCACCTGGAGGCCATTCTCCTCCCCGTCGAGGACTACGAAACCATGGCGGAGGCCCTCAGTTTGCTGGAACATCTTGAGATCTATCGCCTTGTGCAGGACCGGAAAGGCAAGAAGCGCCGCAAAACGATCGGCCTTGATGCCTTGTTGAAGGAACAACGCCTTGCCGTATAGGGTCACGCTCACGGCGGACGCAGCCGACGACTTTCGCCGCCTAGTCGGCTCCCTGAAACAACCGGTCGCCAAGCAACTCAAAAAGCTCGAAACGTCTCCCCTCCTCGGCGAACACCTGGGCAATAAAGCCGGTCTCGACCTCACAGGCTATTACAAACTCTATGCAGCCAGGAAAACCGTCAGAATCGTCTACCGCATCATTGAACAACAAGTGATTGTGGAAGTCGTGGCAATCGGTAAGCGGGAAGACCTGGTCGTGTACCAAACCACGCTCAAGCGAATCCGTTCAACATCCTAACATCCCCCTCTGCAAGCACGCCGATTCTGGCCTGTCTTGACGAGGCATTGCTGGGCATCGCCTCAACTGGTGATGCGATAGACCACAGCTCAAGCCAGCCTGTCGGCTTATACTGGCAGAGTAATGAGCAATTCCTCGTCATTGCTGGTCACATCCGTCGCCGGTGCCACATAATCCACCAACCAGCTCGCCTGCACATAGGCGAGACTACCGTCGGGAGCTGGACCGGATGCTTGCGCACTGGCCGATGCAGGGGCCGCGGCGACCGTGACCAGTTCCAGGTCAAGAGGATCAGTGGTTTCGACTTGGAACGCCAGACCACCGCCGATATCGAGTCCATTGGTCGTAGCAAACGATCCCGTACGTGACGCGTGAGTCATGAATCGGAAGCGATTGTCGAGTACCGGAGTAAAGCCGTTGACAAGCGATACATTCAACGTGCCATTGAGAGTCGCCGCACCGGTCGCCGTGAGCCGCCCAAACTGGCTCGTAAGTAGACCACCGATTTCGACACTCAGACTTCCGGAGACAGTTTGTGTATATCCGCCAGTAACTGAGACGAGCGCACCGGGCCTCACAGAAATAGCACCGGTGTTCGTGAACACACCGCCCCCGCCGAGTCTGAGCGCCCCCGTCTGCACCGAGACCGTGCCGCTGTTGACCACCGCCACATCCAGCCCTGTCGTCCCCGTCCCCGCCGTCTTGCGGATCAGCCCCGCGTTCGTGAACTGCCCCGCCGTGCCCAACGAGTAGTCCATCAGCGCATCGGCTTGGATGT
The DNA here is from genome assembly GCA_964412445.1 of uncultured Nitrospira sp. Taxonomy (GTDB): domain Bacteria; phylum Nitrospirota; class Nitrospiria; order Nitrospirales; family Nitrospiraceae; genus Nitrospira_D. The sequence continues at coordinate 44,067 of CAYPOR010000016.1, forward strand.
CGAAGATACCCGTCCCCGTCACCGCCAGCGTCCCGCCCCCGCCCGTGCTGGCAAACCGGTTAAACCAAATCCGCTGACTCGTATTCCCCGTCCACGTCGTCGTCCCCTGGATCTCCACCCGCCGGTCGTCGTCCAGCTCCAAGGAGCTGATCGTCCCATCGCCTTGTAAGAGGGTCTGCCCCGTCCCCCGCATGGCGCCCGAAACCACGGTATGGGGACCCGTCACGGTCAGCGTCCCCGCCCCCCGCAACTGCCCCCCATCGACCATCGTCAGCGTCTGCGTCGCCCCACTACTGTTGAGCACCACATCGGCCGCGTTCCCGATCGTCATCGTGGTCAAGGCATAGGTTCCCTCCACCGTCGTGACATCCGCCACCCCATTCTGGGCAAATCCCGTAAATAGCACGGTCCCCGTCAGCGTACTGCTTGCTTGCAGCTGGTGCAGCCCCCTACCAAACTGCACGACGCCCGTGCCCGTGGTCCCAAAGCTCCCTGTATGCGTCCCCCCGCCGCCCAACCGCACCGTCCCCGTCTGCACACTCACCGTCCCGCTGTGGATCACCGCCACATCCAGGCCCGTGGTCCCCGTGCCCCCCGTCTTGCGGATCAGCCCCGCGTTCGTGAACTGCCCCGCCGTGCCCAACGAGTAGTCCATCAGCGCATCGGCTTGGATGTCGAAGATACCCGTCCCCGTCACCGCCAGCGTCCCGCCCCCGCCCGTGCTGGCAAACCGGTTAAACCAAATCCGCTGACTCGTATTCCCCGTCCACGTCGTCGTCCCCTGGATCTCCACCCGCCGGTCGTCGTCCAGCTCCAAGGAGCTGATCGTCCCATCGCCTTGTAAGAGGGTCTGCCCCGTCCCCCGCATGGCGCCCGAAACCACGGTATGGGGACCCGTCACGGTCAGCGTCCCCGCCCCCCGCAACTGCCCCCCATCGACCATCGTCAGCGTCTGCGTCGCCCCACTACTGTTGAGCACCACATCGGCCGCGTTCCCGATCGTCATCGTGGTCAAGGCATAGGTTCCCTCCACCGTCGTGACATCCGCCACCCCATTCTGGGCAAATCCCGTAAATAGCACGGTCCCCGTCAGCGTACTGCTTGCTTGCAGCTGGTGCAGCCCCCTACCAAACTGCACGACGCCCGTGCCCGTGGTCCCAAAGCTCCCTGTATGCGTCCCCCCGCCGCCCAACCGCACCGTCCCCGTCTGCACACTCACCGTCCCGCTGTGGATCACCGCCACATCCAGGTCCGTCGTTCCCGTCCCCGCCGTCTTGCGAATGAGCCCCGCGTTCGTGACCTGTCCCGCTGTGCCCGACCAATAATCCATCCGCGCATCGGTCTGGATCTCAAAGATACCCGTCGCCGTCACCGCCAGCGTCCCGCCCCCGCCCGTGCTGGCAAACCGGTTGAACCAAATCCGCTGATTCGTATTCCCCGTCCAGATCGTGGTGCCCTGAATCTCCACCACCCGGTCATCATCCAGGCTCAACGTACTGATCGTCCCATCGCCTTGTAAGAGGGTCTGCCCCATCCCCCGCATGGCGCCCGAAACCAGTGAATGGGTCCCGCTGATCGTGACCATTCCAGAACCAGTCAATGTTCCACCGGTCATTGTGAGGGATCCCGTGATGTGCCCACTCCCATTCAGAGTGAGCAATCCTGATCCTGATATCGTCAGGTCCCCATTAAACTGCGAAGCACCGGCGACCGCGAGCCCACCGGAGACAATTTCAAGCGACGTGTTTGACACCAAACTTTGAACCGTCACTGTACTGTTTGAGAATGTAATCGGTCCTGCGGTCGGTCCAATAAAGACGTCGTCCGTGCTGCCGGGCAGCGCCCCGGTGCTCCAGTTCGCGGCATCGTTCCAATTCCCCCCGGTGGCCTTGATCCATTCAACCGAGAACTGCTTCACCACAAAATGAGTATCAACGAAACCGGCGCCCATGGAATTCCCGGCTCGATCCCTGACTTGGCTCTGGTCTAGCCGCAGCGTGTAATTCCCCACCGGCTGCTGCGCGAATGTCGCCAGCACTTGTGTGTTCCCAAAGCCGAACTGCAGCAACTCGGGACTGATGACAGCACCATTACCATCAATGATTTGAACAGCCGAATTCGTAAGGCGTAAAGGATCAATGGCTTCGGAAAATGAGAGGATCACCGTCTGAAAATTGCTTCCCACAACGGTCCCTTCCCGGATGTTGCTCCACGTCAGCGTAGGCGCCGCCGTATCGGGAATGAGAGAAAGCGTCAGTGGAGCCGATAGGCCGACATTGCCCCCCGTATCCGTGACCCTGGCCTGAACCGTCGCCGTGGAGGAACCAGGTGTAATAGCAGAGATGGACGCGACCAAATCGAACGGATACGCCACATCGTTTCTCTGGACCACACCGTTCACCAGCAATTCGACGTTCCGGACTTGCACGTCGTCCTGAACCAGGGCACGGATAGGCAGTAAGGAGCCTTCGAGCATCTGAAAGCCTGGGGCAACAGGGTCGAGATCTGCCAGTGCCGGCGATATGGTGATAGTTGGAGCCACACCGTTCGTATCGAAGGGCAGATAGTTCACGACTTTCACACCAGCGCCTTGCGCGATGAAGGCGATCCCAGCGCCGATCGCCAAGTGCGGCGACTCGCCGGGAATCGGAATCGTGGTCAGGAACTGCGTCACGTCGGTTGGATCAGACACGTCGTACAGTGAGACGGCAAAACTCGATGGCCCCGCGAAACTGGTCGTCGCAATGCCGAGCCCGGAACCATTCGTGACCATGTCGTGGACAGCAAGCTGCGTCCCCGGCGGTGTGCCACGAAGGACGGGCGCAGATGGATTGCTCACGTCAATAATCGAGTAGCCGGTAAAATAGCCGACGTAGGCCACGCCATCCCCGACAAACAATGTCCGCCCTCGTTCCAGTGGAGAAGGCAAGCCTGCCACCGCCACGCTCCCACGGAGCACGAGCGCATGGGACTGGACTTCAATGATGTGCAAATGGGTGCCGGTCAGGGCATACAGATGATTCCCGACGAGTGATAGATCTTGGATCGCACTGGGCAGGGTGGATTGGAAAAGAAACTCCCCCGTCAGAGCGGTGTAGGCACGGAGTTGAGACCCGGTGGCCACATACACAATGCCGTTCGCGACTTCGACGACCGGACTATTGACGTTAATGGTGTGCAACAGTGCAGGCTGACGAGGATTGGTCACATCGACAACGTGAACTCCATTCTGATTGCTCGCCACCACCGCAATGTCAAGGGCCGAATCGACCGCGACATCGGTGGCATCACCTGGTAGATCCAGCTGACTCAGAACAATCGGCGTCCGGAACTGCGAGGCATCGACAATGGCAAGACCATACGAGCCGGTGGCGACGTAGGCGGTCTGAGTTTCGCTTGATATCGTTGAGCCTTCCAGCACGACCTCTTTCGCTTCACCGCGCAATGACACGTTCGACACAACACCAGTACTGGATGCACGATTGTCGAGAGGATTAAGCCCCAGCTTTAGCTCATTGAAGTCGTCGATGCCGTCCGAGTCAGAGTCTGCAATCCGAGAGGAGGTGCCCACCGCTTCTTCGATATCGTCCGGTAGTCCATCCAAGTCACGGTCGGCATCCGTAGCGGCATCAAATACCAGATTCTTCGTCAGGTCATACCCTCGTCCGGAGAGAGGGGTCGTATTCATTCCCTTGGCGATAAGGCCGCTGTCCGGGTCAACAATGCTGAGCTGGTATCGCATTCCAGCCGGGACCATCATGTTGAAATTCCCCTGAGCATCGCTGATCGTGCGAAGAGTCACACCGGTGGCGCCCTCTGCCGGCCGGAAAAACACAAAGTCCTCTCCCCACTCCACCGGAGATGCAGTGGACAAGCCGGTCCCGGACATCACCAGACGCACGGTCGGATGGAGAGGATCATTGGTCGTGAGGTCAAAGACTCCGCGTTGCAGTCCGGCCTGAGCGGCATGAAACGTAAAGCCAACGCTGAGCTGTTCACCCGGAGCTAGCACAAGAGGAGCAGTTTGGAGACTCTCCAGCGGCCCAAGGATAGTAAAACTTTCCCCACCCTCAACTGCCGTTAAATTAGAAAGTTGCAGGGCTTCCGTTCCACGGTTGCTCAGCACATAGGCCGACGTCGTAATTCCCTCGGCCCCAACCGCAATACCCCCGGCATTATTGTGTTCCACCGTCAACCACGCAACCGGCCCCGCCCCGATGCTGCGACCACGAATAACCGTCGTGATATCTTCTCCCGCCGCATCCGTTTCAATCCGCAGCACAGCGTCAAGATCTTCAACGCCCGTAGGATCGTACGTGAGAGTAATGGTCTTGGGTTCCCCCATTCGAAGGATGTCGCCTTCAGCGATACCGGAGATCTGGATGGCCCCATCGCTCCCCGCCACAGACACGTTCTTGACCGTCGCGCTCTGTTGGCCGATGTTGTAGAGGTTCAACGTTCGGGTGATTATCTCGCCACCTTGTCCATCAGCTAGTACAGTCCCCAGATCTAATATTGCGGGAGATAAACCTCCAGCGTCACCGTCAAAAAATACCAGCTGAGGTTGCAATGAAGGCGTGAAGGACACCGTGTCACTATCAATCGCGTCGGTTCCTTCAATGACATTAAATGGGCCGCCAGGTCTGGTAATATTCTGGGTTAAATACTCAAGAAAGTTTGTGAAATCCACATCGGAATAATTCAAGTTGAGAGCCATCAGCAATCCGCCAGCTGTTATTGGCGTAAAGGTTCTTGCGTTATTGAAATCAAACCCTTGAGCCATGATATCCTGCTGACCGTTCCATCCATCCACAACAACTTCTCGCCTTTCGATATTGGGTGTTGTTAGATTGTTCGCCGCCCTGTATGTGTGCAATAGGCCCAAGTTATGCCCGGCTTCATGAGCAATTGTCTTCGCCAACACATTTCTAAACTCTTCTGCATTAAAGTTGTCATTAACGGAGGTGCGCCCCCTAAGATGTTCTAGAGCGTCTATCGTAACTGCTTCTCCTCGTTCGATATTGGTGGCCTGATCGAGAAGGTACTGCTCAGCGGGTTGGCTTAACATGCCATCATTTGCTTTTAGCAGCTTAATAACATCTTCATATAAAGCAATTTCTCCCGTAAGATCACCGGCGTAACCCAGGGCCCCAGCATAGGCTATGCCTACATTCCTCACAATCTGAGATCCAGCAGGAATGGGAAAGGTCGCCAGCGGATCATCTACGTCTGCAACTGCTATGACTTCAATGCCGGGGAAATTAACAAACAAATCACGAACCCGGTTCACGACATCGTCAAATATCGAATTGACCTCATCATCCGTATCAATTAGTTCACTCTCTTCCTGAGAAATGCCGAATGCTCTCTGCTGGCTAGGCGTCAGATTACGAACTGCTTTCAATTGGTCAACGAAACTCTTCTTATCAATTACCACCGTCTGCTTATCTCTTCCGGAACTCTCAATATGCACTGGGTAAGAAAATGGCGGTAAGCTCTCCTGTCCATGCGGAACAAAGTGGATGGTTTGTGCAGAAGGTCCGGCCACGGAGGGATCAAATACAATTTCGACCTTCTCGGGGGAGACAGAGAAAGAAAAACCTGAATCGTTGTCAGCTGATATGGTAGGTCTCGAATTTGCCCCAGCAAGTACATCAATAGTGTACTGCCTCCGCACACCCCCAGCCCCATCGACAAGCGTGTCGGGTAAAGTGACAAAGCCGTTCGGATGGCCATCGCTCGCATCGATATACCGATGAACGTAGTGCGTCCTGATGTGGGTCGATCTTGAGCCGTCGGCAAATACAAGCGTATCGGTAATTCTGATACTGGCTGCATACAAGACATCGTTCTCAAACGTCTGGATCCCTGTTCTCAATGGCCCCTTCACCTCAGACAGCGGCAGAGGTTCCACCGCATACACATAGGGCTCCGGATCTCCCGCATAGAGCACAAAGCTGCCCCCGGTTACAGGGACATTGCTGATGAACGGCCGCGCTCGCAGAAATTGTTCAATCGGCCCATCGACCGAGATATCGACAACCCGAGAGGGTTGACCCAATACCCGCGTTGGCAGTAAACAGGGGTTAAAGATGACTCGCGGACGTGCTACTAAAGCAGGGGGAGCCAAGAAACTGTCGTAGACAATCGACTGCGGCGGCAGATCGCCGAATATGATCGGTGGATAATCGTGTGGAGCAACAATTTTCGTTTCGCTTTCTTGCCCAAAGCTTTGCAGAGGCGACACGCTCGAACCCGCCGCACAAATGCCGGGAGGACCATCGCCATGCCATCCAGGCTTGGTGATGCCCTGCCCCGGATCGGTGGTGACCGAGAGGCCATCGGCCGACACCGTTGCCGTGCCTTCGATGACCAACTGCCCGGTCGTGTGATCGAACGAATAAAAAACCAATTTGGTTCCAGGTGCGGCCTGATAGAGATTGGGAAAGGTGAGCTGAATCGGCGTGAGGAACCGGTCAACGACTTCGCCGTTGACTCCCCTAGCTTGAATCGTAATGGTATTCGACAGCTGCATCAGTCCCGTCGGCAACATGTCACGGATAAGTTCCGGCGGTACAGTGCTGATGCCGATCTGCACGTTGGCAATCAGCTGGCCGTCTACACCCACGGCACTGTTCGGAGCCACAGTGAGGAACAAATTCTGGGCCTCTTGGACTGTAAGGTCGGACGCTGCCCTTGGGCTGACGCTGATGATCGTATTCTCCGTATTGCTCACGGTGGTGAAGATCGTGCTCTCCAGCCGAGGAAGATAGACCTCCCCTCGCGTTTCATTGGCCCTTTGCTCAGTGGCAGTCCCCATCGAGCCCATCATCGTGTTCGGCAACCCCGGCTCGATCGTGACGTCCATCACCATCTCAGGAAAGAAGATGCCTGCCGGTGCGTTCGTCGCCGTACGGCCGTCCACGGCCACTTTCACATTGCCGGCCGGGACGTTCGTGAGGGTGAAATTGCCTTGGGCATCGGTCAGCACAAAGTCCGACTCCAATCCGAGGATAAAGACCTTCACTCCGGCCAGCGGATTGAGAAAGACATCGTCGTCCGTATGGAGAATGCCATCCGGCCCCACACGGATGTCATCAAAGGTCATCGGTTTCAGATCCGGCCCCGGATCAACGACGCGGCCTGTGATGGTCGTCCCTGGAATGGGGACTACGCTCACGGTCGAGAAGGTCGAGGTGAACACCCCGCCGGGCGTGCCGTTGCCATCCGCGTCGAGCGCCTGCCCATCCCCTGCCGCCAAGATCGTCGTGCCATCCACATGGACCGTGATCGTCTCCCCACCCGGCATGGGGTTGGTGAAGAACAGCCAGGCAAAGGTGCCGTCTTGCGAGGGGACAATCGTCGCCCCGAGTTTCGTCCCGGTGGTATCCGTGGCGTAGAAATTATTGGCATTCAGTGTCGTGGTATCGACTGGTCTGGAGAAGAACACTTGGGGCCGGAAGGTCGTGCCCACATTGCTCAATCCCTGCTCCGGCGTCACGCCAATGATGGTCAGTGGGATAAGCGCCGCCAGACTCACCGCCACATTGGTCGTGGCGCTGTTCCCTGCGGCATCCATGGCCATCACGGTCAAGGTGTGATTGCCTACAGCGAGCTTTGACAAATCCAGCGGCTCATCGATCGTGCTGGAGACCGGATCGATGAACATCGGCATCGGCGTCCCACCATCGAACGCGTAGGTCAGCTTCGTGATGGCCGAACCCGTGCCGGACACAATCCCGGTCAGGCGTGAGGCAATGGTCAGCGTTTCGTTGACCGTTGGCGTAGTGAGTGTGATGGTCGGTGCCTGCGTATCCAGCGTGAAGGTGAAGAGGACGGTGCTGCTGTTACCCTGGTTGTCTGTGGCCTGGAATGTCACCGTATGAGTTCCATCCACCGTGCCGTCGAGCGCCAAACTGGTCGGCAAGGAAAAGTGTCCGATCGCATCGACCGGGACCGGCGCGAACGTGCCCGTGTCGAGCTTCGCTTGCAGCGCCGCCACGCCCGACAGATTATCGAGCACTTGGCCCGTGAGCGTGAGATTCGTCTTCGTGACCGTGCCGCTTGATTGGTTGAGAAGGATCTTCGGCCCTTGGGTATCCGTCGTGACCGTGAAGCGGTTGCGCACGAAATCGGCGAGCGCTTTGCCAGAGGCGAGCCCGTCCTGATTGCTGAACTCAAAGTGAATCCCGC
>CAYPOR010000017.1:0-52199 GCA_964412445.1 uncultured Nitrospira sp.
TCGGCCCGGTACAGATAATCCGGAGGCTTGGCGGACCACTCCAGTTCACAGCCGGTCAGGCACGCCTTCTGGTGATCCGTCATATTCTCAATCCGGCTGACCGGAGAACCGTCATTCCATCGGTGCAAATCGGCGAGCCCGTCACGTACTGATTCTTCGAATGATCCCGGGCCGAGCGGAGGAATCGGCATGAACCAGCCATCGGGAGAATGGGCGAACAGGAAAAAGACACCGTCCCGCTCCATCCACCAATAGGGCAATGTGGTCGTCCATATATAATGATAGGCAAATGCGTCGGCCGCCAGGGCCGCTTGGCCCGAACATTTGGACCGCTCCAATGCCCGCCTCATCCGGGGCGCATCCTCCAGCCGCAGCGGAGACAGGCGCCGGTCCGGCTGGTGCGCACGGACACGGTCCGTAAGCTCCGGCAGCGACGCGAGCACGATCACATCGTCCTGATACCGGCCGATCAAACACGGATTGCGCGCAAGGATCTGAAGCGTGCTCTCCCGCTGAAGCAACGCATGAACCTGGTCGGCATGACGGTGAATGTCACGAGGGACGGCATCCCGCATGAACGGGCACTTGGTATCGCAGCCTAACTCGATCCGGGTGCCGTCTTCGCTCCACATCAATGCCAGGGGATACAGTTGGCAATCTAGCGGCCGGTGCTCGTAGATACCGCAGCGCGACGTCCCTGGGTCGAAGGCGGGACAGAGGTAGCCGTCGCTTCCGGCATCTTTGACGAGGGCGATCTGGGATCCGGCCGGATCCATGAACAACGAGGGCGACAGCCCCTGAGCCAGTGCAGCGTCAATCTCCTCCCGCGTGAAATAGGGCCGGAGAAAGCTGTCGGATTCCGGAAAGCGGCAGCAGACGTCGCACTGGGCGCAGGCAGAACCGGGAACGAACTGTGGCAGCGGCTCAGACAGACTCACTTGCGAATTGAGCTCCGGATACATAAGGGGCATGACGGCCCCATCATACGATGGGCTGGTTCATCGAGCAAGAAACGATCGTCCGTCTACGCCCCGCACCGCCGCCGGGCATGGCTCACGACGGCACCATGGAAGCCCCTTGTCCGCTCCTGCCCCTCATGGTAGCATCCCCTGCACGCATCCCCACACATTGAGACTCGCACAATATCCCACTAAGGAACCGTCCGTTGGCCCACACACAGTCACCCTGTTCGTCGCTGGCGCCGGACTTTGCGATCCGCCGCTGTGCCGATATTCGCGCTCAACTGGAGGCTGCCGGCCTGTTTGCGTCCGAAGCCGCGCCGCAAGCGACGAATTCCTGGCGGGTCAGCCCCTGTCCGTTGTTCCTCTCGCAGGAACAGCTCAGCTTCTTCACCAAACTGGGGCCCCAACTCCTGAGCTTCTATCGGGCTCAGAACCGACTCTATCTCGACAGCGCAAAGGGAACCCAGCCGAAATGGGTCGCGCAGTATCTCGACCAGGGTAAACCCGAAGCCTTGATCGCCTATAGCCGGATGAAGCGTTTTCGGGATGAGCTGCCTGTGGTCATTCGGCCGGATGTCATTCCGACTCAGGACGGGATGGTCATCACCGAGTTGGATTCGGTCCCCGGCGGGATCGGCCTCACAGCCTGTCTCTCCTCCATTTATAGCGCACTCGACGACCGGCCCCTGCCGCTCATCGGCGGCCGCGACGGCATGGTGCGTGGATTCGCCGCGATGCTGCAGGCGATCCGGCGGGAACGGACCGGCTGCGTTGCGATCGTCGTGTCGGAAGAGGCCAGGGAATACCGGCCGGAAATGACCTGGCTGGCCGCCCGGCTCCGCGAACAGGGCCTGCAGGCCTACTGCGTGGAGCCGCGGGACGTCCGGTTTACGGAAGAAGGGTTGCGGCTTCGGACGGAAGCGGGCGAAGAGCCCGTCGCCGTGCTCTATCGCTTTTACGAACTGTTCGATCTCCTGAATATCCCCAAAGCCGAGCTGATCCAGTACGCCGCCAAAAAAGAATGGGTCGCCGTGACGCCTCCCTATAAACCGGCCCTGGAAGAAAAATCGGCCTTTGCACTCCTGCACCATCCGGTGCTCCGGCCGTTCTGGGAAAAGGAACTCGGCGAAGCCACCCTGCTGGACCTGACTACCATTATGCCGCGCACCTGGCTGCTCGATCCGGCACCGGTTCCACCGTCCGCGACGATTCCCGGATTGCGCCTGGGCGACCGCGCCGTCACCGATTGGCGCGAACTGGCCGCCGCCACTCAGAAGGAACGCCATTATGTGATCAAGCCCTCGGGATTCTCCGAACTGGCCTGGGGCAGCCGGGGCGTGTCGGTCGGACACGATCTCCCGCAGGCGGAGTGGGCCGCCGCCATCGATCACGCGCTTGCGTCGTTTTCGACGACGCCCTATATCCTTCAGGAATTCCACAAAGGCCGCATCTACGAACTCGACTACTGGGATACGGCAACGAATACCCTCGTAAAGATGAACGGCCGCGCGCGCCTGTCTCCCTATTATTTCGTCGCGGACGGCAAAGCCGAACTCGCCGGGGTCCTGGCCACCGTCTGTTCGGCGGAAAAGAAAATCATTCACGGGATGAAGGACGCCGTCATGGTCCCCTGCGCACTGCAGCCGTCGTAACGTAAGCCCCACTCTCTTTTCCCCAAATGCCTCATTCCACTTTGACTGTTTTCCATGGTAGCCTAAGGCCATCATGGCGCTGACGCTGTATCATGTCGACTGGTGTCCTGACTGCGAAGTCGTGCGGGACAAACTCTCGGAACTCGACGTCGCATACACCGGGATCATCGTGCCGGATATCCGCCCCATGCGGAAACAGGTCCATGACGTGTCCGGCCAGTACTACGTGCCCGTCCTGACGGACGGCGACCTCGTCTTGACCGAGACGCACGATATTTTGGCGCACCTCGACACCCACTATGCCAAGACATCTTCCTAGGCCCTCGATACATCCTACGTTCCCGCACGATCGGCGACAGGGTGCGCTCCTCCCTGCCGCCAGTGGTTTCATCTCTTGAACAGGAGGCCATGACGCCCGTGGAGGAATGGAGACGGATACTCGCTGAGAGCATCGTGAAGCCGAAGGATCTGGCTGACCGGTTCGGACTCGACGAGAAAGAAATAGAAGCCATCGTCGGTCCATACCCCATGCGGATCACCCCGACCGTTCTCGGGACGATGAAAGAAAAAGGCGACGCCATCTGGAAACAGGTGGTCCCGGAGATTGCGGAACTGGACGATATCGACGCGGAGGACGATCCGCTCGAAGAAGACCTGATGAGTCCGGTGCCCCACCTGGTCCACCGGTACCCCGACCGCGTCCTCCTCATGGTGACCAATCAATGTCCGATCTACTGCCGCTTCTGCACGAGAAAACGGCTGGTGGGCAAGCCGGGCTTTCTCAAAAAAGGGGAGCTGGATCGCGCCATCACCTATCTGCGCGAACACACCGAGGTGCGGGACGTCATCCTCTCAGGCGGCGATCCGTTGCTGCTCCCCGACCATTTGCTGGAACGCGTTCTGAAGGCCCTGCGGACGATCCCACACTTGGAGCTCGTGCGCATCGGGTCCCGCGTACCGGGCACGCTGCCGCAGCGGATTACGCCGAAACTCTGCGAGATCGTCAAAAAGTACCACCCGATCTATATGAACCTGCACTTCAATCATCCCGATGAGCTGACGCCCGAGGTGAAAGCCGCCTGCGGGATGCTCGCGGATGCGGGCGTGCCGCTTGGAGCGCAGACCGTGCTCTTAAAAGGGGTGAACGATGACCCCGAGGTGATGAAACGCCTCGTGCATCAGTTGCTACTGGCGCGGGTCAAGCCCTATTATCTCTACCAGGCGGACTTGACGAAGGGGACCAATCATTTCCGCACGACCGTGGAAACCGGACTGAACATCATCAAGGCGCTGCAGGGCCACACCAGCGGCATGGCCGTTCCGCACTTTGTCATCGACGCGCCCGGCGGCGGCGGGAAGATTCCGCTCCTGCCTGGAGACTATCTCGTCAATTTGGATGAGGACGGGGCGGTGCTCCGGAACTACGAACACAAGACGTTCCACTATCCGCAACCAAGATCCGGCAGCGGCCGCGAGTTGCCGATGGTCGGCGCACGGGCCGGCTTCGACTATGAAGCGAGCGAAAACAGTTACCCCGATCGCGACGGGTTCTCCTCGTGGGGCAACAGTTGCGGCGGAGAGACGGACGAGCTGTGAGCAGAACACCGACCCAGGGGATTCTTCCCTATCAGGACATTAAAAAGCTGATCGCCGCGCGGGCGATCACCGCCTCCCCCGCCGTCGAGGACCGGCAGATCCAACCGGCCAGCCTTGACCTGCGCCTGGGGCGCAAAGCCTACCGGCTGATCAGCAGTTTTCTTCCGGAACTCTCCCCGATTTCCTCGCGGCTCGACGTGCTCGACTTCTATCAGTCGGATCTCGTCATGTATGAGATGGATTTGACGGAAGGGGCCATCCTGGAAAAAGGCCATGTCTATCTCGTGCCGCTGCTGGAAAGCCTGAAGCTCCCCAAAGCCCTGCGCGCCCGGACCAATCCGAAAAGCACCACCGGGCGATTGGACGTCTTCACCCGGGTCGTGACGGATTTGAACGCGGGCTTCGACGAAATCCGGGCCGGCTATCACGGTCCGCTCTTTCTGGAAGTCGTGCCCCGGTCCTTCGCCATCAAAGTCCGGACCGGCCAGTCGTTGAACCAGATCCGCTTCGTCCGCGGCGAAGCCACCGTCAGCGATGCGTCGTTGCAGAAGCTCCACAGCGCATCCCCGCTGCTCTATCACAACAGCCCGACCAGGAAAGCGCTGGGGCAGCGTGAGTTCCGGGCCGAGCGCGGGCTCTTCCTGCGCATCGACCTGAAAGGCGACGACCGGACGGATTCGCGCATCATCGGCTATCGGGCCAAAAAGAACAGCCACGTCATCGACCTGGCCAAAGTCGGTCATTACAGTGCGGCGGACTTTTGGGAACCGCTCTACCGCCATCGGCACGACAGTCTGCTCCTGGAACCGGAGGAATTTTATATCCTGGCCTCCAAGGAGCGCATCCGCGTGCCGGCCGGCTACGCCGCCGAGATGGTCGCCTACGAAGCGGCCTGCGGGGAACTGCGCACGCACTACGCCGGATTCTTCGACCCGGGCTTCGGGTACGGAGCGAAAGGGGAGATCAAAGGCACCCAGGTGGTGCTGGAAGTCCGCCCCCACGATGTCCCGTTCCTGATCCACGACGGCCAGACATTTTTTAAGGTTGTATATGACCGCATGCTCGACGTACCCTCACAACTCTACGGCACGACGTTAGGGTCGTCGTATCAGGGACAGGCCCTCACCCTCAGCAAACATTTTAAAGTATAGCCATGGCACCGACAGACCTCCCGACCAAAGATCCTGCTCCCGCCCCGTCGCCGGGCCACGTAGACGGCGAGACCAGCGAGGACAAGCAACTCAGCGTCGCCGGCATGATGACCGGCACGGCGCTGATCTTCATCGGCTTTCTGAACGTCTTTCTGTCGATCAGCGGGGGATTTGAAATCAATGCCGTCCCGCTGCTGATCTACTTCGGCGGAGTCGCCGTCTGGGCCAACGCGGTCATCGAGAACCCCACCTGGCGCTACAGCGTCATGATCGGCGCCATTGCCATCGGGTTGGGCTTCTTCCACTACGGCGAAGTGCTCTTCTGGCACAAACAAGTCGTCTTTTGGACAACCGTCGTCGTCGTCATGTACTTCATGTTCAGAGAGCCGAAGACACCGGACCGATAAGCCCCGATGATGATCTCCGTCATCATCCCGACTCTGAACGAATCATCCACCATCGCCCGCACCCTCACCCGCACTGTCGCATTGGGATTCGACGAGATCATCGTCAGCGACGGCGGCAGCACCGACTCTACACTTCAAATGATCCAAGCCTGTTGTGCCGGGGTGCCGGCCGTACGGCTGGTCGCCGCGCCGGCCGGCCGCGCCCGCCAATTGAATGAAGGGGTGAAGGCCAGCCGCGGCGACGTGCTCCTGTTTCTCCATGCCGACACGGAGTTACCCCCGACGGCCAGGACCGTCATTGAGTCAGCACTGGGAAATGCCCGCTGTGCCGGAGGCCGGTTCGATGTCCGCTTCGATCATCCCTCCCGCTGGGGCGACGTCATCAGCTGGTTCATGAACCGGCGCTCGCGCCTCACCGGCATCGCCACCGGCGATCAGGCGATCTTCGTCCGCCGCCGGACCTTTGAACAGATGGGCGGCTTCCCGGATATCCCGCTGATGGAAGATATTGAATTCAGCCGGCAATTGAAGCGCCGGGGAACGACCGCAGCGCTGACGGATCGCGTCACGACCTCGTTTCGGCGCTGGGAGAAAAACGGGCCCCTGCGCACAATTCTCTTGATGTGGACGCTGCGCTTCCTGTATTGGCTGGGAGTCGACCCCACACGACTCAACCAATGGTATCGTGCGGTCCGATAATCTATGAGCAAGCCGACACAGAAATCCTCCCCGTCTCTCAAGCCGCAACCGGCGGCCCTGGCCATTTTTGCGAAGGCGCCGGTTCCGGGCCAGGTCAAGACGCGCCTCTGTCCCCCGTTGACGCCGGATGAAGCCGCCACCCTGCACGGCAGCTTTGTCATCGATATGCTCGAACGCACGAAAGCCGCCGTCGCAAAGCTGAAGTTGCCGCTCGACCGCTATCTGGCCTGCGCGCCCTCCTCCACGCTCGTGTTCTTCCAGATCATGGAAGAACGGCAGAGCGTGAAGTTGATCGATCAGGTCGGCGACGATCTCGGTGCGCGCATGCGGCAGGCGTTCGCGACTCTGTTCGGGAAAGGCTATCAGCGGGTCTTCATCGTCGGCACCGATGTCCCGTCGCTGCCGCTCGACCATTACAAGCAGGCCCTGGCCTTGTTGGAGACACACGATGCAGTCCTGGGACCGGCTTTGGACGGCGGCTACTATTTGATCGGCCTCAAACAGCCCCGCCCCGAACTCTTCACAGATATCGCCTGGTCGACCGATCGCGTCCTCGCAACCACACAGGAGAAAGCCGCAGGCCTCGGCTTGAAGACCGCCCTGCTTCCGCCATGGCGCGATGTCGATACAATTGAGGATCTCAAGGCGTTGATGGACGCCGGCGCCGCGGATGCGAAGAAGCCGAAGAATGAGCAGGCCTTTTCAACCCGCACCGCCGGCGCGCTGCAGCATCTCGCCAAACGCCTGCGGTCGCAGACATAACCCGATTTTCAGCACGGACCTCGATCATGACCCAACGAGTCGCACTCATCACCGGCGGAGCCAGAGGCATCGGACGGGGCATCGCCCTCGATCTGGCCTCGCGCCATTGGAAGATCGCCATCTGCTATCGCACCAGCGAAGCCGATGCCCGGAAGGCAGCGCTGGCCATCACCGAACTGGGCGGGCAAGCGCTGGCCATTCGCTGTGATGTATCAGACCCCACGGCGGCCAAAAACCTCGTGGCTCAGGTTGAACAGAAGTGGGACCAAATCGATGTCCTCATTAACGGCGCCGGCCCCTATCACCGCATCAATCTGTTCGACGAGACGGTCGAAGGGTGGAACGAGATGTTCGACGGCAATCTCCATCCCATCTTCTATCTGGCCCAAGCGGTCGCCCCGGGCATGAAAGCCCGCAAATCCGGCCACATCATCAACTTCAGCATGGCCAACGCGGATCAGATGCTCTCGCAGCCGGATGTGACGGCCCACTACATCGCCAAGGCCGGCGTGCTCATTCTCACGCGCACACTGGCCAAGCTGCTGGCGCCCCACGGCATCACGGTGAATGCCGTGTCTCCGGGATTCATCGATTCCGGCAGTGCGCCGCCGGAAGAATTGGCCGGTATGACGAAACGGATTCCCGCCGGCTATATCGGCACCGTCGACGACACCGTCGCTGCCGTGCGATACTTATTGAGTGAAGAGGCGCGCTACGTGAACGGAGCGAACATTCAGATCAGCGGGGCATGGGGGATATGAAGAGTGGGGCTGGATTCATGGCCGTTTCTTGCTCACCGAGCGCGCACTAAGAATAATCACCGTGTTAGATTGCGGCCGGTGCTCGCTCAATGTGCGCAGGGAAACGGCCACGAATCACAGCCCCTGTGAGGGAGAGAGGGGAAATTCATGAAAACCGACGAAGAACGCGAAGCCCATCATCGTTTTGTCCAAGCGCTCCAGCATGAGCACCTGACCTGCGCCAAGCCCGGTTGCGGGGGAGCGATGGATGTCGTCGATCTCACGCCGCACAACGCCCGCATCAAGACCTATGAAGCCACCTGCGAGCGCTGTCACCTGGTCGAAAAGATCACCGGCAAGGAAGAACATCAGCCGGCCTGGGACGTCGCCTCAATTACGATGATGGCCGAAGTCCATCTCCTCCATGATCAACCGACCTGCCCCTTCGACGACACCCCCATCACGTTTATCTCCATGCCCAATCCCCGCCGCAAAGCCCGTTACCGTCTCGCCTGCTTCTACTGCGGCCGCCACACTGAGATGAACTGGCCGCCACCGGAGGCCAAAGGATAGACTCACCTTTTGTCTGCACGCTCGTTATGCATTCGCCTTGCCTTTAAGCGCACCGACCTGCCCTCGAATATGCACGAGCAACTCCCTCATCGGGATAAAGATCCTTGCCGCGCGTTTCTGTGAGCCGACCTCCATTTCCCAGATCCAGTTTTCATCAGGTGTTTCACGAAACAGCTCCGCCATCGGCTTCTGGTTATTCAGCTGATACGGCACCTTCTCTTGGATTTCTTTCAGAATTGCATCGGGCGCCACACCCTTCTTTTTGAGCTGCACCGCCAAGTCGCTAGTCTTCCGGCAATCCCCGATCCGGAGATCCAGTTTGGCAATCTCCCGATCAAGCAACTCCTCCTGGCGCATGACGAAACTCTTGAGATCGAGCAAGTGTCCGATCTCCAGTTTCATGGTGCCGGGAAAGAGACGGCCCTCTTTTTCAATCAGCGACTCAATCCTTGCCCGATAACTCTCCAGAAAGTAGTAGACGAAGAACCACTCTTCGATCGGCCACCAGTGCCGTCGGTGGACGAGACGCGTGAGATTTTCAACCAGTCCAACTCTGGTCAGCCGATAGCGCGGCTGGGCTTGTCCTCCCAGTTGCCTCGCAAACCCCTCCTTGACCAAACCCGCGAGATACCGTGCGATCTGAGTATTCTCGACGGCGAGGCTCGAATCCTCCATCGCCGATTCCAGCCAGTTAGAAAACAACTCAATGAGAAACCGCAGATCCTTTTGGCGAAATCCCTGATCTGAGAATCGGGCATGGGCCCCGATGGCGGCAGCATCAAAGAGCGCACGATGCCGTCCTAAATGTGTCTTCTTGGCCTGTTTCATCGCGCTTGCTCCAAATAATGACAGTGTCACTAAGTTACCATTTTCTAAATCTTGTGAAAAATAAGATCGATATTGCCGATTAACCTGCATCAAGGGCACATGAATGACACTGTCATGCAATCATACCCCCTGGACGCGTCCTTCAGCGCTAGACTCAGCGGAGACGATCGCTCACTCACCAGGAGGTTCACATGCGCATCTTCAAACGCATCAACGCCACGATCCAGTCCAACTTCAACTCGTTCCTTGACCAGATTGAGAATCACGAAGCCCTGGTCACGGAAGCCATGCATGAGGTGAAAGCCGCATCGGCCCAGGCCACGGCGCGGCTCGCCCGCCTGCAGCAGGATGAGGACAAGCTAGCGGCCAGGCTGACGGAACTCCGGAAAGATGCGGCCCAGTGGAAAGAACGGGCTTGCCAGGCCGGCACGCAGGATGAAGCCCGCGCCCTCGAGTGCGTCCGTCGAATGACGCGAGCCAAAGAAGAAGCGGTCTCAACTGAATCCCAGCTCACCAAAGCACGGGAGCTTCGCGCCAGACTCGTCGACGACCTCCGCGGAATCCAATCCAAGCTCGATGAACTCCAGCGGAAGAAACACACCCTCGCCACGAGACAGTTCCGCGCCGAAGCGATGAAGGCCATTCAATCGGATGGGACCAGCGCGCTGGACGAGATCACCGGCATCTTCGATCGCTGGGAAACGCGGGTATCGGAAGCGGAAGGCTACGTCGCAGGACCGGCCCTCCTCACCGACGACTTCGAACTCGCCTACCGGCAAAAGGAAGACCATGAAGAGCTCCGCGCCACCTTGCTGGGATTAATGACCGAGCAGAAACAGTAACCGGACCTCGCCACACGAAGGAGGATCATCATGGATCGCTGGATGGACATTCAGAAACTCGGGCAGCTACTGCGCTGGGTTGGCTCGTTCTTGCTCCTGGGAGCCAGTGCGAGCTTCATGCTGGAGGGCTGGCAAGACTTCGGCTCGCAGTTCCGCTACTTCCTGTTTCTCGGGTATCTGTTAAGCCTGGCCGGGCTCGGCCTCCTCTTGGGTGCGCGCGTCAAGGAAGACAAGGGCGCCAGAACGCTCTTGGGGCTGGCCGTTGCCGGCATCGCCGCCCAATGCTCGCAACTCGGCGCGATGATCCACTCGATGGTCTCCGCCGACAACGGATCCCTGCCCGGCGCGCTCCTCTACGAAGCAGCCGGTTGGAGCCAGATTATCCTGAACGGGGCCGCTACGGTCCTCCTCCTCGGCCCCGTGGCGTTTCTGGGCTTCTCGGCCTTAAACCGGCCGCACGCTCGCCTACTCACTGGATCCTATCTGCTGGCCTGTAGCAGCCTCCTCATCCCGGTCCGCCACGGATTGCCGGTGACCATGGTGTTGATTGCCGTCGCCACGCTGGCACTGTGGATCGATTCGCGCTTCATCGCCAACACGACCGTAGGAGGTACCAGCGACGGCATCATCAGTCGCCTGCTGCTGCTCCTGCCCGTGGGCATCATGGCGGCACGCACCACCTTCTATCCGCAAAGCAGTCTGTTCCTCGGTGTCACCGGGATGCTCGTCGGGATGGTGCTCTTCGAAATGCTGCCTCGCCTGATGAAAGAAGAGGCACAACGGACGCGCGTGCAGGCCTTCAGCACTGTCCCGATCGTATTCGGTTGGTACGTGATCGCGTTTCAATACTTCCCGACGACATTCAATATGGATGCGGCCGGCCCATTGGTGACACTGCTGCCATTGAGTGCGATACTGACGAGCTTGTCCCTACGATCGTTCGGCGGCGGAAATTCGTACCGGAAAGTAGCATCGTTGCTGACATTGATCGCACTGCTCGCTCAACTTGGCGCAAAGGCGACATTGCTGTCCTCCTTCCTCTGCGTGATCCTCTCCATGGTCATGATACTGGCAGGATTCCGCTATCAGGAGAAGACGGTCTTTTCAACCGGCCTGACCGGCTTGATCTTCGGGCTAGGCTATCACCTCCGGTTTGCCGTGCAGCTCTATGCACAAAGCCCCTGGGCATTACTCGCAGCCACCGGTATCGTGGTTCTCTTAAGCGCGTCCTATCTGGAAAAGCATGCCACCCGCATGTTCGGACGGCTGGTGCTCTTGAGGGAGGAAATGAAAGCCTGGAGGTAGCTGACCTGTCACCATGAATGACGGTGTCATCTCACAACAAAGCCGGCGGATGCTCTGATTGAGTATCCGCCGGCTTCTGTTGTCTCGACTCCAGCGGAGTGAAACCCGCCTACTGACCGAATGCCTTCTTCAACAGCGGCTGCATCTCGCCCTTCTTCTCCATCGGGTCGAGGATGTCCGTGTCGCCATAGAACGTCCCGTCGATAAACACCTTGGGAAGCGTGGGCCAGTTAGTCATCTTTGTGAGGGCTTCCCGCTTGACCGGCTGCGAAAGCACATCGATCAGTTCATACGGATAGCCGTACTTATCGAAAAACTGCATCGTCTCGCGCGTAAATCCGCACATCGGCATAGTCTTGGTCCCCTTGCCGTATATCAGAATCTTGTGCGCTTTCACTTCTTTCTGAATTTCCTCTTCTATCGGTTCGGCCATCTTCTCCTCCTATGCTTCGTCTCTGGTACGGGCAGTCAACTCCAAGGCGTGGATACGTCCATCCTTCATGGGCACATCCAATGCTTGATAGATGAGCCGGTGCCGATCCAGAAGATTCTTCTCCCGAAACGCCTCCGACACCACCATCACTTTCAAATGGTCCATCGTCCCCGTGCGATCGGTGACCGTCACCGCCGCATCCGGCATACTCTTCCGGATAAACTCGGTCAGCACATCTGGTGTAATCACAACCCCCCTCTTCTATAACAATCCCGTTGATACCCTAGCCGAAATCAGCTCGGAAAGGCAATCCGTTCACGAGTGGTTGATTTCAGCAAGTGGTGGTGCCTGTCAGCCAATTTCTTTTCGAAGCGTTGCAGGTCTTCTTAACAACTCGCTGAATTGTCAGCATTGTGCCGTCTCGACCTCGCGGCACAACGCTTGCGGTACGCATCAGTAGAAATTGGAGACCGCCCAATGAACCAAACCGTCGTCCCATCACCCACCCTTTACCGAGGAGGCAGCCATGAGTGAATTCAAATCCGGATTCTTTGTCGGAGGGGAAAATTGCAACGGCCGCGTGTTGGTCGTAGACGATGAACCGGATATTCGCAAAGTGGTCCGCATGACCTTGCAGAAGGCCGGATACGAAGTCCTTGAAGCGGAAAACGGCGAGAAAGCCATTGAGACCATCAACAGTGGAGAGAACCGCTTGCTGCTCGACGTCATGGTCTGCGACATCAGAATGCCGAAAGTGAACGGCATCGAAGCGATCGCCTACTTCCGCCAGAACTATCCGCGGGTACCGCTGATCGTTCTCACGGGTTTCCCGGATACCGACATGGCCACCTCGCTTCTGCGGCAGGGCGTGGTGGACTATCTGGTGAAGCCGGTCGAAGGAGAGAAGCTCAGAGCCGCCGTCGCCCGCGCGATGGAACAACGGGAACTGGCTCCGTTGTGACCAAGGCCTCTGAAACCGGGCCGGAGAACAACCGGGCGGGGAGGAGTGTCTCATGCCCCTCCCCGCCTGCCCTGGGTGCACCAACGACCGACCGGAAGGAAGTCATGCTGATCGAATCCACTGCTCCGACAAAAGTGGCGATCCTCGGAGCCGGACGAGGCGGCACCGCGCTGCTTGACCTGCTCCACCAGATTCGCACGATCGAAGTCGTCGGCATTGCCGACCTCGATCCCCGCGCGCCGGGCCTGCAACGCGCCCGGGAGCTGCATATTCCCGTGCTGCCGCACACCGCCGATGTGATCACCCATCAAGGCGTACAGCTCATTATGGATGTCACCGGTGATCCGGGCATGGAACAGACCCTTCGGGATCGCGTCAGCCCGAACGTCGAAGTCCTGAGCGGTCCCGCGTCCCGCATTCTCTGGGAACTGGTGCAGCACGAAGCCCGCCTGCAAGCGGAACTGTTGCACGCCGAAAAGCTGGCGGGGATCGGCTCGTTCGCCGCCGGCATCGCCCATGACATCAACAACCCGCTGCAACTGATCCTCGGACTCGCGGAAAATCTGACGGATGAGCAGGATCTGCAGACCATCCATGAGCAGGCCAAGGAGATCGTCGACGCCGTCAAGCGCACGACCACGATCTGCCGCGATCTGACCTCCTATTCGCGCCGGGCATCGTCCTATCACGACACCCTGGTCGATGTGAACGCCAAGCTTGAAGACGCCCTCAAGATCGCCCGCTACGCCGTCGCCTTTCATGACGTCACGGTCAAGAAAGTCTATTCTTCCGGCGTGCGCGTGACGGGAAATCCGGACGAACTCCTGCACGTCTTCGTCAACCTGATCACTAATGCCGTGCAGGCAATGGAGCGCGGCGGGACGCTGACCGTCAGTTCCGCGATAACCCAGGAAGGCGCGCAGATCCGCGTGTCGGATACCGGCTCAGGGATTCCGCCTGAACTCCTGGAACAGATTTTCGAGCCCTTCTTCACCACAAAACCGCCCGGCAAAGGCACCGGACTGGGCCTGTATAATATCAAGCACGTCGTGCATCAGATGCACGGTTCCATCGGGGTCCAGAGCCAACCCGGAATCGGCAGCACCTTTACCGTGACATTTCCACCGGTCCTTCCGGACTGAGATGAGAAAGCCCGTTATGAACGCGCCGACCACAGCGCCTCCACCGCCTTCCCGCTGGGGCCTCAAAGCGAAGCTGATCCTCTCCATGCTCCTGGTGGGCGTGGTGCCCCTCATGATGGGCCTCGGAATGGCCTTCTGGCGGGGATCGGAGGAAATCCGCGACGTCAGCGGAGAAAGCTTCAAAGCCCTGGCGACCGAAGCGGCGCGCAAGATCGACCTCGTCATGGCCGAAGAAGTGGCGCGCACCGCGCGCATCGCCAACGATCCCGCCATCGTCCGGGAACTGGAGCAACGCCGGGACGGCGCTTCCACCTTGCCTTCTGCGCTGCAGGCCCTGCCGGACGCGGAAAAAACCGCGCATTGGGCAAGACGCGACCCGGCCATGGTCAAGGCCGTCACGGAAAATCCGCTGGCCGCGCTCTTGCGCGAGTATTATTCCGGCGCCCACAGCGAACCGGATCACCTGCTGCCGCAGGTCATGCGATCGGCCACGAAAATGCTGTTCCTCACCGATGCCCGCGGCACACTGGTCGCCGCCATGACCACCCAGCCGGACTATCGCCACGGCGAGACCGACTGGTGGCGGGGCGCCTTCAACAACGGCGCGGGAAAACTGTACATCGAAGACGTCTCCTTCGACACCCGGGCCGATACCTACGCCTTCACCATTTCCATCCCCGTCATGGACAGCCTCCGCTACGAAACCATCGGCGTCCTCCACCGCGTGATCGACGCCAAGGAGTTCTTCTCTCCCTCCACCCACGTCATCCGGTTCGGAAAAACCGGGCATGTGATGCTGATCGACAGCCGCGGGATCGTCATCAGTTGCCCGATCCTGCCGACCGGCCTGTCCATCTCCGATAAGAACCTGATCCCCCTCATCACGCCCATGGCTCCCGGATGGATCCATGCGCCCAGCGACGGGCATGGCGGAAACAGCCGCTCCATCATCGGCTTTGCGCCGCTGCCGGAAACCAGTCGCGCCACCAACGGCGTGCTCGAGAAAGGAAGCTGGCATACGTTCGTGTGGCAATCGTCCGACGAACTCTTCGCCCCCATCGGCCACCTCTTCACCTGGATGACCCTCTTCGGCGGGGTCGGCATCGTGCTGCTCGTGTCGCTCGGCTATGTCGCGGCCAGCCGGATCGTCACGCCGGTGCGGCAGCTGCAACACGCCGCCCGGTCGATCGGACGCGGGGAACTGCGCGCGCCCATCGACATCCATACCGGCGACGAACTGCAGGATCTCGCCGACGAATTCACGCGGATGAACACCCAGCTGGAGGCGGCGTTCACCGGACTCGCCGACCAGGTCACCCTCAAGACACAGGAGGTCGAGCACCTGCAGCAATCGACCGATCAGTTGCTCGATGCCGTTCCCACTCCGATCTTCCTCATCGGGACCGACGAACTGGTGCGGTACATCAATCAGGCCGGCCAGGAATCGTTCAACCTCCGCTATGATCCGGCCGCGCCGGTCCCGCTCTTCAGCCTCTTGCCGGTCGCCCCCGCAATTCAGACGCAGTTGCGGGAAGAGTTCTCCCACAACCGCCTTGACGCCGCCGCACAGACTGAGCCGGAGCCGGTCGCCGCACCGCGGGATCCCCTAGCTCCGGCCGCGGGAGACAGCAGGGATCCGATTCGCTCGGAACTCCGAATCGGCGCGCGTCTGTACCACTACCAATGGTTCCGCCTCCCGGGCAAGCCGGGCGAGGAGTTCCGTATCGGCTTGATTCTGCGGGATACGACCGATGAAAGCCGTCTCCAGGATCAGCTGATTCAGGCCGAGAAGCGGGGAAGCCTCGGCGTGCTCACCGCGGGCATCGGGCACGAATTGAACAATCCCTTGTTCGGCATCGTGGGATTGGGCGAAGCGATCCAAGAAGAAACCGACCTGAGCCAGGCGAAGGCCCACGCCCGGGACATTGTCGCCCAAGGCCACCGCATGGCGGGAATCATCCGGGACTTTACCGGGGTCACGACCAGAGCCCCCGCCGATCAACAATGCCCCGTCATCGTTGAACACGAGCTGGATCACGCGCTGGCGACGACGCGCACCGCGACAGATATGACCGATGTCCTCGTGCAGAAAGAATACGCCGGAAACACCCGCGTCCGCGCACTGCCCGACCAGCTTCGACAGGCGTTCGCCAATCTTCTGACGAATGCCGTGCAAGCGATGAAAGGCGCGGGAACACTGCGCTTGTCCACCGCGATCACGGAAGGAGGCGCCGTCATCCGGCTGTCGGACTCCGGAACCGGCATCTCTTCTCAGCATCTGTCGAAGATTTTCGATCCGTTTTTTACCACCAAGGGACAGGGAGAAGGATCGGGGTTAGGATTGACCGTTGCCCGGCGGATCATTCGAAAATTCGGCGGCGATATCAGGATCGAAAGCGTGGAAGGCAGCGGGACGACCTGTATCGTCACGCTCCCGGTGCTGCCGTCCGCGCCACAGGAGGGCTCATGGAGCGCATCCGCACCGCAGTCGCAACCGCAGCCGTCGCACTCGTCGTGAGCGCGCTCGTGAACGGCGGCCCAACTCTGTGGGCGAAAGACAACCCCACGGCCTCGGGAATTCCTCCTGAGAAAGTCGCCGACTACGTGCATGCCATTCTGCAAGCCGACCGCACGATCTACACGACGCAGATCGTCATGCGCATGCATGACAAGAAAATCGTGCAGGCCACCGAACATTGGGAACAGGACAATGCCCTCCCGCTCCCCGCCCAGTTTCTCCAGCAGTCCGGGCGACTCGTCGCCGAGAGTGGACGCGGCATCCGCTATCGTCTCATCAGTTCGTCGCCCATCTATCAGCGCAACGCCCCCGCCACGGATTTTGAACGGAACGCGCTGGAAGCGCTCACCCGCCAACCGGACCGGCCGATCACCGGAACCGTGTCGAGCGGAAAGAAGCAATATTTCCAAGCCATTTATCCTGATCGCGCAGTATCTGCGGCCTGCGTCTCATGCCACAACAGCCATCCGCTCAGCCCGAAGCGGGACTTCAAGGCCAACGACGTCATGGGCGCCATCGCCATTACCATTCCGTTGGATTGAGTGCGGAGAACTCGCCCGCACCGGCCCGCCAGGGCCCGCTAGGAGGCGGCAGGAGGCGCCGGCGCGGCAGCGTTTTCAGGAACATATTCTTCCCGATAAATCTGGATCGCCGTCATGAAGAGGCTGATAATGATCGGACCGACGAATACGCCCAATAACCCGTACAGCCCGAGTCCCCCGAGGACGGAGAGGACCAGCAGCAGAACCGGAATCTGGACATCCTGACCGATGAGCCAGGGCCGGAGAAACTGATCGACCATCGACACGACGCCGACACCCCAGACCAGCATCCCCAGCGCCTGGCCGGCGGCCCCGATCATGAACAGGTACACAACGACCGGGCCCCAGACCAGGGCCGTTCCGCCGAAAGGGATCGGGGCGAGCACAATCGTCAGCACCGTCAACACCATCGGAAAAGGAACGCTCACCATAAGATACGCAAACCCGGCCAGAACCCCCTGCACGAATGCGGTGACCAGCATCCCTTTCACCACGGCGCGCACAGTCTGATCCAATCGAACGACGATCTTCTGTTTATGCGATTCGTCCATAGGAATGAGCTCGTACAACGCCGCCAGCCAGCGCTCGCCGTCCTTGAAGAGAAAAAACAGCACCATCAGCATGATGAAAAAATTGCTGACCAGGACTACCGCATTCTTGAGCAAATCCCCCATCTGACTGACCACCACCTGGCTCAGCCATTTAGCGCCTGAGACGACGGACTCTTCCATCGACACGGGCTGCCCGCCGCCGCCCGACATCAGCGAGTGCAACCAGCGGCCGATCAGCGGCACGGTCGCCGCACGCTCCGGTAGCTGCTGAACACCGCCTGCGGCAATCCACTCTTGAACGGTCCGCTCCACGGCCCCCGCTTCCCGTACCAACACCACGCTCATCAACACCATCGGAACCACCACGACCGTCAGTACCCCGACGGTCAGACATCCTGCCGACAGGGACTCCCGCCCGCCGACCATCCGGGAAAGCCGGCGATGCAGAGGAAACGCCCAATGCGCCAGCAGCGCCGCCCAGAGCGCCGGAAAGAGAAACGGTTGCAGAATGAGCCCGATTTGATACAGCAACAGCGCCAGAAGGGCGAAGAACACGGCGGTAAAGAGTTGAGGACGAGTCATACGCGGCCGGAAGAGAAATGCATCACTGTCTTGATAGCAGATCCGTCAGACGTTGTCACGGAGGCGCTGGTGAGCTGAGACAACCGGTGCTATAGAACGCTACGCTGCCAGCCCCTCCTTGATGCCCGCGTAACCAGGCGACTGGCGGAGGCCTGCGCGCCTTCGGTCACAAGTCGGGCTTTTTCCCCAGGACCGCGACGGAGCGATTCCGGTTTCCATTCATGTCCCGAACGGCGCCCGGCAGCCTGGGTACATCCTCCGGCCAGGTCGTGACGCCCATATCGCTGACGCCCTGAAACTTCGCGCCTTCTTCCATCGCAAACAACGGCGCATGCACTTCGCCCATAATGACGCCGGTCTTGAGCAATTGAACCCGATCACTGGCGGTAATCGTCGCCTTGATTCGACCGCTGCTGATCAATACCCCGGCCGTGATGGTTCCCTTGACGACCCCGTCTTCGCCGACGATCACCTGGCCCTTGGTATAGATATCCCCTTCCAGGCGGCCGTCGATACGGACGGTCCCCTCGACGCGGATCTCGCCCTTCAGCTCCACCCCTTTGGCCAGCAACGTGATATTCCCGTCGTCCATATACCCGCTCTTTTTCATAGCTGCTCCCGGTTGCGCGAACATTCGCAGCTCAGGATACCGCAGGGAGATATCGGCACCTAGCAGTTTGTCGAAATGGGCAGGCGCGCGCGGCGACAGCAGGCCGTCAAGATAATCCGAAGGTCTGTTTCATCCGCTCCCAGAATCCTCCGCCGTGAATCTCGCAGTACACGCTCGGCTCGGTCTCTTCCAGGAACACCTCCGTCACCCGCTCCGGACATTGCGCCGTCGCCAATTGCCCCGTGCGCGGATCGATCGCTCGCGAGACGATCCCGCTGGGAACGGGAAAATCAGGAAAATCGGCAGGAATGAGCCGGCGGGCAATGTCCACCCAGATCGGCAACGCCGCCTGAGATCCGGTTAATCGGATCGCCCGTTCGTCGTCAAACCCTACCCAGACACCGATCACCAGCTCCGGTGTGTAGCCGACGAACCAGGCATCACGGTAGCCGTCCGTCGTACCCGTCTTCCCGGCAACGGGACCGCGCAGCCCCCAGGCTCTGGCTTTCGAGCCGGTTCCCCGATCCAGCACGCCTTTCAACAGCGACGTCGCCAGGTACGCCCCTTGCGCCGACACGGCCTGATGCCGGTCAAGCATGGGGCTCCAGAGAGTTTCTCCGGAGTCGCGCACCAGATTGGTCAGCGCGACAGGCTTCACCACCACACCGCCGTTCGCCAGCCCGCCATAGGCCGACGTAATTTCCAGGAGTGAAACCGACGCGCTCCCGAGGGCGATCGAGAGATTGTCGGGAAGCGCCCCCTGGATACCGAAACTCCGCAAGAGGCGGTTGATCGATCCGATGCCGATCCGGTGCGCGGTTCGCACGGCGGGCACATTCAACGACTGTTCGAGCGCGGCCCGCACGGTCACCTGGCCGCGAAACTGGCGATCGTAGTTCTGCGGCGACCAGGGTCCGGTCCCCGATTCGAAACTGACCGGTTCGTCCGCCAGCATCGTGGCGGGCGTGACGCCGGTGCTGCCCTCTGAGCGAGCTGCTTCAAAAGCCGCGAGATAGACGAACGGCTTAAAGAGCGAACCTGCCTGCCGATGAGCCTGCGCCGCTCGATTGAATTGACTCGCACGATACTCCCGCCCTCCTACCATCGCGCGGAGCTGGCCCGTTTGGGCTTCAAGCACCACCACGGCGCCTTGAAGAGGAGACTCCCCCTCTTTCAACGCAGGATGCTGTTGCTCTAACTTCGCAAGCCCCTTGTGCAACGCCTCAGCCGCGAGCTGCTGCATGAAGGGATCGAGCGTCGAATAGATCCGGGCACCTTCGGGAATGCCCATGCCTGTTCCGGTTTCGACCTGCCGCAACAGATAGTCGACGAAGTAGGGCGCGTCCGTGACCGCGTCTTCCGGCAGCGACACGCGGACAGGCCGGTTCACCGCCTCTTTCCAGGCGTCTTCGGTCAACAGGCCTTCGTCGCGCAGCCGGCGCAGCACCACATTCCGGCGGTGCGTGGCGTGCTCCAGATTTTTCGTCGGGGAATAGGTATTCGGCCCCTTGATCAGGCCTGCCACCAGCGCGATCTCTTCGATCGACAACGCATCGAGCGGTTTGGCGAAATACCGGTGCGCCGCTTCCCCGATGCCGTAGATCGATACCGAGCCGGCCTGCCCCAGATAGATTTCATTGAGATAGCTTTCGAGGATCTCTTCCTTGCGATACTTCCATTCCATCACGAACGCCGCCGCCACTTCGCGCAGCTTGCGCTCCATCGTCCGTTGCGGCGAATAGAACAGATTCTTCGCCAGTTGCTGGGTAATGGTGCTCCCGCCCTGCACCACACCGCCGCGCGTCAGGTTGGCCCAGAGCGCCCGGCCGATCGCCACAGGATCAACCCCGTAGTGGGAAAAGAACCGCCGGTCTTCCACTGCCAGCACGGACTTGATGACCGCTTGAGGAATCTGGTTATACGGCACCCACTCCCGCACCTGCCGCGACCCGCCGCGCATCCCGCTCAGCAGGGGCGGCTCCAGCGTCACAAACGGGAGCGGTTCCCGCTCCTGCACCGAAACCACATTGGTGATGACACCGTCTTTCAATTCCAGCTGCACGCGCCGAGGCGGCTGATGACTCTCCTCCTGCGCGTGCAGATAGAGATCGATGGCGTCATCCGATGAGGCATAGTCGCCGGGAGTCCGCACTACCGGCACGGCATGATAGCCCAGGCGATGCAACCGGTCGAACACCCCGGTCTCGGCCACCGGCTCTCCCGGCTTCAGCAGATGCGGAGCCCCATAGATCAGCAGCGGCGGATGTTCATCGCTCTTGGGAAGAGCAAGTCCGGCAGACAGATAGGCCCCATAGACCACTAGGGCGCCCAGCCCGACTCCAAGGAATACGAGAAGCAAGAGCACGCTACGGCGAATCCAGCCCCTCAACAGACGCTCACGGTTGATTGACATCCGCTCAGCTTACTCTTGGGACTGAACCAATGAAAGCCGTACCGGATTGACAGGCTGGATAGGGATAACTACTGGCCCCGATTAGGTCCGGCGTAGATCCGGCGCGATTGACCGGAAGAGAAGACTGATCGACCGGATCAAGAAGGACGAGGGTCCCCTGACTCCGAGCCATCGGGCCTCGCACCGTCTGACTCGTAACCATGACCGGCCGGCGAAAGGAACGCTTTGCCGCGAAGCCGCGGACCGAGCGCCGCCGCTTTTTCCTTTGGCAATAACCCGCCTTGAAGAACGACGCCTGCAATTCCCACAGTCATGGCCACATCAGTCTTTGCAGAGGCATCGGCCGGACCCGACTGCTGCTCCGGCGCGTTCGCCCCGGTTTGCCCTTCATCGCCCGATCGCATGGCAGGCAATCCAGTCTGTTCTTGGCCCCTCCCCGACTCATTCGATCGAGAGGGAGACCGCACCAGGGATTCCTCAACCGCCGCATTCTCAAGCGAACCGCCAAGATACTCGAAGGGGCCCGACCGAATAGGCGCGCGTTCCGGAGACCGCGCCTCAACAAGAACCGGCGTCTCCGTGGTAATGCGCGGCGATCGCCTAAGATCCTCCGGCGGGCGGAATCCTTCTCTCGTCTCCCCATTCGATGGATCCGGCGAAGAGGAGCCTGCCCCTTCGTGTACGCCCATTGAGGGAAGCGCAATCGGGGCAAGCGATCCTGGCAAACTTCCCGCTGTCCTGGAGATCGTGAAGGTCTGCTCGTGAATCCGGCCGCCGCGGTCGGTTGCGCGCACGACGATGTTAAAATTGCTCATAGAACCGTAGTTCACCAGCGCGCTATCCGCCACCGTGATCTGGCCCGTGCTCGCATTGACGGCAAATCGCCCGCCGGCGTCAGAGGTCAAGCTGTAGATATGCGTGTCGCCCGCATCGGGATTGATCACCGCCACAGTGCCGACCACCATCCCATTCACCGCGTTCTCCGCCACGGTGGCGCCGCTCAGATTGAGCGCCGTCGGCGCCTCATTCACATTGGTGAGGTTGATCGCGAAGGTCTCATCGTAGGTCAGGCCGCCGCTGTCGGTCACCCGCACGGTCACACTATGGCTCATCGCACTCTCGTAGTCCAACAGACTGCCATCGGCCACGGTGATGACGCCGGTGCTGCTGTTGATCGCAAACCGGCCGCTCGCACTGTCGGTAAACCTATAGGTCTTCGTGTCACCGCTGTCCGGATCCGTCCCGCTCACCGTGCCCACCACCGTCCCGTTTGCCGCGTTCTCCGCCACCGTATTCGCCGAGAGACTCAGATCGGTCGGTGCATCATTCGCCGGCGTGACGGTAATGGTCGCCGTTCCAGGCGTCGCGTCATACGCGCCCCAGTCGTCCTTCGCAGAAAACTGGAACGTCGTGCCTCCATTCCAATCAGCAGCTGGCTTGAAATAGAGCGTAAGGGCATTCCCGGTTGCGACATAATCCGTCCCCGTCGCAACGGCGAGCGTGCAGGCTGCATCGTGATAGAGAGAACCGTTGGCCGGTAGCGATTCCAGGCGGAATTGATTGACGGTCCCATCGACGTCACTACCGGTGAGAGTGACGGGGACCGCGGCGGCGTCTTCGGGACCGCTGGCCGTCACAGTGTCTGTCACCGGGGCATCGGCCCATGCGACTACCTGCAGTTGACGCGTCGCCGCCGCACTACCGGCCGTCCCGTCCGTCACGGAGAAAGAAACTGTTCGGACGGAGATCGTAGGATTGTCGCTTGTATTCTGATAGGTAATGGACCTGAGCGCCGTCTGGTAATCCGCAACCGTGGCGATCCCGCTCAAGGTCAGGGTGCCTGCAGCACTGTCCCATGATCCGGCGATGCCGAGTTGGTTCGTGAACGCTAACACATCCTGAGAACTGTTGTAGGCCACAGTAATCTGCACGGTGGCCCCGGCCATAGTGGCGCTATCAACATCCGACAGGGTGAGACCCGCATCGATAACCACGGGGGCAGCGTTCTCATTGTATTGCACGGAACCACCGCTCATCGTCACGGTGGGTGCTTCATTCACGTCGGTCACGGTGATCGTGAAGGTCTCGTCGTAGGTCAGGCCGCCGCGGTCGGTGACCCGCACGGTGACGTTGTGGCTCGCCGCACTCTCGTAGTTCAAGAGACTGCCGTCAGCCACCGTGAGCTGGCCGGTGGCACTATCGATCGCAAACCGCCCACCAGCCGTGTCAGTCAAGCGATAACTCGTGGTGTCGCCGGCATCTACATCGGTGCCCGTGATCATGCCGACGACGGTGCCGGTGGCCGCATTTTCCGCTACCGTGCTGGCGGACAGGACCAGATCCGTCGGGGCCTCGTTGGCGTCCGCCACCGTCACGGCAAGAGCCTGCGTATCTATTCCGCCATTCCCATCCGACACCTGCACTGTGACATCGTAGACGTTATTGCCGCCGCTGTCGGTCGGCGCTTCGTAGTTGGACGCCGAGGCAAAGCGCACCTCCCCGGTACGGCCATCAATAGTAAATTGGGCCGCGTCCGATCCGCCGACAATCGAATAGCTCAAGGTTTGGCCGGCATCAACGTCAGACGCCGTGACGGTCGTCACGGCGGTACTGTTCTCAGCCACTGTGACGGAGGCCGTCGCCCCTGCGCCCTGGCTGGTGATGGTCGGCGCCGCATTGGCCGGCCCTGTGGTGTAACTGACTTGCACGTTATCGACGTAGAGCCGATCGCCCCCGCCGGTTCCTGTGACGATGAATTGGATCCGCGTGTTCCCGGAGGCATAGGCCGAAATATCGAATGTCGCCGTTCCGCTTCCCGCATTTGCCGCATTGGAGAATACGCCGCCCGCAAGCGTCACATAGGTCGCCCCACCGTCATTCGAGACGCGTGCTTCGATGCGGTCGGCGCCGGTAAGACTATTGCTGTAGTCAAACGCGAGCGTCGCGCCGCTGGTCCCGGAAAGATTGACCTGGCGGGAAATCTGATTTCCAACCCGGTCCGTATCAATGCGCAGCTGGCCGGAATTTACCCGGACGTCTCCACCGCTCGCGCCTCCGCCGCTTGCGTCAGTCTCAGACCAGTTTGAGGCCCAGGACTGAGTCCCATCGTTGTTGCTGTAAGCCTCCGCGGAAAATCTGTCGCGGACTGTTTCGGCGCCCAGAATCCCCGCCCAGTTCATCCGGACAGGCTCGGCGATCGCCAGACGGGTTTCGATCGCGCCGGTCTGCGCCTCAAACTCCCAATCGCCTCCGAGTGAGATATGTCCGGTCGCATCGGTACTGGCCTGGACATCCGCTCCGGTTAAATCAGCGAGGCGCTGCACCGCATCCAATCCTGTTTGTCCTTCCGCGAAATCGCAGCCGTAGACGAGAAGATCCGCGTGCTCCGATAAGGCCTCTCGAATCGTGGCGAACTCGCCGGCATACTCCTCGGACATGGACTCGGTGGTGAGAGTGCCCGTGCCCAGATGCAACTCACCGGAGCGACCATGCGAGATGAGATGGATGGCATCGATCCCAGTCCGTCCCACGAGGGATTCGGCGATCTGCTCGACCCCATCACGCGCGGCATCCAGCATGACCACTTCGACGTTCGGTCCCATCCCGGCCACCAGGGCCTCAAAGTCCGGCACGGTGGGATCGACGAACACGACCTCTGTCCGTGACTCCGTCGGCATGTAGGATGCGAGCGCGCTCAGCACATCCTGGCTCTCACCGATCTCCGCACCCGTGGTCTCATGGGAGGCCTCTGTTGAGACCGCTGCCTCGGCCTGATCTTGGGCCACTTGCTCAGACTTCACCTCAGCAGCCGTCGCGGCCGCTGCTGCGTCGAACATCAAGCGCTGTTCGAGTGATAGCAACGACTGTTTGAACGAAGAAGATGGCAACGGCTTCGAAGCGGCCGCGGCAGCCGCTTTCTTTTTGCGTTTCAGAAAGTCAAACATGATTCAGTCCAATTCATCGTGAAAGAGGACACCTCACCCTTCATCAGCTAACCAGAGGCGCGCCTGAATGCTCGCAACACGCGCGCGTGAGTCCTGCGGATTAGAAGCCGCTTTCACGAATCATGACGGCCACGACCCGGTCCCAAGCACGGGCCACGAGGCTCAGGGACTTCCCGGCGACATGAATCTGCCCGGTCACCGCTTGATCGATCGGGTCTGCCTGATCCAGCACGTCGAGTTCGACGCGATAGACGGATTGTTCCGCTTGCACGTGCCCGTGCGCGTCCTTCCGCGCCGGCACGTCGCCGCCATAGATCGACGCCAGATAAGGCACGGAGAAATCCTGCTCATCCACATCACGGATTTCGGTCACCCGGGCATGACGCTTCGAACGCGTCAGATCATCTGGAATGAACAGCGCCTCTTGCCCAATCGCTAAAACACTCACATCCTCCACCGATGCCAATCCGGCGATGATGGTCTGCCGAGGATCGATGACATAGGCCACCGCCAGCCTCTCGTTGACCCAGCGCCCGGGATAGAGCGAGTCGGCGTGCTCGACGACCACCCCGTCAATGGGAGATCGCAGTAGGAGATTTTGTTGCCTCTCTGTCAGGCCGTCCAATTCAACCAGCTTGGCTTTGAGCGACTCCCCGATCACCTGCGACTGGGCCCGGTCATCGGCATAGCCCGCTTGCCGCTGTAAGCGGAAGTCCAATTGGTCCACTTGCGTCTGCGTAAGCTTCGCGTCCTTGACCAGTTTGGGGCTTTCCAGGATGAGTAACGTGTCCCCTTCGTGCACCGGCTGTCCCTGGCGGACCGCCACCGTCATGATTCTGCCCGATGCCGGAGGATAGACCGTGGCATAGATCTTTGCCTGCCACACACCCGGAATCGACACGCGGCTGGACCAGGGCACACAGGCCAGTATCAGCAGCCCCACCATGACCGCCACGGTCAGCGCAAACCGGCGAGTCCTGGCGAACACGGCCCGGCGACTCCACCAGGCCGTGAGTTCGCGCCAGATGGGCAGACCGATAAAGAACACGATTTCCACGAGGAAGAGGACGACCCCGAGCAATTTGAAGAAGTGGTGATAGACCATCACCGCAATCCCGGTGAAGAGGATCAGCCGATAGGCCCAGATCGCCCAGGCGTAGGCCACCAGGGTTCTGCGAGTAGAGGAACCGACGGCCTCGGGCGCCGGAGCGCCGGGGGCAAACAGGACCTCGCGGAGCTTCCACTGCCCGAAAGCAAACGCGCGGTCTTGCAAGTTCGGCAACCCTAAGCCGTCGGCTAACAGATAGTAGCCGTCGAACCGCATCAACGGATTGAGATTCACCGTCAGGCTCATGATCCAACTGGTCGTCGCGACGACGAAGGCCATGCTCCGCAGCGTCCCATCCGGCAGGAAGCCCCAGAGAAAGGTGGCGACCGCGGCCAGTCCGAGTTCTGCGACAACCCCAGCAGCGGCAATCCCCAGCCGCTTCCGCCTGGAGCTGAGTCGGTAGGAGTCGCTGACGTCGGAATACAGCACCGGCATCATGACCATCAACGCCACACCGATCGTCGGCACCCGGCAGCCAAAGCGCGTCGCTGTGTAGGCATGCCCCAGTTCGTGCACCACCTTCACCAGGCAGAGCACCACCCCGTACATCACCGCGCCACGCCAGTTAAAAAAGTGGAGGAACGTCGAGAGGAACGCGTCCCACTGGCGGCTGACGAGCAAGAGCCCCACCGCCCCGATCACCCCGAACCCCCATGCGGCTGCCGCGGTATAGAACGGCGCCACCAGCGGCAACGTAGCCTGGAGAAACCGATGCGGATGCACGAGCGGAATCTTGATGAACAAGTAATGGTGCAGCAGCCATTGCCACCAGGCCTGCTCGCGCGCCGTCGCCTGCTCGACGAAGTCTTTCGTCTGTCCACTCGCCGATTCTTCGGTCAGATTGTTCGCATAGAGAAACTTGACGAGGTCTTCGACATCCTCCACGGCAATACGGGAGGTCGTCTCCTGCGCGACGGCCACGACCAGCTTTTCGACCGTCCCGCAGGACCAGCGCTGGAGCAACTGATACACCGGCCATTCGATCTGAAAGTACTTGTTGCGAACCGCATCGACAATCGTCCAGGTCGGCACCCCTTCAGGAGTGGGCGCGCCGCGGAGGAACTCGACGTTCTTCCTGAGCGCGGGCAGCTTCCGCTCTTTGGGTGCTTGCGCGGGTGGCACGCTCGACATGAGTTACGCTCCCAACAGTTGACGCAGGGCCGTAAAGGGACGGCGAAACAGCAGAAAGGCCAGCGGGCCGCGCTCGCCGTAGACTCTGGCCGAGCCCTGCCAGCCGATTCGAAGACGCGAGTCGGTGACGCTCAATTCCGCCATCACCCGATAGGCCAGGACATCGCCCGGTAAGACCTCGGCATGATAGTTCGCCCGGCTCACGGTCGCCGCGAACGACTCCAACGGCAGCGCGTCGAAGAACGCCACAACCTCGGCCCCATCTCTCAGCATCAACGCGTCGCTGACAGGCAGATCGATGCGCAACTCCAACCGCTGAGGATCCGCGATTTCCATAATCTGCTCGCCGACCGAGACCGGCTTTCCCATCCAGTCGGCCTTGTCTGTATAGAGCAGCAGTCCGGCCTGTGGGGCACGCACGCCAATCTGTTCCAGCATCTCACGGGCATATTCGAGTTCGGTTTCTTTGAGTGCGGCTTCCGCCTCTTTGATTGGCGCCTCGGCCTTGCGTTGCGGATCGGCAAACCCCGACTGGATCACTTGCGCATGCTCGGCCCGCGCCACCGCCAACTGCCGCTCGGCGATCTGAAATTGGTTGCGGATATTCGTATCCTCGTAGCGGAACAAGAGCCGGTCCTGGAGCACCATCGTGTTCGGCGGGACGGCGACGTCGGCAATCACCCCATCCATCGGCGCGCTCACAATCACGGGATCCTTCGCCATCACCTTCACCGGTGCCACCGTCGAGACCCGGACCGGCACACACAACACCGCAACCAGGGCGGCACCGATGAGCCAGGCCGAGGGCTGTTTGACCGCGGCAGACCAACCGCGCGTCTTGTGGGACAGCGCCTTCCAGGCATAGGCATAACTGCCGGCCAATCGATGGACGATGGCGACGTCGTTCTCCTGCCAGGGAAACTCGCGCGCGAACCACCAGGCGCCGAGCACGGTCTCGTCGGGATGTTTCAGCGGACACCAGAACACGTACCCCTGCACATGATCGCGCCAGCCCTCGCGGCAGGACTCCGGGCACGTCGCTTCGGTCAGAGCCATCGGCTCGCCGCCTGGATATTCCTGCCGAAGCGCCTGCGCCAG
The DNA here is from genome assembly GCA_964412445.1 of uncultured Nitrospira sp. Classification (GTDB taxonomy): domain Bacteria; phylum Nitrospirota; class Nitrospiria; order Nitrospirales; family Nitrospiraceae; genus Nitrospira_D. The sequence continues at coordinate 28,551 of CAYPOR010000017.1, forward strand.
CCGCTCCAGCCAGAGAATCAGCGGCGCTTCACGCTCGACCACCGCCACACTGGACGCGGTGACCACCCGACAGGCCGCCGCGCCCGATTCATCGCACGCCAGAAGAAACGCCTGCTGGTAGGGCACCAAGCGGCGGGTTTCATTGACGGCGAGGAACTGGAGCTCCCGGACGGTCTTGGCCGCACGCACCTGCCCCTCCAGGTGCGTGAGCGCCGCCAGATGGATGAGCGTGGGAATTTGTTGCGCTGTGGGTTCGAGTGCTGTGGCCATCGCGTTATGGTTGCATGCTTGGAAACTGCGCGGAGCCGCTCATGCCGGCCAGGACCTCGGGCGACAACTTCTCAAACGCGCCGATCACCTTGACCGTCTGGCTCGCCGGATCAATGCTCGCGCCGATCTCTTTCACTTTCGCCTGATACTCCCTGCGCGTCTCATCAATCGTGAATGTGAACCGCGCTTTTCGTTTCAGCCAGGCGAGCGACGATGAGGGCAACACCAGTTCGATTTCGAGGCTCGTATCGTCGAGCAGGCTGAGCACCTTGTCGTTAGGAAACACGTTCTCATGCTCATTCACCATAACGCCGGTGATGCGGCCGGAAAAGGGCGCGGCAATGCGGCAACTCGCCACATTGATCTCCGCAATACGAATGGACGCCTGAGCCTTCTTGGCGTCGGCCTCGGAAATCTCCAGTTCCAGCGTGCTGACTGCGTTCAACTTGGCCAATTCTTTGTTGTTCGCAAACGTCTTGTCTTTGGCCTGATATTCGGCGATGGCCCCCGCTAATTCGGCTCGGTACTTCTCGCAATCGATCTGCGCCAGCGTGTCGCCCCTTTCGATCCGCTCCCCTTCTTTGCGCGGCAACTGACTGACCCGACCCTGGATCTGGGCATACAGCACCGCCTGCGTCGCGGCCCTGACAATGCCCCGCACGACGTCGTTGCCCGGCCGCACAACGGCGGCGGGTCGCTCCCCTTTGGACCAGCTCATTTGCGGCGCCACGACGGACAGCAGCAACACCGCGATGACCATGCCGTTAATGCGCCGCGGAGGTCGCATGGATCTCCGTTCTCCTCTCTATACTGACCGTCCGCGGTCCCGTGGGCTCCCAGAGTTGCTTTAATGCATCTGCCAATTCCGCCACGGTTTGTCCGCCGAGGCCGGTCGGGACTGCGTCTTCCCCCAGCGACGCCATCAAGGTGGCGTAGGCGGTCTCGACGCCTGACTGCGCGCTGTCCAGCCGGACGTCCGCCAAGACATCGTTGACCCGCTCCTTGATCAGGGTGAGGTCGTTCGTACTCTGGGTGAGCCAGAGGCTTTTCGTCTGTTCGGCAATCGCGGATTGGGTCTCGTGATATTGCTTCGCGTTCTGAAATTCCTGCTTCGCATGGACGAACTGCACGGCGCCGACATGCACTTCCGTCAGGATCGCCATGGTGAGCGCAAGACTTTGCGATTCCAGCACGTCCCGATGAGCCTCCACCGCTTTCAACTTTGCCGGCGTGCGAAACGCAGAAAGGAGATTCCAGCTTGCCTGCGAGGCGTAGCCCAGCCAGTTTTGATAGAGCAAAAAACTGTTGCTGTTGTAATACCCGCCGAAGCTGAGCTTGAGGCTTGGGAACAATTCCAAAAACACCGCTCGTGCTTCTTTGGCGCTGATGCGCTTCTGATAGTCGATCGCGCGCAGCTCGGCTCGAAACATTAACGCCTGCTTCTCCATGCTCTCGGTATCCAGATTCACGAGCGGAACGGTGCCCGTCCTGGCAGGCACGGCGAGTTCGTAGGGTGTTCCCGGCGGCAGGCCCATCATCGACGCCAGCTGCGTCCGCGCGGTGCTGAGTTCACGGTACAGCCGCTGCACCTCGCGTTGGACATTGAGGAGATCGCGCCGGTAGTTCAGCGGAGCCAACGGCGTTTGCAGCTTCTTGTCCACGATCTGTTGCGCGCGCTCCAACGCTTTTCCGACGGCTTCATCGAGAAACTGCACGCGATGCAGCACGCGTTCGGCGCTGGCCGCGCGCCAATAGGCGCTCCGAACATCCTGCACCAGCCGCGCGGCAATCCGCCGTTTTTCCTCCTCCGCGATCATCACGTTATCCGCCGCCTGTTGCGCCCGCACAAACGACAGCCCGAAGTCGAGCACGTCCCAACTCAAGGCCAGATTGCCGGAGGTGACGTTCTTGTCGGACGAGGTAAACGGCTCGATCACCGGCCGCCCGGTAAGAAGCGATTGGGCGCCTCCGCCGCTGTAATTATTGCGCCCGTCGAATCCGGCATTGGCCGAGACCTGCGGCAAAAGCGTGTAGTGCGCGACATTCAATTGCTGATGCGCCAACTGCGCCTGCATCGCCTTCACTTTGGCATCGAGGTTGTACTTGAGCGCACGGGCCGTTGCCTCATACAGATCGATAGGACCCGTCACCGGCTCGTCGATCGCCATCAATGTTTTCATATCTTTCGTGACGCGATTCCGCACGTCATCCTTGGTCAATACATATGGGGCCACCAGACACCCGCTGGTCATCACCGCGCTCATCACGAGAACCGCCTGCGTCCACCACACGATTTATGCCACCCCCTGTTTCAGACCACCAAGGACGGATAAGACATCACACAAATATCTAGGACCTCGGAGCCAGGCGACACACCTCAACAGTAAACCTATCGGCTCAAGCAGGCACAATCTTGAGCAATTGCACACAAACCGCATCAAATCGACGAACAGAGGACGGTCGAGGCTTGAGGGGGTATACCCCCCATGCCTCCCGGCGTGCGGGTTAGATCGACAGATCCCCCGTCCTGCGGCCAATCGCCGAATCTGTGACGGGGGTACCCCCCCTTCCGAGGTAACCCTTCCTGGTCTTACGCATTCCAGCAATCCGGGTATCCTATTCAACAAGACATGCGACTCACCCCTAACCCAAGGAGATCGACGATGAGCTGTTCACGCTGTTGCGGATTGATGGTGAAAGACAATTTGATGGATTTTGACGGCACGTCGGGTCATATGTGGATGAGCGCCATGCGCTGCATGAATTGCGGCCATGTCCATGACCCCGTCATAGAGCAGAATCGTCGCACCGCGCAAGCGGCGCGACCGATGCCGGCGCGGTGTGCAGTCGGAGACGACGCGGACTACCACGACGACGAGGTGCATCTGGGGATCGAATCGATCGTGGCTCAAGCAGCCTGATCGCCGACATCGCACCAGCCGGAAGATTAAAGGAGCGGCCGTGGCATCCATTCTAGTCATCGACGACGATGAGGCATTGCGGCTCCTGCTGCGGGAGATGCTGGAGGCCGACGGCCACCAGATCCGGGAAGCCGCCAATGGACGCGAGGGGCTGGCCCTCTATCGGGCGCAGCCGGCCGACCTGGTCATCACGGATATCCTGATGCCGGAACAGGACGGGATGGAAGTGATACTGGAACTCACCCGGGAATTTCTCGACGCCCGCGTCATCGCCATGACCGGCGCATCAGGCGAGCAGAACTTCCTGAGCGTCGCCAAGCTCTTCGGGGCCCGGCATATTCTGGAGAAGCCGTTCGGCGCCGACCAGATCCGCCGCCTGGTGAACTACACCCTGGCACACTAAATTTATCCTTGCCCGCTCCGCTCGACATCTAGTAAGCGAGCCCCTTCCCTTGATACACTGAGACGCGATGAACCCATCTGCCAGGTAGAATCCTCTCCAGACAACACCTGACATCTTTACTCATCCGGATACAGATCGAGATCTATGCCACCTGTGATGCTCCTGAGTTGCGAGTCCATCAGCAAGAGCTATGGCGTGAAGCCGCTCTTTTCCAATCTCTCCATCGGCCTGTCCGAGGGCGATCGCGTCGGGCTCATCGGCCCGAACGGCTCGGGCAAATCCACGCTGCTGAAGATTCTGGCCGGGATCGAAGACCCCGACGACGGCACCCGCTCCCTGCGCCGCCACGTCCGCCTGAGTTATGTGCCGCAGGAATCGACCTTTCCTCCCGACCTCACCGTGGAAGAGGTCCTGGCGCAAACCCTGCGCGAGGAAGGGCTGGACCCGCACGAAGAAAGTGGTCGCATCGCCCGCGCCTTGAGCCTGGGGGAATTTCCCGACTCCGAGCAATCGGTGCGCACGCTATCCGGAGGCTGGAAGAAGCGCCTCGCCATCGCCCGCTCGCTCCTGATGGAGCCGGACGTCTTGATGATGGACGAGCCGACGAACCATCTGGACGTCGAAGGCATTCTCTGGCTTGAGCAGTTGTTGAAATCCGAAACCCGCGCCTACCTCGTGATCAGCCACGACCGCCGCTTCCTTGAATCGGTGGCGGAACGGATGATCGAACTCAATCGGATGTATCCGCAGGGCGTATTCGAAGCTCCCGGCCGTTACAGTGATTTTCTGGAAGCCCGCGAGGCCAACCTCGAAGCCCAGGCGAACGAACATGCGACGCTCGCCAATAAAGTGCGCCGAGAAGTCGAATGGCTCCGCCGCGGCCCGAAAGCCAGGACCACCAAAGCCAAAGCGCGCATCGATGCCGCGGGCACCCTGATCAACGACCTGGCGGACCGCGACAGCCGCCGTGAGCTGGCCCCGGCCGGCATCGACTTCACCGCCTCCGGACGCAAGTCCAAGCAATTGATCGTGGCTCAACAGTTGGGCAAAAAACTGGGGGCACGGCAGATCGTCACGGATCTCGACCTCATCCTTGGTCCCGGTCAACGGCTGGGCCTGCTCGGTCCGAACGGCAGCGGCAAATCCACCCTGATGAAACTCCTGGCCGGCACATTGAAGCCCGATACGGGCACCGTGACCCGCGCCGACAAGCTCCGGATCGTCACCTTCGAGCAGCATCGCGAGTCACTGGACCAGCAGGTATCCCTCCGCCGGGCCCTCGCGCCCGCGGGCGGCGATTCGGTGATCTATCAGGATCGTTCGATCCATCTCGTGTCCTGGGCCAAGCGGTTTCTCTTTCGGCCCGAACAGCTCGATCTGCCCGTCGCCCGGCTCTCCGGCGGCGAACAGGCCCGGCTCCTGATCGCGCGGCTCATGCTGCAACCGGCCGATGTGCTCATGCTGGACGAGCCGACGAACGATCTGGACATTCCGACCCTCGACGTCTTGGAAGACAATCTTCTGGAGTTTCCGGGCGCGCTGATCCTCGTGACCCATGACCGTTGGCTGCTGGATCGCGTCTCCACGATGCTGCTGGCGCTGGATGGAAACGGCAAGGCCGAGTGGTTCGCCGATTTTGCCCAATGGGAAGCGGCCCAGGAGCGGGGAACCTCCGGCCCGTCGGACCCCGCGCCCGCCCGCGCCGCACACAACAACGGCCCCAAGCCGAAACAGGCCCGCAAGGGACTCTCCCACTCGGAGCAAAAGGAGTGGGACAAGATCGAAGGGTTGATCGTCAAGGCTGAAGCCGCCGTCGCCGCCTGCCAGGCAGCCACGGAAGATCCGGCGGTCATGTCGGACGCGGCCGCGCTGCAAACCCGCTACACGGCCTTGGCGGCGGCGCAGACCGAAGTCGAACGGCTCTATACACGCTGGACGGAGTTGGACGAGAAACGCGCACAGGCGATGCAGCCCTCTTAGAACGGTCCCGCCGCCGGTTTTTCAGTCGTGACCGGCAGAACCTGAGGCGCCAGCGATCCCGCGACCATCCCGCTTGCAGCCGCCAGCAGCCCCACCAGCTGCGGCGGCCATACCGCATCGGCGGGACTGATCAGTTCGAGACCTAACCAGCTTATGAGCCCTGCCACGATCGCCACCACGGCCCCTTGCGTCGTGGCGTTCGACCAATAGAGGCCGGCCAGCAGCGGAATGAACGCGACCACGAGCGTGACCTTATAGGTACTCACCACCAGCTTGTAGATACTGGCGTCCGACCAGAGGGCAATGGCCAGCACCACTGCGGCAAAAGACACCAGCACGACCCGCATCAACCGCAGCAATTCCGAATCGTTCAAGCGGGAGACCATCGGCTTCAGCACATTCTCGCTGAGCGCGACGGACGGGGCTAGCAGCGTCGCGCTGGAACAACTCATCACCGCCGACAGCACGGCTCCGAAAAAGACGATCTGCGCGAGCAGCGGCGTGTGTTCCAGAATCAGCGTCGGCAGAATCAGCTGTGAATCGGCTTCCAGCAGCGCCAGAAACCGCTCGGGATCCACGAGCGTGGCCGCATAGGCGAGAAACATCGGAATAAAACAGAAGGCAAAGTACAGCGTCCCGCCCAGAAGCGACCCGCGGACGGCCGTCGCTTCATTCTTCGCCGACGTGATCCGCTGAAAGACATCCTGTTGCGGGATCGATCCGAACATCATCGTGACCCAGGCCCCGAGGAACGGAATCCAGGTGTTGAGGCCGGCCGGCGGAAAGAAATCCAGCTTCCCGGCGGTAGACGCATGCGCAATGACCGTCTCGACGCCGCCGGCCAGTCCGCTGACGATCGAGCCGATATACAAGAGCCCGCCCATGATCACCGTGATCTGGACAAAATCCAGAATGGCTACTGAAAACATGCCGCCGAACGTCGTGTAGGTCAGCACGATCAGCGCGCCCGCTATCATGCCCAGCGACTGGCTGATCCCCCCGGCCGTCACCACGTTCAGCACGAGCCCCAGCACCTTGAACTGAGCGGCGACCCAACCCAGGTAGGACGCGACGACCGCCAGCGTGCACAACACTTCGACGGTACGGTTGTAGCGAAGACGGTAAAAGTCTCCGACGGTCAGGAGATTCATGCGGTAGAACCGCGGCGCGAAGAACAAACCGGCGAGAATCAAACAGAGGCTGGATCCGAAGGGATCGGCCACCACCCCCCGAAGCCCTTCTTTCACGAACGTCGCGGAAATGCCGAGCACGGCCTCGGCGCCGAACCACGTCGCGAACACCGTCGCGGTGACCACCGGCAGCGGCAGACTCCGGCCGGCCACGGCGAAATCCTTCGTATTCTGCACACGCGTGGCCGCGTAGAGACCGATCCCGACGGAACAGAGCAGATAGAGCGCCACAAACCCGAACAGCATGGCGCAGGATAAAATGATCGCCCGCCGCAATCAATCGTTAATGATCGTGCGGTGAGGGATCGTCGGTCCGGTTACAGAGCCGGAGGCTACCGGAGCGACCCCGTGACCTGCCGGCATCCCACGAGAAACAAATCGCCCTGGGATTCGACGCGTAACGGGCGCGTCCATCGCACCTGATACACCATCGTCGACCGCCGCCACCCGAGCGCGGCATTATGGATTCCGATCAGCTGATTGACCCGCGGCGCATCGCCCATCAGCAGCAGCACTCCATGAGCGCTCCGGTTCAGTGTAAATGCCTGACCCTGCCGAATCGTCGCGGCACCCTCCCCGTCCGACTCACACAGTTCATACGCGCAGCCGTGCCGGTCCTCGATCCTGGCTTCCCCTCGACGATTGTGCGGAGCCGCCGAGTGACCGGGCTCCTCAGTCATCTGCCTCTCTGGAGAACGAATCGCCATCACGCCGCCCCCTTCTTCTGTATGGGATGTCCCTTCGCAGTAGTACGCTAGAGCAAGGGGCATACCGCCGCTGTCGTACAGCCATCACACCCTCTCTTTCCCTCGCATAGTAACTATTCCTGAGCCGCTCCAGATAAGACGAGCAGAGACAACGAAGGTAAACCACACCACGGTGCCTGGGGATAACTACGTATCCTGCTCATTTCACAGACGTATGTAATCTGTAGTGATTCGCCTACATCGGGAACGTCGCACCTTTTAGTAACTGGCTCCGTGTTCATAGAACGACGCCTGGTGTATTCAGCAACCCGCGACGTCATGTCGCGCAGGCACTTTCGCCGCCGCGCCGGGCTGTGCGACAATCCCGCCCATTCATTTCCTGTCATTGCGCCGGAAGGAGCCCGCGGACCATGCGCCTTGCCCGTCTCGTTGCCGGCACCCGGTTCCGGACCGGAATCCTTCCATTGCTTCTGGGTTCGCTCCTGACAGCCGGCTTCCCCGACAATGCTCCGGCTCATAAAGAACTACTGACCGCCGAAGAAAAAGAACTCTTGCACAAGGCCGAGCGCATCCACGTTGAGACACTGGCCCTGAGCAGCCGCGGCCCCGTCGATGCCACGGGAATAACCAAGGCGGTCGCGGCACGGCTCCAACGACTCGGCTACCGCATTGCCGCCGACGACACGCAACCTCATGAAGTCACCGTCAAGGTGAAGTGTGAAGAAGTGAAAACCTGGGAAGGCACGGGACGATCCGGCGGCGATGCCGATCTGGTCGGCGCCGCCTCGAGGCTCTGGAAGGGGCCGGCATGCCAACTGTCATATCGCTTCGGCGCCCGTTGGGCCGACTGGAGGCACGAGGTCCGTGCGCCGTTCAGCAATCCCCAGGATGCGGCGCGCCAGACGGGGCAGGCCGACGCAGGCGCCGATGCGCTGGCGGCGCTCACCCGGCAGTTGCAGAGCGATCCCTTCCCGTTTTTACTCGCTGCCGATTGGGGACAGTCCGACAGGCTGATCAGCGCGCTGGATGAGTCCGACGCGGCCGCGGCGCAACAACAGACCGTGATCGGACTCCTGGGTCAGATGATCGCCGTGGACGCCATCCCGCGATTGACAACCGCCTTGAAGGATCCCGATCCGGCCGTAGTGCAATCCGCAGCCACCGCGCTGGGAACCATCGGCCATGAAGACGGTATTCCCGCCCTGCTCGCGCTCTTCAACACGGGCACACCCGACCAGCATCGCGCCGCCGCCATCGGCTTAGGCCGTCTCGCCCCGTTGCATCTTCAGAGCGATATTGTCCCCACGCTCATCGCCGCGCTTCCCGGTGAATCCATCCCGAATCAGATCATTCTTGTCAGAGCCCTGGGCAAAACGACCGACCGTCAGGTCCTGGGACCGCTCAAAGCCCTGCACCGGTCTGTCTTGAAACAGGCACGGTCCGACAGCAGTCCTGAACTCAAAGAGCTTCTGGCAACTCTCGGAATCGCCCTCGACGGCTTCGACGGCGTGCACACGGAAGAATAACCCCGGCTTTAGCGTTCGTCCTGTTCGATCGCCTCGAAGAGGCTGTTGACGGGAGACCACACCGACCTGGGATAGAAGATCCACTTGATGAGATGCCGCGTGAGATAACCGGGGTGTCCCTTGGCCCCCAGTTGTGAGGCGCGGCGATTCCACTCGGCAATCCGTTCGGGACTGGCCGCAGAAAGCGACAGAAACCACGCAGCCAGCGCCTCGTCGCCCCCTGTCCGGCGAACCGCCGCGAGAAAGTGGGGAAGCGTGAGGCCGAAGTGCCGGAGAAACGCGCCGTCGATGCCGAGCCGGCTGCCGAACGCCACTCGATAGGTAAACGGCAATTGCCGCGCGAGAAATCGTCTGGCCTTCTCCGCGAACCGCGGAAACCAGACACAGCCGGCCAGTTGATCTTGAGGGCGCGGAAGCCGCATGCGTGCCTCTACGAACGTGCTCGTGTTTCTGATCGCACGAAACAATCGGCCAGATGATCGTTCACCATGCCGATCGCCTGCATATAGGCATAGATGATCGTGCTCCCGACGAACCGGAACCCGCGCTTCTTCAGGTCTTTCGACAAGGTCTCGCTCACCGGATTCACGGCGGGCACATCCTTCATCCGTTTCCAGCCATGCTCGATCGGCTCGCCGCCGACGAACGACCAGACATAGGCATCGAACGAACCGAATTCTTGCTGCACCGCCAGAAACGCCTGCGCATTGGTGACCGCCGCGTCGATTTTGAGGCGGTTGCGGATGATGTCGGGATTCTTGAGCAACGCCGCTTTGGTCGCGGCCGTAAAGCGCGCGACCTTCCCGGGATCGAACCCCGCAAAGGCCTTTCGATAGCCGGCACGCTTTCTGAGGACGGTGTCCCACGTCAGCCCCGCCTGCGCGCCTTCGAGCAGGAGCATCTCAAAATGCTTCCGGTCACGATGCACCGGCCTGCCCCATTCCTTGTCGTGATAGCGGATCATGTGGGGCTTGTCACCAGCCCAGCCGCAGCGCGTAATCGATTTCATCGTTGCCCCCTCTATTACGTTCACTCTATGCGACGACGGCCCGTCATCCGGTTGAGCCTGCGTCATCTGAATCGGCATCGTCAGCGGATGAACTCCTCAAACAGCGCATAGCCCTCGGGCCACTCGCCGATCCCGCTGTCGGCATTGATATGCCCGACGTCGCCGATCTCGACAAACCGGCTGCCCCAGGCTTTCGCACAATACCGGGCGTGCGCGACGGATCCGAAAGCATCGTTCGCACTCGCCACAACCAGAGTCGGGAAATTCAGCCGTTGCATCGGCACCGGCGTGAATCCGGTGGCGGCGGCGGGGAAACTCGGGCTGGCCGGTTCGGGCACCGCAACAAGGAAGGCCCCCTTGACCGGCAGACTCGATTGTCCCGCCCAATGAGCCACGAGCAAACAGGCCAGGCTGTGGGCAACCAGTACGGGAGGAGCCGTGCAACGCCGCACCGCCAGCGTCAATTCCCGCACCCAGTCCGCACAACGCGGCGCACCCCATTGACCAAGGTTCACCCGCCGCCAAGCCGGATGGCGCGCTTCCCACAACGTCTGCCAATGGCCCGGTCCTGAATTGCCGAACCCCGGCAGGACCAATACGGGAGTCTCCATCACAACCTGCTCACCCGGTGTTCTTCCGCCCGGTCACCGCCGCCGTCGCATAGTAGACGGCCCGGCTTTGCGGATCGTCGGCCATCTGGCAATAGCATTGCAAATCTGCGTCGGTGACGATTCCGGTCGCCAGATACTTCGCCCGCAACTGTTGCGCGGACATCGCCATCATCTTTGCCAGACCCGAGCCGCCCGCGGAAACCGGAGCCTCATACTCCATGGCCAGTTCGCGAAGTCCCCGCATCTGTAAGAACGGCAACAGCTTGAGTCCCAGAGCGTCGTCCATACCGCGGCTTTCGTACATGCCATGAATCGCCTGATTGATGTGCTGCATCGCCGCCAGCTGTGCCGCCGTTCCGGCGATGCCCCGTGACGCAGAGAAATCCGGTTCTTCCAGGACAATCCATCCGCCCGGTTTGAGCGCATCCAGCATTCTGGAAAGGGCGACCTCGTAATCAGGCAGATGAATGAGCACATACCGCGCATGGACGAGATCGAATGCACCCTGCGGCAGCGCGGCAGTCCGGATATCCCCCTGCTGAATCTCGACCTGTTCCGGACGGCGGGCAGAAAGAAATTTCGTTGAGAGATCGAGGGCGACGACCCGTCCCGAAGGCCCGACCTGCTCGCCCATCCATTGCATCAGTGATCCGGCGCCCGGCCCCACTTCCAAACAATGCCATCCGGCCGTCAGGCCGGTGGCATACAAGCGTCGCCGGCCGGCCGGATCGAATTCCCGCTCGATCGCCTGCAGCCGCGTGAGCTCCAGTCGATCGTCGGCGGCGGTAAAAACATAGTCAGGTTGGGTCATACTTCGTCCCCGGCACTCACGGCGCGCCGCCGGCGCGGTCCGCTACTCCAGCTTCTTGAAACAGTCGGCTCCTGCCACCGCCCGCAACCGCTGACAACTCATTACCCGCGTCGAACCCGGCACGTCGTTCTTGATCACCACCACATAAGCCCCCCCGCCGGCACAGGCCACATTCCAGAAGACATTCCCCTTGGCATCCTCTCCCTGGAAAAACGTCCGCTGGATGGTCCGGCAGGGGTGTCCGCCGCTTTCGATGAAAACCGCCAGCGCCTCGCTGCGCTCCAGTTCAGACATCGCCGCAAGGCGATCCTGCGCCGGATTCGCCCGGGCCGGCGAGGCGCCGAGGCCGACGACGGCCAGGAGCAGGAAACCGCGGGACAGGAAAGAGAACCTTGCTCGTGACATCGCCACCGCCTCGTCTGCGCGAGTTCCCGCGCAATTCAGATTCGTCCGGTTTTTACTGATCGGACTATCGCACGTTTATCGCACCGGTGCGCCGCCGGACATCAGACAACCGACCATGATCTCCGCACCGGCGACGGGATCCGACGTAAGCGGAGCGATCGGCCGGCGCGACAACCCGCCGCGCACAGACACACGTCTTGCCGACATTTCCTGCGTGCCGCGCACCTGTGGCCGCAGCCAATTCACGCTAGATCGAATGCAGCGCTGTCATGGCAGGTCACGGTCATCCGACATGCGTCAGCCGACTTCTTCACACATTCCACAATCTGTAGTCAATTGGCTTCACATGCTATCTCATTCATTACGCTACGATCTCCCGAGAGTACGGATGTCTTCCCCTACAGCTGTTGTCACATCGCAACAGGAACCTGTTCCACGCGGAGCGGCAAAAGGCTCAGCATTTTCGTCAAACTACTCTGCCGCGGAGCGCGGCACATGCTTTGCTCATGCTGGCGGCAGACAAGTCTTCGCGACGTCGTCTTGCACCCTCGGACAGGCGATCCAAAGACCGCGCTACACTGAACACCACTCGTCGCCGTACAGCGCGGCATGATTGCGCCGGCTTTGCAACGACAGATGATCGTTCCGTCGTGTCACATCGCACCAACTTATATTGAGGATCGCCGATGAACCACATAGCAGGAACTGTGTTGGGCTTGATACTGGCTGAGAGTGTGGCTTGGGGAGCCACGCTTACCTGGGATGTGAACACCGAATCGGACCTGGCAGGATACCGCGTGTACCAATGTACCCAGCAGCCTTGCGGACCGGCATTCGGAACAGCGACGCTTCTGGCTACGCTGGGGAAAATAACAAGTTTCAGTATTGGAACGCCGGCAGTCGTCCAATACTACGTGGTAACCGCCTATGACTTTGCCAATAACGAGTCAGGCCAGAGCAATGTCACCACCTACATTCCTCCCGGCGGATCCCCGCCTGTTCCCCCGCTGCCGCCGTCAACATCCCCGCCCCCTCCGCCCGCCGTTCCGGCGCCGGTCATCGGGGTCAGCCCGCTCACGTTGCGCTTTACCGCGCAACAAGGAGGCGGCAATCCGGCTCCTCAAATCCTGGGAATCAACAACACCGGCGGCGGCACCTTCAGTTGGACGGCCGGAGAAACCAGCAGTTGGCTTACTGTCAGCCCCGCGTCCGGAACCGGCAACGGCTCAACGACTATTTCTGCCACCACCGGCACACGAGCGGCGGGTACCTATAGCGGATCGATCACCGTCAGTGCGACCGGAGCATCAGCCGTGACAATCCCCGTCACCTTCACGATTGCAGCCGCGCCTGGCTTGCCGCCACCCGCGCCCACCGGCTTGCAACTCCTCACGGTGCGCTAGCGCTGGCGCACCGGCGGGCACAAGAGAACGATCCGGGCCTGTTCGGAACGCGCGTTGCGGAGGTCTGCATGAGGCCGCCGCAACGGCCGTGCACCCACACTACCCCATATCGCGGAGGGTATGGTCGGGATTGCGGTCGCGCGCGATGGTCTTCATGACCTGATCGCCGAACAGCACGACGATCCGGCCTCGCTGATCCTTCACCACCATGGACGCCGACGGCGCCTTGAACGTGGCGGGATCTCCGCCCAACCAGGCGGAGCACGAAAAGGGCAGCGCATCCAGGATCGTTTCCACGCGATATTCGTGGCGCAGCCGGTATTGCAGCACGTCGAACTGCAGCCGGCCCACCGCCGCGACCAGGGAGTCCTGATCGTTGAGGCTCCGCATGATCTGAACCGTGCCTTCCTGCGCCATCTGCTCCATCCCCTTGTCGAAGGCTTTCCGCTTCCCGACATCGGACGGGCGGAGGCGCGCGAAGATTTCCGGCTGAAACTGCGGCAGGGGTTTGAAATTGAATCCACCCGTCACTGAAATCGTGTCGCCGATGGCAAAGAGTCCGGGATTGATGATCCCGATGATGTCGCCGGGATAGGCCTCCTCCACGGTGCTCCGTTCCTGCGCCACCAGGCTGTGCGGACGGGACAGGCGCACCTCCCGATTCAGCCGGTGATGTTGCACCATCATGTCCCGTTCGAATCGCCCCGAACAGACCCGGAGAAACGCGGTGCTGTCCCGGTGCTTGGGATTCATATTGGCCTGCAACTTGAACACGTAGGCGCTGAACGGCGTCTCGACCGGATCGATCACGCATTCGCTTCCGTCCTCGCGGTCGGCAGGACGGGCGCCGGGACAGGGCGCGAGCGTCACAAACGCATCGAGAAAACTCTCGATCCCGAAGTTCGTGAGCGCCGACGCGAAAAAGACCGGCGTGACATCGCCGTTCAGAAACTGCTCGCGCGAAAAGGGATTGCCGGCGATGTCGAGCAGTTCCAGATCGTGCCGCACCGGGTCCATCACGTCCGGAGGCACACGGCCGCTGCGCTCGAGATCGGCCAGGACCATATTGGCCACATCGACTTTCGTCGCGCCGCCGTGCGCCGTCTTGCTGAAGAGTTGAACGCGATGATCGGCCCGCGTCACGATGCCGACGAAATCGCTCCCGGACCCGATCGGCCAGTTCACCGGACTCGCGTGAATATTGAGCGCCTGCTCCACTTCGGTCATCAGGTCGAGCGGCGGGCGTCCGGGCAGGTCCATTTTATTGATCAGCGTCAGCACGGGAATCCGGCGCATCCGGCACACGTCGAACAGCTTGCGTGTCTGCGTCTCCACGCCTTTGGCCGCGTCGATCACCATGATCGCGCTGTCGGCGGCAGTCAGCGTCCGGTAGGTGTCTTCTGAAAAGTCCTGGTGGCCCGGCGTGTCGAGCAGATTGACGATCGCGTCCTTATACGGAAACTGCATGGCCGAGGCAGTAATGGAAATCCCGCGCTCCTGCTCCATGCCCATCCAGTCGGACGCAGCCGTCTTGCCTCCCTTGCGGCCCCGCACCATGCCGGCCGTCCGGATAAGCCCCGAATACAACAGCAGCTTTTCCGTGAGCGTCGTCTTGCCCGCGTCCGGATGGCTGATGATCGCAAAGGTCCGGCGGCGGGCCGTCGCCGCAGCCAATTCACCCTGAGTAGTCGTGTCCATAGTCATAATGGGTGCGCAGCATACCACAGCGCCGCCGACCGCCGACAGCGGATGTTGCAGAGAATCGTCACTCGCGCCGATCTTCCCGACCTTGTATGATGCCGCCCATGGCCGGCTCCATCCTCCGTATCGCTTTCCTGCATCTGGCGCCGATTCCAGGAGACCTCTCGGGAAATCGCCGAATGATTGAAACCGCCGTCATGCGGGCGGCGGAGGCGGGAGCCAACTGGGTCCTGACCCCGGAACTCGCCGTCTGCGGCTATAGTTTTGCCGACCGGATCGGCACCGGCTGGATTGCTCCCCAACCGGATGAGTGGATGGCACTCATGAGCCGCCTCGCATCCCGGCTGCACGTCACGCTCTTTCTCTCGCACCCCGAGCGGGATCCGCGCACGAAACAGCTGCACAATTCTCTGTTCGTCATCACACCGGAGGGGACCGTCGCCGGCGCCCACCGGAAGATCAACGCCCTGCGCACCGGATCGGAAGCCTGGTCGACGCCCGGCACGGAAGCCGTCGCCATCGCGGCCTCTCCGCTCGATCGCGTGGGGCTCCTCATTTGCGCCGATGCCTACTCTCCGGGCATCGCCGACAGCCTGCGAAAACAAGGCGCACGCATGCTGGTGTCCGCCGCAGCCTGGGCTCCTGGATTTCACGGCCCCGACGGCGAATGGGAACGCTGCACGCGCGACACAGGATTGCCGCTGTTCGTGTGCAACCGGACCGGGCCGGATCTCACGATGGATTTCACGAAGGCGGAAAGCGTGGTGGCCAAAGACGGAGCGCGCCGGCTCTCGATGAGCGCCCCGCGATCAACGATGTTTCTGGTCGACTGGGATCTGCTCCGGCAGGACCTGGCCGGGCCGGCCTACCAACGCATCGAGCTGTAGAGACATCGCTCATGCCTGGCAGAACTGCCCTGCACGTTCCCGCTACTTGACCAGTCATGAAGAGAGCGATACAGTGCCCCTCACCTCTATGAAACACAAGGTGACAGCGTTCGATACACGAGAAGTTCCTTCCTACGGCATCATGGAAGCCGCGCATTACCTGCGTATTCCACGCACGACTATCCGTGACTGGGTCTCCGGCCGGCAGTATCACAGCACCACCGGCACACGCTTCTCCAAACCGATCATCCAGGTACCTGATCCGGCAGCGAAATTGCTGTCGTTCATGAACCTGGTGGAAATCCATGTGTTGGATGCCATTCGCCGCAAACACGACATCCCCTTAGAAAAAGTCCGAACCGCCATGAACTTTCTCTCGAAGCAGTTTCCTTCGAAACATCCCTTGGCTGATCAGGAGTTCGTTACGGATGGACTGAATCTCTTCATCAAGAAATTCAGCCAGCTGATCAACATTTCCCAGGCAGGACAATTGGCCATCCACGAAGTACTCCAGGCGCACCTCCATCGGATAGAACGAGATTTGAAGGGAATCCCCATCAGACTCTACCCCTTCACCAGGAAACGAGATCTCCAGGAGGAGCCCAAGGCCGTCGTCATCGACCCACAGGTGTCCTTCGGCAGACCCGTGTTAGCCGGCACCGGCATTCCAACGGCTGTGATCGCGGAACGCTACAAGGCGGGCGAATCCATGGACGACCTGGCAGATGATTATGGACGGCGACGCCTTGAAATCGAAGAAGCGATCAGGTGCGAACTCTCCGTCGAAGCAGCCTGACGCGCCCGTCTTCTTCCTTGATCGATCTCTGGGGAAAAAGCGCGTCGCGAACGCGCTCCGTCAGGCCGGCGCCACCCTCCATATCCACGACGACCACTTTTCCCCGGATGCCAAGGACGAAAACTGGCTGACTGAAGCCGGGCAACGTGGCTGGATTGTGCTCACCAAAGACCATCGAATCCGGTATCGGCACGTCGAACGGCTGGCGCTCATGCGAGCGGGTGTAGCGACGTTTATCCTGACCTCAGGCGATCTGCAAGGCGAGGAAATGGCGCAGATCTTCGTCAAGGCGCTTCCTAGAATCACACGGTTTCTGGAGAAATACGACAAACCGTTTATCGCCAAGATCGCGAAAGACGGTTCCGTCTCGCTCCTCTTTCAATAAGCAGCGTCCGCATCTCAGAAGCAAATCCCAATTTTACTGAAGTCCGAAATGAAGAGTGCCTGCGAGGATTCGACGCGCACAGTCAAGCAATGCCCCCGGCGCTTTCATAGCCGAACAATCATCGAGCATGTTATGACGCTCGAAATTTCATACCTCTCCTGATCAAGCGGCTTCGACTACTTAATGTTTCCAGATTCGGAGTCAGATCCAAAAAAATGACTGACCTCCTCCTTGCTCCTGAACTTGCTTCCTGAAGCAATATGAAATTCCAGCATAGCCTCAACATACCTTTTTAGTTGGTAGACAACGGCCTCCCCCCTTCCGCCAAATCGATCAAGATGAGCCATACGGTTTCCAAGCTCTTTCAGGTGCAGCAACATCTCCGAGTTAAACTCATGATCCGGGTTCTGCCCCGATTTTACGGATACCTGACTGAAGGCCCATAATGGGCCAGGAGGGGTGTCATGGGAGCACGACGGAAGTTTTCAGTCGAGTACAAACGAGAAGCGGTAGCGATGCTGGATGCCCCCGGAGTGACGGTGCATCAAATTGCCGCCGACCTGGGCATCGGGGCCGGTATGTTGGGACGCTGGCGACGCGAACTACGCCGTCAGCCGCAGCAGGCCTTTGTGGGCAATGGGCGCTCTCGGGCCGTCCCACTCGTGCCATACCACCTCCCTCCCGAACGTGAAGTTCGCCATCTTGGACGAAAGCAGGTGGTGCTGCACTCACTGGTTGAATCTGCAGGCGCGCGCTCATCCGTTCACCGCGGCACGCGGCGCTCTCCGATGCCCACGCGCAACGCTTCGACATCGAGTTCATGTTCAAGCCGGTGCAAGACCTCGTCGCTGATCGTTCCCTCGTTCCGTAATTGAATCAGCGCAAGCCGTTCGGCGGTCAACGTGTCGTGCCGCAACTGCCGGAACTGTTCGCCGGCTTCCAACGAACAGTCGGCATCCACCGGACCGGATCCCGCGAACCGTTGCAACTGCCGGCTGTAATGAACCCGCAAGCGCTCGACCTGCTCCACCCGCACGCCGTCCTCCCCCGCCAATCCATCCAATCGTCCCAGCGCCGCCGAAGCCGCCCGTTCGCGCGCCAGCATTTCCTCCCGCTCGAAGCCGCGATCCTCCTCCAGATGCAACGCACGGATAATCGGCGCGAGCGACAGCCCCTGCAGCACGAGCGTCGCGAGAATCACGGCAACACTGATCAAGATGATCTCCGCGCGAAACGGGAACGGCGCTCCCGATGTCGTCGTCACCGGCAGCGCCAGCGCGGCCGCCAGCGTGACGATCCCGCGCATGCCGGTCCAAGCTGTGATGAAAATATGCGGCCAGGGAGGCATCGGATCGCGGGCCCGCACCATCGCGCTCATCAGCCGGGGCAGCGCCGCCGCGGCCGGCACCCAGACGAGACGCACGACAATCGCCGCCAGACTGACCGCCGCGCCGGCCAGCAAGACTGCGCCGAACCGGCCGACCGGGACGGCGGTACGCAAGGCGCCGAGTTGAAGCCCGATCAAAATAAAGATGAACCCGTTCAGCACGAAGATCAGCAGGTCCCACACCGCCCGCGCCTGCAGCCGCGTCACCGGCGCGACCGCCGCGCTGAAATGCCGCCGCACGTGCAGCCCTCCGGCCACACAGGCCAGCACCGCCGAGACATGCGCCACTTCGCCCAGCACCCATGCCACATAGGGAGCGAGCAACGTAATGGCGATCTCTGTGAAACTGTCGGTGGCCGCGCAGAGCGCCCAGCGCGACGCCGCCCCGACGGCGACCCCGATCGCGACACCCCCGACGGCCGCCAGGATAAATTGCAGCAGCGCATCGCCCAGCACGAAGCTTCCGCCGACCGCAGCCCCGACTGCCGCGCGGTAGAGCACCAGCGCCGTCGCGTCGTTGACCAGACTTTCGCCTTCCAGAATCGTCACCACGCGACGGGGAATGCGCAGGCGCTTCCCGATGGCCGTGGCCGAGACCGCATCCGGCGGAGAGACAATGGCTCCCAACGCAATGGCTTCGGCCCACCCGAGACCCGGCAGCACCGCGCGCGCGACCACCGCAACAGCCGCAGTTGTTGCCGCAACCAGCCCGACGGCCAACCATGAAATCGGCCGGAGATTCTCCCGAAACTCACGCCAAGAGGTGAAGTAGGCGGCCGCCCAGAGAATCGGCGGGAGGAAGACGAGAAACACCAGATCAGGACTGAGCGTGACCATGGGAAGTCCCGGGATCACCCCCAGAATCAATCCGCCGATGACTAATAAGATCGGATAGGGAACGACGAGCTTCTGCGCAACCGTGGTCAATAGCAGGACCACCGCCAGCAATAAGATGACAATCTCAAGCTGATGCAGACTGTCCATCACGATGTCCTTCGTCGCCGGCTCGACACCCAGTGAGTTCGCACAGGCTACTGAGGGCAAAAACGGGAGTCAACAAGGCGGGCCGACTCATCTCCTGTAACAGAGCCTGAAGATGAGACCGGACGGGAAGTGGACATGCGGGAGAAAACGGAAATCAGACGGCTGAATGCTCTTGCGACGAGAGAAACCGCTTGAGCCGCGTCGCGGCCGTGAACGTCAAATGCATGAACTCCAGCCCGAATGTCTGGTCCTTGGCCCATCGGACCGTGGCGCGCTCCACCGCCAGAGGCGCGATGTGCTGCGGCAGACGCAACAGCACCGTCACTTGATCGCCAGGATTGACCGGCGCTTCGCTCGAAACACGAGCCCCTTTCAGCGAGACATCGTAGACGACGCCGATCCCGGACAGCTTTTTGGCAAACCAGCGCGGCCGGTCCTTCTCCGCCAGTGCGCAGGAGAACGGCACCGGAATGCGGGTCCGGGTGTGTTCACGGATATCAAGAAACACGTCCTTGGGCATCGTGGCAGCCTTCATCACTGGTCCTTTCGTTCGTGGTCTGTGCCGACTGTACACAACTGTGATCTATTGGAGAACGAATTTGTGATTTCCTGCATGATTCTACGTATCCCCTGCGCCGGTCCCTCATCTTGTCCCTCCCGCGCACATCAGGCACGATACCGGAAGGAGAATTCCTCAACACTTCAATCGGTTTGCCGCCGGTTCGCAGTCAGGCTGGCAGTAACAGGCGCTCCGCTCTTATATATAGTGGTAGGGCCCTTGTCGATTTCAACGCCCCCGGACGACTATCAGGCAAAGGCTGAGATTCAGCAATGCGGCCTGCCACCTGTCACCCATTGGAGCACACATCATGAAATATCTTTGTCTCGTCTATGTCGAAGAAAAGATCCTCCATGCCCTGCCGAGCCATGAACGGATCGCCCTGTCGGACGAATCGATGGCCTACTGCGACCGGTTGCAGAAAATCGGCCAGCTGCTGGCCGCCTCGCCCCTCCATCCGGTCGAGACCGCCACGACCGTGCGGGTCCGCGAGGGAAAAGCCTCGACGACGGACGGCCCGTTTGCCGAAACAAAAGAACAGCTGGGCGGCTTTCTCATGCTCGATGTGCCCGATTTGAACGACGCGATCCGCATCGCCACGCATTTCCCGGCCGCCCGGATCGGCAGCGTCGAGGTCCGCCCGATGAAAGAACTTGGCTGCGCGTAAGAGCTCCGGCCATGAGCGACGAGGCAGTGACCCAGGTCCGTGCAAAAGCCGAAGAGGTGTACCGGTCCGAGTCGCGCCGGGTGCTTGCGACATTGATCCGCCTGCTCAAGGATTTCGATCTGGCCGAGGAAGCGTTGCACGAAGCCTTTGCCGCAGCGATGGAACAATGGGTGCGCGACGGCATCCCCGCCAATCCGCGGGCCTGGCTCGTCTCCACCGGCCGTTTCAAAGCGATCGACGGCCTGAGACGGCGCGCCCGCTACGATGCGTCGCTCACCGAGCTCGCCAGAGAGATGGAAACCGAGACCAGTGAGGCAACCGAGCCAGACGAAGACAGTATTGAAGACGACCGGCTGCGGCTGATCTTCACCTGCTGCCATCCGGCGCTCAAACCCGAGGCCCGGCTGGCGCTGACACTGCGGGAGGTCTGCGGCCTGACGACCGAAGAAGTCGCCCGCGCCTTTCTCTCCTCCCCGACGACGCTGGCCCAGCGGATTGTCCGTGCCAAGGCCAAAATCCGCGACGCCCGTATTCCCTACGAAGTGCCGCCGCCCGCCGAACTGCCGGACCGGCTGGATTCGGTACTGCACGTCATCTATCTGGTCTTCAATGAAGGCTACTCGGCTTCGTCGGGCACGTCGCTCACCCGGGCCGATCTCTCAGGCGAAGCGATCCGTTTGGGGCGCCTGTTGCTGGAGCTGCTGCCGGAACCGGAAGCCCTGGGCCTGCTCGCGTTGATGCTGCTGCACGAGTCGCGGCGGCCGGCGCGCACGTCGGCCACGGGGGAGATCGTCCTTCTGGACCGGCAGGACCGGTCGCGCTGGGATCGGGCTCTGATCACGGAAGGCCTCGCGCTCGTTGAACGGGCGCTCACCTCACGGCGGTTCGGCCCCTACACTCTGCAAGCGGCAATCGCCGCCGTTCATGCCGAAGCGCCGAGCGGAGCCGCAACCGATTGGGCGCAGATCGTCGCCCTGTATGACTTGTTGATACGCGCGGCCCCCTCCCCGATCATCGAACTCAACCGCGCGGTGGCCGTGGCGATGCGTGACGGCCCCGCGGCAGGCCTCGCGTTGGTGGACGCCATCCTGGCGCGGGGCGAGCTCACGGACTACCATTTGCTCCATGCCACCAGAGCGGATCTCTGCCGGCGTCTGGAAGACAAACCGGGCGCCCGCCGCTCCTATGAGCGGGCCCTCGCCCTCACGAAGCAGGAACCGGAGCGGCGCTTTCTGGAACAGCGGCTGGCTGAGTTACAATAACCGCCACTCCCGTTGTCGATTCCGGATTCCGGGAACGACTAGATGGTGAAAGAGAGAGAAACGGTCATGAAATACCTGTTGCTGGTCCACCACAATGAAGAGGCCTTCGGACGGATGAGCGAAGAGACGCGACGCTCCATGCCGGCCGAGTCGGTCCAGCTCTGTCACCAGCTTCATGGCAAAGAGCAGTATGTCCAAACCCGACGTCGAGAAGATCCAACGAGCCTACGCGGAGCATTGAGCGAAACACCATCTGTGAGGCGACTCATGAATCTCACCAAGGAGGTCCCTATGCGAATCCTCTCTCTTATGACCGTAACGTTCTGCGCCCTGCTGACCGTTTCACCGGTCCTGGCAAAAGAGAAGAAACACGACAAACAGATGGACCAGCAGGCGATGATGGAACTCTGGCAAAAGCTGGCCCAACCCGGTGAGCCGCATAAGTTATTCGCCGACATCGCGGGCAGCTACACGACCCACACGAAGGAATGGATGGAGCCGGGCAAGCCGCCGATGGAGGCGGACGGCACGGCGGAGTCCAGGATGCTGCTGGACGGAAGATTTCTCTACCAGGAATACCATGGGAGCATGATGGGACAGCCGTTCCATGGCATTGGGATCGACGGCTACGACAATATGACCAAGAAGTATGTGACAGCCTGGATCGATACGATGGGCACGGGGATCTTCATCATGGAAGGCACCGCCAGCGCCGACGGCAAGACCATCACCCTGAAGGGCTCACACCCCGAACCCGGCGGCGGCAAGATGTCGCACCGGGCCGTGTGGAAGATCACCGACGCCAACAACCAGACCTTTGAGATGTACGGAACGCACGGCCACGGCGGCAAGGAAATGAAGTTTCTGGAGATCGTGTATACGCGGAAACCGTGACCGTGGAGCATTGAAATAGATCGGGCAACATGCTTGACTAGGTGCTCAACACTGTCACGTAAGGAGGCTTCTCATGCAACGAACGATTAGCATGCTAGCGGTGGCTTTGCTGCTGACCACGCTTAGCGGCTGCAGCTACCTCTTCTATCCACGCGCCGGCGACTACGCAGCACAGGCCAAAGGCGCAAGCGGCGTCGACACGCTGATCAATCTGACGGCCATGATGGAGGCCACCGCGGCCAAGGCGAAGGGCGGCACAGGGAAGGACAACGCGCTGGACGATTATCATAACCAGCTGCACGCCCTGCTGGACTCGTTTTGCGACGTGACCAAGGAGCAGGCCAAGACGCCCGCCTACGACCTGGCCGTGACGCACAAGAAGGAATTGACCGCCATTTTCTGGCGGCTGTGGAAATTCAAAGACGACCAGCCGCAGCGGGATCAGCATCTGGATCTCTCGATCACGGAGCTGAAAGAACTGAGGGAGACGCTGCATACCTTGAAGTAATGATCGGACGGAGGCCGGATATGACTGCGACACAGACTGACAAGGGTGCCGTCACCCTGCTGATCGGCACCAGAAAGGGCGCCTTCACTCTCAAGAGCGATGCGAGCCGGCGAACCTGGAAGCTCTCGGCGCCGGCGTTCCTCGGTCACATCATCCATCACGTCGTGGCCGATCCGCGCGACCGGCGGACGGTCCTGATGGCAGCCAGCACGGGCCATCTCGGCCCGACGATTTACCGGTCGACCGACCGCGGCAAGACCTGGAAAGAAGCCGCCGCGCCGCCGGCCTTTCGAAAAGCGCCCGAAGGCGAAAAAGGCCGCTCCGTCGGCCATGTCTTCTGGCTGACACCCTGCCATGCGAACGAGCCGAATGTGTGGTATGCC
>CAYPOR010000018.1:0-52034 GCA_964412445.1 uncultured Nitrospira sp.
AGGATGAAAAGGGGTCGGGAGTCGTTTCTCAGGAGCCCTTGGGCCGTCCTGGCGGACGCAGCGTCGATTCAAGTCCGCACCGCCGACTAAGTCGCCGCACCCAGCCCTCCTCGCCGAACGGCCGCCCGCGCTGCACACTGGTCCGGAGCACTTCCAGCTCGGACGCCGTCTGCCCTCGATTCACCTGCGCTACCCAATCCCGGGGCCGCTCCATCGGCCAGTCACTCAGCCACGTGGCGACCGTCGGCTCGCCGTGCGCTCGCCGCCAGAGACTCCCCCACTGCCAATCCTCAGCCCGCGTCACCAATTGCGCCCGGAGCGCATTGCGCTCCACATAGCGGGCGACCGTGAGAAAATGCTCATCCGTCTGTACGGGAAACGACTTGAAGCGCCCTTGGTAGACCGGTCCGGTCCCGGACGATTTATGATGCGCATGCCACCGCTGTGTATGGGTCACGGTGATCCAGCGGAGCACCTCGGAGAGTTCGCCATCGTGGCGGGGCCAGAGCAGGAGATGCCAGTGATTGGGCATCAGGCAGTAGGCGGCAATGCGGATGCGGGTTGCTGCGTGGGCTTCGGCGAGAATGTGCTCAAAGGCGGCGTAGTCAGCGGGCTTCTCGAACAGCGAAAGGCGCCCGACACGACGGTTCAGGACGTGATAGGCAAGGTCTCCCGCAGCAAGACGTGGACGACGGGGCATGTGGTCTTCTACCGGATCGGATAGTCACTGTCAAGAAACGACTCCCGACCCCTTTTACTTGAATGATCCAGCGGAGCACCTCGGAGAGTTCGCCATCGTGGCGGGGCCAGAGCAGGAGATGCCAGTGATTGGGCATCAGGCAGTAGGCGGCAATGCGGATGCGGGTTGCTGCGTGGGCTTCGGCGAGAATGTGCTCAAAGGCGGCGTAGTCAGCGGGCTTCTCGAACAGCGAAAGGCGCCCGACACGACGGTTCAGGACGTGATAGGCAAGGTCTCCCGCAGCAAGACGTGGACGACGGGGCATGTGGTCTTCTACCGGATCGGATAGTCACTGTCAAGAAACGACTCCCGACCCCTTTTACGCCGCCTGGCTGCGAGAAGAACGCGGCTCGTTGCTTGAGAAAACTCGCGGCGAGTCGAACCTGAAACCCTTATCGGACGGGCGGACGGGACACCTGGGCGACAGGCTAGTGCCGCCATCATGCACAATACAAGATCTGACCCCACTTTCACAATCAAGCACTTCACGCGTACATTCTGTCAAAGCCCCTTTCTTATTGTCAGGATCTCGTTGACCGCCACATCGAACGTTGATCGCTATTGCCGTCTGAGCAAGACAGTCCAAATTGTTACCGCAGAGTATCCCAAACTGCTCGTATTCAACTCCGGCGCATTGGGCAAGTGTATACACATCCGGCTGATTGCGTTGCCCTCTGGTTCCGAACGCATTGCTACATCGCTTTGTCAATGCGTTCAGATCGCATTTCTCACACAGTCCTAAGGGATCACGGAGGTTCACTGGGTTATTGCGGACGTATGCATAGAGGTTGATTCCCCCGCTGAACCCAATCGGATCCTTGCTGATGAATCGGCCCAGTATGGGGCTGTAGTACCGGGCGCGGTAGTAGTAGAAGCCCACTTTGGATCTCATGGTCGTAGGTCAGTAGAACTTGTCAGGAGCGAGAAATTCGTCGCGGCAAAGAAGAGTGCGAGTGTGGCGGCTCCATATTGAATAGCTGGAGAGAATGGCCAAAACCACGACAAGGGAAATTGTAGGATATGGAGACCGATGCAGAGGGAAAAAGGGAGAATCGTTGCCCTCGTTCCTGCCATCGTAGCGCGTCGGCTCCAGTAGCGATAAGCAACCAGCAATACGCCGAGAGGGTACCCGATAAACCCGATGGTGATCAGTATGAGAGAGCCTGGTTGGAGTGACTTTTCTGGTTCAGGCCACGACTCGAAGATATCAAAGATGCTTACCCCAAGAAAACACAAGCCGAGACTCACGCTCACACTGACCAGGACCCATGATACTAACCCTCCCAATCTTGTCCTTCGCAGCAGAAAGAAAATGCTGAGGCAGAGCATCGCGAGAGGAATTCCCCAGTACGCCATGCCTAAAATCTTGTCGCGAAGTAGTTCGCCAGGACCCTCTTGATAGAATCTCAAGTAAATGTAACGCCCTCCTTCTGCTGTGAAGCCGATAGCAAGGAGTAGCCACACCCATGTCAATTGATGAGGCATGGTTGGGTTGTTCACCGATCTCCCGTGCCTCTAGCTGACAGCCACCAAGACGGGAAGCACCATTCTGGTATTCCATGTGCGGCAAACACTTTCTTGTGATACGCAGTAACTGCATCAGCTGTTGCACAGCCCGGCCTGTCACAGGCCTCCGTTGACCGATCGATGCGCGCCTTTTGATCTTCAATGATTAACTCCTGACGAATGACGTTGATTGTTCCTGCTGAGGCCAAGTTCCTTATGCACAGGTTTTTGCTAGGCTCGTCACAATACTCTCGTGCGTAAGGATGATACTTGCACCCATTAGCCCTCGCTACATCATCGTAGTATTTGCACGCTTCAACGCCTACCCCACCTGGTTCTTGTGGTTCATTACCGAACGGATCAATCAGCTGAATCGGATTGTCGGACGCGTAGGCATATTGCGAAACCAGATCAAGCGGATGGCGCGGAAGTCGAGCAGAGTTTATTCCAGCCGTCCCAGGATCTTGTTGTAAGAACCGTCCTGTCGTGGGATCGTAATGTCTTGCTCTGTAGTAGTACAGCCCGCTTTCCGCATCGAACTCCCGTCCCGTGTACGTATACGGCTGGTCCACCGTGCCGGGGGATTCCAAGACGTTCCCATACGCATCGTAGCTGTAACTCTTGGCCGTGGCTCCGACAGAGTCCGTGAGATCCGTCACGCTGCCGAGTCCATCCTGGTGATAGAAGTAGGTGCTGCTGCCTTTGGTCACCGCGATCGGTTCATCGATGCCGGGGCCATGGGTGTATCTGGCCTGCAGCACATTGTTCCCGTCATATTCGAGCAAGATATCTTCGCCGTCATACACGTATCGGCGTGTTTGTCCGTTCGCAATCTTCTCAATCCTTCTGCCCAATCCATCGTAGCGATAGGTGCTGGTGAACGCGGCGATGGGGTTCCCCGCGACGAAGTCTTCCACCTTGATGAGCCGGTTCTCCGCATCGTACGTGTACTGGGTGTAGTTCCCCGTCGCCAGTAAGGTCTTCCTGGTCAGGTTCCCGTTGTCATCATACTGATAAGAGTGTGTCGCGTCTGCGGTGAGCTGGTTGCCCGCGTTCACCACATTTCCTGTTGTCGTTCTGTTGCCCACGGGGTCATACGCAAAGCTCTGCGGTGTGCCGAGGAGCGGATGACTGGCGCTCGTCAATCGATCGAGATTGTCGTAGCCGAAATTCTGGACGCCCCGTCGATCGGTGAGACTGTTACGATTCCCGATCCCATTGTACGTGTAGGCGGCTTCGTTAATTGTCGGGCCAGTGGCCCCGAGTTTATGGACGATAGTGGTGACCTGTGAAGCCGGATCATACGTGTACGTCGTCTGGGTGCCGTTGGGCAAGGTCATGGCCGTGCGCCGCGAGAGGGCGTCATAGGCCATCGTGATAAAGCTGGGCTGTCCGGCATGGGCGGCGACTTCGGTGGGCATGAGGACCCGTGTATAGAGCCGGACATCGTCGAGCAGGCCTTTGTAGTAGGCCGGGCCCACCCCGCTCGCCGGCACGGAGGGATCCTGCCAGCGGCCGAGATAGCCCTCGGTCACGTTGGCAAAGGTCCCGGTGATCGTGCCCGTGCCGTTCACGACCGTGAGACTCACCGGCAGACCGTTGACGTAGGCCTGTACGGTCCCGGCGGTCAGATCCACTGTCACCGCGAGATGCTGCCACTGATTCGACTGCACGGTCCCCACCGGGGACCAGAAGCTGGACGAGGGCCCCGTCCCCTGCACCACGACCACCAGCCGCCCGGTCTCCGTCAACCCGACACTGAAGCTCTCCAGCAAGTTCGGGTTCCGCCGCGCAAACAGCCAGCGGAAGGTGGGTTGCGGGGCCGCCGGGTTCAGGATCGGCTTGACCCACAGCTCCAGCGCGGCGGCGGAGCCCAAATTGTCCAACAGGGCCGAATCGGGAATCGTCACATAGTCGTCGAGGCCGTCGAAGGCAAAGGCTTGGCCCAGTTGGCCCGTCGCAAACGCGAGGCCATTTTGCAGCGTCCCATGCTGGCTATTGATGGCGTCGTCGGCCGTCCCTTCGCCCAGCCAGGCCGCGAGCAACCCGCTGGTCGTACTCGACGGGCCCGGTGGGGCCGTCAGGCTCCTCAGGCGGTTGAGGCCATCGTACGTGAAATTGGCCAGCTGTATCGGATCAAGTCGCGACACCCGATTCCCGGTCTGATCGTACCCATAGCTCAACGTCACCGCCGGTTGATGGGACGACCCGTCGGTCTTCACACTCGTGAGCCGGTTGGCTTGGTCATACGCCATCGTGAGCACGCTATCCGGATCGGTGACCGTCGTCAAGTTTCCCACCAGATCGTAGAGGTAGCTGGTCACCTGATTGCCGGGGAGCGTCTTGCTCAGCAGTTCATTCACGGTGTTGTAGGCGAACAGAATGTCCTCGCCCTTCGGGGTGCGGCGCTTGGTCAGATTGTCATTGCCATCATACTCGTAGGTCTCGAGTTTGCCCAGCGGATCGGTGGTGCTGACCAGCCGATTCCGGCTGTCGTAGGCAAAGGTGGTCACGTGATTCTTCGCGTCCTTCACGGTCAGCAGATTCCCATTGCCGTCGTAGGTGTAGACGGTTTCCCCCAACAACGGATCGGTCACCTTGGTGAGCCGGTTCTTCACGTCATACGCGAACGCGGTGAGCCGATTCAGGGCATCTTTCGAGGTCGCCACGTTGCCGGCCGCATCGTAGGTCAGCGTCGTCGTGCGACTGAGCGGATCGGTCGTGGTGAGCAGCCGACCCAGCGCATCATACGTAAACGTGGTCGCGGGATTGGCTGGATAGAGCGCGTCTCGCGTTTCGGTCAACAGCCCTCGCGCATCATAGAAGAAGCGCGTCACCTTATTATCCGCATCGGTGATGGTCAGGGGATTGCCCTTCGCATCGTAGGTGATGGTCGTCTGAATCGGGCGAATCAGGGACAGGCTACCCCGAAATGACGCGGACAGCTCAAGAACTGTGATGGGCGGATAAAAAGAATGCCTGGCTGCGAGAAGAACGCGGCTCGTTGCTTGAGAAAACTCGCGGCGAGTCGAACCTGAAACCCTTATCGGACGGGCGGACGGGACACCTGGGCGACAGGCTAGTGCCGCCATCATGCACAATACAAGATCTGACCCCACTTTCACAATCAAGCACTTCACGCGTACATTCTGTCAAAGCCCCTTTCTTATTGTCAGGATCTCGTTGACCGCCACATCGAACGTTGATCGCTATTGCCGTCTGAGCAAGACAGTCCAAATTGTTACCGCAGAGTATCCCAAACTGCTCGTATTCAACTCCGGCGCATTGGGCAAGTGTATACACATCCGGCTGATTGCGTTGCCCTCTGGTTCCGAACGCATTGCTACATCGCTTTGTCAATGCGTTCAGATCGCATTTCTCACACAGTCCTAAGGGATCACGGAGGTTCACTGGGTTATTGCGGACGTATGCATAGAGGTTGATTCCCCCGCTGAACCCAATCGGATCCTTGCTGATGAATCGGCCCAGTATGGGGCTGTAGTACCGGGCGCGGTAGTAGTAGAAGCCCACTTTGGATCTCATGGTCGTAGGTCAGTAGAACTTGTCAGGAGCGAGAAATTCGTCGCGGCAAAGAAGAGTGCGAGTGTGGCGGCTCCATATTGAATAGCTGGAGAGAATGGCCAAAACCACGACAAGGGAAATTGTAGGATATGGAGACCGATGCAGAGGGAAAAAGGGAGAATCGTTGCCCTCGTTCCTGCCATCGTAGCGCGTCGGCTCCAGTAGCGATAAGCAACCAGCAATACGCCGAGAGGGTACCCGATAAACCCGATGGTGATCAGTATGAGAGAGCCTGGTTGGAGTGACTTTTCTGGTTCAGGCCACGACTCGAAGATATCAAAGATGCTTACCCCAAGAAAACACAAGCCGAGACTCACGCTCACACTGACCAGGACCCATGATACTAACCCTCCCAATCTTGTCCTTCGCAGCAGAAAGAAAATGCTGAGGCAGAGCATCGCGAGAGGAATTCCCCAGTACGCCATGCCTAAAATCTTGTCGCGAAGTAGTTCGCCAGGACCCTCTTGATAGAATCTCAAGTAAATGTAACGCCCTCCTTCTGCTGTGAAGCCGATAGCAAGGAGTAGCCACACCCATGTCAATTGATGAGGCATGGTTGGGTTGTTCACCGATCTCCCGTGCCTCTAGCTGACAGCCACCAAGACGGGAAGCACCATTCTGGTATTCCATGTGCGGCAAACACTTTCTTGTGATACGCAGTAACTGCATCAGCTGTTGCACAGCCCGGCCTGTCACAGGCCTCCGTTGACCGATCGATGCGCGCCTTTTGATCTTCAATGATTAACTCCTGACGAATGACGTTGATTGTTCCTGCTGAGGCCAAGTTCCTTATGCACAGGTTTTTGCTAGGCTCGTCACAATACTCTCGTGCGTAAGGATGATACTTGCACCCATTAGCCCTCGCTACATCATCGTAGTATTTGCACGCTTCAACGCCTACCCCACCTGGTTCTTGTGGTTCATTACCGAACGGATCAATCAGCTGAATCGGATTGTCGGACGCGTAGGCATATTGCGAAACCAGATCAAGCGGATGGCGCGGAAGTCGAGCAGAGTTTATTCCAGCCGTCCCAGGATCTTGTTGTAAGAACCGTCCTGTCGTGGGATCGTAATGTCTTGCTCTGTAGTAGTACAGCCCGCTTTCCGCATCGAACTCCCGTCCCGTGTACGTATACGGCTGGTCCACCGTGCCGGGGGATTCCAAGACGTTCCCATACGCATCGTAGCTGTAACTCTTGGCCGTGGCTCCGACAGAGTCCGTGAGATCCGTCACGCTGCCGAGTCCATCCTGGTGATAGAAGTAGGTGCTGCTGCCTTTGGTCACCGCGATCGGTTCATCGATGCCGGGGCCATGGGTGTATCTGGCCTGCAGCACATTGTTCCCGTCATATTCGAGCAAGATATCTTCGCCGTCATACACGTATCGGCGTGTTTGTCCGTTCGCAATCTTCTCAATCCTTCTGCCCAATCCATCGTAGCGATAGGTGCTGGTGAACGCGGCGATGGGGTTCCCCGCGACGAAGTCTTCCACCTTGATGAGCCGGTTCTCCGCATCGTACGTGTACTGGGTGTAGTTCCCCGTCGCCAGTAAGGTCTTCCTGGTCAGGTTCCCGTTGTCATCATACTGATAAGAGTGTGTCGCGTCTGCGGTGAGCTGGTTGCCCGCGTTCACCACATTTCCTGTTGTCGTTCTGTTGCCCACGGGGTCATACGCAAAGCTCTGCGGTGTGCCGAGGAGCGGATGACTGGCGCTCGTCAATCGATCGAGATTGTCGTAGCCGAAATTCTGGACGCCCCGTCGATCGGTGAGACTGTTACGATTCCCGATCCCATTGTACGTGTAGGCGGCTTCGTTAATTGTCGGGCCAGTGGCCCCGAGTTTATGGACGATAGTGGTGACCTGTGAAGCCGGATCATACGTGTACGTCGTCTGGGTGCCGTTGGGCAAGGTCATGGCCGTGCGCCGCGAGAGGGCGTCATAGGCCATCGTGATAAAGCTGGGCTGTCCGGCATGGGCGGCGACTTCGGTGGGCATGAGGACCCGTGTATAGAGCCGGACATCGTCGAGCAGGCCTTTGTAGTAGGCCGGGCCCACCCCGCTCGCCGGCACGGAGGGATCCTGCCAGCGGCCGAGATAGCCCTCGGTCACGTTGGCAAAGGTCCCGGTGATCGTGCCCGTGCCGTTCACGACCGTGAGACTCACCGGCAGACCGTTGACGTAGGCCTGTACGGTCCCGGCGGTCAGATCCACTGTCACCGCGAGATGCTGCCACTGATTCGACTGCACGGTCCCCACCGGGGACCAGAAGCTGGACGAGGGCCCCGTCCCCTGCACCACGACCACCAGCCGCCCGGTCTCCGTCAACCCGACACTGAAGCTCTCCAGCAAGTTCGGGTTCCGCCGCGCAAACAGCCAGCGGAAGGTGGGTTGCGGGGCCGCCGGGTTCAGGATCGGCTTGACCCACAGCTCCAGCGCGGCGGCGGAGCCCAAATTGTCCAACAGGGCCGAATCGGGAATCGTCACATAGTCGTCGAGGCCGTCGAAGGCAAAGGCTTGGCCCAGTTGGCCCGTCGCAAACGCGAGGCCATTTTGCAGCGTCCCATGCTGGCTATTGATGGCGTCGTCGGCCGTCCCTTCGCCCAGCCAGGCCGCGAGCAACCCGCTGGTCGTACTCGACGGGCCCGGTGGGGCCGTCAGGCTCCTCAGGCGGTTGAGGCCATCGTACGTGAAATTGGCCAGCTGTATCGGATCAAGTCGCGACACCCGATTCCCGGTCTGATCGTACCCATAGCTCAACGTCACCGCCGGTTGATGGGACGACCCGTCGGTCTTCACACTCGTGAGCCGGTTGGCTTGGTCATACGCCATCGTGAGCACGCTATCCGGATCGGTGACCGTCGTCAAGTTTCCCACCAGATCGTAGAGGTAGCTGGTCACCTGATTGCCGGGGAGCGTCTTGCTCAGCAGTTCATTCACGGTGTTGTAGGCGAACAGAATGTCCTCGCCCTTCGGGGTGCGGCGCTTGGTCAGATTGTCATTGCCATCATACTCGTAGGTCTCGAGTTTGCCCAGCGGATCGGTGGTGCTGACCAGCCGATTCCGGCTGTCGTAGGCAAAGGTGGTCACGTGATTCTTCGCGTCCTTCACGGTCAGCAGATTGCCATTGCCGTCGTAGGTATATTGCGTGACCCCGTTCAACGGATCGGTGACCTGCGTGAGCCGGTTCTTGGCATCGTACTGGAAGATGGTGATCCGATTCAGCGCGTCCTTCGACGTGGCCACATTCCCGGCGCTGTCGTAGGTGAGCGTGGTCGTCCGATTCAACGGATCGGTCGTCGTCAGGAGCCGTCCCAGTGTGTCATACGTGAACGTGGTGGAGGGGTTCGCGGGATAGAGGGCATCCCGGGTTTCAGTCAGCAAGCCCTGCGCATTGTAGAAGAAGCGCGTGATCTTATTGTCCGCGTCCGTGATCGTGAGCGGATTGCCCTTGGCATCATACGTGATGTTCGTCTGATTCCCCTTCGGATCGGTGATGCGTGTGACCTGGTGAAAGATCGGCTCATAGAGGAATCTCGTCGTGGCATTGATCACTGGCTCAGTGCTAGTGAGCAGATTGCCTCTGGCGTCATAGGTCATGGTCGTGATGGCGCCGTTGGGCCGGGTGATCGTGGTCGGATTGCCCTGGGGGTCCCGCTCGATCAGCGTCGTGCGGGTCAACGGATCGATCTGCTTGGTCACCCGCCCGATGGCGTCGGTCTCAAAGGTGGTCGTCTGGCCCTTGGCGTCTGTGAACGTCGCCTGAATCACCGGCGGTTGTTGGATCGTGGCGGGATTTCCCGGCACGCCACTGCCATTGGCCAGATCGGGCACGCCCGTGAGTTCGGT
Source organism: uncultured Nitrospira sp. (assembly GCA_964412445.1). Classification (GTDB taxonomy): domain Bacteria; phylum Nitrospirota; class Nitrospiria; order Nitrospirales; family Nitrospiraceae; genus Nitrospira_D. The sequence continues at coordinate 9,675 of CAYPOR010000018.1, forward strand.
CGGACGGATTTCCCGGTTATCGCCGTTGGGCAACACGGCCTTCTTGAGCCGCCCGGCAAAATCGAACTGATAGGCGTAGACCTGCCCCCGCGCGTCACGCTTCTGCACCATACGATGCTGCGCGTCGTAGTTAAAGGTGGTGCGCGTCTGGTCAGGCGCGTCGACTGTGATGAGATTGCCGGCGCTGTCATGGGTGAAGGTTGTGACCCGTCCGGCGGGATCGGTGATGGTCGCCAGCCGTGTCCCATTGTACGCGAGCGTCGTCACCTGGCCTGCAGGATCGGTGATCGTCGTCAGTTGATGGCTGCCATTGTAGGCGTAGGTTGTGGTGTTGCCGTTCCGATCGGCCATCGCCGTCTGATAGCCCTGCACATTGAAGCGATAGACGGTCCCGTCCTTGAGGGTGCGGGTGTAGGTGCCGTCGGCGTTCCGTGTGAGCGTCGAGTACTCGCCGGGCGGCGCCAGAAACTCCGCGGTGGCGTCCCGGCGGCCGCCGGCCGTATACAGCGCGTTGAGTTCCGCCGCCGGCAGCGCGCGCGTAAAGAATTCGAGTTCGTCGATCACGCCGCGGAAGAAGAAATCCTTCGTGGGCTGGCCGCCGACAACCCCCGCGCCGATCGTCAAGGGATCCGGCTCCCCATCGCCGTCGACCAGGGGGCCGTCCGCCTCCGTCGAGAGCGCCGCCGCGACCTCCAGCTGCCCGTCAATGTAGAGGCGCAGCTCCTGGCCGGCCACGTCGCGGACAAGGGCCACGTGGTGGAACGCCCCGTCGGCGACGACGCGCGTGCCGCTGAGCGTTTGGCCGGCGGCCCCGGCGGTGGCGCCCGCTTCGCGCACCGTCGCGGCCAGTGTCCCGGTGGTGGTCACGGTGAGTTGATAGAGCGCGGTCGCGGTGGCCGGACAACTCTGGCCGCACTCGAACTTGCGCACGATGAGCTGCGGTTTGAGGGGATTGATCGTTGTCTGAATCCAGGCGTCGACGGTGAAGGAGCCGGTCGGATCCAGATTCACGTTGTGCGGGACCTGGACCACATCGTCGATCCCATCGAACAGGAACGCCTGTCCGACTTGCCCGGCCGTGAAGCCGGTCCCATTCAGCAGGGCGCCGGCGTTGCCGTCGCGCAGGTCCTGCGCGGAGCCGTCGGCCGGCCACCAGCTCACGAGATGGGTCAGCGAAGCGGCCACGAACGGAATGGTCCGGCCGTCGCCTCCCGCGACGAGCAGCGTGTCACCGGTCGTCGGGACGAGCCGGTCGAGGCCGCGGAGCGTCCAGCCGGCCCCGACGGCGCTCGGCTGTTCGTTGCGCACCACGGTAAAGCCGCGCGTGATCGCGCCGATGCTGGACTGCGCGTAGTTCGAATAGGTCACAAGCTCATAGGGATAGCGGCCCGTGGGTAACGCAGCACCATCATAGGAGACGCCCATGCGTGTACTGGAGGTGGCATCCTCTCTCATGACCGAGGCATTCCAGACCCCCCGCGTCCCTTGCTTGAGCCCCCCGACGGTGAGGTCTGCCGAAAACGTCTGCGGCACCGCCGCGCGGACATCCAACGTGGCGGCGATGGGCAAGATCGGGTGCACATCCGCCGTCGTGGAGTTGTACTGCAGCGTGAAGTCGCGCGAGACGCCGAGTGTGCGGACGCCGGGAATGACGACGGCTTGGGTGAGCGTACCTTCCGTGAGATCTCCTCCGGACGAGATCGTGCAGGTCGTGCAGCCGCCGATGATCCGGTTGAGATCGTTGATTAGTTGCGCCGCAAAGGACAGGGCGAAGTGCCAGGCGGTTTTGCGCACCCCGCCGCTGATCGTTTCGAGCTTCGTGCCATCGGCACTCACCCGCATGCGGCCCGCCACGTAGAAGGTGCCCGTATCCGGCGACAGCGACCACAGATCCAATTCATTGCCGGCCGGGAGATTGTCCGTGTTCGGCAAGGTGATCGGCGCCGGGGTGGTCAGCGTGATGCCCGCCGGTTGAATCGTAATCGAAAAGCCGGGCTTCAATTCGACCGGGCGCGATTCAGGCCGGCCATATTCCGGCACCGGGCTGATCGTGAGCCCGCCGGTGAAGTCGGTGCCGTCGGGATTCTTCGCCGTGTGCGGCGGGATGGTCACGGACACGGCGGGAAAATTGGGATTGCCGAGCACGGTGGTGGCATTCGGATTCACGGTGACGGCTGAGCCCATGTCGAGCGCCGGCACGCGCAGCTCGGAGGCCAGGTTGTTCATGACGTTCGGCATCAGATCCACCGGCGCGGCGAGAATCGCGTAGCCCAGGGCAAAGCCGTCCGCGAGGAGCACCTGCTTGCCGTTGACAGTCAGATTATTCAGCGTGAACTGGCCCAGCGCATTGGTCGTGGCGGTGGCTGCCGTGCCTTTGAGCGAGACCGGCAGATTGGCAATCGGCTGGCCGGACCCATCAACGACACGGCCGGAGACGCCGGTGACCCCGCCCGGCAGCGCACCCGTGACCGTCACCGTGATCGTCTCCGAGGCCGTGAGGATGCCGTCGGTGACGCTGATGGTCAGCGGAACCGTACCGGCCTGCGTGGCATCCGGGGTAAAGATGAACTGCCCAGTCTGGGCGTGGAGCGTCGCATGAGCCGGGAGCGGCAGCGGCGTCACCGCGAATGTGAGAGGATCGTTGTCGGGATCGGTCGCCGTCGCGGTGAACGTCAGCGTGCTGCCGAGCGGGACCGTCTTGTTGCCGATCGGCGCCAGGGCCGGGGGACTGAGGACCGTGAAAGGCGTCGCACTGGTCGCCGTGCCACCCGGGGTCGTGACGGCGATCGGGCCGGGGGTCGCGGTCGGCGGGACGACGGCGGTGAGGGTCGTGGCGTTGTTGATCGTGAAGATCGCCGCGACGCCGTTGAACGTGACCGTCTGCACGTTGATGAAGTTCGTGCCGGTGATGGTGACGGAGGTGCCGACGACGCCGCTCATGGGAGTGAAGCTCATACTAGTGGGCGGAGGCGGCGTGACCGTGACTTGACTCGCGGCGCTGCCGCCATTGAGCATGACTGTCACGGTCGTAGAGCCGGACGCGATGGCAGTAACGGTCAACGGTACGCTGGTTTGTCCAGATGCGAATGAGACCGACGCAGGCACAGTCGCCACGACAGGATTCGCACTGCTGACGGCTAGGGTACCCGCGGCGGTCGGGGCCGGCGCGAGTGTGGCCGTGAGATTGGCGGTGGCGCCGGTCGTGAGATTGAGCGGGTTCGGCGTGAGGGCGGTCGGTTGGGGCCCGGCACTGGTATCGAGCACGCTGACGGTGATGAAGCTGCCGGACGCGCTGGTGAGGCGAATCTCCAAGGTATTGGTCGCTTGCAGCGCGACCGTTCGATCGATGATGGCGACGTTTTGGCCGAAGTCGCTGGGGCCGAGCATCTGCGCGCCGTTCACCGTGACGGTCGCAGAGGAAATTCGATTCGTGCCGTCGGCGTTGCCGTTAACGACGTGCAGCGTATAGGGCGGGGTGGCGTCGGCGGGCACCGTGAGGGTGTCGGTGAACTGATTCGGCGGACCGGCGGTGCGGGTGTATCGCTTCGGTCCGAAGAAGACGGTTTGGGCCTCCGCAAGCGTCGCATCAATCGCCAGCAGCAGGAGCACCGCCACCATCAGCCGCATCGTCGCCTTCACTGAACCGCCTCCAGAGCAATGCACTCTTGTAAGGATGCCTTCCTATACGCGAACGGAATGCGTTTGGCAACACGCTCATTACGGAATTACATGCATTCCCCCCTGGAGGGGATGCGTGGGCAGAGACTGTTCGATCTGATTCGACGATGGCGAATTACTCAGTCCCGGTCACCTGGCGGAACCGGCAGATCCGCCTCGACTGACGCGCATAGATGGCGCAATCCGGTGGCGTAGCGATTATGGCGCTATCACGGTACATCTTGTGCGATCTGCAGAAACTTGCTTTCGACTCGATGCCGTCCGTAAGATCAGCCGCATGAATTGCACCAAATGTAAAACCAGAGCGGTCATCGATCTGCCGCGCCACAATGCCGCCTTCTGCAAAGGCTGTTTCAATTATTACGTGCACGACCAGGTCGGCCGGGCCATCAAGTCCGAGAAGATGTTCGGAAAAGACGACCGGATCCTGGTGGCCGTCTCAGGCGGCAAAGACAGCCTGGCGCTCTGGGATGTGCTGCTCAAGATGGGCTACAAGGCCGACGCGCTGTACGTCAATCTCGGCATCGGCGGCTATTCGGAAGTGTCCCATGCCAAAGTAGTCACGTTCGCTGAAACCGTCGCCGCCCCGCATGGCGCAGTCCTCCACATCCACACCGTCGAACAGGAAGCGGGGGCCGGCATCAAGGAACTGGCTATGCTGATTCACCGTCCGACCTGCTCGACCTGCGGCACCATCAAACGGTACCAGTTCAACCGCGTGGCGCTGGAACATAAATACGATGTGATGGCGACGGGCCATAACCTCGACGACGAAGCGGCCCGCCTGCTGGGCAACGTGCTCCGCTGGCAGGAGGAATATCTGGATAAGCAGTCGCCCAACCTGCCGGCCTCGCTCGACGGGTTCGCCAAAAAGGTGAAGCCGCTCTTCCGCCTGTCCGAACGCGAACTGGCCGCCTACTCGGTGTTGAACCGGATCGACTACATCGTCGAAGAATGCCCGATGGCGAAAGGCGCCCGAACGCTCCTGTACAAGGAAGTGTTGAACCGGCTTGAAACGGAATCGCCCGGCACCAAGCAGGCCTTCTATTGCGGCTTTCTCGATAAGCAGCGCAAGCCGGACGCCGCACCCGCCACCATGGCGGAGAAGGATCAGGCGATGCTGCACCCCTGCTCTCTCTGTCAGCAGCCGACCACCGCCGAGGTCTGTTCCTACTGCAAGATGATGGCGCGAGCCAAGGCCCACGCCTCATAGCGCCCCCGACGCCCAGAGACCCGATGGTGACCCGATCTAGAGAATCTTCCAGCCTGCTCGCACTCGCCCTGGGGCTACTCCTGTTATTGGACCTGGTGACTTCAGGCCCGACTGGCGCGCAGGAATTCCCCGCCGCCACGCCCGTCGGCACCCACACGATCGGGCTCACCGCCGGTCCGTTTTTCCCGATTCGCGTGCTGTCGGGCCAATCGTCGAAACTGTTCGGCGAAGCCCTCATGCCTTCCTGGACGGTCACGCTCACGGAACCGGTCGGCGCAGGCTGGTCTCAAGGCCAGTTGTCGCTCGGCGCGGAAGTGATCGCGTTCCACACCGCTGAGCCTATTGCGGCCTATGGCGTCGGATTCACGCCGAAGCTGGTCTATACCTCGACAGCCTTCGGGCGAATACACCCCTTTCTCGAAGCAGGCGGAGGGCCGGTCTGGACGGATCTCGGCGGCCGGGTCCCCGAGCAACCCGGACAATTCAACTTTCTCGTGTGGGGTGGCGCCGGCTGCTCTTACCAACTGACGCGTGACTGGGCTCTCAACGCCGGCTATCGCATCATGCACATCTCGAATGCCGGAACCCGCGCTCCCAATTCCGGCCTGAACTTCGGACTCCCCTTCATCGGCCTGGCCTATCAGGGGTTCTGACCGTCTCTCTCCATGGACATATCAAGCCGTTCCTGGCTTGCAAAGAAGGGATTGACCCCGTAAGCTGCGGAATTATCTTCTTCTCCGGATCACCCACAGCGAAAGCGCGAAATCATGGCGACTTCAGAGCGTGACTACTATCAAATTCTCGGCCTTCCTCGCACGGCCTCAGCCGACGAGATCAAGAAGGCCTATCGTCGCCTGGCCCGCCAATTCCATCCCGACATGCACAGCGGCGCCAAGAAGGCCGAGATGGAGAAGAAATTCAAGGAGATGAACGAGGCCCACGAGGTCCTCTCAGATCCGGAGAAACGCAAGAAATACGATCAGCACGGCGCCCAGTGGGAACAAGCCGAGGCCTATGAGCGGGCACGCCAGGCCGCCGGCGCCCAAGCCAGGGGTCAGGCGCACTCGTTCAGCGGTGAGGGATTTTCCGATATCTTTGAGAATCTCTTCGGAGGCCGGGGACGATCGGCCGGCCAGCAGGGATTTTCGTCCTCTGGAGAGGATCTGGAAACAGAAGTCGAGCTGTCGCTCCGCGAGGTGCTGAGCGGCGTGACCAAACGCATCAATCTCATGGAACCGACCCCCTGCTCGACCTGTCGCGGAAGCGGCGCTGTGAGAAACCGTCCCTGTCAGGCGTGCCTGGGTTCCGGCCACCGGATGGAGTCCCATTCCATCGAGGTCAAAATCCCCGCCGGCGTCCAGAACGGGACCAGAGTCCGCGTGCCCGGCAAGGGCCAGCTGGGAATGAACGGCGGCCGGCGCGGCGATCTCTACCTGCACGTCACGCTCATGCCGGACAAAGTGTTTCGGCAACAGGGCAGCGACCTGCATGCCAATCTGCCGGTGTGGCCATGGGAAGCCGCGCTGGGCGCCGACGTCATGGCTCCCACGTTGACCGAGCCGGTCCGCGTGAAAATTCCCGCCGGCAGCCGCGCCGAAAGCAAGTTGCGCTTGAAGGGGAAAGGACTCCCGACCGCGGCCGGCGGCCACGGCGATTTATTCCTCACGCTGCAAATCGTCATGCCCTCCCCGCTGACTGAGGGGGAACAGAAGCTGTACGAACAACTCAGCCACTTGCGGACCGGCGACCCGCGAGCGGAGCTACTGGCGGCGGCCCAACGACACTGATCTTCTCCACCGTTCCTGAGACGGAACTCTGCATGCCCCTCACCGAATATGCGCTGCTGGCCTTCAGCTCTCTCTTTGTGATCGTCGATCCGATCGCCACGGTGCCGGCCTTTCTCGCCATGACCCCGCGCGATACCGTGCAACAGCGCCTGCGCATGGCCCGCGTCGCCTGCCTGGTGATGGTCGGCGTACTGGCCGGGTTTGCGCTGATCGGCCAGTCGCTCTTTCATTTATTAGGCATTACACTGCCCGCCGTGCAGGTCGCCGGCGCGCTGGTCCTGCTCCTGGTGGCATTGGACATGCTCCGCGCTCAGCGTTCGCCGGTGATGGAAACCGCCGCCGAAACCGCCGAAGCCAGCGGGAAAGACGACATCGCCGTCACGCCCCTGGCCATCCCCATGCTGGCAGGCCCCGCGGCCATTTCAACCGTCATCCTGCTGGACGCTCAGGCAGCCGGATGGGCTCAACGCGGCATTTTGCTCGCTTGCCTTGCGGTAGTCGGTCTGGCAAGCTACATTATCCTGGCGCTCGGGGCGAAGGGAGCCACATGGCTGACCCCGATGGCGGAGAAAATTATGACGCGCCTCATGGGGCTGTTGCTGGCTGCCCTCGCTGTTCAATTCCTGTTCAATGGCCTCAAGGGAGCGGGTGGACTGTTACAGCCATAGCGCCGTTTAATTCGCAATCATTGAGTGCCTTTAACCGAAGGAGGACCCATGCAACGATCCCGCGCAGCCATCATGACTCTGACTCTCGCAGCCGCAGTGAGCCTGACACTGGGCGCATCCGGTGTCCGGGCCGAAGGATACGGTAAGGACGGGCATGCCGGCGGCGGACACAGCGCCATGGGCGGACACGGCATGGGCGGCATGATGCACAGCAGCACCGGCCATCTCATCCGCCACCTCCTCAAGCACGAAAAAGATATCGGGCTCTCCGCCGAGCAGGTCGCTAAGCTGAAAGACATCCAGCTCAATCTGGACAAGACCCGGATCAAGGCGGAAGCGGATATCCAGGTCGCGGAGCGCGAGCTCAAGGCTCTGACCGACGATGAAAAATCAGACCTCGGCGCCATCGAGGCCAAACTGAAGCAGAGCGAAGATATGCAAGTGGGCCTGCGGATGACCTCGATTAAGACCAAGCGCGAAGTCCTGGGCCTCCTGACGCCGGAACAGCGCGCCAAGGAAAAGGCTGAGCACGACAAAGTGATGCAAGAGCACAAAGGCGCCGGCAGCGGACACGGCAACCCCCATGGCGGCGGCGCCGCGAATCCCCACGGCGGGGCCAACCCGCACAAGGGCGCCGGGACCCCGTCGGCTCCCGGCAACATGTCCGTGCAATAACCTGTCTCCTGAAGGAGGTGCCCGATGAAATCGCTCACACTCATCCTGACTCTCGCAGTTGGAACCGTGCTGACGCTCGGAACTCCCGCCTGGAGTGACAAGAAGAAGGGCGAGGAAGGCGATATCGCCGCATTGGCGAAGGATGCCAAGATCACGATCGAGCAGGCGGTGAAGACCGCCGTGGAGAAAGTACCCGGCACCGTCGTCGAGGCGGAGTTGGAAAAGAAGCACGGCAAAACCACCTGGGAAGTAGAGGTCCTCGGCGCGGACGGGAAGGTGACGGAAGTCTGTATCGATGCCGCGACCGGAGACGTCATCGGAACGGAAGCCAAAGACAAGAAGGACGAGAAGAAGAAAGAAGGGAAGAAAGGAAAGTAACCCTACCATGCCCAAGGAATTGAAGTTGAAGAGTCACGATCTCCTCGTTGGTCCGGGCCGGGCGCCGGCTCGGGCCATGCTCAAAGCGGTCGGGTTCACGGATGAAGATCTGTCCAAGCCGATCGTGGGGGTGGCCAATACCTGGATCGAAGTCATGCCCTGCAACTTCCATTTGCGGCGGTTGTCGGAGCGGGTCAAGGCCGGCATCCGCGCCGCGGGCGGGACGCCGATCGAATACAACACCATCGCCGTGTCGGACGGTATTTCGATGGGCACCGAGGGGATGAAAGCCTCGCTGATCAGCCGCGAGGTCATCGCGGACTCGATCGAGCTGGTGGCCCGCGGCCACCTGTTCGACGCGGTCGTCGCGCTGTCAGGCTGCGACAAAACGATCCCCGGCACCGTGATGGCGCTCGCCCGATTGAACGTCCCGTCGTTGATGCTCTACGGCGGGTCGATCATGCCGGGCCAATTCCAGGGGCACGATGTGACGATTCAGGACGTGTTCGAAGCCGTCGGCAAGCACGCCTGCGGAGCGATGACGAACGCCGAGCTGAAAGACCTCGAAGATCACGCCTGCCCTGGACCCGGCGCCTGCGGCGGCCAATTTACCGCGAACACGATGGCCATTGCGTTTGAGTTCCTGGGCATGTCGGCCATGGGCCGCAACGGGGTTCCCGCCATGGATCAGCGCAAAGACGATGTCGCCTTCGAAAGCGGCAAAATGGTGATGGAGCTCATCAAGAAGGATCTGCGTCCCAAGCAGATCATCACCCGCAAATCGCTGGAGAATGCCATCGCGGCGGTGGCCACGACCGGCGGATCGACCAATGCGGTGCTCCACCTGCTGGCGGTCGCCCGGGAAATGGGCGTGAAACTAACCATCGACGATTTCGACAAGCTGAACCGGAAAGTTCCGCTCCTCGCGGACCTCAAGCCGGGCGGGCGCTTCACCGCATCGGATCTCTTTGCCGCCGGCGGCACCACGCTCGTCGCCAAGCGGTTGCTGGATGCCGGCATCTTGCATCCGAATCAACCGACCGTGTCCGGACGCACCATCGGCGAAGAAGCGGCAGGAGCGAAAGAAACTCCCGGGCAGCAGGTGTTGCGGCCGCTTTCGAACCCCATCAAGCCCACCGGCGGGCTGGTCATTCTGAAGGGCAATCTGGCGCCGGAAGGCTGTGTGGTCAAAGTCGCCGGCCACTCGATCATGAAGTTCCAAGGTCCGGCCAAAGTATTTGAACGCGAGGAAGATGCCTTCGCCTCCGTCAAAGCAGGAAAAATCAAAGCCGGTGATGTGGTCGTGATCCGTTACGAAGGTCCGTCAGGCGGACCGGGCATGCGGGAAATGCTGGGCGTGACGGCGGCTATTGTGGGAGCCGGTCTCGGCGATTCCGTGGCGCTCCTCACCGACGGACGCTTCTCCGGCGCGACGCACGGCCTGATGGCCGGACATGTGGCGCCGGAAGCGATCAAGGGCGGCCCGATCGGCGCGGTGAAGACCGGCGATACGATCACCTTCGATATTGCCAAGCGGCGGCTGGATGTGGCGCTCACGGAGAAAGAAATCAAAGCGCGTTTGAAGAAGGTCACACATCCCAAGCCGCGCTACACCACGGGCGTGATGGGCAAATATGCACGCCATGTCTCTTCGGCTTCGGAAGGCGCGGTGACGAACTAGCCGTTTTGAATTTGTGCGTACGGGATCGGGGCGGGACACATCGTGTGTTCCGCCCCGATTTCGTTAATAGTAGGTGATCTGGCGTTCCCGGCTGACCACCGTTTCCAGAAGCGAGAGCGTTCCGCTTTTCTCGGCCCACCGCTGAATCGTTTCCTTCGTCCAGTTCCCCGCGGCATCGAACTCATAGGCCGCCACGGACTTGCGCAGATGCGCGCTCCGGAAGAACTCACTCTGCTGTTCGATCCGCTGACCGGCGTCGTTGTATCGATAGCCATCTTTCCGCATCAGCGTCCCGTCTCCCGAATAGAACCGGCTTTCTTTCAGCCGTCCCAACGGCCCGTGATGATACGTCGACTCCAGCACCAGCTTCCCCTGAAAATACCGGGCGAGATAGACCAGCTTCCCCCGGATATCGTAGAGCGATTTTTCAACGGTTCCGTTTCCGGTGATCGCAAGATCCTCCGTAAGGACGCCGCGGTCGTCATACAGTTCGAATTCGGCGTGAGCCAGCTGCCCGTCCTCGGTCGCCGCAATCGTCGCGACTCGCCGGCCCTCCTCATCGAATCCGTACCGGTAGATCTTCCTGTAGAGAACCCGGCCGTCGGGCTCGATCGTCTGCTCTTCCGTCACTCGACCGGCTTCATCATAGGACAAATGATATTGCGCCGAATCTGATTCCTGTGTTGGAAACAATTCGACCGTCCTCAAACGCCCGTCACGATCGAAATGATGAACGGTGCGGAGTTGGGGATACCGGGTCACCGCGGTCTTCACCGGACCTGTCAGTTCCTGCTTGGAGAGATCGCTCGCCGGCGAGGCGGGCGCGGCTCGGGGAGCCAGGCATATCGAGACCCCGGCTATGACGAGGATGCGCAACGGCCTGAAAAGATCAGTCAGCATGCAGGTGGCGCATCATACACCGCTGGCCGCGAAGCGGGAACGTCGGCCGATAGAAACGATTACCGCTCTTTCATACGCCCGCGCATCTCCGACATCATGCGGTCAAGATCGGCTTCGGCCTTGCTCCGGTCACTGACCAATTCATCCAGGTTGTACGCGCGGGCCGGCGGGAGAGTCGTGCGCGGATGATCAGGCATTGCCTGGCTCTCCGGACCGGCCATCTTGGGAACCGGAGTCTGCTCGGGGATCTGACGCGGAGCGGGAATCGGTTGCGGCATCCGGGATGGAACCGATGGAGATTCGGCCGCGGCAGGGGTCGGCGCCGACGACGCTGCCGCGGACATCCGACCGCTTCCCACGCCCTGCTCGCGCAGCCACTGTCTGGCGACCGATGATTTGAGTGAAAAACTGATGCTGGCAATCGGCATCCCGTCGGGCGCCACACGGGCGATCGCGGTATTGACCCCGATCATCTGCCCGTCACTATCGACGAGCGGACCGCCGGAATTCCCCCGGTTCAAACTGGTTTCGGTTTGAAACACATGTTTCCCCTTCACGCCGTTGAAATTATCGACTTCGGCGCTGATCACTCCGGTCGTTAAGGTCCAGAGACCTCCCTGCTCGGGATGGCCGATCGCGACCACTCGATCTCCGATTTTCGCCCGGTCCGAGTCGCTCAGATCGATGACCGGAAGCGGAACGGCCGCACTCTCCAGCTTGAGCAACGCAAGATCCAACGGGGAGGAATAGGCCACCAGTCTGGCGCGTACCATGCGGGCCAGATCGGTTTTGCTATCACCGCTCACGCGGGCGGGCTTCAGGAATACGGACAGACGCGGATAGGGCTTCCCGGTTTTTTCTTCGATGACGACATGCGCATTCGTCAACACGACGCCGTCGGCCTGAATGATCGAGCCCGTTCCCCCGCTGCCGCCTTTCCCGCTGTCGGCATGCCCCATCACCATGACGACCGCGGGCGAGGTCTGCTCATAAATCTCGCGGGGAGACAGTTCTTTCGCCTCGACGGCCCCCTGCCACTGGCACACCACTACTCCCAGGAACACCAGACCGTATCTCATCAATTCCTCCCTGTCCCCGGCACACCTCCTGGGTGCTCGGCTTTTCATCGGGATTTCTGAACCGGAGCGCATGTCTAAAGTATAGGGCTCAACGGACGGGAACACCAGGCCGCTGACCGGAGTCACGACAGGAATATGGAAGAGGAGCCGGTCTATTGGCGCGTGAAGAAGTCGGCGATCATCTCGACCACATAGGTCAACTGTGCGTCGGTCAGTTCGGCATAGATCGGGAGAGAGAGGACTTCTTCGGCCGCCCGCTCCGACACGGGGAATGCCCCTTTCCGATAACCGAGGTCCTGATAGCACTGCTGCAGGTGCATGGGAAGGGGGTAATAGATCTCCGTGCCGACGCCCTTTTCTTTGAGATGGGTGCGGAGTTCATCGCGTTTCGAGACCCGCACGGTGTATTGATTGTAGACGTGAAAGTTGCCTGTTTTCGTCGCCGGCAACGTGACGCGATTCAGCAGCCCCGCTTGCTGGAACAACTGTTCATACCGGGCGGCGTTTCGGCGGCGGCCTTCGGCCCATTGATCGAGATACTTGAGCTTGATATCAAGCACGACGGCTTGCAGCGCATCCAACCGGCTGTTGATCCCTATTGCTTCGTGAAGGTAACGGACGTGGCTTCCATGCACACGAAGCATGGACATGGAGTCGGCAAGAGCCTTGTCATTCGTCGTAACGAGCCCCCCGTCCCCAAAGCCACCTAAATTCTTGGTGGGGAAGAAACTGAAGCAGCCGGTGTCGCCAAGGACCCCGGCGCGCCTGTCCCGCTGAGCGGCCCCGATGGCTTGACACGCATCTTCAATGACATAGATTTTTTTCCGTTTCACAATCTCATTGACCGCCGCCATATCCGCACACTGCCCGAAGAGATGCACGGGCATAACGGCTTTCGTCCGAGACGTGATCGCCTCGTCAATCAGTTTGGGATCGACATTAAATGTATCCGGCTGAATATCCACGAACACAGGCTTCGCGCCCAACCGCGAAATCGCGCCGGCCGTGGCAAAAAACGTGAACGGGACGGTGATGATCTCATCGCCGGCCTTCACCCCCATGGCCATGAGGGAGAGCAGCAGGGCATCGCTCCCGGAGGCGCACCCGATTGCATAGCGGCTGCCGATGTACTGAGCCGTTTTCTCCTCAAACGCCGCCACGCGAGGGCCCAGCACAAATCCCTGCTCGTCGCAGACCGCCTCAATAGCCGACAGGACTTCCGTCTTAATGGTGCGATATTGGGCTTTGAGATCCAGGAGAGGAACGTTCACAAAAACCTCTTTCGCATTTTTCCAGCCTGTGGGTTACTTCCGTAGGTGTGTAACACGCTCGGACGCGCGAGGCAAGCTCTTTACCGACATATTTTTGACCAACCATTCGTATCGATGCTCCTGCTGGCGCACAACCTCGTAACAGTCAAACGTATCAGCGAGCGACAGTCCCCGCTGTCCCATCGCCGTGGCCTCTCCCCTGTTCTCCAGAAGCCATAGCACTCTATCCGCAAGCCCTTCTATATCTCCATGCTCCTTCAAGAATCCGTTCACTCCATCAATAACCACTTCCGCAACGCCGTCGACACACGTCCCAACGGCGGGCACCCCACAACTCAAGGCCTCAAGATAAACGCGGGGCAACCCCTCCCATTGAGACGTGAGCAAAAACACATCCAGACATTTCATGATCTCAGGAACATCACGGCGCCATCCGGCCAAAGTAATTGACTGCATCAATCCCAGAGAACGGATTTCCCTTTCAATCGCCTGGCGGAGTTCGCCGTCCCCGACCATGATAAAATGCGCGTCTGGCCGTTTCTGACACACCCGCGATGCCACCCGAATAAAATCAAGCGGAGATTTCTGCGGTTTAAATGGCGCAACCATCCCGATCAATGGTCTGTCCGCCTGAAGCCCTAGGCTCCGGCGCTTGTCCTCACGATCGATTCGGACAGCTCGAATTGCGTGCAAATCAATCCCTGGGGGCAGCCGGTTTGACCGCGCAGCGGTAAAGAGTCCCAGGGCAATCCCCTGCTGTCTGTTCGCTTCCGAGTCGGTAAATATCCACTGCGTGAATCCTGACGACCATTTCTCCAATAGAATTAAGAATCGCCTCAGGACGGAGTGCTGGGAAGGTGTAAACCCAAATCCATGAACGGAATGGACGATCACAGGGACTCCCGCCAACCGAGCCGCCCAACGCCCGATAATCCCCGCTTTGGAACTATGTGTATGGACAATCGTAGGACGAATGCTGCGCAACAACTTTGTCAAGGAGAACAGCGCCCTGCAATCCCTGACCGGATGGATCGCCCGGACAAGTGATGGGATTCGATGGAATTCGACACCCGGAATGTGATGGGCCTCCGCATCGAGCTCCCCTGCTTCCCCTCCGGTGATAAGGACGGGGCGAAACCTTGATCGATTAAGATGCGCCACGGTTCTTAATGTGATTTTCTGGGCACCCCCCAATTCAAGCTTGGTAATGATGTGACAGACGGTATCCACAATATTCTTAGGCCGAACCGGACGGGACGCCCTGGGCGCGGAGCCGTTCGGCAAGCTGTTTCCCCTGCCCGATGGCATCTTCCATCGAGGTGTGTTCCCAGCGGCCATATCGACCGATCGAATACACCCCGCACCGTTCCAGTGCAGCCAGGATGGCCGGGACCGCTTTCGCACGGTGCTGATCAAAATAGACATAGGCATACCGCAGGTCTTTCACATCGGCCACAACCATCTCGTCATCTGGCTTGATGATTCCAGCCCGTTCCATCCCGCGCCTCGACGACTCGATCAGCTCCTCACCAGACTGGTGCTCCGTCGGCCGGTGGGATATTTCGACATACATTGAGCTGCACCCCGCTCTTCCCAAGGCAGGGGAAAAGTTCGTCGGAAACCCGACGCGATAGAACGGAAATTCCGGCTCAGGGAAATACAGCCAATGTTTGTCCGACACACGTTCCCGCTTGAATGCGAGGTTGACGTTATACACCGAGACCCACCGCAACTTGTCCGCCGCCTCTTTCAGGGCGGCGGGGAACTCCTTGCACCGCCGAACAAGCTCGGGAATCGGAATGGTCGAAACAAGCGATTGATACTCCTCATCCTGCACTCTGCCGGTTTGCCGGTTGCGGAACCGCGCCCGGCGCTTTTTCGTATCAATTTCCTCCAACTCACAGTGGTTGAACAGGTGTGTAATCCCAGGCACAAAGGATTCCGGCAACACCTTGATGCCGTCACCCGCTGGATACAGAAAAGACGGGTTGTAGCCGAAGGCTTTGTCCTTGATGCCTAGCGCACCGTTGACCACATCCTGTAACTCAGGCTTCGGCACGAGCCATGACACCCAATCCGACGTCAACTCGTCCAATGGCACTCGCCACAACTTCTCATTAAACGGCACCATGAAATGCTTGGCCATGCCGGCACCCAGATTATCGAGAATCCATGCCTTGAAAGATCGTTCCTGCGGCCGAAGCATGGTTGACGGATGCGTCAACGTGGCAATAAATCCCAGTAGACATTCCCGCACGACCTCGGGAGGAAGGCCATACGTGTTGACCTGAAACGGATATTCCGTGTAGGTGCGATGGGAGTAAATGAACGATTGCCGCGCGTGCTTCTGCAGCCTTCCCGCAAGCAGCCTTTCGACAAGGGCTTTGATCTCCGGCTGACGAAAATGAAGCAGATGGCCGGTGTAGTCGAAGGTGAACCCGTCCTTCTTGTACGAGCGGCATAATCCGCCCACCTCCTGCTCCCGCTCGAACACGCGATACGGCACCCCCGAAAGGTGATACGCAGTGCTGAGGCCGGCGAGGCCGGCGCCGACGATCACGATCATGCGGCTCTGGTCCCTTCGTCCTTGGATGACACGGCAACCGACGGCTCAGAACGACGAACCTCAATGTTCCTCAAGAGCGCCGTTACACACAAGAGCACTCCGGCCGTTCCGGCACATAGCACCCAGGCTACTTCCTGACCGACCGACAGCATCGCCAATCCCATCATTCCCACCATCGCGGTCGCCACATAACTCGTGATCACAATCTGCGGGACGGACATTCCCCAATGACGCAACCGTATGGCAATATGGTCAGGACTCCCCCAAAAAATCGGCAGCCCCCGCCGATAGCGGATGTATATGACAAAGAGCGTATCGAAAATCGGAATCCCCAGAATAAATACCGGGGTGAGGAGCGACAAGGGGTGATCACTGGGATATTTTGCGATCATCGCCATCGCCCCGAGAAGCAGCCCGATAAACATCGCACCCGTATCACCCATATAAATCCGCGCCGGATGCCAGTTGTATTTGAGAAACCCCGCCAACCCTCCAATCAACGCGGCCAGCATGAAGGCAATGGCTTGGTCACCCTGAAGCAGCGCCACGACAAACAGCCCGCTCGCACTGACCGCTCCCACACCGGCTGAGAGGCCGTCCATAATATCGAGAAGATTGAAGGCGTTGATCAATCCCACCATCCACAACACGGTCAAGGTCAGATCAAGCCATTCAGGAAACATGGCAATCTCAATTCTAATCCCGCTCTTGATCAATACGAACACCGCAAGAAGCTGCCCAACCAGTTTCGTCGCCGGGGTCAACACACCGAAATCATCGATCAAGCCCAGCATCACAACAATCGTCCCACCCAAAATGATGCCCAATACGTCATGCCTAAACTCAAAGGTAAAGGCCAAACTCATTAGAAACGCAAGATAGATCGCCAGACCGCCAAAGTACGGAACAGGCTCCCGCTGATGCTTCAAACGCCCGTCAGGAGCATCCACGATGCCATACTTCAGAGCTGCTTTCCTGGCAATGGGCACGCCGTAGAGTGCAAGCAGGAAGGCCAACCCGCATGTCAAAAAAAGAAGAACCATGGGATCAGTGCCCCCGAGTGCATGAATGCGAACCGGCATCCATGCGTCTCACCGGCCTCGTTTCATCCGCAATATCCTGATACAGTTTCGCCAATCGCGGCCCCCAAATATCTAATGAATACCGTTCCTTCACGACCGTCCTCGCCGCCTCGCCCATCGTTTTGCGGAGTTCCGCGTCCTCGCATAGCCGAGCGAGTTTCTCGCCCCATTCCTGTTCAGTCGCCGCCAGGTATCCCGTTACCCCGTCGGAAATGATCTGCCGGTTGACCCCGACCGGCGAAGCAACCGTTGCCATTCCGACAGACATATACTGCAGCAGCTTCAGACCGCATTTCCCTTTGGCCCACGCTGTATCCGGCAGTGGCATAATCCCGATGTCACAATCTTGAAGCAGTTCCACTTCCTGTTCTAACTGCCACGGTCTAAATTCAACCGTAACCCCAGGCCACCGTGGAGGCCGAGAGCACACAACCCGAAATTTGATGAGCCCTTTATCCTGTAACGCCTTCAACGCGGGCGCCACAATATCCAAATACCCTAGGTTGCAGGCTAACCCGATCCAGACGACCGTCAGAGGCGTTCCCGCCACCGCACTGATCCGCTGCACGTTCATCATTCCCGGGATAAACCGCTGGGTATCAACCGCAGTGGGAACCAGATACACCTCCGACAGATACTTCCTGGCGTACTGAGCAAGAACCTCATTCCCAACGATCACCCCGGACGCCATGCCGATCAAGGCCGGAATTTTCCGCTTATGCCCAAAGGTAAGATATATCGCATCGTCGAACTCTACGATGATTCGATATCGAAACTTGGATAAAATCCGCTCTCCCCACGCTGGCAGATAGGGGAAGAGCTGCCCTTCAATCACAATGAGATCGACATTCCCGATGGTCAAAATCTCCCACATCCTACGAAGAAAGCGACCACAAACGTAGACGATCTTCGCTGCCACTCGTACGAAAGGCGAGGAGATCTCGATAATCCTCCAATAGGTTTCATCAAACAACGGACGAACCTGGCACTCAATTCCCCCCGCCTGCAAAACGGGGAGAAACTGATAAATCCTGTACCGGCTGGTCGGCCCGATAGAGGTGGACTTGGCAAAGTACGCCATTTTTATGGGTTCCGCCCAACCGCTATGCGTTGCCAGCCGCCCGCGATTCATCATGGACAATCCGCCGAGGACTGCGCTCCCGGCAACCGTTTCCTCTGTCTCACGTTCCACTCACACTATTTTCTTCCGCGCGAACCGAGCAAGATGAAGACACAACAGATACCAGTTTCTCCAACTCGACTTATTCATCAGGGCCAGAGACCGAGTCTTTAATTGTCGCTTGAATTCGGCATATTTCCCAACATCTTCGAAATACCGCTCAATCAATCGATTTTCCCTATCCATCAGCGTTCCAGGCTTCGAAATATTCTGTCCATGCCACCGATAGGCAAAATCACGGCCATCATAGAACACCAACCTGTACTCCCCGTCTTTGAACATCCGGAGAAACAGTGTGTGATCCTCTATCATGAACCGCTCGTCGAAGCCGAATTGTTTGAGCAAATCCGCCTTGAAAGTCGCTCCGATCCCGGGTATCCAGTTACCCACGACCAAGTTATCGTAGAGACTGCCGAATATCGGACGGGGATGGCGGTCCCCGAATAGCCCCAATTTCCCGCCCTCCTTATCCACGATAACGCCATCACAGTACACACACGCCACTTCGTCTGAGGCTGTCTCCAGATGCCGAACGGCATTCTCGATTCGACAAGGGAAATAGTAGTCGTCTGACGCGACAAAGCTGATGTACCTGCCCCGCGCCAGAGCCACTCCTTCGTTCAACGTCCTCGACAATCCCCGGTTCTCTCGCACAATGACGGTCAATCGATACTTTTCCGCCAAGCGGTTGATCATCTGTACGGATCGGTCTGTTGAGCCATCATCAATGACGATAATCTCGATATTCTGGTAGGTTTGTGAGACGACACTCTCAATAGCCTGAGACACATACTGCTCGTGATTGTAGGAGGGGACAATCACCGTAACCAACGGCTGACTTGAATCGAACCCTTTTTCTATCGTCATGGGATCACGACTCATCCCGCAGACCTCAGCCTCCCAGCGGCTGACAGCTGAAACACGGTAGCCGGAGGCGCATCCATCATCGAGGCCCCCCTCACCACCATTTATAGACCTCATTCAGGCCGCTGTAGGCCGATTTGATTTTTCTTATTTGGAGATAGGTAAGAACGGATCGAAAATCCGTAGTCGCCTCTTGAATACCTCTCCCGTACCCCGCAGAAAACGTCGGGTCGGCGCGATTGAAATCAAAGCTCACTTTCCCGAACCCCTCGCGACCCACAGGAAATCCCAGATACGATTCCAAGCGATTAAATTCGGCGGCATCCCGAGCCATGATTTTTTCGAAGCTGACCATGTGCACCGCGCCTCTCTTGTGCAACTGGGAATCCTGTACTTTCCAATAGTACATGAAGAAGTCAGAAACAAGCCTTCGTTCACGGAACATGTGATTGATGAGATCATGCGCGGTAAACCAATTCGGCGTCTTTTTCCAAGCCGCCCAGAGTTGGCCCTTCCGCTTTCGCTCAACCGTCAACATGGACGCAATCACCGCGCGCGGGTCCCGAACCACACACACGGTCTTGCTCTCGCTGCCAAAAAACAAGGGAATCAAATCCGCCAATTGAGACAACTCGGGATCCTTCAAGATCAGATAGCGATAGTCGAGATCTTTGAAATGTGCCCGTACGGTCGCCAGCATGGAGTCCACCATTCCACGGTACATACCGGCCAGCACTGATTCGTTGACGGAATAGGCGGCAAACCGCTGGGGATCCGAGTAGTGCAGAATATTGTAGAACTGCTGAATGACTTGCGTAATATGGGTACATTCCGGCAGCATCGGTGAAGCGGCTTTCCCTGCCGACAACAACCCGGCCACCAAGGTCGTCCCACTTCGCGGAGCACCGATCACAAGTACATTCGTCTTGCGCGACCCGTCCATCTTATATTCCCCGTGCCTGCAGGCAGCGCCCCTTACTTACCTCTGATCGGACGGCCAATGAGTTCGGCAGCCGTCAGCATGTTGAGCACTGCTTTGACGCAGGCCTCGACATCGTGCGAAGCGGTGTCCAGGGTCAATTCGGGCTCCATCGGAAGGTCGTAGGGAGATGAAATGCCCGTAAATTCCGCGATCTGCCCCGCACGGGCTTTTTTGTAGAGCCCCTTCACATCACGGCTTTCGCAAACTTCGATCGGACAATCACAAAACACCTCGAAAAAATCGGCGGGCCCGACCATTCCACGCACCCACGCCCGGTCTTCTCGGTAAGGAGAGATAAACGCCGTCAGGACGATCACCCCGGCCTCCACGAACAACTTCGACACCTCTCCGATCCTGCGGATATTCTCTTTCCGATCCTGTCGGGAAAACCCGAGATCGGAACACAATCCATGACGAACATTGTCTCCGTCCATGACAAACGCACGACACCTCATGCGATACAGCGTATCCTCGACGGCATGGGCAAGCGTCGATTTGCCCGATCCGGACAACCCCGTGAACCAGATGACAGCCCCACGGTGACCGTTCTGAGCCTCACGATCAGCGCGAGTGACGGTTCCGTGATGCCACACGATGTTGGGCGAAGACGATGCCGTCTCCCGATTTACCTGACCGGCACGTATTTTATCCATGATGCT
The DNA here is from genome assembly GCA_964412445.1 of uncultured Nitrospira sp. GTDB lineage: Bacteria > Nitrospirota > Nitrospiria > Nitrospirales > Nitrospiraceae > Nitrospira_D. Next base: position 30,338 of record CAYPOR010000018.1, read on the forward strand.
TATGACCGCTATAGCGGGTTATACGACAACGTACAATTCCTCTCCTGTGAGAAAGAGGCCGCTTTTCAATCCCCGACACTAGAGCGTCCTGAGCAGACTCATCACGCAGCGGTTGTCTTCGCAGAGAAACTGAGGATCGTATGCGCCACCATTTCGACAGCCTCTCGGCTCATCGCAGGCGACATTGGCAGGCTCAGAACCTCTTCCGCCAACCTGTCGGCGACCGGCAGGTGATGCCGGTTCACGTCTCGATAGCACGCCTGCCGGTGCGGCGGGATGGGGTAATGAATCACGGTAGACACTCCGTGCTGTTCCAGATGCGTTTTCAATGCATCCCGATACTTGCTTCGAACAACATAGAGATGCCACACAGGCTCCGCGTATTCGGGAACGGACGGCAGGGACAGGGCGGCCCTCCCCAGCCGTGTTACGTATTGAGCGGCTATCTCCCTCCGACGTACGTTCCATTCCTCAAGTACAATCAGCTTTGCGCGAAGGAACGCCGCCTGCATCTCATCCAACCTGCTATTGTATCCGAGGAGATCATGCCGATACTTGATCTCTGAGCCATAGTTACGTAGCTGCCTGACCTTTCTCGCAATCCCATCGTCGTTGGTAAGGACGGCGCCGCCGTCACCGAGGGCGCCAAGATTTTTCCCGGGGTAAAAACTTGTTGCAGCCGCATGCCCCAAGGAACCTACCCGACGACCTCTGTAGCGTGCGCCCTGGGCCTGGGCGGCATCTTCGATCACAATTAGGCCGTACTGCGAGGCGAGCGCGCAGATCGGACCCATATCTGCCGGTTGCCCATAGAGATGCACCGGGATGATCGCCCGCGTACGGCTGGTGATTGCCGCGCTAATCAGCGCTGTATCCATGTTATGCGTATCGATATTCGGTTCTACCGGAACCGGAGTCGCGCCGCATTCAGTGACCGCCAGCCAGGTTGCGATAAATGTATTGGAAGGAACGAGCACTTCATCGCCTGGCCCAATACCATAGGCCCGCAATACAAGGTGCAGCGCTTCGAGTCCGTTACCGACACCGACACAATGCTTTACTTCGCAATATTCTGAAAATTCCCGCTCAAACGCCTCAAGTTCAGGCCCCATAATGAACCAACCGGAATCAAGCACACGATGGAAGGCCGCATCTAGCGGTTCGCGTATGGATTGATGCAACACAGTAAGATCAAGAAAAGGGACCGACTTCATTTGGTCCCCCTTTGAGCCTCACCCAGGAACTGGCCATAGTCCCGATAGTAGTCGGACGCGTCATAGTATTCTGAGCTCAACACCATGCAGACTGCGCCGGAAGAAAAGTTGTCGATCTCTCGCCAGATCATCGGGCATACGTAAAGCCCGTAATAACTGCGATTCATGTGCACGGTCTTCTTTGAAACTCCATCGTCGAGATGAATATCGAATGAACCTGACATCGCAATAATGAGCTGGTGCAGCGCCTTGTGGGCATGCCCACCGCGCTCGGCCCCGCCCGGGACGTCATAGAGGTAATACACCCGCTTGATCTCGTAGGGAAAATGTCGCCCGCCCTCAATGAACGAAAGGTTTCCCCGCGGATCAGAGATGATCGGAAACTCAACGATCTTGCAAGCCTCAATCGGCATGACCTTTACCTATACAGTCTCCAAACGAGCACCCGATGCATCATTGCGGGCCACTACATAGATTTCGCCGGCAATATCCGGATATCTTTCACCCAATTGCATGAAGGCGTCCAGCATTTGAGGCGTCCATCCGGTTTCGATCTGTTTATTCGACACAGGCTTCAACCAGTATCCGCCAAAGATCTCCACGTGCAAGCCCGCCTGATAGAAGGCATTGCGGAACGACTCCGGGCTGAAGACTCGACGATGGCCATGGTGAATATCCATCTCGTTCAGGGCATTCTCCTGCGGCAACATGCCCATGATTACTGCAGCCTGCCGATGCACGGAGCGGGCGTTGGGGACCGCGGCAAACAAACGACCGGTGCACGGCTTCAACCATTGCTTGGCGCGCGTTAGGATATCCACCGGGTCCTGCACGTGCTCCAGCACATGGCCCAGAATGATATTGTCGAACTGTTCCTTCGGCCGGTAGTCTTCAAATAAGGCGTGCACCACGGTGGCACGGGGAAATCGTTTTCTGAGATCCTCGCAGAACAAACCCGACCCTTCGACCAACGTCATTCGTTTGCCGGTCGTAGCGAGGAGCTCCGTCATCACCCCTTCGGCCGGCCCCAACTCCAGCAGACTCTCCCCCACCAAATACCGGTCAGCGATCTTGAACGAATATTTGATAGTCGCCGAGTTTGCACCGGCCGCGTAACGCGAAACATTGGAGATCCGCTCCAGGTGCGCTTGTTCGTCGTGGCTCATCATGCCATCCAATCGTAATGTGTCGCCGTCCTACAATCGATACTTGACTCAGATCGCCGGCAATAGCGCCTTATGGATGAACTCCAGCATCATGCCGTTGCGGAGCATCACGAAACTGATGTGACGCCCATTGAACGCAATCGCAGGAACAGGCTGCACGATGACTTTCGCCCGCAAGCTTCGCGCCCACTTGAGGGCATTAGCCATATCGTCGACCTGGTATGCGAAGTGGTACAACTTCACGCCCGCATTGATCCATGGCGTCAATGTATCCTCGCCAGGAAGATTCTCCAGTAATTCGATCCTCGGTCCGGGGCCGGACACAAAACAGCCGGCGATCCCTTGCACAGTATCAACAAACGGTTCGCCTTCGGCTTGATATCCCAGTAGTTCTAGTGCGTGCCGTTCACGAGCAATGGACTCTGTTGCATAGCCAATGTGATGAAACTCATAGCCTTGTGGCAATACAGGCCTCTCACCCACGGTTTACTCTCCGTGCCGTTAGTTGAGAAAGCTGGTTCAATCGCCCCCCGACGGCAGGCCACTCAACGAGATGCAATTGATGCTCTACAGCATCGTGAGTGCGTCCATGAAGTTCAAAATACTCCGGCAAAACCCGTCGCGCTGAAATTCCGCAAGAGTCATGAAACGATACCACTTGCTCATTCTCGGCGACGGTCCGGCAATACACACTGCTGAGCCCCAGTCGCTCAAACGCGATCCGGTAGATAAGATAGGCGCTTTCTACCGCCGCCAGCGAACCAGACCGAAGAATCCAACGCCCCCATTCGCCGGTACCGGCACTCCGGTCGACATCGTACAATCCAATAGTGCCCTCAGGCATACCGTTGGCGGACCGCTCAACAACGAAGTAAAAAGATTCTGCCGCCTCATAATATCGTGCCAGCCAGGCCAGTTGATCCTCCACCCGATGCGCACTGGCGTGCAGATACCGGTTCAGTTCCTGATCGCTGCGCAACCCGACAACAAACGCCGCGTCATCGTCGGAAATCGGTCGCAAGCGGAAGGCATACCCCTCCATAAACAAGTCATGCCGCATGCTTCGCCAGGACTGCGTCGACAATCTTCGTCACGCTGTCGAGCGCAACCAGTTCCTCCTCGGAAAACTCAACGCCCAGTTCATCCTCAAGCGCAAACATGATCTCGATGTGCTTGAGGGAGTCCCAACTCACCGTATTCTGACGTGTCACCTCCGCACCCTCGCCAACGGAATGCTTCAAGATCGTCTTCAAAACAATGACCACGGTCTGTTCGATACCGATACGATCCATGATTCTATTTAGCTTCGAACCAATACAATACCGTCAGGCAACTCAAAACTTCGCAACCGTTCAGCAGGAATAGCGTGAAGCCCAGGCCCAGGCCGAGAGTCAGCTCCCAGCATTCGAGCAAGCCAGTCGAGTGCCGGCTGATTGCGCGGGCCGTGCTCGGCCCGGAACACCACTTCACGGCACCCGGCGAACACGGGCATTTCGCGTATCGCTGTTGCGATGACCGTATCCTCCAAGTGCCGCCCCATCGCCCTACAACTGATGCACAGCTCTTCGACCATGAGTCGTTGACCATCCCGCCAGCCGACGATCACAGCGATCACACCGCTGTCGGAAAGGCGATCCTTCAACTGCACGCTGGCGACGCACGCAGCCGGGCACTCTATTCGCTCGGCAAGCTCCGCCTGGTTGAACCGACGAAATGCCAGATTGAACTGATTAGTCTTGCCGCAAAGATCGGCCAACCGACTTAACTGATCGACCGGATCGCATCGCAGATACAGCCTCACCTGCAAACTGAGAAAATAGCTGGACGGATCCTGTGTCTCGGCGAGAATCTTCTCCCGCTCGGCATTGGCTTTTACATCCTGCACACGTTTGGCATCATCGGCTTCAACTTTCCATCGCCATAACCCTGGGTAATATTCAATTGCACGCTGGGTCTGAAACGGGTCAGGACTCGCATATACCGTGTGAACTTGGGGAAGCTGCGATGCCACGCCGGCCAATTCACCTGGATTGTCGTCTACGAATAATATCGACTCTGCGGCTACCCGCAATGCGCCAGCAATGCGGATCACCCCGTCGGCTTTCTCCCCCCAGGAAATCTCTCTAACCGAAAAATCCTCCCAACGCAGCGGGTAGTCATGGCGTTCCGCAAATAACTCGCTAACATCCGCAGGTTCATTCCGCGACAACAGCGCAAGGAACACCCCACGCTGTTGCAACGATTTGAGAAAACGCTGAAGAGCTTGATGGGCAGGCAACAATTGTACTCCTTGAACGCCATCCTCCCCCAGAACGCCGAGATGTAACGTATTATCGAGATCGAGCACCACTGCTTTTATCGGAGGAAACACTGTCGCAGGCAACCAATGACACGCGAGCTTGCGAGCCAATACCAATTGTGCGGCACTGCTCAAGGGCGTTCCGGCCATCACCGTCGTCCGTGGATCAACCAACGTTACTCCGGCTTCGTCGCAGGCGGCCTGAAGGTCGGCGAGATACACCCCCGGAACAGCAGCAATCAGCGCCTGTACCCGTGTCCACTGAGCAGCGTCGCTGAACCAGGTGGCCACGACAATGGGGGCGGCGCTGGCGACCCGCAATGACTTGATTCGTTCAGCAAGCCACTGTGACCACTCGCAGAACAGAGAACGGTCAAGATAGCGGCTACTGTCGAGCCACAACAATTCGATGTCCGCGGGCCGATGCCCCTCGAACATCAACGAATCATCATAATCACTAAGGCGAAAGTCCGCCACGCAGCGCACGCAGGCAAAATACGGGAAGACCGACGCGATGACAGGCTCGATGGCATGATTGCGCCAAACATTTATGCTTATCCGTCGCGAGCTGCTGACGTCCGTCTCTAATTGCTGGAGGGCCAGCCGTGAGGGACGTGCGGCGAAAAGCACCGCCTGTGCTTCGTACTCAGAAACGTTCATTCAGGGCCTCAACCGTTTTTGCGCTGCATCGTTCGGTACTGCCGCCGCACGAAGCATTCCACCGCCACCTCAATAAACCTTACCGGTCAATTCTGTTCCAAGTCCTCAAGAAATTCCATCAAATAGGACGTATTGATCTCGAAATCGCCATGAACTCCATACGCATGATTCTCCACAATATCCCCAAGCACATAACTGAAGTTCACTCCGATGGGACTGAGCATATTCACCCAATATTTGTACGCCAAGTCTTTACACTTGGATATCAGGATGGCCACGTGGGTGCCGCTCCTGCAGAAAATCGCATTAGCAAATCCGGCTCCGGTGGCCCCCACAATGACCTTCGCGTGAGCGAAATATCGCACTTGTTGGGAGAATGTGAGGTTTTCCGGCTCCACTATGACGTAACCACGATCCACGAGAAGGCGTTCGATTTCGATTGCATTGGTGATCTTTCTTACACCCGAGTTACGGCGAAGAAAGATCTTCTCGGGCAGATGCTCGTTCTCCCCGCCCTGAACAACGGTCGCGAGACGCTCTCGGACAAGCCTGAACGCCCTCGGGCTAAACATACCGTGGGAATGATGGGCATCTTTCCTGACTCGCCTTTCGAACGGCACATATCCGGCAACAGACGTAAGATACAGCTCATTGATAGCCAACGCCTTGCCAACTGGCAAGGTGATGACTTCACGGTCTGTCCCCGCCACCAAGGAAAGTGATTCCATGATGTTGGGATGTAGGCCATCGTTCACCACAATGGGCACATGCTTAAACCGGTCTTCGGCACAAAACAGCGCCACTCGAGGCAAGACTTCCGTCATCCAGTGGGCGTAGTTTGACGCGCACGCGTCAACAAACGTGGCCGCCACAGGAATCGACTTGGGCTGCTTATCGCGAAGCACCAGCCGTACGCGCTTGGCCTTGGGAGATATCAACGCACGGCCATGCAGTTCTTCAGCCGTGGCATCATGCTCGCAGTCGAGCAAATCATGGCAGATGACTTGACCTTCAACCAGAACAAGATTCGTCCCTCCCATTGCAGTTCCATTCTTAATCGTCGCCACGAAGATCTCCGGAAACCGATATTGGCCGCTCAGGGCGACGACACAAGATCGATCGGCAGCGGGAAACACTTTGGGCTGGGTTGTTGCGACAACCTCTGCATCCACCAGTCTGCAGATCGGCATCTCGCCTGACTTGACATAATCGCTGAGCGCCGTCAGCCGATATTTTTTCTTCATCCAGACAGAAGCGCGAACGTACAGCGGGAATAGATTCCACCAGACCCAACGAGCGATTCCTCGCACAACCTTGTATTGTTTCAGGCGATTTCTATACAGCTGACCCAGTGGTGCATTGCGCATCCGAGTAACAATATCAGCGTCACCAGAGGAAGCCCAGATGGTACGAATTTTCGAGGGAACCGGCGCGAGAACATCTTCGCCCTCCCTCTTTTGAAAGGACGTCAGATTCGACGCGATGTCTGGAGAATTCGATGGCATGCCTTCCCTCTGCCCGTGCCTGACCGTGATCGAATCTCTCTGCGAGCATTGAGGTCCGTTGGGGCGAGTTCCAACGAATGGCCCTACGTACTTCCCTGTCAATGCTTCAGGGATTTTTCCCGCTGAAACTTCTCATACAGCGGCACAATGTCGCTCGGAGATCCCTGTCCGACCAATATTCCACGGTCCAACCACAACACACGATCACATAATTGTCGGATGTCCCCGATCGAATGAGAGACGAGTACGATCGTAGTCTTCCGGCTCTTAAACCACTTCATCTTCTCACGACATTTGCTCTGAAAATGAAGATCGCCCACTGCCAGAATCTCATCAATCAAGAGAATTTCAGGATCCAGATGAACAGCTATGGAAAAACCCAGCCTGGCCACCATTCCGCTGGAATAAGTTCTGACCGGCTGATCGAGATACTCGTCCAGTTCGCTGAATGCAAGGATATCCGGGAGTCTTGCCATGACTTCTCTTCGAGTCAAACCAAGCAAGACTCCATTGAGCACGATATTTTCACGTCCCGATAAGTCGTAGTGAAATCCGGCTCCAAGTTCCAGCAGAGGACACACACGCCCCTGCACACTTACAGATCCGGTCTCTGCTCCCAGCACCCCGGCCATCAACGCAAGAGCTGTACTTTTCCCCGACCCGTTCGATCCAATCACCCCAACAGTTTCGCCCGCTTCGATGTCAAACGAAACGTCATGCAAAGCGAGGATCTTTTTCTGGTTCAATTCCTCGACGGTCCGAGACAAACTGAGCAAGGACGCCTTGAGGCCTCTTCTGACATGGAGATAGCGCGGGTAAGACTTCGAGACATGGTCGAAACGAATGGCGCTCATATGACTTCAGCAAACTTGGGCGCCAGTTTGGAATAGGTGCCGTACCCGATCCCTGCCATCACGACCGCCATCAGGCTAGCCGTCAGCATCCCTCGCCCACTTAGAGTTCCGGTGAGAAACAGTTGTTGCCAATTAAGAATCAGCGGCGCGAAGGGGTTCAGATATAAATAATTCTGATACTGCAAAGGAACCATGGCGCTTGTATAAGCGATTGGCGTCAAGAAGAAGAGAAACGACATAAACAATATCGTGAGACGATCTAGATCTCGCAGGAACAGGTTGAGTGTTGCAACGAGGAGACTCACTCCATACACCATGACAAGCTGAATTCCAGCAAGCACCGGCACTCCTATGAGCCACACCCATGTCGGCGGGACATGGTAGATCGTAAGAAAGACCAGGACGACGGGGATTGACATCAAGAAGTGAAGCCCGTCGCTCAATACGGCGGATGCTACCAGAACATGACGTGCGAATCGGACCTTCTTTAGCAACGTAGCATTGGCAACAAAAATGTTGGGCGCCGCACTCATCGAATGGCTGATCCACTGCCAAGGAAACAAGCCGGCGACAAGAAATAGCGGATAATCCGTGATCTGGACACGCATGAATATGCCGAACGCAAAATAGTACACGGTGGCAAACGCAAGGGGATTGAGCACCGACCATGCATAGCCGAGCCAACTGTTCTTATAACGCCCCTTAATATCTTTCTCGGTCAATACAACAATGAGATCGCGAAGATACTCTCCTCTCCACATCTCGCTGCTCCGGCCCCCGTCGACGGCAGTCACAGCAACAGGAATATTCATATTGATGATGACCTCGCGTAAGAAACAGAAAGACGGCGTTAAAAATCCCGCCTAACAATAACGGCACAGGCCGCCACCAGTAGAAGCGCGGCATACAATAGCCCATAGGCCGTCGCTAAGGCCTGATATTCAAGAGAGACCGGCACGCCAGCGGCCGCCTGTCCTTTGACGTTCAAGAGTTCAAGGTTCGGACAAATGTAATACAATGCGGTTAACGCGGCTTCGCTCAGCTGATTGTTCGTCTTCTCCGCGATGCCTTTGAGATCGCTCGTCAGATGCCCGATAACATACAAACCGAGCGTCATGGTTGCACTTAGCGTGGAAGAGCTGAACGTCGAAAACAACATGGCAATCGCCATGACCAACAACGCTTCGACAAAGATCAAACCAATGGCCTGGAACAAGGAGCCGTGAATGGCATGGCCGCTTATCCAGATTGTCGCCAGAAACATCATAAACATGATCCCGATGTTGATGGCGACAATCAATCCCAGTCCGACATATTTGCCAAGGATAAATTCCACCCTGGTTATCGGCCTTGCCAGAATTGTGTAGATCGTACGACGTTCAATCTCCTTACTTACAAGCCCAATACCGACAAATATTGCGATGATGACCGCAACCAGATTAATAGCGGCCAATCCAAGATCATTGACGATCCTCGACTGTTCACCAATTGTGAGGGTACCCAGAAGCACTGAGGATCCGATTAGCAGAAGAGCAAAAAACACCAAGTTGTATAGAATCTTATCCCGAATCGTTTCCCTGAAGGTATTGCCAGCCACAACCGCAAGCCTCTGCATCTCACACCTTTCGATTTGTCTGCTCGATAAAGATCTCTTCGAGGGATCCCTTGTGAGGAATCACCGACACCAACTTTCCTCCGGCATGGCGAAGGACGGCCAGCATCTCCTCGAGATCGCCTTGGCCAGGGTGAACTATCATACAACGCTCCCCTCTCTGCAGGATTCGAATCGCTTTACTCTTGATGGCGGGAAGACGATCGCCAACCACTCCGTCGCACACGACTTCGATGGACTGAGCCTCATGCTCGTTAACAAGATCCTCAATGCGCCCCGAGGCGAGCATCTTGCCTTTTGCCAAAATACCCACCCGGTCACAGATCATTTCAACATCGGACACAATGTGTGTGCTAAAGAAAACTGTTTTCCCCTGATCCCGAAGACTCAAAATTAGATCCCGGACTTCCTTTCGACCGATGGGATCGAGACCAGACATAGGCTCATCAAGAATAACGAGTTCGGGATCATGAATGAGGGCTTGTGCGAGGCCTATTCGCTGGAGCATTCCCTTGGAAAATTTCCGCAGTTGTCTGCCCTGGGCCTCCACGAGCCCCACGCGAACCAGCAACTGAGGGACACGCTCTTGAAGCGCCCCACGAGATAGCCCGGCAAGTCTTCCATAAAAATGCAGGAACTCTTCAGCCGTTAAATAGTCATAAAAGTAGGGCGCCTCCGGCAAATACCCTATGCTGGAGTGAACGGCCACGTCCGTAGCGGGGACACCTAACAGCTCAACGCGGCCACTTGTGGCTCTGAGCAGCCCCATCAAGATCTTCATTGTGGTCGTCTTGCCCGCTCCATTGTGCCCCAAGAACCCGAAAATCTCTCCCTTTCCAACTGAGAACGAAATAGCGGAAAGGACCGTAGCCTCCTTCAGCCAAGGCCACATCGGTTTATACGTTTTGGTCAGGCTATCAACGACTATTGCATCCATTTGGCATCCTGCTCAAAGTATAAACTCATTCACTGCCAACACTGTTGGACAGGCCAATACCGTAGGCATCCGACAATATTCCTCGCGAACAATACCTATTGTTTGATCATAACAATCTAGCGGGAATGTTCAAGCTTTCCTGAATTCGGGACGCGCTCGAAGCACTTAGCTGCGCGCCTCAGCACACAATTCGATCTGCGATTCAGCTAACATCTGAACCGCAGATAGAGTTCACGCGCACCTTCAAACTTTCTCCACCGCCCCCCAACTACTGCGCTCGCCTGCGGGCATTGATCCGCATGCGCTCCGTCACTTCACTACTCCGAACTCCTCCCGTCGAAGACTCATAGAGATAACGCCCGCCGAACGGCTCCCTCGGCAATTCTCGAAGCAGCCCAGGCCCCACCAAATCCTCCAGCCGATCAGGTTGACGCGTATGTGTAATCTGATATTGCCTCACGGCTTCCTCTAAAATCTGAATGTCTCTTTCGACAATGGTCTCTTTCAGCCGAGCCTCCAACATCTGACGAACATTCTCATCTGTTGCTTCCTCATAGGCCTTCGCCAATAGCTCGACCGCTTGCTGAGGAGACTTAGCCGACACAAACAACCTTGCAGCCAAGTTCATGAGTCTTTCCGGGGCTCCAGGCAGGTGAGCTGCTTTTGCCATGGCCTCTGCAGCTTTTTCGTCATCCCCCATCTCAAAAAAGTAATTAATCCCCAAAAGAAACGGAAGCACCCACTCCTGCGGATTGTATCGCATACCTTTTTCCAAGAGGCGATTGCTCTCTTCCGGCATCACGACGAGAATGCAAAGCGCATGACTTCCCGCCTCATACGCTCTCACAAACTTAGGGTCGACCGTCGTGATCCGATCCAGCGCGTGGTACAACCATCGCCCAGCCTCTTCGCTGAGCTTTCTCTCCCCCATCACCTGAATCGCTTGAAGCCAGAGAAGATCTGCCGCTATTTCGCGGTAACCCAATGAGGCCATGCGCAGATAGTCGCCGCTTGGCAGATAGGTGAATTGCTGAAGTTTTGGTCTTGCATTACTCCGGGCAATGAGTGGACCTTGAATGCCACCCAGAAGCCCTACCAAGATTCCACCGACAATCCAGAATTCCAGACGTCGCAACATCACTCTCATTGCTTAAACTCCGATGCCAGGGCCCTTCCGAGCGGATAGAGATCTACATCTAAAAACTGGCGCTCCATGTCGTTCAGGACTCGCCCCTCGAATTTCCGCTTGACGGCGGCAATCGCCTCGAATTCTGATTGCGCAAATTCGCGCTTGCCAGCGTGGAGAGAAATTTCCGCAAGGAGCGCACGGGCCGGCAAGAAGTTTGGCTCAGCAGCCACAGCCCGCTGTAACCACGATCGCGCTTCGTCTACCCTCCCTTGTGGCAGCCGAATATTTGCTAAGGCCAGATAGTTGAACGGCGAATACGGATCTGTCCGGACTGCTTGCTCATATGCCTGTGCTGCCTGGTCCAGCAAATATTCGCGCTGAGCTTTTGAAAAGTTTTGCCCTGCCAATGCTCCATAGATGGTTCCCAGCCGATACGGGAACCGTCCGTCCATTGGATTCAGTTCGATGGCCAGCAGTTCCTCCCCAACGGCGTTCATCAACCATTCAGGATCGCCCGACTGACGGAACAGCTGGACCGATGTCCGCGCTGCATCGTCATGATACCCGGTCGTTCCAGGATCAATCAGCGAAGCCCGATGAAACCAGTCCAAAGCCAAATCCTGACGGCCTTCTAGAGCCTCAGCCTGCCCTCGCTCACGAGCATACCAAGCGGCTGCAGGCTGTATGGTGAGGATCCCCAGCACGGCTCCACAGACCAACACAACAGCGCTCCGTACCGGATGGTAAGGAAATGGCACTTTCTGGAAAGCGACAGCCGGGCTCTTAATCGATTGAAACACCAGAACCAGCGCACCGCATACAATCAAGAGAATCACCAGACTAGGCTCATGAAATACCGAATCCACCGTACCGTGGGCTAATAGGGCTACCACTGCGCCGACAAGGCCCGCGAGAATGCCTCGTTCCCAATATCCTTTATGCGAGCATAATGCTTGCTGAGCTTTCCATCCCCACACCCCAATGCCCAACAACAACAAGGCTAGCCCTCCCATTCCCATTTCGACCGCTATCTGTAAATACTCGTTATGTGCGGACTCTGCCCGCTTCTCATATCGAATGAGATTGGATTCGACAGGGAAGCGATATCGGAAAGACGAGTATTTGTACATCCCTAGCCCTATTCCAAGAGGTCGATCAACAATGCGCTGGAGAGAATTCTTCCAAATGTCAAATCTACTGAAAGCATAAGGATCCGTCGTGGCAATGTTGGTTATCCGTTGCTTGAGAGGATTTGGAATCACGGATCCGGCAAGAACACCAACAAGGAGAACTAGGAGTGCCACTTTTCCGAATCGATAACAACCTATAAAGGTCATGGAGGCAACTAGTGCCAACACGGCACCTCTCGACTGCGCGACCATGAACGCACAAAACAAGACTGCGGCAGCACCCCACAGCAACAGGTGCTGCCACTTGGCCATCTCGCTCCGCCGGATGCCACTCAAGAGTCCGAACACTAGAGACAACGCCACAACCTCATACGTCGCAAAAAAGTTTGGATTGAAGAACGTACCCTTAGCTCTGGTTTCACCGAGCCACGCATACTGAGCAATGCCCAGCCCCCCTTCCAAAACACCCATTCCAACTAGTACCAGAACAATCTGCCGCACCTGCAGACCATTCCGAATACCCCGAATCACCACACCAAACAACAGGGCATACATCAGGAGACCGACGAACCATTGGACACTTGGGTTTTTATAGGGAGTCCACCACAGAGAAAGCCCAGCCCACCCCAGGAACAACGCAACGAGAGGAAAGACAGGGTTCAGGGGGAAATCAATTTCCCCCCTCCTCATCCCTGAAATCAACCAGACAATGGCTGAGCCAAAAAGAAACAACCGCATGATGAGGTTTGGCAGATGCGTGGTTCCCCCCTCGATCAAGGGAGAGAAGATGATGAGGCTTCCGAGAAGCAGAACTGCCGTTGAGAGAGGCCAAGATACCAGCCGCGGATTCAGCAGAGCGCCGGTGTCATTCCCAATACCAGGAGGCGAACTGCAAGCGCCCTCCCCTGTGTCAATCTTGGTGACGACGGCTCGCTCGCAAGGTTCAATCATTGGGACCGTAGATCAAATATGTTCAGTGTCATTGTCATCGGACGGAACAGCGTCATCTTTCTCCATTGCTCCGATAACTACGACAATTCCAGCATAAAAGCTTGGTCAAATCCCATCAAGCTATTCTCTGATTCCCTCTCAAACGTCGGAGGGAGAGAGACCATCGCGGCCCCTCTCCCCCTTCACAGTGATCACACCACTTTAGAGCAACGTGTTATGTGGTCTGAGACACGTCGTTCTTGTCGTTCGTCAAGTTCCGCATATCATTCATATGCCACTCATCGCAAGCCGGGTCACCGTCGATGCCCCCGATCGCACCGGCAGTAAATCCTGTTGCGCTCGCGGCAACGGGTCCTCCACCAGCGCCTGTAGTTGCGGGAGACGCTGCCGTATTACACCCTCCAGGAACCGCGGCTGGCGCACCAGGAAACGCCGTCGGAGTACCAGGAGCGGCGGCACCAACCGAAAAGTAAAATGCATAGCGGGGCGCACCAGACGGCTGATACCCGATCTGGCCAATGTTAGTTGGCAAGTAGGTATTGGGAACCGTCTCAGCCTGGTAGGCCACGGCCGATGTAAAAATCGCACCAAGGGCAACTTTCGCCTCCGCCTGCTTGGACTTCGCCTGATAGGCGACGAAGTTCGGGATGGCGATGGCCGCCAAGATGCCGATGATCGCCACAACGATCATCAACTCAATGAGGGTAAAACCCTCTTGTTTACGGAATCTCTTAAACATCGTACTGCCTCCTGGTTGATGGTTCACTGACAGCCCCACTTACATTGCCTTCTTCTTGCTACCCGAGGCGCTCGTGTTGGCGCCTGCCAGGTCTATAGCAGGTTTGATGCCGGTCAATGTTAAGAAGGACGGTATCACGATCATCCTGTAAATCAACAAGTTACGAAAAATCATCCAAATACGCACTTATGCTCCACAGCGCACAGCCCTTCCGTAATCTGCTCAAAGATGCCGAGAATTGGCATCTAGATCCATCCAGCTGATCTGAAAATGGACAACTCTCAATTGCACCGTCCCCCCAATCCAGCGGCTTATCTATCCCGGAAGATTGGCGGCAGCCTCGGACACTGAATGAATTATGTCTTTGAATCTACAAAGGAGTTAGAGCGCACGAAGATCGAAATAGTCGAGGCTAAAGGGGAAATTCCATTACAGATTAGATGAGTGCGTGATGCCTGATGTCCAGTCAGTCACTTACTGACTAGGCAGATCCGATGACTATTGAGCGGATTGTTTGGACTGTATCTTCTCTGATACGCGACGTTTGGCTTGCTGAATGCGATCTTCACTCGCGGGATCACCAAATCCTTGCTCGCGGAACCGCTGAAAAAGTTTGTCATTAGAGGGGTCCAGCTCGATGGAATGGATCCAGGCCTCCTTCGCCTCGGACAATTTCTGCTGCTTCACATAAATCTCACCGAGATGTTCATAAATAACAGGATCGTCACCCACCAGCGCAACGGCTCGCTTGATCTCGGTGAGCGCTTCATTGAATTGCCCGGACTTATAAAAGGCCCACCCGAGACTATCGACGTAATAGCCATTATCAGGCTTGAGCGCAACGGCCTGTTTGGTCAAGGTCAACGCCTGCTCCATCTTGATGCCCCGTTCCGCATAGCTGTAGCCAAGGTAGTTCAAGGCGTCGGCGTGGTGCGGGTCCAAGGCAAGAGCCGTCTCCATTGCCTTGACCACATCGTCGAAGCGGTTGAGCTTGTCATATGCGGTGCCAAGATTAAAATGCAGATCAGCATTCTTCTGGTGATGGCGGATCCCTTCTTCAAAAGTGCTTAAGGCCTTCTCAAACTGCTCGGCCTGAAGATGCGCCAACCCCAGCACGATAAACGGTTCCGGCTGCTTGGGATTGATCCGTGTAGCCTCTGTCAAATGCGTAATCGCCGCGGGATAGGCTTTGAGCCGATACTGCAAGACTCCCAAATGCATGTGACTTTCGGCGTATGACGGATCAAGCTGAATATTAAACTGATACGCCTCCACCGCCTTGGGAAACTCCTTATTCTCTTCATAGAGATAGCCCAGATAATCCCGCACTTTGAGTTCGGCAGGCCGCGCTTTTAGTACTCCCTGCAGAAGCTCAATCGCCTTCGAGAACTCCCTCTTCTCACCATAGATCAACGCCATCCTGAGCTGCGCATCGAGATCCCCCGGCTCTTCAGCCAGCATTTTATCGAGTTCCGCAAGGCCCCCGGCATAGTCTTTCGTATTGACGTAGAGCTGGATCAGATGCTGACGGATATCCTTATTATTGGGGTTGACCCGTTCCAGATACCGCTTGAGCACGGCAATCGCCTTCTCTCGTTCCTGGCGGGTTTCGTACAGCGACGCCTGGGCAAGATAGGCCGGTTCAAACGCGGCATTGACCGTGATCGCCCGGTCGAAACTCGCCAGCGCCTCTTCCTGCTTCCCGGACTCAAGAAAAATCCGCCCGAGGTAATAGTGGCCGATCGGAGAATCCGGCGAGACTTTCAGCCCCTGCTTTGCGGCCTGCTCCGCTTCAGCGAGCCGCTTCTGATTGACGAGAATAATGGCTTTGGGGAAATAGGCATCGCCATGCCCCGGATCCCGCTCGATCGCGAGATCCAGCAGCCTCAGCGCCCGATCGGGCTTGCCCGCGCTGGCCAGTATGCCGGCCATCTGCGTGAGTTGCTGGGCGTCCTGACCGGCCCCTTCGCCAACCTCTTCCGCATAGCGGGCGGCGTTCGCAAGATCCCCTAATCCGAAATAGATCCCGGCCAGGCGCGCTTTGACCGAACGCGAGGTGGGATCGGTCTTCAGCACCGCACGGTATTCCTGGATCGCTTTCTCGTTGTCCTGCGCCAACTCCGCCTGATACCCCAACATGAAATGATAGGAGGCAGACGCATCCGTCGCCGGAGCCGCAGCCGGCTTTTTCGCAGTGGCCCCACTCGATGGGATATCCGACGAATGCGGCGCCGCCGCACAGGCGACGATGACCAATGGAATGACGACCCCGAGTAGTCCAGGCCCCGCACGACGCGACATCAAACCAGGAGTGAACGATGAAGAGGCAACCGAAGACCAGCGTCGTGTATTCACAATAGCCTTGGAGGAAAAAGACTCGGAGTGCGTCGTTAACACGAAGGAATTATACCGGCCGGGGAAAAGACCCGTCAAACGACTTTACGATTCGCGAACGTCGAGGCTTTCAAACTTGGCAAACCGATCATGAAAAAAGAGATCTCGTTTTCCGATCGGTCCGTTTCGATGCTTACTGATGATGATCTCGGCGATGCCCTTCCGCTCGGAGTTCTGATCGTACACATCTTCGCGGTAGATGAACATGACGACGTCGGCGTCCTGCTCGATCGCACCAGACTCGCGCAAGTCGGCCAGCATCGGAACAGGAGGCTTTCTGGCCTCAACAGCCCGGCTGAGTTGTGAGAGCGCTACGACCGGCACGTTCAGCTCTTTGGCCAACGCCTTGAGCGAGCGCGAAATATCTGAGATTTCCTGCTGCCGGGACTCCGAATCACTCCGTCCCTGCATGAGCTGCAGATAATCGACGATCAGAAGATCCAGCCCTTTTTCCGCCTTGAGACGACGGGCCTTCCCGCGCATCTGCTGCACGGTAATACCGCCCGTGTCATCGATATAAATCGGGGCCTGCTCCAATCTGCCGGCCGCCTCGGCTAATCGCCACCAATCCTCTTTTTGCAGCTTGCCCGTCCGGAGTCCGTGCGAGTCGACGCGCGCCTCCGAACTCAACATGCGCAACACGATCTGCGGCTTGGACATTTCGAGACTGAAGATACCGACCACCGCCTTGGCATGGATTGCGGCATGCGTCGCAAACCCCAGGGCCAGACTGGTCTTTCCCATACTGGGACGGGCCGCCACGATTACCAGATCGGACGGCTGCAACCCCGCGGTCAGATCATCGAGGTCATAGTACCCCGTCGGGACTCCCGTGACATGCTCTTTCCGCTTGGACAACTTATCGACAAGATCCAGACTCTCTTTGATGATATCGTTGATCGGCGTGAACGAACGTTCGAGCTTGCCCTGGGCAATGCTGAACACAGAGCGCTCGGCAAAATCCAGCAGATCGTCGATGGAAGTCGTGCCCTCATATCCTTTGGTCAGCACTTCCGTCGAGGTGTGAATGAGCTCGCGCGCCACCGCTTTGTCCCGCACAATCTTGCAGTGATAGCGGATATTCGCTGAGCTGGACACAGATTGGACCAGCTCGGCAAGAAACGCGGCACCGCCGACCGATTCCAGCTCCCCCTTGGCTTTCAACCGCTCGGTCAAGGTGATCTGGTCGATGACTTCACCGACATCGGACAAATCGAGCATGGCGCGAAACACTTTGCGATGGGCCGTGCGGTAAAAATTCTCTTCGACGAGCAGTTCCATCGCCTTCGGCATGGCCTGATTATCCAGCAGAATGGCGCCCAACACGGACTGCTCTGCTTCAAGATTCTGAGGCGGCAATTTTGGCTGAGAAAGATCGACGGTCGCGAACGGCTTCATGACGTCCTCTTCGATCCGTTCCGTCCGCGTGTGGACCGCCCTGCCATGTCTCGAGAAGACTGCGTTTGCAACCCGCGGAACAGCCGGTCGACGTTCAACGCAAATCCCGTGGAAGGGATATTACGCCCGAACCGGCCGATGAGGTGATCATACCGCCCTCCACCTCCCAGCTCGACTCCAACTCCTTCGGCAAACACGTCGAACACGACCCCATCATAGTAATCAAATCCGCGGAACTCTCCCAAATCGAGAAAGAGCACGTCCTGATAGCCGGCTTCGCACAGCGTCTGATAAACCGCCGTCAACCGGGCAAGCGCCTGAACGGCCGACCGATCTCCCTTGGCCAGCACCCGGCCTCTGGCCAATATCTCGGCCTGTCCGCACAGCTCGGGCGCTTCCAAAATCGCTGCGGCATAGCGGTTCGCAACCTGTTCGCCGGCGAGAATTTCCTGCAGACGAGGAAGATCTTTGCGGGCCGCAGCCTGCTCGGCGCGTTTTTGCCCGGCCGGGGACAGACCTGCTCTGACCAGCAGCCCTTTAAAAAACCCGACATGCCCGAGCGAGATCTTGAAAGAACGGAGGCCGACCTGCTTCAAACATTCGATCACGAGAATGAGCATCTCACTGTCGGCAGCGGCATCATCCGCCCCGATATGCTCTGCGCCGACTTGAAAAATTTCCCGATCACGCCCGGCATGTTCCGGCTCATAGCGGAACACGGACGTACGATAGGACACGCGCAGCGGCAGCTGGGCGCCCATCATGCCCATGGCAACGGTTCGGGCAATCTGCGCGGTCGCGTCCGGCCGCAGAAGGAGAATGCGGCCTGTGGTGCGGTCGGCAAACTTGTAACATTTCTCGATCAGCTCGGGCTCCAACCCGGGAGTCAGAACATCAAGGTATTCAAATGTCGGGAGAATGACCTCGTCATATCCGCGACGGGTCAGACGGCCGAGCAACTGCGCTTCAAGCGCTCTGACCTGTTTCGCGGCGGCAGGCAGAATGGTCGCCATCCCGGACGGGACCAGCGACCGGTCGCGCAGGGGATGGCTCTGTCCGAGATCAACGCGCGTCTTCGAAGGAGCAGGAGGCATAGCAGACCGGTGCGCGCCCACGACCGTTAGGAAAGATTGGCGACTTTGACCGAAAGAATATTGGAACTGGACTTGATCTTATCCAACACGGCCGCAGGGAATGCCGTATCAGACCCGATGATCAACAAGGCATTCCCGCCGCGCTTTTCGAGCGCGCACTGCATACGCACGATATTGATGTTGTTCTCGCCGAGCACATGGCCCACCATTCCGATCACGCCGGGGCGATCGACATTGTGGATAAACAGCATGTGTCCTTCGGGAACCACTTCGACCTTGAAGCTGTCGATTTCCACCACCCGGGCATCTTTCTTATGGTAGAGCGTGCCGGCCACCTGGTGCGTGGCCTTTCCCGCCTCGACCTTGACGCGAATCAGGCTGGTAAAATCTCCCGCATCCGTACTCTTGACCTCTTTCACTTCGATGCCCCGCTCTTTCGCCACGACCGGAGCGTTCACATAATTCACCGGGTTTTCCATGATCGGCGTCAACAAGCCCTTCAAGACACCGATCGTCAGCGGGGCAATCGAGAGTGATGCGACCTCCCCGCTGTATTCCACCGTGACCCGTTCAATTCCGCCCTGGCACAATTGCGACTGCAGCGATCCCATTTTCTCCACAAGCGTGAGATAGGGCTGCAACCGCGGCAACAATTCCGGCGCAATCGAAGGAATGTTCACCGCGCCTCTGGCGACGCCCTTCGTAAAGTAGTCCACCACCTGTTCGGCGATCCCGACTGCAACATTTTCCTGCGCTTCCGTCGTCTGGGCACCGATGTGCGGGGTGCAAATAAAATTATCCAGAGCCAAGAGAGGATTATCCGCCTTGACAGGCTCCTCTTCAAACACGTCGAACGCCGCCGCCGCCACTTTTTTGCTCTTCAAGGCCTCAACCAGGTCGGCTTCGTTGATGATCCCGCCGCGGGCGCAATTTACAATCATCACGCCGGACTTCATCGTCGCAATGACCTGCGCATTGATGATGCCCTTTGTCTCCGGCGTCAACGGCGTGTGAACTGAGATAATGTCGGCGCTTTTGAACAAGTCCGGCAGGGCCATCATGGTGACGCCCATTTTCTCCGCGCGGTCCGCCGCCAAATAGGGGTCGTAGGCGATCACCCGCATGCCGATGCCCTGCGCCATCTTCGTCAGATGACTGCCGATCTGGCCGACGCCGACGATGCCGAGCACCTTGTTATAGAGCTCGACTCCCATGAACTTGTCCTTCTCCCACTTGCCTGCTTTGACGGACGCCGTGGCCTGCGGAATCCGGCGACTCATGGCACAGATCATGGACATCGTATGTTCGGCCGTGGTGACGGTATTACCACCGGGGGTATTCATCACGACGATGCCGCGCTTGGTAGCCGCCGGCGTATCGACATTGTCCAGGCCGGAACCCGCGCGGCCCACGATCTTCAACTTCGGAGCGGCCTCGATCAACTCGGCAGTGACCTTGGTACCGGACCGGACGATCAACCCATCGGCGTCCTTGATCTCTTTGAGCAACTCATCCTTCGGCATCTTGGACTTCACCACCACGGTGAAACCCGCCTTCTGGAGAAGTTCGACGCCCTGTGTGGACAGACTGTCGCTGATCAGAATCTTCAATCCGGTATTCGCGCTCATCGTTATCCTCAACCCCTACTTGGCCATCAAAATTTCTTGTGCTTTGCCTACTCCGCTTCCCAGCTTGACGGAATGGCCAAGCCCTTTCAACACCATCTCCGTCGCGGCCACAGCCGTGATCACGTCAAACCGGTCGGCATAGCCCATATGCGAGAGACGGAAGACCTTCCCCTTCAATTGGTCCTGCCCGCCGGCGGCAGTGATGCCGTATTGCACGCGAAGATTCTTGTAGATGGCCTGCCCGTCCACTCCATCCGGCGCACAAACCGTTGTCAGCGCATCGCTGGGAGAATTCTTGGGAAACAACGCCAATCCCGCGGCCTTCATCCCTTCACGCATCGCGTGAGCCAGTTGCCCCTGCCGCGCAAACATCTTCTCGAGCCCTTCGGCCTTCATCATCCTGAACACTTCCTGAAGACCGATAATCAGGGACACCGTCGGCGTAAACAAGGTCTGATTCTTGGCCTGATTCTCGCGCTCTTTCTTAAAGTTGAAATAGAATGCCGCGTTCTTGGCCTTCTCCGCGAACGCCCAGGCTTTGTCGCTGACACTCACGAATGCCATGCCAGGCGGAAGCATCAACGCCTTTTGGGAGCCGGTAATGACCACATCCAAGCCCCAGGCATCCGTTTTAATATCAAACACGCCTAATGCCGTAATGGCATCGACGACCAATATCGTATTCTCATAGCCTTTGACGATCTCGCCCAGCGCCTTCACGTCGTGAGACACCCCGGTCGACGTCTCGCTCGCCTGGACATACACGGCCTTGATCGAGGGATCGGCCTTCAATGCATCAGCCACTGCCTTCGGATCGACCGCATGGCCCCATTCGACCTTGATCTCGATTACCTGCACGCCGAACGCTTTGCAGATCTTGCCCCACCGTTCACCGAACTTCCCACCGTTGATGCACAACGCCTTGTCGCCGGGAGAGAGGAAATTAGAAATCGACCCTTCCATGCCGCCTGTACCGGAGGAGGCCAG
>CAYPOR010000019.1:0-50050 GCA_964412445.1 uncultured Nitrospira sp.
ACGCGGATTGGCATGAGAGTCTCGGTGTCACGCGATTCAAATGAATCGGGATCCTGCGGCGATATTTCGACGGCGGATCAGAATGGTTTCCCGGGCTCGAAAGAGAACCCTTGACTCACCCGGAGCGCGGGCCTACTCTAATCGAGTGGGGGGAGTTAACGCCCCGGGGGAATATGGTTCATAAGGGGGTTGAGTGTGAGAGCGGTGTGCAGGACCAGCTTGTACTGGGAAGCCTAAAGCTCTCCCGAGATCTCCGCCGTACCTACTGACTCCTCGGTAGGTGCGTGCTCCTCCCACCCTAAACTGTTTCGGCGGATCGCCGCCCTTCCTGCGAATCTCCTCCTTGCCATCAGGTCGTTCGCGAACCTGTTACGAGGGTTTTCTCGGCTGGGCAATCTGTGTAGAATGCCGCCCGCTTTTTGAACATGCTGCTATGAGAGGGTGAATGGCCATCGCGCGTTCCGTTTCGAAGTCCGTGTCTGCTGCTCAACCCGTTTCTGAATCACCCGGTCCGAAGAAGGCTGCCGCCAAACCCGTGCAACAGGTGACGGCAGCCGAGATGGGGGCGCGTCAGCGGGAAATTTCCGTTTCCGAATTCTTTACGAAAAACCGCCACCTGCTCGGGTTCGATAATCCGCGCAAAGCCTTGTTGACCTGCGTGAAGGAAGCCGTCGACAACGCGCTCGATGCGAGTGAAGAAGCCGGGATTCTTCCTGAAGTCACCGTCCGTTTGGAGGTCGTCTCAAACGGGGAGCCGGTCGCTCCCAGTCAGGCCTCCAGATTTCGCATTACGGTCACGGACAACGGGCCCGGTATCGTCCGCCAGCATATTCCGCGGATCTTTGCGAAGTTGCTCTACGGCTCGAAGTTCCATCGCATGCGGATGAGCCGGGGACAGCAGGGCATCGGAATTTCGGCAGCCGGGATGTACGGACAGCTGACGACCGGGAAACCGGTCAGGATTATTTCCCGCACCGGGCCGAAGGCCGCGGCCCATTACTTCGAAGTGCAGATCGACACGAAGAAGAACGAGCCGCTCGTTCATGAAAATAAGCAGATTGAATGGGACCAGCCTCAAGGCACGCAAGTCTCGATCGAGGTCGAAGGGAAATATCAAAAGGGCCGCGCCTCGGTCGACGAATGGCTGGAACAGACCTCTATCGCCAATCCGCATGTGCGCCTGATCTACTATCCTCCGGAAGGCGATGCGAAAGAGTACCCCCGTACCTATCATGAACTGCCGCCTTCTCCGCGTGAGATCAAGCCGCATCCCTACGGGATCGAATTCGGCATGCTGCTGAAGATGCTGCAGGACACGAAGAGCCAGACGGTCTCCGGGTTTCTTGCCGGCGACTTCTGCCGGGTATCGCCGCAACTCGCGGATGAAATCTGCAAGGCGGCCAAAATCTCTCCCGGTATGAAGCCGCGTGATGTGAAGGGACCGGCCGCCGAAGTGCTCTATCGGACCGTTCAAAACACCAAGATCATGGCGCCGCCGACGAATTGCATCTCGCCGATCGGCGAACGGGCCATTCTCGCGGGGCTGTACAAGCAGATTAAAGGCGAGTTTTATACGGCAGTAAGCCGGCCGCCGGCAGTCTATCGGGGCAATCCGTTTATCATCGAAGCCGGACTCGCGTATGGGCATCGGCCGGAAGATCAGACCAAGCCCAAACAGCCTGCTATGCCGAAAGCGGAAGGCGAGGAGGAGGAGACGGACTCCGAACTCGCGCGCGTTATTCGTTACGCGAACCGGGTGCCGTTGCTCTATCAGCAATCCGCCTGCTCCACGTTCAAGGCCGTGCTCGGCACCTCCTGGAAAAACTACGGCGTGACGCAGTCGCGCGGCGCCTTGCCGGGCGGGCCGATGGTCATCTTCGTGCATATGGCTTCCGTGTGGGTGCCGTTTACGAGCGAATCCAAGGAAGCCATTGCGGATTACGATGAGATTCAGAAGGAAATCACCCTGGCGCTGCGAGAGTGCGGCCGTCGGCTGGGATTGTTCTTGCGGCGGCGGGAGCGTGCGGCGAGCGAATACCGGCGGCGCAACATTTTCGAACTCTACATTGAAGAAGTCGTGGAAGCCTGTAATCACCTCAAAGGCGGCACGCTTCAAAAAGAAAAACTGAAAGCGCAGCTGCAGAAAATCGCCACCTCCCGTACGGGCGGCCTCAAGACGGATGAGGCGCTGGGTAAAACCGGCGCCGGGCCGGAAGGCTTGCCCCATTCGATCATCGTGACGGCGGAGGGAGTGGAAGGCGAGGTTGAGCTGGCCACGCAGGTACAGGCGTCCGTCGCGCCGGCTGCACAGGCGGCTGCTGTCATTCAGCGTGAGACCGAGCCCGTTGCTTCGACAGGCAAGAAGGGCAGGACGGCGCAGAAGCCGGTGGTTGCCGATAGAGAACGCACGGGGAAGCAGCCTAAGGGAGCATTGGCGAAACCGGCGAAGAAAACCGCGCCTCGAGGAAAGAAATAAGCGATATGGCGACTAAACAGAAAAAGACGACG
Organism: uncultured Nitrospira sp.; assembly: GCA_964412445.1. Taxonomy (GTDB): domain Bacteria; phylum Nitrospirota; class Nitrospiria; order Nitrospirales; family Nitrospiraceae; genus Nitrospira_D. Next base: position 2,509 of record CAYPOR010000019.1, read on the forward strand.
GCCGTTGAGAAGAAGCTGATCGGTCTGGCCGATATCGTTATTGCGGCAGCGGACCGGTCGAAAGACCCGACCTTTGCGATTCCGATTCGCGCCCTCTCGAACGTCTCGTTCAATGAGCGCAAGGGGCTCATTGAAATGGGGGGCAAGAAGCAGGCGCGCTCCTTCTTCAACGTCGGCATGGCCAAGAAGTTTATGCAGACCGTGCTGGTCGCCGATGCCCTCTCCGAATTGCAGCGCGCGGACCTCACCACGTCGCTTCGAGAAATCTATTACCGCACCAAACATACGATCGCCGACTCACACGAAAATACGTTCGACACGCAGGATGAGTCCGATCCCGTCATTGAAGATCTGGAAGTGTCCCTCGCGGCCCTGCGCGAAGAACTACACGTGCGGGCCGAGAACAGCGGGAGCATCGTCGGACCGGTCGTGTTCGGCGATGACGGGGACCGGGTGGATTGCGCCAAGCTCGGGAAAGGCGGCTATTCGGTACCGTCCATTGTCGAGCCGGAGTATCTGGAGATCCGCCGCTGTACCGCCGACTTCGTGCTGTTGGTCGAAAAAGGCACCCAGTGGAACCGGCTGTCGGAGGATAAGTTCTGGCGGCGGTATAACTGCGTGCTCCTGACCGGAAACGGCCAACCGCCCCGGGGAGTCCGTCGGCTTGCCCGGCGACTTCACGAAGAACATAAACTTCCGGTCTATGTGCTGGTCGACAATGATCCCTGGGGGTACTACATTTATTCCGTGATCAAACAGGGCTCCATCAATCTGGCCTTTGAGAGCCAGCGTATGGCGATTCCCAAAGCCAAGTTCATCGGGCTTTCGAGCGCCGATCCGGAGCGGTACGAACTGCCGAGGAATGTGGGGATCAAGTTGAACGAGAAAGATATTGCGCGGGCGAAAGAACTGATGAACTATCAATGGTTCCAGAAGCCCGCCTGGCAGGCGGAGATCAAGCGCATGCTGACCAGCGGGCTCAAGTACGAGCTCGACTCGCTGGCAAACAAAGATTTCCAGTATCTGACCAAGAAGTATCTGCCGAGGAAGCTCAAAGAGAAAGATTGGATCGATTAGTCACCGGCTCTCTCTCCAGTCCGACAACCCGGCAGCGCAAAACGGCGAACCGGTTCATGCCACGGCTGCAGGCGTTTGTGCGATCCTGACGTAGTTGTACGATGAAGACGTTACCTCCTTGGACCGCTCCGCTCCGCGATTGGCAGCGGCGCGCCCTCAGCGCCGTCCACAGCCATCAGACCGCGGACTTTCTCGCCATGGCCACGCCGGCCGCCGGGAAAACCCGTTTCGCCCTGCGCGTCGCGCATGACTTTCTGGCAAGAGGCGCCGCGCGCCGTATCCTGGTCGTATGCCCGACCAATCACCTGCGTACCCAGTGGTCGGAGGCGGCCGGAAAAATCGGCCTACAGCTCGATCCGGCGCTGACGAACGATCAACCCGGTGAAGCCTCCGATTATCACGGCGCCGTCGTGACCTATCAGCAGGTCAGCCTCGTTCCGACGATTTTTCAGCGGGCATGCAAAGGCAAACCGACACTGCTGATTCTGGATGAGTTGCACCATGCAGGGGACGGCAAACACTGGGGGAAAGCCCTGCGCACGGCGTTCGAGCCGGCGGTGTTTCGCCTGATTCTTTCCGGCACGCCGTTCCGTTCCGACAACAATCCGATTCCGTTTATCCGCTACGAGCAGGGCGAGAGCCGTGCGGATTTCGCCTACGGCTATACCGAGGCGATCAAGGACAGCGTCTGCCGGCCGATTGTGTTTCCCAGCTATGAAGGCGAATTGACCTGGCTTTCCGACGGACGTGAGCATACGGCGACGTTCGAAGACGGATTGAAGTTCGATCTCCAGCGGGAGCGGTTGAAAACGGCGCTGTTGCAAGAGACCTGGCTGGGGCCGGTCATCACGGATGCGCACAAACAGTTGACGCGATTGCGCAAAGAAGAACAGGCCGATGCCGGCGGACTGATCGTCGCCATGGATCAGGATCATGCCCGCTGGGTGTCCGAACTGATCGGGAAGATTACCGGGACGAAGGCGGTCGTCGCCGTGTCGGACGATCCGGGAGCCTCACGGACCATCGCGGCGTATTCCGGTCATAAAACGCAAGCCTGGCTGGTGGCGGTGAATATGGTGAGCGAAGGCGTGGACATTCCCCGGTTACGGGTCGGAGTGTATGGAACGAACGTCCTGACCGAGATGTATTTCAGGCAGGTGGTCGGGCGATTCGTGCGTATGCAGGACGGCATGCCCCAGCCGCAACGAGCCTGGCTCTACCTGCCGAAAGATCCGATCCTGGTGCACTACGCCAGGCAAATCAAAGCCGAGCGCGATCATGTCCTGGAAGACATCATGCCGGCCGGGCAGCGGGATTTGTTCGGACGTGTCACCGTGTCCAGCGCCAAAGAATATGTACCGTTGAACGCGGTGGCGAAGCTGGATTCGCTCATCGGCGAAGAAGACCCGCGCGGGGAGAGCGGTGGTGCAACGGCGGTAGATGCCGCCATATCACTGCACGAGCAAAAGCAGGATCTGCGCGAGACGCATCGTCTGCTGGTGGCGTCGGTGGCGCGAAAAACCGGCGTGGATCACCGGCGGCTCAACGCGGAACTTATTGCGCGGACCGGAGGTCGCGTCGATCAGGCGACGACCGAGCAGCTGCAGAAGCGTATTCAACTGCTGGAGCGCTGGCAGGAAAAAGGTTACGACGGCAAACGATAGCGGCAGCCGCCGGTTCCACCGGAACAGGCTCGTTCGGGTATCGCCGGCGGCCGTTTTTGCGCCGGTCTAGGCCGGAGGCAGCATCCAGTAACACCAGCCGAGAATGATGGGGATCGCCACATACATGGCGGTCTTTCCGAAGGAATCATATACACCGTAGATCAAGACCGCGGCAATAAACGCGTAATAGATCTGGGCGATACCCTGGTAGCTTGCATTGTGTTCAACGGCCAGCGCCAGGCTCGGTGAAGCAAGAATTGCGGCGGTAGAGAGGGTCGCGAGTCGTTTCATCGGAGACTCCTTTCAGCGGATGGTGAAGGTGAGAGAGTGAGTGGGGGAGGGGCGCGGATGCGGACACAACAACGCTATACGTTTTTGCGTATGCTGCGCCTTCCGGTGAGGGAAGTCAAACCAGCGCTGGCGGATGATGCATCGGCCGGCGCTACCCCAAGCACGCGTATCGGGGGCGCGGCTTGCCCCCTCGTTCAGCCGGGTGTTAAGATCCGCCACCGACTTTTCTGGAGAGAGAATATGCCAAGCATCATGTTATTGGTTTCGCCGAGTTGCGGAGCCTGTCCGTCGGCCAAGAGTCTCTGGAAGCAACTGCGAGTGAAATATAGTTTTTCCTACCGCGAAGTCGACATCACGACGCCCGACGGCCAGGAACTGGCCAACCGCCATTCGGTGCGGGCCGTGCCGGCGACGATTATCGACGGACGGTTGACGTTCGTCGGCGTGCCCAGCCGGGAAAGCGCTGAAAAGGCGTTGCTGTTGAAAATGAAACCGCGCGAATAGGGCGCGGAAGAGGATATGTATCTCTATGGTTGCTGACGACGACAACTTCGAATTGCCGGATCTGCCGATCTACGACAAAGGACCGCCTCCGGATTGTCCGATCTGCGGCGATCCGATGAAATTCATCGACGGGGACTGGGCCTGTGTCGACTGCAACGGCGAGCTGCTGGGACCCGAAACGGGTTAGTGACATTTGGCGACGAGTGCTCAGTGATGCGTTCTAGGCAAGACGTCCATCCCGGTTCGACGCGTTCGAGTCCGGCTTGTCACTTGTCACTGATCACCCGTCACAGTTTCTAATGCTTCGCGTCATCGCCGGGCGCTTTCACCCGTCTCTTGAAACCGCGCTGGTCGAACAGGTTCGTCATGCCAAGACGGCGGACCCGTTCGTGCCGCTGGTCGTGCTCGTTCCTTCCGCCCCGTTGCTTGCCAGGGTCCGAAAGATCCTCGCGCTTGAGGGACAGGCGTTTCTCAACATCCACTTCCTGACCTTTCATCAGTTGGTGCTTCGCCTCGCGGATGAACGGCGCAACCGCCTTGCCGAGCCGCCGCTGCGCGTGGTCGACGAAGTCTTCTTCCAGCAATTGATCAGGCAGATCGTGAAAAGCCGTCTGTCCAGCCTGGCTCCGTTGCAGCAGATCGGGCAGTCTTCCGGCATGTGGGGCGCCCTGTGGGCGACGATTCGGGATCTGAAAGATGCCGGTGTCGATCCGGCTGTCGCCTTGCGCGGCCTTGAAGAGGGGTGTTTCGAGCAGGAGGATCATGCCTGGCTGACGGCGCTGTTTTCATTGTATGCGGCTGTGCGGAACGTCGGGCAGACATTGCAGGCCGGTACCGCGGACGATCTGGCCGAATCGCTGATTGCCGAGGTGCCGCACTCGCCGTTTGTCGCCTCGCTGCAGCAGGCCTTCTATTACGGGTTCTACGATCTGACGCAGGTGCAGCTCTCGCTGTTTGAAGCGGTCAGCGGCAGCATTCCCACCACCCTCTTCTTTCCTCTGGAGCAACGCAAGGCCTGGGGATTTGCGCAGCGTTTTTTCGACCGGTGCATCCAGCCGCGTGCGGCGCATCCCGGCATGATCGCCAGATTGCCGGAGCCGGCGACGGACGAACGAATCACCGTCACGGTGCACAGCGTCATCGGTGTGGAGGAGGAGCTGGCATCGACTTGCCGGACAATTTTAGATCTGGTCGAAACCAACGGGTATCAGTTCGACGACATCGGGATCGTTGCCCGCACGCTGGATCCCTATCGAACGCTCCTGTCGAGCGTCTTCGATCGCTATCGTGTCCCGTTTTCGACGACGGCCGGACGGCCGTTGATGCAGGAACCGTTGTGCAAGGTCATGCTGCAGTTGGCCGCATTGTCGCTGAACGATTTCTATCGCACGCCGGTATTGGATGTCGTGACGTCTCCTCTCTATGCTCCCGATCAGCTGGACCATCGTCATCAGGGCTACCGGCCTGAGCAATGGAAGCTGGCGGTGCCGGGCCTTCAGATCACCAGGGGCGCCGAGGAATGGAGGCGGTTGGAGCGGGCCTCGCGAATGACGCTGGAGCCGGCGGACGGCGATGCGCAGGACCGGATGCTCGATGATCCGGCTATCGCCCCCGAGGTGATCGCACTCCTGTGGCGGGTGGTCTCGCAACTGCTGACCGATTGCCTGGCGCTGCCGCAGCGGGGCACCGCGGGGCAACTGATTGCCGCCTGCCGCGACCTGTGCCGGCGCCATCTCGCCGGATCCGGCGGTATTGAACAGGCCGGTTCCGATCCGCTTGACACGCGGTTGCGTGCGACCTGGGCGGCGATCGATGGCGTCTGGGCCAGGCTTGAGGAGCTGGACCTTCTCGGAGAGGAGATGTCCTGGGCGGAGTTCGTCGAACTCCTGACTCAGACCTGTGAACGGACGACGATTCCGCTGGAGGAGATCGCGCATCGAGGCGTGACGGTCGTCGATGCGATGGCCGCTCGCGGACTGACCTTCAAGGCGGTGTGCGTGCTGGGCCTGAATGAGAAGCTGTTTCCCCGATATATCCGGGAGGATGCCTTTCTTCGGGACCGGCATCGGCGGGTGCTCGACGCGACACTCGGGTTCAAGATCGATGAAAAGCTCGGCGGCTACGAGGAAGAAGCGCTCCTGTTTGAATTGCTCGTTCAGGGAGCCGGCCGCCGGCTGTACCTTTCCTATCAGCGGGCCGATGAGGCCGGTCGCGTGCTGGCGGTGTCCCCGTTTCTTGGCGACGTGTGCAAACGGTTCGGTCTCGACGGACGGTCGCTTGAGGAGGTGCCGCGCCGGCTGACCGACCGGGTCGTCCAGCGTCCCGCGTTCCAGCGATTTCTTCCGCCGGCCGAGCTGGCTCAATGGATGGCGATGAGCGGGCAGGATCCGACGGCGCTGCTGGAGGCGGTCGGGCGCGAGTCCGCCGGATTCGAACATGCCCTGAATGCGCTTGCCGGAATCGAAGACGACGCATCTCTGTTGAACGGGTATGACGGATTGACCGGTCCATTGGAAGCCCACTGGTCCGCGGTGCAGGAGCGCGGTGTGGCGCCGACGCCGCTGGAACGGTATGCCCGCTGCCCGTTTCAGTACTTTGCCGCCGATGTCTTGCGGCTGGAACCGGTGCGGTGGACTGTCTCCCATGAGCCGGATGCCGCCTTGTTGGGCACGCTCTGTCATGCGGCGCTGAAGCGCTGTTACGAGCAGCTTCTCGCGGTCGGCTGGCCGGCAAAGCCGGTGCGGGATGATACGATGAAGGCGTGTATTCTGTCGTCGGTCAATCTGGCGGCGCAAGACTGCGACGCCCGGCATCGTACCGGCCATTATTTATTGTGGGAGCTGGCCAAAGAGCAGGTTGTGTCGCTCATCGCGGCGGCGGTTACGGCGGATGCCGCCGCCTATCGTGAAGAACCCTATGTCCCGGTTTCGTTCGAGATGGATGCCGCGGGTACGGTGACGGATGTCCTGTCCGATCGCGCGGCGGCGCTCAAGATTCGCGGGCGGGTGGACCGGATCGACCGGCATCGCGACACCGGAGCGATTCGCATCGTCGACTATAAATTTAAAACCGGATCGGCCATCAAGCCTGAAGACCGCAACCTGCCGCAATCCGCCGTCCGCGGGTATCGTCTTCAGCCTCCGTTATATGCCCGGCTTCTCTTGCCCGGCATGCTCCCGTCGAGTCAGGTGCAATTCATCTTTCTGGCTCCGCAGTGGAACCCGCCCATCGCCCGCTCGATGTTCGATGTCGCCGCGCTTTCGGGCGAACCGGGCCGGCAGATTCAGCAGACGCTGAGGTTCCTGATCGCCGGACTGCAGGCCGGACGGTTTTTCATTCTGCCCGATACCTACTGCGATCACTGTGAATTCCGGGTCATTTGCCGGCGTGAACACCAGCCGTCCTGGTGGCGATCCTATCGCTCGGAAGAAGTCAAAACGCTCAAAGGTCTGCGCCTGCAACGTCTGTCGGAGGAGCCGCGTGGAACTGATTCCTGACCGCCTGGCGCGCGATCTGGCGGAAACGACGTTCGACCGGAATGTCGTGGTGGTGGCCGGCGCCGGAACCGGCAAGACGACGCTGCTCGTGAATCGACTGGTGCATCTGCTCGTCAAGCATCCCGATCCTGTCACGGTGACCGAGATCGTGGCCTTGACCTTTACAAACAAAGCCGCCACGGAAATGAAGGTCCGTCTCCGTGAGCGGTTGACGGTCCTGGCTCAGCCCGAGGTTGATGCGGCACGAGCCCGGGACGGCGGCGCCGTTTCGGCGGCGGACCTCTGCACGCGCTATGGCCTCTCGAGGGAGGAGGTCGCGTCCAGGGCGGCAGCGGCGTTGCGCGATCTCGAGAAGGGGCAGATCGGCACGCTGCACAGTTTTGCAGCCCATCTCCTGCGGCTGCATCCGCTGGAGGGCGGTGTCGATCCCGCCTTTCAGGAGGACGACGGTCTTCGCTTCGACGAACATTTTACGGCGGCATGGGATATCTGGGTCGATCGGGAGTTGAGCCGGCTGGGCTCCTGCCACCATCTCTGGCGCGAGGTACTGAGCGTCACCACCTTGGAAGATCTGCGAGGTCTGACCCGGGCGCTCTGCAGTGAGCTGGTCGATCTGGATACGGTCGAGGCGCAGCTCAAGGATGAGAAGTTAAGTCCGGCAATCGTGGACTGGGTCCGGCAAACCGGCGAACGCGGCCGGGTCTTACTCGATGCGCATGACCGGCCGAAGCGCCGGAAGATCGAGCAGATGCTGGCGGCAGCGGTGAGTCTCATGACGGCGATCGTGGAGCAGGGACCGGCAGGAATTCAGGCCCTGCCCGCCGCCGATCGTGAATTGCTGGAGAAAGACCTGGGGAGTTGCGTCGCCGGATGGGAAAAAGAAGAATTTTTAGAAGCTGAAACAATCATTAAGACAGCTCAGAAATTACAATCAGTTAGACGTGACTTCTTCAAGGCTACGTTAAGTCTTATAGGACCGCTGGTTGCCGAGATCCGCCTGTCGTTCAGGCTGAAGGGATGGGTCTCCTTCGACGGGCTGTTGGCCAGGGCCCGCACCTTGTTGCGGGATCACCGGTTGATCCGCGAACGGATCAAACGGGACTATCGCGCGGTGCTGGTGGATGAGTTTCAAGATACCGACCCGGTTCAGTACGAACTCATACTCGCAATTTCCGAATGCCCGGGTGCCCAGGCCACAACATGGCAAGAGATGGCATTGGAGCCCGGCAAGCTCTTCATCGTGGGTGACCCCAAGCAATCGATTTATGCTTTTCGGCGCGCCGACATCGAAGCCTTCGACCGGGTCGTACAGAAGATCGAGCAGGATGGAGGGGCGGTCCAGACGCTCACGACGAATTTCAGAAGCGATGCAACTGTCTTAGGGCCGGTCAACGATGTTTTCGACCGTCTCTTTGAACGCCGCCCCCTCGTGCAACCGGCCAATGTCAGGCTGGAAGTGCAGCCGCAGCGGCGCCTCTCAACGTTCGATGCCGGGGTCCGTCTCCAGGTAACGCTTCCGGCCCAGGACGAACGGGCATTCGATGCCGCCGGTGCGACGAGGGCGGAAGGGGAAACCCTGGCCCGCTGGCTTGCCGAGGAGGTACTGAGTCGCCCACAGGTCAAACCCGGGCAGATCGCCTTGCTGTTTCGGAAACTGACCCAGGCTGACACCTATGTCGACGCATTGCGCCGCTACGGACTTCCCTACGTCATCGAGGGGGAAAAACATTTTTATCGCCGCCAGGAAGTCATCGACCTGATGAATGTGCTGCGGGCGCTCGACCATCCCCATGATCATGTGGCGCTTGCCGGAGTGCTCCGCAGTCCACTGGGAGGCCTGCAGGATCGCGCATTGTATGAACTCAGCCGGATCAACGGCTTCGATTTTCTTCGAAGCGACACGCTGTCCGGTTGGGATCGTCCGGAGGCAACTCCGGTACGACGGCTGTACGGACATCTGGCCTGGCTTCATCGCCAGGTTTCGGCATTGCCGCTGGCTGACGCGCTGGATCTGATTTTCAACCGCCTTCCGATTCTGGAAGTTGCCGCAGCATTGCTGCACGGGGAGCAGGCCGTGGCAAATCTGATGAAGGTCAAGCACACGGCGGCGGCATTATCCGATCGCCCGCACCTGACGTTGAGCGGATTTGTCGATCTGATGGTCGCCAGGCTTGATGAGCAGCCGGACGAGGCCGAGAGTCCCTTATCAGAGGAATCGTCCAATGCCATCCAGGTGTTGACGATCCACAAGGCCAAAGGCTTGGAGTTTCCCATCGTCGTCCTGCCCGGCCTGCACCAGGGAAGCGGACGAGAGCGGGAACTGCCCGTTGTCACCTTCGATTGGTCCAGCGGAACTTATGGGCTGTCCCTCGGCGGCGTGCACAATTTCGGCGCGGTACTCGTGCATGAGAAGCGAAAGATCCGCGAGGAAGCCGAGCGGAGGCGGGTGCTCTATGTCGGTATGACGAGAGCGAAGGATATGCTGGTGTTGTCCGGCGGAGTCACCGGTCGCGCATCAGGGGAAACCGTCCTGGGCATGTTGCAAGAGATCGGGGAGGGAGCGGTCGGCGCCCCTGAGACCGTCGCGCTGACGGTCGGCGCATCGGTGATACCACACCGAACGACAACCGCGCCGCCCCGCAAGCGCGTGAGCCGGTCCGCCGGACCGGCCTCAACGCCAAGGGCGGAGGATCCCGGCATGATCGCACAACTATGGAGCGAACGAGAGGGACGCTGGGCCGGCGCCCGCCGGACTCCTGTCCTGCTCACCCCCAGCCTCATGGGAACGGAAGTCCTGTCCGGCAGTTTCCCTCCCGCGTCGGGCGGAGCGGATCGTGAGACAGGGAAACTGGTCGGCGTGCTGGCCCATCGTTTGCTCGAACAGTGGGACTTTCGCTTGCCGCCGCAAACACTACTCGATCGTATTGATCCGACGGTTCAACGGCTGGTTCCTGACGAAACGGAGCCGATTCCCGCGCTCTCGGACTCTCTGCGGGAAATTCTCGGTCACTTCATTCACTCCGAGCCCTACCGCCGGCTTGTTGCCGCGACCATTCTCGGTCGTGAGGTTCCGTTCACCATGTCGGGTGAAGACGGCCGGATCGTGCACGGAGTCATGGATGTCATCTACCGGCTTGACGATCGAATCTGGATTGGGGACTATAAGACAGACGCTGTGGCGGCGAAGGATGCGCAGGAGCGGGCCGAGCGATATCGCATCCAGATGACTCTCTATAAGACGGCCGCGCAAAGGAGCTTGCAGCTTTCGGAGATTTCCGCACAGATTTTGTTTCTCCGTTGCGGGACGGGGGTTGAACTTTAACAGGAGACTCCTTATGCGATTCTATCTTGCGCTGGTCGTGCTCTGCGGATTGGCCGGTGGCTGCGTCGGTCAGACAAGACCTCCCGTCACGATTCTGCCAATGCCCGGTGACACCTCGGCAAAGGCGGCCTCCGCCATGACGGAAGGGGACCGGCTCTTCCGTTCAAAAGATTGGGCCGGGGCGGTTCAGGCTTTCCAAACCGCGGCCGCTGCGCAACCGACGCTGGCGGAGGCGCATTACAACTGGGCGGTCTCGCTGGATCGCATAGGCAACAAGGTAGAGGCCAAGAAGCACTATGTGGAAGCCGCGAACCTGGCTCCGGGAAATAAAGTGATTTGGGATTCACCGCCGCTCAGAGAGACCGGACTCAATCACAATTTACGGCAGAAGTCCTATCTGGACCCCACGCCAGGCCAACGCTTCTAACGATGTCCGGAGCGCGTAGTCCGCTGTCGCCGGAATCGTTTGCCCGTGTCGTCGAGCGGGCGATGGGGCGCTTGCCCGCCGAGTATGCCCGGTTGCTCGATGCCGTCGCGGTCGTTGTGGAAGAAGAGCCGCCTGCGTCGGTGCTGAGGGACCTGGAAATCGAGGAGGGGGAAGAGCTGCTCGGCCTGTATCATGGACTTTCACTGAACGATGAGTCGTTCTTTCGACCGGGAGGCCAGGAGCCGGCGCAGATCTCGCTCTACCGCGGGCCGATTCTCCGGCAATGCGAGACGGAGGCGGACATGGTCCGGGAAATCGCGGACACCTTGGTGCATGAGCTGGGACACCATGTCGGCCTGGATGACGACGAGATGCCTTATTGAGGAGGCGGCATCGAACGGGAGCGATCGAGAGACCGTGTGTGATAGCCCCAGACCAGCATAAACAGGCCTAACATCACCATGGGAGCGGACAGCATCTGCCCCATCGTGATCGGGCCGAGCACAAAGCCGATATGTTGATCGGGCTCCCGCACCAATTCCACGATCATGCGGCTGATGCCGTAACCAGCGCTGAACGTCCAGCAGAGCGACCCCGGCGGCGGTGACGTGCGCGCGAGCACCCAGAGAATCGTAAACAATAAAATACCTTCGAGTCCGGCTTCATAGAGCTGGGAAGGATGGCGGCACGCCGACCCTCCTGCCGGGAAGACCATGCACCACTCCACATCGGTGGCGCGTCCGTACAGTTCTCCATTGATGAAATTGCCGAGCCGCCCGAACCCCAACCCGATCGGCGTCACCGCGGCAGCCAGATCCGCAATCGTATAGACGGGCAATCCCTGCCGTTTACTGAACCAGACCAGCGCGATGATCGTGCCGATGAGGCCGCCATGAAAGGACATGCCGCCTTCCCAGACGGCGAAGATCTTCAGCGGGTTCTGCGCGTAATACGAAAAATTATAGAACAGCGTATAGCCGATGCGGCCGCCCAGAAAGACGCCGAACGCCGCAAAGACGACCATGTCGTAAATTTGATCGGGCGTGAGCGGGATGTGCTGTTCGGCGACCCTGCGGCGAATCAAGAAATAGGCGGCCGTCAGGCCGATCAGATACATCAACCCGTACCAGCGGAACTGGAGCGGACCGATTTCAAGAAAAACCGGATTGATATGGGGATAGGGGAGCGCCGCGAACGAACCCATGGAACCTCCAATTCGTAATCTGCCGGGATCATAGGGAAGCCGCCTCTTCAAAGCAAGCCGACCGGCATGGCAGGGCGGCGCATCACATCCGCAAAGCCAATTCTGGCGCTGCTTTTCAGGAACACTTCTGAATGTGTGAGATTTGTGAAACGAGTGTGTGACTGACTGTGGAGAAAACGGCACCGTTCATGAGACCGTCTTAACCGTCGTGAAGCGGCGCGAAGCAATTCAGGCGAAATTCACCCGTCTATGACCTGGCATGGTATCTGCTGTACTCAGCCTCCAGGAGGGCAGACTACAGACCCTCCGTAAATCGTCACCAATAACCGGGAGGCATGCGATGTCGGAACAGGGAAAGCAGGCAGCCAAGGTGGCCGCGATGATCGCGGGTGGAGCTGTGATCGGAGCAGGATTGGGCATTTTGTTTGCGCCGAAAGCCGGAACGGAAACACGCCGGGATATCGGACGGTATGCGAAAAAGGCGCAGGTGCAGGCCGCCCGGTTTGGTCGCAGTCTTCAATCCGGCGTGCAGGAAGTGATGAACCGCGGGAAGCAGTTGGCGCAGCCTCGTGAGACGCGGCCCTCGATTGAGGCGGCGTAACGTTGTTCGTTTCAGAGTCGCGGTCGAAGCGAGGTTGAGCGGGAACTTCGAACTCACGCTCAACCTCGCCCGCAACGCCCACGTGACTTCACGCCATCCGGCGGATTGTGACGACATCACTGAGCGCCGGAAAGTGTTGCGGCTCGGTCGACTTTCCCGCTACACTGCGCCGCATGCGCGAGTGGCGGAATCGGCAGACGCACAGGACTTAAAATCCTGGGTCAGCAATGGCGTGCGGGTTCAATTCCCGCCTCGCGCACCATGTGTTCTACTGTTCCGCATGCGCTCACATCCCGTGAGTTTGTACCGGATAGGGATGATCCGATGCCCCGAGTCGTTCTGCTGATTCTTCTCGTCTCGACCGTCTGTGTCTCTTCCGTGCCGGCGCAAACCAGCCCAACCCCGGCGAATCCGCAGAATCCGCCTTCGTCCAGCCTGCAAAGCGGGCTTGATCCTGCCGGTGGAACCGGCAGCGCAACGTCGGCGCCTGTCTCCTCGCCTTCACTCATGCAAGGGACCGGAACCATACCCAGTTCCGCTAAACCCGGTACATTAAGTTCTGCCGGACGGGGCTTGCCGGGAATGCCGGGAGGTCCGCCTATCAAGGGCGCGCTCGGTTCGCAAGATCCGTCGTCGGCCTACATGCGTCCGCCGGCAATCGGGTCGCTCGTTTGCGATCCTTTGATCGATGGAGTCTGTGACTAGTCGGTTGCGGGACCGGGGGGCGGGATCAGGCAGTGGCCGGAGAAAATCCTGTAGAAAGCGGTTACCATTTTCCCAGCCAGTGGCGTGATCCGGCCAGGTAGGCCGGAATGCCGACCGCGAGAAACAGGAGGCCCTGAACAAAATAGTGGCCGATGACGTCCGGCGGTGTCAGACGGCCGAGGAAAATCAGCACCGCAGCGCTGATAGTGGCGCCCAGAGTCGTGCGCTTCGGACAGGGGCGAAAACGGCCTTCATCATACGAGAGCGCCACCCAGACGATCATCCACGCCAACGCTCCCACCGCCAGAGCTCCGGCTAAGTCGGTAAGCCCGATCAGCATACTATCGACGATCAGACGGGAGGTCGCGCGGGATCCCAGGTCCAGCTTGAGCCTCAGTCCCTCGCCTGTCATGAGCAGCAACCCCACAATCGCCACACCGATTGAAAACTGCCAGTAGGTCAACGGTTTTTCGAGCGCATGATTTCCGACCGGCCTGGTTTTCGGCGCGTCAGGGCGCTGAGTCAAACGGCGGCGAACGATGGTCGTGAGGTCGTGACCGCAATCACACGACAGCGACGAATCGGCGTTCATCTGGAGGCAACGCGGACATTCAATCGGCATGTTGCAACACCTGGGAGTCTGCTAGAATGGGCTCGAACGGCGTCTGTCTGCCACACACCATACCGCGAGACCTCAATGCAGTCACGCAGATCCTGCCAAACGCTCATCGGAATCGGATGCCTGTTGGCCGCGCTTGCCGTAGCAGCGGGCGCGTTCGGCGCCCATATGCTGAAGTCCGTATTGGACCCGCCGATGCTCACGGTCTTTGAGACCGCCGCCCGGTATCAGATGTATCACGCATTGGGGATCATCGCGGCGGGATTGGCCGGCCGGATTTTCGATCGTCCCAAAACGGCGCGGGCCGGCTGGTGTTTCGCCGTCGGGGTGCTCTTGTTTTGCGGGAGTCTTTATGGGGTCTCGCTGCTCGGAATCCGCTGGCTCGGCGCCGTCACGCCGGTCGGGGGCCTGGCGTTTATCACGGGCTGGATTCTATTCGGCTGGTCTATCTGGCGTGAATCGGTTTCGCTTCAGAGCGAATAAATATCCGGACGGCAGATTACGGCTTGCAGTCGCTGGTCCGTTTGCCGCTGATTGATCCCCATCCACCTTGAGAATTCACGAAGGTGCCTTCCAGGCCTCTCCCTTCTTTGGTGAATTGCAGGCTGTCTTCCTGGACCTGGCCGTTGCTTTCCCAGCGGAGATACACGTTTTCTCCAAGCACAACAGTCTCGACCAGACCGGGGGGCAGGGGATACTCAGGCCCCGGTGGGGGGAAGAGTAATGAGAGCTTCTGTTCCTGATGGTGTTGCTGGTGATTGTGGATGATCCATTGCCAGGTTCCGCAGACCTTGTTGCGTCCGCGCACCGTGCGCACCCGGTCTTTCCAGCTCTTGAGTTGCCACCATTCCGCGATCGCCCGCTGCTGCGCGTCAAGCGCGAGCCGTCCGGCTGACAGGGCAAGCGGCATGCGATCGATTGCGGCGGCATCAGGCTTCGACTCGGCTGGTTGCGTCAACTCTTTCGTCATGTGAGCAAGGGAAGGGAAGGGCGCCGACGCCTGAATCCAGTTCACCGACGGCGGCGGAGCGGCGACCGGAGTCGCCGGCTCGCTCAAGGAATGGAGGACACGGTCGGCCGCCTGCCAGGCGGACAATGCAGCCACCAGCCGCTGGGCCGATACCGTCAGTTCCTGGATGCCCAGTTCTTTGGCGACTTTTGAGGGAATGTTTTTGGCCGCCAGCGTACCGGCAACGTCGTGCAAACCCAGCGCGGGACCGATATGCGCGACGAAAAGCCCTACCGCCTGTGCATCACCGGCCACCGCGCCGAGCTGCTCGCCGTGCTTCTGCAACACGGGGGCGAAATCGACCGGTCCCGCCGGGGACTCCGCTGCGCCGGCGGATGACAGGCCCGCAGAATGGCCGGAAAACGGGAGCATATTCAGGAGAGCAATGACGGCAACCGTCAGGCGTATAGAAGGGCGCATAGTTCAGACAAGTCGGTGGAGGATTCGCCGGCGGTGAGTCACATCAGGTTCCTTGAAAGCAGGCTTTGAGAAACACGGCCGATCGCTCCCATGCCTGGGTCGTGAGATCCGCGCGATAGGAATCGGTTTTCATATCGTTGCAGAAAGCGTGCGGCGCATCGGGATAGGTGATCACCTCGACCTGTTTGCCGTATTCAGCGGCGGCGGCGCGCAGTTGCTCGGCATCGTCTGCGGTCGCCCAGGTGTCCTGTCCTGCGTGATGGTAGAGAATCGGAGAGATGACTTCCTTCATCAGTTCCCGTGGCTGGAACATCTTCCCGTAGTAGGCCACAGTCGCGCGCAATCGCTTCCGTTGAGCGGCGAACCGGAGCGCCAGCGAAGCACCCATTCCATACCCGACGACGCCGTGAATATTCCGTTTAGTGAAATCTTTTGTATTGAGATATTCGCAACAGGAGTTGATATCCCGAATCGCCAGCGAATCGTCGATTTTGGCCATCAACGCGGCGCCGACTTCATCATTGGCGGTGACCATTCCGCCGATCCGGCCATACAGATTGGGAATGATGACGACATACCCTTCACAGGCCAGACGGGCGCCGAGGTCTTTGATTTGTCCGGTCAAGCCCCAGCGATCATGAAGCAGAACGAGGCTCGGATAAAGGGCCTTCGTCTGAGGCCAGAACAGAATGGTTTCGACCTGCACTTCCTTCGGCTGGCGTGTCTTGATATAGGGATCGACCATGGCATCGCTATGGGTCGGAATGGGCACGCCGCTCGGGAACCGGGCGATCCCTGTCCCGATCTGATCCAACGAAAACGGGGCCGTATGTGTGGTGGTCGTCGTGGTCATGCTGCTCAACCCTTTCCCGGCGCGTATGTCAGACAGCCGGTCCCGAAACGACCGGTGACCAGACTATAGGGAACCGTTCGCGGGAATGTCAACGGAGCGGCGGGCCCCGTCTCATTGACCCGCGGGGACTTCCTGTCTACAGTGCCGGTCAAGAGGAGTTTCTATGTCATCGTCTGAGATCGGTTTAGGCCTCATCGGAGCCGGGCGTCATGGCATCCGCTATGCCCGCCACGTGATTCGGGATCTCTCGAATGCCCGATTGCGCGCGGTCTGCCGGCGGCATCCGGAGCGTGGACTGGATATACCAGGGAGTGAGGCCGTCACAATCTACGACCGGCCTGAGCAACTGATCGCGGATCCTCGCGTCGATGCGATCATCCTGGTCGTCCCGCCGGTGCTCCATAAAGATCTGTGCCTTGCCGCCGTCGCGGCGCGGAAGCCGCTGCTCATCGAAAAGCCACTGGCGACGAATTACCGCGACGCGCGCATCATGGTCGATGCGGCGACGCGGGCAGGCGTGCCGTTGATGACGGCCCACACGCTCCGGTACGACGAGACGATTCGAGCGCTGCTGGCATCCCGTGCACGAATCGGCGAGCCCCGACGGCTGGAATTGACGAGCCGGATTGAGACGAAGGGACGGAGTGCGGATCATGCCGAGGGGTACGGACGGCGAGGCGCGCTGCTGGAGTTCGGCGTGCATCTGCTGGATCTTGTCCGCGTGCTCTCCGGAGAGGACGTTCACACCGTGCAGTGCGTCCTGGATCGACTGCCGCCGGAGCATCCGGAGACATCGGCGACGATCCATCTCCGGACGAGGAGTGGAATCGATTGCAAGATCGAGGTGGCGCGGGTGGAAGCCACACGGGTAGGGCGGGCGGAATGGATCGGGTCAAACGGAACACTTACAGCGGATTGGACAAACCGGCAATTGCGCATGACAGACAGCGCCTCCCGTTGCGAAGAACGGTCGATGCCGCAGAGTCCGACCGTGCTGACCACGCTGCGGGAGTTTCTTCATGCGTTGGAGCGAAACACTCCGATGCCGATTACCGGAGAGGACGGCTGCCGGGCCGTCGAAATCGCCGAAGCCTGCTACCGTTCAGCCGAGAACGGCGGCAGGACCGTGACCCTCCCGATAGAGGCATAAGCCGTCCGTCAGGTCCTGCTGCCGCAATCTCTCCTGTCTTCCCGATGTTTCCGGCCCGGGGTTAGGCATCCGCGACGATATGGGTGTCGGTTTCCTCGACCCCTTCAATGGCATGCACTTTCGTAATCACGACGTCGGAGAGCATGCGCTCATCCTGTACGCTGATGAAGACGAAAATATCCGGCCGACCGAAACAGGAATGGGCTTGCTCGACACCGGTAATCTTCTTGAGCGCCTGAACGACGTCTTTGGTCTTGCCCGCTTTGACCTTAATCAGGATGTACGCGCGTGTTGCCATGACTGCCTCCTTCGTGTGCTGCATTGACGCATCTTAAACACCTCATCGGACACTAACGTGATCCGGCTCCGGGCATCTCCTTTCTTCGTGATGAAAATATATCTCGAAACTCAAGCCCGCGGTCCCGAAAGGCCTGACGGGCATCCCGCACCAGCTGCATGAACCGGTGAAACTCTTCGACCGACAGATTGAACGGCGCGAACCCTGGGGCGAGCAGGTGCAGGCGTTCCGGTGTGTGTCGCGCCTCTTCATCGGAGAGTCGCTCCAACAGGTCTGCGGTCCAGCCGGTTGCGCGGAGCTTTCCAACGATGTCCGCATCCAGGCCGCCGGCGTCTGGAACCAGAGCCTGTCGAACAAATTCCCGGACCTCCTCATGTTCACTTTTCGTGAAGACCGACTGAAACTGAATGACAAATCGGATGATGTGATTCGCTTCCGGAGTGCCTTCCGGAGGAAGTACCCCTGCATCCTGCAACGTGGCGAGCACGGCCATCGCCGAACCGATGAACGGTGAGGCGGTTCTGGCGGATCGTTGAACCTGTACCGGGAATGGTTCGGGCGTCGCATGAGCCCACGCGTGCCCGGCAAGAACCGTATCGACGCACAGGCCGAGCAGAAGCACACCCGCTCCGGAAAGAACCGCGGCACCCGTGCATCCGCGGAGCCCTACCGACGGAACAAACCAGCGAAGTAAGCCAGGCATGCCGGGCATTATACAGTTTTCCCGGAAGGGCGGCCATTGGTACACCGCATGCCTGATCATTCGCTTGCAACACTATGGTGGAGTTTCTATAATCCGCGTCCGTCGGGCACAGAAAGGTATGACGTTCCATGCTGGCCAAGGTCGCGAGTGCCGCACTCGTGGGGCTGGATGCGCATCTTATCGACGTCGAAGTCGATATTTCCGGCGGGCTTCCGCAATTCTCCGTGGTGGGGTTGCCGGACGCGACTGTCCGCGAAAGCCGTGATCGCGTCCGCGCCGCGCTGAAGAACACGGGTTTTCATTTTCCCGCCAAACGCATTACCGTCAATCTCGCTCCCGCCGGGATCAAGAAAGAAGGTTCCGGACTCGACCTGGCCATTGCCATCGGGATCCTCGTTGCTGAAGAAGTGATTCCGCAGGAGGCACTGGACCGGCGGGTACTGTTGGGAGAACTGTCACTGGACGGCCGGATCAAGTCTATCACCGGCGCTTTATCGTTCGGGTTGGCCTGTCGCAAAGGCTACGACTTGCTCTTGCCCGCCGCCAATGGCACCGAAGCGGCGCTCGTGGAGGGCGTTCATGCCTATCCGCTCCACACGTTGCCTGAAGCTGTCGAGTTCCTGAAAGGAAACCTTGCGCTCACTCCCAGCCTGTCGTGCCTGAACCATCTCGAATCGTTCCGGCCGGCGGATGATGACGATTATGCCGATGTGCGCGGACAGGATCACGCGAAGCGGGCGCTGGAAGTGGCCGCCGCCGGTGGGCACAATCTGTTGATGGTGGGGCCGCCGGGATCCGGAAAAACAATGCTGGCGCGCCGTCTCCCGTCGATTCTCCCGATCATGGAATTGGGCGAAGCGATCGAAACGACACGCGTGCATAGCGTGGCGGGACAGCTGGCGCCGGATCGGCCCTTGCTGATGGTGCGGCCCTTCCGGGCTCCGCATCACAGTATCTCGGATGCCGGGTTAGTAGGCGGCGGAGCCGTTCCGAAACCGGGCGAGGTCTCGCTGGCGCATAACGGCGTGCTGTTTCTGGATGAATCGCCCGAGTTCAAGCGTCCGGTGCTGGAGGGATTGCGGCAACCGCTGGAGGACGGGCATGTGACGCTGACGAGAGCCAGCGGAACCATACGCTATCCGGCCCGCTTCATGCTGATCGCCGCCATGAATCCCTGTCCCTGCGGATATTATGGCGACCGGTCGCGGCCCTGTGTCTGTACGGTGCCGCAAATCCGCCGGTATCGCGCCAAGCTGTCGGGCCCCTTGCTCGACCGCCTGGATTTGCATTTAGAGATACCGCCGGTGCCGATTCGAGAGTTGCGCCATGAACTGCCCCCGACGGAAAGCTCGGCCGCGATCCGCACCCGCGTGTTGGCCGCGCGGGGGAGACAGCAGGTGCGGTATCGGGATGAGGGGATCTATACGAATGCCCAGTTGAAGCCCAGACTCGTGAAGCGGTATTGTGGGCTCGCGGCAGGACCTCAGGAGTTGCTGGAACAGGCGATGGCGAAGCTCAATCTGTCGGCGCGTGCGCATGGGCGGATCCTGCGCGTTGCCAGAACCATTGCTGATTTAGCGGACTCTGATAAGATTGAGGCCGTTCACGTCGCGGAGGCCATTCAGTATCGGGCCCTTGATCGGGCGATAGAGGTGTGACGGCCGTGTTGGCTACCATGAAAGTGTTTCTGTGGTGGTTTGTTGTGGGGGCGACGATGGCCCTCTCCGTGCTGATGCTGCAAGGAGGCATTCGCGATGTCATGCAGGCGCAAGGGTCCGTCTGGACGCTCAAGCTGGCGGAACTGCTCACCACCATCATTGGCGGGGGGCTGCTGGGAGGCTGCATTGCCTTGATTCTCGATCGCATCAAGAAGTCGTAACGACATCGCCTTTTTTACTGACGGTCGGTCACACGAGGGGAACCATGGATCTTGAAGTCGGTTCGAATGTCTATCGCAATACGGACGGCACAATTGAAATCGAGGGCGTGCCGCTCATTCAGGTCGCGCAACATCCCTCGACCGGAGCCATTCTCCTGAATTTCGCTCTCTTTGATCAGACCGGGAAAATGCTCGTGAAACTGGTCGACAGTACGATTATGTTCAACGAGCGGCGGGCCTATGATGTGAGCAAAACACCCAAGACGGTCACATTGAAAGAATCGACCTCGGGAAAAATCCTGCTCCAGTTCGATGTGAAAGCGCCGAACCTGGTGATCTTTTCCAAGGGTGAATTCCCCACGATGAAGGGCCACCTCTTGGAGGTGTCCTCGAAGGAGTGGAAAATCGACAAGCTTCGCGCCAGCGGCACGACGCAGGACGTCTCGGGCGGCGCCGTCAAGCTCGGGTAGCGCACGTCCTGCGTGTTGATCAGCGCTCAGCCTTCCGCCGATACCGTCGGAATAATTACCAGGGTGTTGTCTTTCAGGTCGATGGATGCGGTCTCACCGTCACGCAATGCTCCCTTCACCAACAGCCGTGCGAGCGGCGTTTCCAGTTCCTGCTGAATCAGCCGTTTGAGCGGTCGCGCGCCGTAGACCGGGTCGTAGCCGCGCTCCCCCAGCCAGGCGAGTGCCGCCGGGGTCATGGCCAGCTGAATCCGCCGCTCGGCGAGCCGCATCCGCAACCGCTCCAGTTGAATCTCCACGATTTTCACTAACTGCCCCGAAGCCAGCGGGTGGAACACGACGGTTTCATCCACACGGTTGAGAAACTCGGGACGGAAATGCTGCCGGAGTTCCCCCATGACGACCGACCGCATGTCTTCATACGACGCACCGGTCTGTTGTGCCTCCAGAATCTGCGGACTGCCGATGTTCGAGGTCATGATCAGCACGGTGTTCTTGAAGTCGACAGTCCGGCCTTGTGAATCCGTCAGCCGGCCGTCGTCCAGGATCTGCAAGAACACGTTGAACACATCGTGGTGCGCTTTTTCGATTTCATCGAACAGCACGACAGAGAACGGGCGGCGGCGAACCGCTTCGGTCAACTGACCGCCTTCCTCAAAGCCGATATAGCCGGGAGGCGCACCGATCAGGCGGGCGACGGTGTGTTTCTCCATATATTCGGACATGTCGATACGGATGAGATTGCTCTCGTCGTCGAACAGCACGGTGGCCAGCGCCCGCGCCAGTTCGGTTTTCCCCACACCGGTCGGGCCGAGAAAGAGAAACGATCCGATCGGCCGGTTGGGATCTTTGATGCCGGACCGCGCCCGCAGCACCGCATCAGCCACCGCGCGCACGCCTTCATCTTGCCCGATGACCCGCTGATGCAACAGATCTTCGAGCTTGAGCAGTTTGTCCGATTCGCCTTCCATCAACCGGGACACGGGGATACCGGTCCAGCGGCTCACAACCGCGGCAATCTCATCTTCATCGACTTCTTCCTTGAGCAGCCGGTTCTGATCCTGCTTTTTCCCCAGGGACGTTTGTTCGATGGCCAGCTCCCGTTCCAAACGGGGGAGGTCTCCATACCGGAGTTCCGCCACGCGATTGAGATCGTAGGCCCGCTCGGCCTGTTCGATTTTTAATTTCACTTCTTCGATGGCTTCCCTGGTCTTCCGGAGGCGGCCGACCGAGGCCTTCTCCGAATCCCACTGCGTCTTGAGCGCTTGCACGGTGCTCTGTTTCTCGGCCAGCTCGGATTCCAGCGTGGTCAACCGGGCGGCGCTCGCCTGATCTTTCTCTTTCCGGAGCGCCTCGCGCTCGATTTCCAGTTGGAGCACTTTGCGGGAGACTTCATCCAGCTCAGCCGGGAGACTATCGATCTCGGTCCGCAGCCGCGCCGCCGCTTCATCGACCAGATCGATGGCTTTGTCGGGCAGAAACCGATCCGCGATGTATCGGTTCGACAATTTTGCCGCGGCTACGAGCGCGCCGTCCTTAATGCGCACGCCATGGTGAACTTCGTAACGTTCTTTCAGACCACGTAAAATCGAGATCGTATCCTCGACCGACGGTTGATCGACTAGAACCGTCTGGAACCGCCGTTCAAGCGCGGCATCCTTTTCGATATGTTTACGGTATTCATCGAGGGTGGTGGCTCCGATGAGGTGCAACTCACCGCGCGCCAGCATGGGCTTGAGCAGGTTGGCTGCATCCATCGAACCCTCGGCGGCGCCGGCTCCGACGACGGTGTGCAGCTCGTCGATGAAGAGTAAGATTTGCCCCTGCGACGATTGAATTTCCTTGAGTACGGCCTTAAGTCGCTCTTCGAATTCGCCGCGAAATTTTGCGCCGGCGACCAGCGCTCCCATATCCAGTGTAATGACCCGTTTCTGTTTCAGCCCTTCCGGAACATCGCCCTTGATAATCCGGATAGCCAGGCCTTCAACGATGGCCGTTTTCCCCACGCCGGGCTCGCCGATCAGGACCGGATTGTTCTTGGTGCGCCGGGAGAGAATTTGAATCACCCGGCGGATTTCATCGTCGCGGCCGATGACCGGATCGAGCTTGCCCTGGCCCGCCGCCCGGGTCAGATCGCGTCCGTACTTTTCAAGCGACTGATAGGTGCTTTCGGGGTCCTGCGACGTCACCCGTTGATTGCCCCGCACCTGCTGCAAACCGGACAAGAGACGCTCCCGCGTCACGCCCAGTTTTTTGAAGACACCGCCTTCCTGAACCATGGCAAGCAGCACATGTTCGACACTCAGATAGTCGTCCTTCAACGACGCTTTTTCGTCTTCGGCCTTGGTCAGGACGTGACTCAAGCGATTGGTGACATGGACCTGTCCGGGACCGCCGCTCGCACCCTGTACCTGCGGCAGTTTGCCGAGCGCCTGATCGACGGCCTGACGAACGGCAGAAAGCGCCACTCCGGCTTGTTCCAGCAACGATGAAGTCGTGCCACCCTCCTGATCGAGGAGAGCGAGCAACAGGTGCTCGACATCGATGCCCTGGTGGCTGCGGCGCATGGCGTGCGACGAGGCCGTTTGCAGCGCTTCCTGAAGCTTGACGGTCATGGTATTCATATCCACGGGGATCCCTCCGCGAGAAGTGTACGAATTGCCAGTGAGAATCTACATAATCATCGGCGCTCGCGTGTCAACCCATGATGCGGGTGTTTCTCCTGTATCCGGTCCGTTCTTGACCAGCCGGCCGTTCCGGATTATGGTGCGGGCTCGTGCCGGATGACGTTCTCCGAACGGTCGATGCGGTCGCTCCTGGAGCAGCCCGCCTCTGTAACAACTCACGCGGTAAAAGTCGGCTATGTCCAGTCACATGTCCTCGTTGTATGAACTGTATCGGCAATCGTTCCGGTCTACCGTACGGTCGCTCCGTCACGGCTGGATTGCGATGCTGGCGTTGGTGGGATTTGCCGGTCTTTTTGTCGGAGTTTCGCAGGTCGCCGGTTCCTTGGGGGTTGCCGGCGGCTTTCTCCTCGGTGCGCTCAATGCGCTGTTGGTGGGGGCGACGCTGTCGTTGATCGAACAATCGCTCGGCGGGGCGCGTTCACTCCGGATGCAGGATATCCAGGACAGTGTGGGTTGTTACTTTTGGGAAGTCATCGGAGTCGGCTTTATCTTATGGCTTCCAGTCATGGCGCTCGACATGGGAACACAAGCCAATCCCTATGGCCACTTTCTTTCCTCGGCGGCGCTCCTGCTGCTCTTCATTCTGTTGAATCCGGCGCCGGAGGTGATCTATCAGGTCCGCCACGATTCTCCGCTGGATGTGCTGAAGACCTGCTACGAATTTGTGTTGGAAAATTGGATCGAATGGTTCTTACCCTTCGGCCTGTTGATTCTTCCCGTAGTACTGTCGCCGGCCGGTCTTCAACAGTTCGTGAGTCTGTCGAGCCGGCTTGGCCGGGGTGCCGGACTCGATTTCTTTCAGCTCTTGATTCTACCGTTCACAGTGCTAGGCGGATGGTTCGGCTATCTGGGACTGCCGTCTGACGTGTACTGGATTTTGGCGATTCTCTTCACTCCTCCCGTCGCGATGGCCATCCTCTTGTTCCGCGGCCATCTCTTTGCATTGCTCCACGGCTCTTCTCACCGGCGGCGCGTGTTTGCCGGCCGGGTTGAGAGAGAATAGGTCCGCTTCACGGCGTCTATCGATCCTCTTCAACGTGGTTGCCATGGCTTGATTCCGTTCCGGATCAAGTCCGGCGGTACACGGAAGATGCGGCGATCCTACGGGCAAACCACAGAGTCTAATATTGAGATGGGATGTGAAATAGCGTATGGTTTTACCTACAGTCGGCATTGAGCCACTCACTACGGGCACGAAGAGCACGCAGATTGTGAGATTATCCATTTTTTGGCGGCTGGTCCTGACCTGCCTCGTCATTATCGCGGTGATGGCAGGAGTCAATCTGTATGCCCTGTTTCAGCTGCGGCAGCTGACGGCATTGAGTACGGAGATGGCCTCCTATCACTATCCTGCCGTCGAGGCAGCCAAACGGTTGCAAGGTTCGCTGTTTGCGCAACTGAACAGCGAGAAAAAATATCTGGCGACAAAAGATCGAACCTTCCTCACGAATTTCAATGAAGAGGTCGAGGAGTTTCAGCGCAATCTCCAGCATCTCCGCGCTCAGGAGACCGCTCCCCAGGGAATCGCATTGCTTCAAGAAACCGGCCAATTGCTGCAGGAGCGCCTGGTCCTCTTTCATGATGAATTCGAACAGTCCGATGAGAAAGCCGGCGTGCGCGGACCGGGATACGAAAACCGCCGCGACGCGCTGACGGATAAGATGTCCGCAACGATTCAAAGCTACATCGATGTCCATGAAGCCCGCGTGAGCGTCGGCGTCAGTGAATCCCGCGCGAGCGCGGCGCAGGCGGAAGCGGTGACGGAGCAGCTGGTACTGGTCGCTCTGGTCTTCGGTCTCGGCCTTGCGGCGATTGCCAGTTACAGCATCTTGCGTCCGCTGCGTCAGTTGCAGGGGCATATCAAGTTGATCGGGCAAGGGAGATTCGGCACGCCGTTGGAGATTACCGCGCCGGCGGAGCTTCGCGATCTGGTCGATACCGTGAACTGGATGGGCGGAAAACTGCAGGAACTGGACGACATGAAGTCCGAGTTTCTGGCGCACGTCTCGCACGAGCTGCGCACTCCGATGGCGTCGATTCAGGAAGGGACACACCTGCTCCTCGATGAGATTCCGGGCCCGTTGCTGCAAGAGCAGCGGACGACTCTTCGGATCATGGCCGACAGCAGCCGGCGGCTGATTCATCTCATCTCGACAATTCTTGATCTTTCCAAGATGGAAGCCGGTATGATGGAATATCGAATCGTCCCTATTGATCTGAACCGAATCGCGGATATCTCCGTTAATAAAGTCAGACTGCTGGCTGATTCGAAACATATACAACTGATCTCGGAGCAACCCAAAGAACGGTTGTGGGTAAAAGCCGATGCCCTCCGCATCGAACAGGTGTTGGATAATCTTTTGTCGAACGCCTTGAAATTCAGTCCGGAAGGGGGCATCGTCAAACTACAGATGGTTCCCGATCCCAAGTCGGGAGTGTTGGAGGTGGCCGTCTCCGATGCAGGGCCCGGTATCGCCTCCGACGATCTTCCCCACATCTTTGAACGGTTTTATCAGGGGAAAAACAAGGCAAAGAATTCTTCCGCGGGGAGCGGGCTGGGGTTAGCGCTGGCAAAGAAAGTAGTCGGAGCCCACGGCGGGCGAATCTGGATTGAAAGCGAAGCTGGGAAAGGGACGACTGTACGGTTTATCCTACGGTTGACCAAACCTGGAGGGATAAGTTGAGGCAGACTATGAAGAGAGCAGTCTTGTGGATCGTTCCTTTTGCATTGAGCGGCTGTGCAAGCTGGACTTCTCCCTTGCCGTTGAATCAGCCGTATTTTCATGTTGATTCAGCAGAATCAAAAAACTATCAAGCACTTGCAAGAAAACAAGATGCGCTGGTTCAAAAGTGCAACGAAATGAATACCTGTGACCATGCGTATTTTACCCGCGGCTTGTTAGGACTGTACGAAAGCCGCGAAGTTGCTGAAAAATATTTCGGAAAGGTCCTCGCCGTCGCACCGAAAAGCCAGCTGGCCGCATCCAGCAAAGCCTGGTTGAAACTCCTCCAGGAGCGAAGCGCGCTCAAAGACCCTTCCTGGGCTCAGGCCGTTCTCACAGCGCCGGCGGTAGCCGATGCGAATAGCTCATTGAATCAAGCGGTAGACCGTCTGGTGCGGGACTTGCTTGATCGTGAAGTCATCATGCAGCAACTCCGCGGGATGAAAGATGCCGATGCGCAGGCGATTGAAGCGCTTCAACGACAGATAGCCGATCAGGACCGGAAGATTGACGCACTCATGTCGAAGAAAGACAGAGACGCCCCGAAAACGGCCGCTGAGCAAGCCTCTGCGCAATCGTTTCAAAAGCAAGTCATAGAACGGGATAAGAAAATCGAAGAACTCTCCAGTCAATTAGAGGCGCTGAAGCGGATCGATCAGGAAATGCGTGAGAAAGTCCGGCCTATTCGTCCACCGTCCGCGAGTATGCCGGTTCCAGTCGTACCGGAGCCCGCGCCTGCGCCATAAGGAGCCTATGGAAAAGGAACAGATTCTGGTAGTCGATGACGATGAAGGCTTATTGCATCTGCTGAAAATGCGGCTGGCGGCCGAAGGCTTTGCCGTGACGGCCTGTACGACGGGGCAGGATGCGGTCGTCGAGGCGAAGAAAAAGATGTTCGATCTTGCCATTACCGACCTTCGTCTTCGCGGCGAAGACGGGCTGGATGTGACCGAAGAACTGCTGCGGATTCATCCACAGTTGCCGGTCATCATCCTGACGGCGCACGGCAGCATCCCCAATGCGGTCGAAGCGATGCAACGGGGCGCCTTCGGATATCTGACGAAACCGTTCGACGACAAAGAGCTCAAGGCGACGATCGAAAAAGCCCTGGCGCAACAGCGCATGAGCAAAGAAATTCAGCGGTTGAAGTCCCTGGTCAAAGAACTCTACGGACTCGAGAACGTCGTCGCGCGCAGCCCGGCGATGCAGCGACTCTTCCAGCAGATCGCCCAGGTGGCGGATTCCGATGCCACCATCCTCTTATTCGGCGAGACCGGCACCGGCAAAGAGGTCATGGCGCGGGTGGTTCATACCAACAGCCGACGGAGCAAAGGCCCATTCGTCGCGCTCAACTGCGCGGCCATCCCTGAAGCGCTGTTTGAAAGCGAACTCTTCGGTCACGTGCGGGGCGCCTTCACTAGCGCTCATGGTCCGAAGAAAGGATTGTTTCAGAGCGCGAACGGCGGAACCATTTTCCTCGACGAAATCGGGGAGATGCCGCTCTCGATGCAGGTCAAATTGTTGCGGGCGGTGCAGGAGCGGGAGGTCCGCGAGGTCGGCTCCGAACTGTCGACCAAGATCGATGTGCGCATCATTGCCGCAACCAATAAAGATCTCGGCGAAGCGGTCAAGAACGGCAGCTTCCGGAACGATCTCTACTACCGGATCTCCGTGGTGCCGCTCTTCATTCCGCCGCTGCGCGACCGCCGCGACGATATTCCGTTGCTCGCGCAACATTTCCTGAAGATCAGCAACCAGCGGGCGAATAAAGATGTGCGCGGCTTCACGCCAACGGCGCTGCACCGCTTGATGGTGAACCCCTGGCCGGGAAATGTCCGCGAGCTGGAAAACGCCATTGAGAAAGCCGTGGTCATGACCAGGCAGGATATGATTACACCGGATCTGCTGCCGTCCGTCGGTGTGTCGCCTGATGCGCCGCTGAAGCCCCTGACGGAGGCGAAGGAAGAATTCGAGCGGACCTATCTGAAGAATGTGCTGCAATTGACCGGCGGGAATATTTCCCGCGCCGCCCAGTTTGCCGGCCGGTATCGGGCGGATTTTTACAAGATGCTCCGGAAATACGGATTGCATCCCTCGACCACGAAGGGAAAGGTCGATGCTGATGTCGAAGAACTGGAAGACGAATCGACTCTGATGGAAGCCGATCGATAGCCTAGACGCGTCGGTTGGATCTCAAGACTGATTCAATGAGAGTTAGTGAGTAGAAGAGGGGGCCATGTCTGAAAAAGACATGGCCCTTTTCTATGCGCTGCGAGAGTACGTTGTCAGCGGATTTTGTGGAGCTGGCGAGAGGAATTGAACCTCCAACCTGCGGTTTACAAAACCGCAACCATGCCATTTCATACCGTTTCACTCCAACGCATGAAAGTGACAATAGCACGCTCTATGCTTGCTAATCCAGTCGATTATCGTCTACACTCCATGTCATACCGTTTCATATAATTGCAGCCGAGATGTTACCTAGGCTGTTACCTTTGGCGTGGAGGGGATCATGACCGCAGCTCCTGGTTCCGCTGTTACCTCTGAGACCGCAGCCCGCGAATCCCGAAAATTAGCCTTCACTCCATATTCTTTGAAACGACTGCCGACTCCCTCTACCGGACAAACTGACTTCTGGGACAACTCGACGCCAGGATTCGGGTTGCGGGTGACGAGTCAAGGCACACGCACATGGGTCGGACTGACCCGCGTACCAGAACCAACGGGGACAAAAAAGCTGGCACGCTTTACCCTTGGGCGCGTGGCTGATCGAGTGAGTGAGGCAGGTCTGACGTTGTCAGAAGCCAGGACGCAATGGGCTGCACTCCGAAAACGAATTGCGAAAGGCGAAGATCCACGGCAGACCGCCGCACTGGAAGAAGCCGCCGCGCAACGTCGCAACGCGCAGACGTTCAAAGCGATTGCCGAAGGGTTTATGGCGCAGCATCATCCACGCGGGAAAAAAACGCTCAAGCCGTCAACGGCGAGGCGCTATCGGGGATTGCTGTTCTCTCCAGACTTGGCGAGCTGGCACACGCGGCCCTTGTCCAGTATTACACGGGCTGATGTGATCGCCTACCTCCATGCCATGCAAAGACGCGGGGTAGGGGTGTCTGGCAATCGTGGCTTATCGGTGATTCGCAAGCTGATGAAATGGAGCCACCAGCAAGGATTGATTGAACACTTGCCGACTGACAACGTCGAAGCTCCAGCCGCTGAGACGCCACGGTCCAGGCATTTGTTCGGGAGCCGCCTCTACAATCGTCCCTCTGAACTTGGTTTGCTGTGGCGGGCGCTTGGCGAGGTTGGCCCACTGGGGAACATGGTGAAACTGTTGCTCCTCACCGGACAACGTGAAAGCGAAGTCGCGCAGATGACCGACCGCGAATTGATCGACCTCGACGGCGCAGAGCCCCGCTGGCATATTCCCGGCATGCGCACCAAAAACTCAAAAGACCATGTGGTGCCACTCCCCCCGATGGCGGTGCAGATTCTGAACAACATGCCCCGGCATCCCCGATGCCCGTTTGTGTTTTCAACCAATGGTGTGACGCCGTTCTCCGGTTTTACGAATTTCAAAAAACGAATTGATCGGGCGATTGCAACGCTGAAGACGGCAGAGCCTGATCGCTACGCCGGGCAATTTGAAGAGCCTTGGACCTTCCACGATTTGCGCCGCACCTTCAAGACAGGGCTATCAGAGCTTCGCATGTCTGGTGATGTGCGCGACGCACTTCTGAATCACAGTCGGCAGGGTGTTGACGCGCACTACGATCATTCCGAATTGGATGGGGCGAAGCGCGAGGCCATGCTGAAATGGGAAGCGCATGTCCGGTCAATGATCAGTGTCGATCAACCTAGGTGACCAAATAACGCAAAAGCGTTTCTTTTCGAGGAATGACATTGACACCATCCGTGGTTACGTTCTACAAGAAGATACATGGCCCGGCCCGTGGGGGAGTCGGGAGGCGCGTCAGGGAGAACGCCGGTAGCTAAGCTCGGTAAGCCAGCCGAGTGAAGACGGCGCCCAAATGAACGCCTCGAATCGTTCGCAAGTGGTTTTCACCATTTCTGCGAAGGTTCGAGGCGTTTTCTTTTTTCTCACCTCGAACCTCGCAACCGGAGGTTCCGCCATGGAGTCCAGCACTCGCGTCTTTACCCGCGCCGCCCTTCGTACTGAAGTCGGGATAACCGTTTCCAACGCCACGCTACTCCGGTGGGAAAAAGCAAATGCTTTCCCCTCGCGTTTTTTTCTGACCCCAAAGCAGCCGGTCTGGTGGGCAGATCAAATTCTGGCTTGGCTCAAAGCGAAAAGTCTGGAGACTCAAGCCTCCACTATCACCGCAGCCGCCACTGAAGCCCGCCGCGTCAAAAAGCGATCCAGCAAAAAGATTGAGGCCGCAGCGTGACGGCGGCAACGGTTACCGACAGCAACACCATCACGGCCGCCTTGCAGGTGATTCCGGCTCATGATCGCGACGTGTGGCTGCGGATGGGGATGGCTGTGAAATCCGAACTCGGTGAAGCAGGATTCGAGCTCTGGAACAGCTGGAGCCAGACCGCGACGAATTACGACAAAGCAGCGGCCCAATCGACGTGGCGCTCATTGGAGATGACCGGCGGTATCGCCATTGGCACACTTTTCCATGAAGCGAAACGGCACGGGTTCCAATGGACAGGCCACGCGCAACCGTCCACCGTAACTGCGGGAGAGATCGCAGAACGCCAACGAGTGAGCCGTGAGGCTGAGGCAGAGAAGATCGCGCGACAGACCAAGGCCGCCGCTACAGCAGCAACCCTCTGGGAAGGAGCCGCACCCGCGCCCGCCGATCATGCGTACTTGGTGACAAAGAATATCCGGCCGCATGGGTTGCGCGTCACGGGTGACGGTCGATTGATCGTGCCGGTCATGATCAATGACGAGATCGCTTCTCTCCAGTTTATCGACGCGAGCGGAGAGAAGAAGTTTCTTCCCGATGGTGCGATTGCTGGAGGTTCGTGCTTGATCGGGCAGGTCACCGCTACCGAGCCGGTCCTGATCGCCGAAGGGCTCGCCACAGCGGCTAGTCTGCACGAGGCGACGGGTTACCCCGTGGTTGTCGCCTTCAACGCGGGCAATCTGAAACCGGTGGCTGAACAGGTGCGCCAAACTTACTCCACCGCCACGATTCTTCTAGCTGCCGACAATGACGTTCGCACAGACAGGAAACCGAATACCGGCCTCGTCGCAGCCAATGCCGCCGCCCAAGCCGTGACCGGCATCGTCGCTGTGCCGGACCCCATCGACAACACCAAAACTGATTGGAACGATGTGCATGTCCATCACGGCCTGGAGGCGGTGCGAGCAGGGATTGACCAGGCCTTGAGCGAAGGGACGCCACCGATGGATGAAGCTGCCTCTCCAGGCCTTGAGGCCGCCTTACTGGAATATAAGCAGTTAGTCGCCATGGATTTACCGGAACGCAAGCGGCACTTAGCCTGGCTGCCCGAAGGGGGCAACGCCATGGTCTACGCCGTGCGCGGAGCCGGGAAAACCTGGTTTTTGTTGGGCCTCACCGCCGCCCTCGTGAGTGGGACAGATTTTCTCAGATGGCCGGTAGCTGAATCGGTCGGCGTGCTCTACGTCGATGGTGAGATGCAGCTGGAGGAATTGCGCCGCCGGGAAACGGCGCTTCTTCGACAGCCGCCGATACGCCCTCTCTATATCCTTAGTAGTGAGCAGGTCTATCACACGCTCCAGCGCGATCTCGTTCTCACGAGTGAGGCTGTTCGGGACGAAATCAGCGGCATCCTCGATGCACACCCGGAGATCCGCGTGATCGTGCTGGATAACGTGAGTAGTCTCTTTGTCGGGCTCGACGAAGACAAAAAACGCGACTGGGAACCGATTGCGGCCTGGCTCATTCGACTGCGGCATCGGGGCCTCGCCACTATCCTAGTGCATCACGCCGGGAAGGGTGGACAACAGCGCGGCACCTCTGGCCGAGAGGACGTGCTTGATACTGTCATTCATCTAGCCGAACCGGCCACGCATGACGCGGCGGATGGGTGCCATTTTGAAGTGCGGTTCACTAAGTGCCGATCCGTCAAAGGGCCGGACGTGGCCCCCCTTGACGTGAAGCTCACCGAACAGAACGGGCAACTGACCTGGACGCACCAGACACTTGAAACCTCCAAACAGGAGGAGGTGCGCAAGCTCTTAGCCGAGGGACTGACTGGGGATGCAGTCATTGCGGAAGCCTTGGGAATTACTCGCAGCTACGCATTTAAGTTGCGGAAGAAACTCGAACGAGAGGGGGCGGTATGACGCGGCTGTTTCCCTCGTGGGCGGTCTGCTTCCTGTTCCTGCGGGCATTTGTTTCCACCGTAAAAAGAGGAAACAGAGAGGCTCAACCTCGCGCCAGCATTGAAGAAAATGTGTTTCCTAAGGAGGAAACAAAGAGAATCGTGTTTCCTCATTTTGTTTCCTCAAGAGGTGCGCGATGAGCGTCATAAAAACCGAACGGTGTCCACTGTGTCAGGCC
This sequence comes from uncultured Nitrospira sp., assembly GCA_964412445.1. Classification (GTDB taxonomy): domain Bacteria; phylum Nitrospirota; class Nitrospiria; order Nitrospirales; family Nitrospiraceae; genus Nitrospira_D. Next base: position 35,133 of record CAYPOR010000019.1, read on the forward strand.
GTTGTGAATCCAGCCTGGGAGACCTGTATGGCTTGCCATCGGCTGTTGAATACTTCTGAGATCGCGATGGAGCCCGCTGCCGTCAATGCTCGCCCGATCTACTGGGAACGCGCCGATTTGTCTATTGCAGGACCGGCCACACCAGAGTTTTTGGCAAAGGTCGGCACTGGGCCGAAAGCCAGCTTTTGGGTGGTCGCCGTCTACAACGGAAGCCCCTGGTGGATTCGGGCTGACACGCTACGCTCACGGCAGGACTGGGAACAAGCCTCCAAGGTGGTGGATATGACTGGTCTCCAAGTGACTTTGCCGAGACCATCACCTATGCCTCCAAGTAGGAAACAAAAACAGGAAACAAAACGCCATTTGTTTCCTCCACAAGGAAACACTTAATAATAAATATATTCATATAGTTATGTGTATTTGTTTCCTGTTTTTTCTGTGGAAACAAACCGGAGGAAAGAGCGGCACATTTTCCTGATGAAATGGGGAAACAGGGGCATTCTAGATGGTCATGGACGGTCCTCTGATGTGAGGCGCAACTGTATACCTGGAGGGCAGAACCCAGGCGTATCCTAAAAGATACAGTATAGGGACGGGAAGTTCGGCTGAGGTTTCACTAACCGCAGACAATCGAAGGCAGTAACGCATTAAGACAACAACTTATGAGCCAATATCCACCGTGTATTCAAAATAGGTAACGTTGTCAGGTAACTTTTAGACCTGGAAAGGACCCAAAATGATGACTTCCCCACTCACGAAAAAACGCCTAGCCAAAGATGAACAGCCTTGCCCTGTGGAAACAGCGGCGTCGCTCGAAACGGTCCGGCGCACCCTCAAAAACGCTCAAGGGGCGGTTCGGGATCTTGAACAGAAAGAAGAGGCGCTTCTCGATCAGCTCATGACGGCGAATCAAGGTTTGAGCGAAGCGAAGAGGGCCCTAGGGTTGGTGGCCTTGGGAACCGGTCATTATCACATGGGAGGCGTCGCCGGTGATTCAGGCCCAATCCTCGACTCCATCCGGCTGGCTGAATCCAAGGTCTTCACCGCCGAGACCGGCTTGACGGTACTCAGAGATAAGCTGCAGGAGGCCCGTGGCGACATGGCAGCGGCTGAAGTGACCTACAAGCGGGAAACCCTGAGACGGCAGCTCCAGGAGCTGAATGATGCAGGCCGCGAGGTCGATCAGGCGATTGATGCCCTGGCGGGGAGGATGAAGACATGGCTATCACTGACGGCGACGATTCGGGAGGCGTGCGACAACGGCGATCTTCGCGGGCGTCTCAAAAACGCCGTCGATACGTTCAAGCCCAAACTCCTCGACCACTGCGGAGTGCCATCTTGCCGATCCGGGCTAGAGGTCTTTCTGGGGAAGGATAAATGGTCGGCCTGTCTCCCGTCGCCAGATGAAGCGGACCGTTTTGTAAGGTGATTCATGGAAGCGAAAGCTGAAGATGGTCTAACAGACAAGCAACGCAACTATGTCGCCGGGATTGCCAAGGGTCTCACTAGTAAAGAGGCGGCACGCCGGGCGGGATTTAGCGAAGCCTTCGCCAAGGTGGCGGGACATCGCCTCTCAAAACATCCGGCGATCAAGACCGAACTGGAGAAGATCCGCGAGAAAGGCCGCGAAGCGGCCGCCTATACCGTCACTATCGCCATGAATGAAGCCCTCGAAGCGATGCAATTCGCCAAGGCGAAAGGCAACGCCATGGCCTACTGTAAATGCGTTGAACTCCGCAGCAAGTTGTCCGGTTTGATGGTGGAGAGAGTCGAGCAAGTGCCGCCGATTGACTTACGCCAAGCCTTGCAAGATGCCAAAAGCCGTGTCTTTGCGAGCCTCGCCCCGCGCCCGCTAGAACTCTGCCAAGTGACAGACGCACCAGGGCCGGTGGCGAGTACTAGAAAGCCCTCGAACGATTGAGATCTGGATGTTCACGAAGGGGGGGGTACCGGTGGGGGTAGGGTTGAGCGTTTTCTCCCAGCTGTGGAATCGCAGCACCTTCGCTGTACCTAGACGGACATTCCTATTATTTTTTTGAAAACCCCGCAACCTGGAGGCACGTATGAACGACACATCACCCGCACCAGCACCGCACACACCCGAACCGGCGAGAACTGCATCTCCGTTCACGGTGGCACCGAGTCCACAGGCCGCACTGACCCCTGAACAGGCGCAACAAATGTCGGAATGGATCAAGGCCGATGTGGCCGCCGGGAAAATCTCACCGGAGAAGGCTGCGGTAGCATTTCAGGAACTGGGAACACCGCTTGATCAGCGTGGTCCAGACCAGCGGACCGATGAGGAAAAGCAATTCGACCAAGCATTCCCCACGGCTAAGCCGGAAGAGTACCTCATCCGATATGACGTTCCCGATGGGCAACCGCTCTCACCGGAGATGATGCAATTCGATTCAACCGCACGGGGATGGCTGAGTGACGCAGGGTTCGCGCGGGGGAACGGCAATTCACTAGTCAATGCGATTGCAAAGACGGCGCAGCACACGCAACGCATGACAGAGGCCGAACTCGACACGTACAGCGCCGCTGAGTATGCGAAGCTTGAGCGAGTGTACGGGACGCACTTAGAGGAGAAGTTGCAGGCCGCCGCCAGAATGATCGACGATCTGGACCGGCAGCGGCCAGGATTGAAGAATCTGCTTCGCGCGAAGGGGATCGGGGATGCCGCAGAAGTGGTCAACGCCATCCTGCTGCATGCCCCGATCTACGCAGCCCGCAAGGGCTCCTCACGTCTTGCCTGATATACGTGGATCTGGGCCGAGCGGTTGACGGGCCTGTGTAAGCTCGGCGGCGAATTGGTCACTGTAGGCCTGGTCGCTATTGAGTCGGTCCACGAGAGGCCACATTTTTACTTCGAGGTATTCCTGTAAGGTTAAACCTTGCTCGGTAGCCCGTGCCTGGTGAGAGGCTAGCACGTCGGGCGGGAGCGCATCCAACATCTCCCGGCAAATCTCCTCAAATGTTTTCTCTGCATCGGGATCGAGATACAGCATGACGCACCTCCATCGGTGAATGTTACCTAGGCCGTTACCTTCGGCTATGTTGGAGTGGGTCGAAACGCTGATTCGATGGAGCTGGCGAGAGGAATTGAACCTCCAACCTGCGGTTTACAAAACCGCTGCTCTGCCATTGAGCTACGCCAGCCAGCAGTGACATGCTTCGATGAACACCGGGCATGTATCGTCACCGCGCACCCTAGCAACTCATCAAATATTCTGTCAAGGAACATCCGGCATCCCAATTCGCCAAGGGATAAACCGTGATGCTTGCATTGATGGCGTCGGATCTTTATCCTATGCGCCAGTTTTCATTTCTTACTGCGGAAGAAACATCTGATGCCTCCGGCCCATATCTTAGTCATCGATGACGACCAGGCCGTGCGTGACGTCCTGCAGGAGACGTTGTCTTCTGAAGGGCATACCGTTTCCGTCGCCGCCGACGCGACGACGGGCATACAAGTCGTCAAAGAACACCCCGTCCAGATTCTGGTCACGGACTATCAGCTGCCTGATTTTAACGGGCTCGAAGTCATCGAGCGGGTGACCAGGATCGACTCGAAAATTATTCCGATCGTCATGACCGGATTTGGTACCGTGGAGTGCGCGGTCCAGGCGATGAAAGCCGGCGCTTTCGATTTTGTGACGAAGCCTTTTGATCCCGACACGGTGGTGGTGGTCGTGCAAAAAGCCATCGAGTTCCAACGGCTCCGCCAGGAAAATCATCTTTTGCGAAAAGCCGTGCGTGAGCAGTACCGCCTTGAGCAATTGATCGGCGTCAGCGAACCGATGCAGCAGGTGCTGGATTTCGTGCAAAAGGTGGCCGACAGCGACAGCACGGTCTTGATCCAGGGCGAAAGCGGAACGGGAAAAGAGCTGGTCGCACGGATGCTTCACTTCAACAGCTCACGGAAAGACCGTCCGATGGTGCCGGTCAACTGTGGCGCCATTCCCGAAACGCTGCTCGAATCCGAGTTGTTCGGCCATGAAAAAGGGGCGTTCACCGGCGCGGCTCAGACGCGAATGGGCCGGTTTGAACTGGCCAACGGCGGGACGATCTTCCTGGATGAAGTGGGCGAGATGAGCCTGTCGCTTCAGGTCAAACTGTTGAGAGTGATCCAGGAACGGTCGTTCGAACGGGTGGGGGGAAGCCGGACGATCCAGGTCGATGTCCGCATCGTCGCGGCGACGAATCAGGACCTCGAAAAAATGGTCGAAGAGAAGCGGTTCCGGCAGGATCTCTACTACCGTTTGAACGTGATTCCGATCATCACACCGCCGCTGCGAGACCGGCAAAGCGATATTCCGCTCCTGATCGACCATTTCCTGAAACGCTTCAACCATATGAAGCAGACGGAGGTGTCAGGTTTCACGCCGGAAGCGCTGGAGTTACTGGCCGCCTTTCCGTGGCCGGGAAACATCCGTGAATTGGAAAATATGGTCGAGCGTCTGGTCGTGCTGAAGAAGCGGGGCCAGCTGTCCGTAGAAGACCTCCCGGAAAAACTGCAGAAGAAACCGGCGGCTCAGCCTGAACTGAAGGAACAGTTCATCCGGTTTACGGAGGACGGCATCCACCTCTCGAACGAAGTCGAGCAGTACGAAAATCAATTGATCGTTGAAGCCATGCGAAAGGCCAACGGCGTCACGGCACGCGCCGCGCAGTTACTGCACGTCAACCGCACCACGCTTGTCGAGAAGTTGAAACGACGGGGGTTCGACTCCAAATCCCGCGTGGACGCCCTGCCGAATTAATCGTTGTTCCGCCGTCAATTCATTGACGGCGCTTCCGGCCTCCTGTCGAGCAATTTGACGGACGCCGTTTCCTCCCGGCTGTTTTCCATTCTCCGGACGCCAGATTCCCGTCGTTCCCCAGGGTTGCGGCAAAGGCACGGTCTTTGCTGAATTCCCGTTGCGTGTACTTATCACACCGAACGTTCATCCGACTGATTCTCCCGCTTCTTGCGTGGCTCTGCCTGCTGGACAAACCGGCTCTCGTCTATGCCGGTCCTACCCAATCGGCAACACTCGCTGCGGCACAGGCCATTGAGCCGGCTGAAGAAGCCTTCGGCTCATTGCCCGATGACGGCCCCCGGCTCGAAGGGCAATCGCAAGGTCTGGATGCGCTCGCCTTGCAAGAAGGCATCAACGCCTATGGAAAAGGGGAATGGGCTCAGGCACGCCGTCTCTTCGACAAAGTCGTCTCGCAACAGCCGGAAAGTTCATTGACTCCGACGGCGTTGACCTTTCTCGCAGAAACCGCCTTGCGGGAAAACAATTCAAACGGCAACCGCCTTGAGGCCATCGACCGGTACAAGACGCTGTTGCGCGATTATCCCCAGTCGTTGAATGCCAAACGCGCCGAGTGGCGCATGGCTGACGTGTATCTTTCGCAGGGGTGGCAGCAGGAAGCCCAATCGATGTACGAACGGTCCCTGGCTCATAACCCTCAGTCGCTGGACGGAGAGCGGGCCCTGCTCGGCACGGGCTACATTGCCTTGGGCGCGAAGAAGTGGAGCGATGCCGAACACACATTTGAAGAGCTGCGCAAACGAAGCAGCCATGACCAGATTGTGCTGCATGCCACCATCGGATCGGCCGCCGCGCTCTATCGGCAACACCGGATGCAAGAGGCGCTCGCGTTGTATGACCTCTGCTATCGCCGATGGCCGAGAGCCGTCAGAATGAATCCGAACGCCCTTGGACGATATGCCGCCATTCAGTTGGACCTGCATCATGATGTGATCGGACGGGGCCTGTTGCTGCAATACTACAATCTGCATCCGGCCCATCCTGATACGCCGGCGGTGCTGCTGCGGCTGGCCGACAGCCTCAAGCTCTCGCAGAAACCTGCGGGGGCTGAATTGTTTTATGCCTTTGTCGCCGCGCACTACCCGGCAACGACTGAGGCATCTCTGGCCGCCATCCGGATGATCAGCCTGCGGGCAGAACAGATGACGGCGACCGGCGATGTCTCGCCCTCCCTGACGGTTGCTGCATTGATTCACGACGTGATCGCTCCGGCGCAAAGCGCGGCGGACGCGCTAAAGCAACTGCGAGAGCTTGCCGCCAAGCATGGCGGCACGGCCGCCGGAAACGAAGCGCTCTTTCATCTGGCGACCCATCTCGAACAAGCGGAAGAAATTACACCGGCGCTGCTCGCCTATAAGGAAGTAGCTGAAACGCCGACGCCCGCTCCCGGCAACCCCTGGCCGTCCAGAGCGGGCGACCGGCTGGCAGAAATCCTGCGTCCCTGGATGGAGGCCGCCGCTCGCTCCCACGACGATCTGACGCTCACGACGCTGTTTCACCGGCATGGCCCGTCTGCGGAACGCCACTATCTGTCATCACCGCTGCTGCTGGAGATCGCCGAGGCTCACGTCCGGCTCGGTTTTACGACGGAAGCCGGGCGGCTCTTCCAAGTCATCGCCAAAGGAAGCAAACGCCCGTTGCTCACCGAACAGGCCCTGATCGGTCTGGGGAGAGTCTACCTGGCGCAGCATGATGCGCCGGCCGCCAGAAAAGTGATGGAACGCTACCGTTTGGAGTTTCCCACGGGCCGGTTCGAACAGGAAGCCCTCCATCTTCTGGTCCGGGCCATGGATGAAGACGGGGATATGAAGAACCTCCTGCATTTCTGTCAGTTATGGATGATTCATCACCCGAACCATCCCGGGCGTTCCTGGATGTATCAGCAGATGGCGTCGGTATTTCTGCGGCTCAATAAACAGGACGAAGCAGTCCTTGCCACGGAAGAAGCCTTTAAAGCAGGCGCACCGAAAACCGTCACAGCGCTGCTCGCCTATGCCGATCTGCTGGCGCAGACGAAACGGCACCAACAGGCCATCGAGGTCTATCACAGCGTGGTCGAGAAAAAGCCGGATCCGGCTCAGCTTCACTGGGCGCGGCTGCAGATCGTCCGCGGCTGGCAGGCTTTGAAACAGCATGATCGCGCAACCGTCGCCCTGGCCGAGCTCGGCCAGACCGACGATCCTCTCGTCACGCGTTTTTCCGGCACCTATCGTGAGAGCATTCACCAGGCGCGGCAGTTGCCGCAGGAGGGACTATGACCACATCGACCGCACTGCATCCAGCCGAACGGGACCTGCTTCAGGAGGCCTTTCACACCTTCGATCAGGCGGCGCATACGCTGCAGCAGTCCTATTCGACCCTGACCGATCGGATCGAGCAGATGGATCTGGAACTGTCGCAGAGCAACGACGCCTTGCGAAAACAGCTGCAGGAAAACGAAGCCATGCGGGCGCATTTGAGCGGGATCCTCGACTCGCTGACGACCGGAGTGTTGGTCCTCGATCACGCGGGACAGATCACCAGAGTCAACGCGGCGGCAACCAGACTGCTCGGCCGCGACGACGCGTCGTTGCGGAGCCGGACGGCAGGCGCCGTATTGGCGGAACTCCGTCTCGCGGTGAGCGAACAGCCGCAGCGGCATGGCGACTATGTCGTGACGATCAGCGAGCGGTCGTTGGAGGCGTCGACGGCGCATCCGTCCGGACAGCTGATCCTGATTCACGATGTGACGCAGATGTGCCAATTGGAGGAACGCCTCCAGCGCCAACACCGGCTGGTCGCCATGGGCGAGATGGTGGGCCGGATCGCCCATGAAATACGCAACCCGCTGGGAAGCATCGAGCTGTTTGCCTCGATGTTACGGCGGGACCTCCAGGATCATCCCCCGATCCTTGGCTACGCCGAACAGATTTCCCAGGCCGTTCATGGTCTGGACCGGTTGCTGACCAATCTGTTGATCTATACCCAGCCAGAGCGCTCCTCGCGCCGCTGGCAGGCCATCGAACCTCTGGTGCTGGACGCCCTGACCCTGGCGGCCCATGCGATTACGAAGACTCCTGTCGATATCCGGCTGGATCTGGATCCTCGCATCCCGATGATCTGGTGCAACGAAGGCCAATTCAAGCAAGTCGTGCTGAATTTGATACTGAACGCCGTTCAAGCCATGCCCGCCGGCGGCGTGCTGACGCTCAAGCTCGAAGCGACCGCCGATCCTTCACTCGGCGTTCCGGCCGTCTGTTTTACGATCGCGGACAACGGGCCCGGCATCGATCCGGCGCATGTATCCAGGATCTTCGATCCGTTTTTTACGACGAAAGACGAGGGAACCGGGTTGGGGCTGGCGATCGTCCATGCCATCGTCGATGCCCATCGGGGGCGTATCGATGTCGAAAGCCGCCAGGGAGCCGGCACCAGGTTTACCATTCTGCTGCCTCACCCGACGGAAGATCCGGTGACGCAGGAGGACACCTTGACCTGGAGCGGCGTGCAGGAAAGTCTGCCGCACGACGCGCATGCAGTGACGACGGTTGACGTGATGGAGGAACGCGCCCATGAATGACCGCGAGATGTCGATGGAAGGCTCCGAAGGAACGGAGCGTGTGTTGATCGTCGACGATGAACCCTCGATGCGCACCGCACTGATGGAGTCGGTGAGACGATTAGGGTATGAGGTGCAGGGGGCCGTCGACGGCGCCGATGCTTTGGAACGGGTGACACGCTTTCGTCCCTGGCTCGTCATTACCGACCTCAAGATGCCGCGCATCACCGGGTTGGATCTCATTAAGGACATCAAGGCGCGCGCGCCGCAGACCGTGATCGTCCTCATGACCGCCTACGGAACGGTGGAGACGGCCGTGGACGCCATGAAGTTCGGGGCCAGCGACTATCTGCTGAAGCCTTTTTCCATGGATTTGCTCGAGCGGGTCATCGCCAACCTCAAGGAAGGACATGATCTCGATACGCCCGGGACGGCGACGACCGTCGAAGGCCGCGCCATTCTGACCCAGGATCCCGGCATGATCCGGTTGCTCAGCACGGTCGAAGGCGTCGCCGCCAGTCAGGCGACGGTCCTGATCAACGGAGAAAGCGGGACCGGAAAAGAACTGCTGGCCCGGTTCATCCATACGCGCAGCCCCCGGGCCCATCGGCCGTTCATCGCCGTCAATTGCGCCGCGCTGCCGGACGGTCTGCTGGAAAGCGAACTCTTCGGGCATGAGCGAGGCGCCTTTACCGGCGCGTTGGTGAGGAAAATCGGCAAATTCGAGATGGCCCACACCGGGACGATTCTCCTGGATGAAATCAGCGAAATGAATCTCAGCCTCCAGGCGAAACTCCTGCGCGTGCTGCAGGAACGGGAAGTGGACCGGATCGGCGGCCGCGACCCCGTCGCCGTCAACATCCGGGTGATCGCAACCACGAACCGGACGCTCTATAAGGAAGTGGAGCAGGGCCGCTTCCGGGAAGATCTCTATTACCGGCTCAATGTCTTTCCGATCACAGTGCCGCCGCTCAGAGACCGCCCGGCCGATATCGCCCTGCTTGCGCGTCATTTTACCGCCGCCGCCGCCGTCAGAAATGGCGTCTCTCAACCGGCTCTGTCCGACGCGGCGGTCGCCCATCTGCAAACCCTGCCCTGGAAGGGCAACGTCCGGGAACTTGAAAATGTCATGGAGCGGGCCGTGCTGCTCGCCGGGCAGGGCACCATTCTCCCGATGCATCTTCCGGAAGCCCGTCAGGAAGCGGCGGCACCGGCGATACCGACGGCGGCGGCCGCTGCTCCGGCACAGATCAACGGATCGCTCTGGGAAATGGAGCGGGAGCTGATATTCAAGACCTTATCGCGCGTGAAGGATAACCGAACCCATGCCGCGAAAGAGCTCGGCATCAGCATCCGGACCTTGCGGAACAAGCTTCGGGAGTATCGGGAATCGGAGCAGCCGTTGACGGTGTCAGAGCATTGACGGACAGCAGATCTTGCCGCGGGCCTGTTGTGACCCGGCAAACCTTGCCCGGTCACTTCTGTATTGGCTCCGCCAGGGAAGACAATTTCAGGCATCGAGGTTGCTATACAGCTATCTATGGGTCGTGAAAGGGGAGGGCACCGGCTATGGAACTTCTAGATAAAACGATGCAGCTCCTGCATCGGAGCCTGGATCTTCGCAGCGCCAGACAGCGGGTGATTGCCTCGAATCTGGCCAATGAAGAAACCCCCGGGTATCGCGCCAACGACTTGCAGTTTGCCCAGCAACTGCAAGCCGCGCATAAAGGCCGCTTTCCGCTGATCATGGCGGTCACCCAGAACCAGCATATCGGGCTGCGAGGGCAGGGCTATCAGACCGTGACCGGAAAACTGGCTGAAGTGCCGGCAGGCGATCTTCCCCTTGACGCCAATTCCGTCAATCTTGAATTGGAAATGGCGAAGTCTTCCGACAATGCCATGCAGTACAACGCGGCGGCGAGCATCACCGCACAGCGGTTTCGCCAACTCCTCAGTGCGATCCGCGACGCCCGCTGACAGAGAAAGGAGACGCGACGATGGATATGTCCGATTCGATGGCAGTCTCGGTATCCGGCCTGGATGCACAACGGCGCCGGCTGAACGTCATCGCCAGCAATCTGGCCAATGCCCAGTCCACGCGCACGCCGGGAGGCGGCCCCTATAAGCGGCGGGACGTCGTCTTTCATTCCGCTCCGGTGCCCGGCGCATTCCAGAAAGCATTCCGGCAGGTCGCGATGGGACCGACGGCGCACGCGCTGGAAGGCGTGTCGGTCGCGCGCGTGGTCGAGGATCAAAAGCCCGGTCAACTGATCTACGATCCCCATCATCCCGACGCGGATCCGAAAGGATTTGTCCGCCTGCCCAACGTCAATGTGATGGAAGAAATGGTCAACATGATCGGAGCGTCGCGGGCCTATGAGGCGAACGTGCAGGCGATCAACGCCACGCGCGGGATGTGGACCAAGGCTTTGGAAATCGGCAGGTAATGCATGACGCCCATCCAAGGCATCTTATCGGTGACGAGCGCGTGCAGGCCGTCAACTCCCCTCGCGGGATGGGGGGAAAAACGCTGGAGATCGGGAGGTAGACCATGACCCCTATCCAAGGAATTTCACCGGTGATCCCCGCCGTTGCCGACACGATCGCTCCGGCCGGAGCGGTTGATGCCGCCGGTTCCGGCGGGTTTCTGGATACGCTCAAGAACGCCATCGGCAAGGCGAACGATGTGCAGATGCAGGCCAACCAGGCCGTCGATGCGCTGGTGACCGGGCAGACACAGGACCTTCATCGCACGATGGTGGCGCTGCAACAGGCGGATGTCTCTTTTCAATTGATGATGCAAATTCGCAACAAACTCGTGACGGCATACGAAGAAATTCAACGGATGCAAGTCTGACGAAGGCCATTGAGGCGGACGAGGTAAACCAACTGTATGTTTTCGAAATTTTCAATCAATCAACGCATGATCATTCTCGTGGCGCTAGCGGGGTCCGTGGCCGGGCTGATCGCCCTGGCGCTCTGGACGCAGCAGCCCGACATGCAGGTGCTCTTCACGAATCTCAACAGCGAAGATGCCGCCTCGATCATCGAGAAATTGAAAGAGTCGAAAACGCCCTATGACACGACGGGCGGCGGAGCCACCATTCTTGTCCCCACGGCCCAAGTGCACGATCTCCGTCTCACCCTCGCCAGCCAGGGCATTCCCAAGGGCGGCGGCGTCGGGTACGAGATTTTCGACCGGACTTCGATCGGGATGTCCGAATTCGTGCAAAAACTGAATTACCGGCGTGCGCTCCAAGGGGAATTGGCGCGGACGATCGCGCAAATGCCGGAAGTGGAGCGCGCCCGCGTGCATTTGGCCATTCCCGAACGGCGGTTATTTGCGGCGGAGCAGGAACGGCCGCGCGCGTCGGTCATCGTTTCCTTGCGGAACGCCCAGATGCTGAGTAAAGGGCAGGTCCAGGGTGTCGTGCACCTCGTCGCCAGCAGCGTGGAGGGATTGCAGGCGCGCGATGTGACCGTCGTCGACGGCCACGGCCATCTCCTGTCGTCGACCGCGCAGGACGAAACGGCCGGCCTGACCAATACGCAGCTCGAATATCAACGCACAATCGAAAAAGATATCGAAGGCCGCATCCAGTCGATGCTCGAACGCATCGTCGGATTGAACAAGGCGGAGGTGCGGGTTTCCAGTCTGATCGATTTCAGAAAGGTTGAAACGACCGAAGAACGCTATGACCCGAACGGACAGGTCGTCCGCAGCGAACAACGCGGGCAGGAGAAGGCCAACGGCGTCAACGGCATGTCCGGCGGCGTTCCGGGAGTCCAATCCAACGTGCCCCCGGGCACCGAACAGGAGCCGACGCCCACGAGCTCGAACGCGACGCAGACAAAGAACGAAACGGTGAACTACGAAATCAGCCGCACCGTGTCGCGCATCGTCGAGCCGATCGGTTCCATCAAGAAGCTGTCGGTCGCGGTGCTGGTGGACGGCACCTATGAGACGCCGAAAACGGCGGGGGACGCCGCGGACAAACCGGCCGGCGAGGTCGTCAAGAAATACATTCCGCGTAGCGAAGAAGATCTGAAGCGGATCGAAGACATCGTCAAAAAGGCGATGGGCTATTCCGCGGAGCGTCAGGATCAGGTTCAGGTGGTCAACGTCCAATTCGGGTTCGGTCCAGAAGAGCCGGCGTCGGCAACCGTCGAAGCGGTCGCGGAAACGACGCAACCCTGGATGCCCTATATGCGCTATGTGGTCGGAGCGTTATTGTTCCTGCTGATTCTCTTCTTTGTCGTCCGCCCCCTCATCGCCATGCTGGGCGTGTCGTCGATTGAGGCGACGGCGGCGGAAGCGACGCCGCCGGCATTACCCGCATCCGTGGGCGCCGTGGAGGCCTCGCTGGAATCGAGCGCAAGCCGGGCTCAGATCGTCGACATGGCGCGGAAGAATCCGGACGGAACCGCGGTCGTCGTGAAACAGTGGCTGAAAGGCAACGCCTAGTCATGGCCACCGATCCGAAGCAAATGACGGGTGAACAGAAAGCCGCGATTCTCCTCCGCGCCATCGGAGAAGAGGCGGCCGCCCAGGTCATGAAGCAACTTGATCCCAAAGAGATCAAGAAGCTCGGCCATTTCATGAATGAGACGGCCAAGATTTCCAAAGAAGACGAAGATCACGTGATCAGCGAATTCGAAGCCGTCAGCGCCACGGGGGAAGTGCAGTTCAAAGGCAATGAATATATCCGCAATATCCTGATCAAAGCCCTGGGACCGGAAAAAGCCAAAAGCATCATCGAATCGATGACACGCAAGACGTATCCCGGGCTCGAAGCCCTGAAATGGGTGGAGGCGAAATCACTGGCGGCTATGATCAAGGTCGAACATCCCCAGACGATCGCCGTGATTCTGGCGCATTTGGAAAATGAGCAGGCCAGTCAGTTGTTGGCCCAGCTGCCGGAATTTCTGCGGGGCGATGTGGCGCTGCGTCTGGCGACCATGGAGGAAGTGCAACCCGATGTGCTGGAGGAACTCAGCAACACCATGCAGGAGGCGTTGCTGTCGAACACCGGCATGCGGGCACAAACGCTCGGCGGAGCGGAAATGATGGCGGATATCATGACGCGGCTCGACAAGACGACCGAAGGCAACATCATGGCCAAGATCGCCGAAAAGAGCCAGCCGCTCGCCGACGCCATCCGCGCGCTGATGTTCGTCTTCGACGACCTGATCAAGCTCGACGATCGAGGCATGCAGGAGTTGATGAAGGAAATCAGCAAGGAGGACCTGCCGGTCGCCCTGCGCGGCGCCAACCCCGACATCAAAGAGAAGTTTTTCAAGAATATGTCGAGCCGGGCCGCCGAAATGCTCAAAGACGATATGGAATCCAAGGGGCCGGTCAAAATCACGGACGTCGAGCGGTCTCAACAGAATATCCTCAAGGTGTGCCGCAAGTTGGAGGAAGAAGGCCGGATCGTGGTGGCCGGCGCAGGGGAGGAAATGTTGTAAATGGGCACGGGCGCCTCACTTCCTGCCATCGCATCCCCTCCGGCGGCTTCCGGCTCTGCGAAAATGCACGGCTCCATTCTGGTGGTCGACGACGACGAGATCATCCGCAATCTCTTCATCGAACTGTTTCGTTCGGAAGGCGTCGCCATTCGTGTCGCCGCAACCGGGCAGGACGCGCTGGCGCTGGTGAAACAAGCCCCGCCGGCCCTCCTGATCGTGGATGTGTCGCTGCCGGACTGTGACGGCATTCACCTGTTGGAGCAGGTTCAGCAGCGCGACCAGCGCGTGGTCGGGGTCGTCATGACCGGATCTCCAAGTGTCGAGCTTGCCGTCAAGGCCATGAAAGCGGGCGCCACCGAGTTTTTCATGAAGCCGATTCAAAACGATCTGGTCCTGATGACGGCGCGCCGGTTGCTCGAACTCCACGCGTTGCGGGCTGAGAATACCGTGTTGAAGCATGCGGTCGTGCGGGCCGGCGGCTTGCGCGTCCAGAGCCTGGTGCTGCAAACCTTCGGTGAAGACGGCGTCACCCGTGGGCAAGACGGCCTGACCGACTATGAACGGGGGGTCGCCGAAGGCGAGCGGCGGGCCTGCGCCCGTGACGAAGAACGCCGGCGGCATGAGCGTACCGTGCTCTCGAATGCCGTGAGGAAATTCGATCAGGCCTGGTTGACCCTGCATCAGACCGTGGAGGAAGAAATCGTCAGTCTGGCATTCCAGATCGCTGTGAAAGTGTTGCATGAGCGGGCCGGCGAGGTCAAAGAACAGGTGATCACGCAAGCCAAGTCCGCGCTGGCGGCCTTGAAAGAATCCGGCCGTGTGACCATCGCGGTGCACCCGGCCGATGCGGAAGCGCTGGAATCGATACGAAGCGAACTGAGCCAGGTCGGCGACCTCACTCTATCGCTGCATATCGAGCCGGATCCCGCGTTGCCGCGGGGAAGTTGCATCGTGCAGACGGTCAACAGAATTGTCGACGCGTCGCTCGACACGCAACTGTCCCGTCTCGGCGAAGCGCTTCGTGCAAGGAGCACCCATGTCGCTCAGTGATCTGCTGGATCAGATCGACCCGCTGGAAGTGACCGGGC
>CAYPOR010000020.1:0-47157 GCA_964412445.1 uncultured Nitrospira sp.
CTATCAAACTGAATCCTGATAATCGTGGTGGGATCCTGATAGACCGCGCGAGGAGGTGGACCCGTCGCGCATCCGCTCATGAGCGAGACCATCAGGATTGCCGCGAATCTCATCCCTATCTGCATCGTCTCTCCTCAGGTCATATCAGCGTACGGGGACTTGCGCGGTGAGTAGATTATGTCCCAGGAGTTCAAGATTCTTGGAAATCTGCGCGGCGGTCAGGGGATAGAAATTGGCACGAGCCACGGTTTCCTGCCCTTGGCGGCTGTTCACAAATTTGAGGAATTCACCCACCACAGGATCAAGCTTTCCATCCGGATTTTTGTTCACATAAAGATACAGCGGCCTCGCCAGCGGATACTGGCCGTTGGACACCGTCTCTGCGCTCGGCAGAATCGCCGGGTCAGTGGGACCGGAAGCGAGCGGAACAATGCGAACCATGGAGCTGTGGAATCCCACTCCGGCATAGCCGACGGCAAGAGGGTCTTGGGAAATCGCGAGGATCTCCGACGCCGATCCCGGTTGTTCCTGCACATCGTTATGGAGCTCTCCATCCACCAGCGCCACATGCCTGAAGAATTCGCGGGTACCGGATTTCTTATTTCTCCCAAACAGATGAATCGGCTGTTGCCCCCATTGATCTTTGAGCCCGACCTGTCCCCACGTGGTGAAGTGTTCTCCCTTCGCCCGTTTCAGGCTGGAGCTGAACAGCGCATCCACTTGTTCGAGCGTCAAACTGCGGATCGGATTGTCATTATGCACATACATCGCGACGGCATCCATCGCCACGGGAATGCCGATCGGTTCGTAGCCGTGATGACTGACAAATCCCTTCACTTCCTGATCGGTCAACGGCCGAGAAGAGGCCAACAGGCTGGCACTGCTGGTGCCCTCCGTACCCCGCCCGATGGCCTTATCGCCCCGGCGTTGAAAGGACAGATCCAGCATGAACTCCCGGATGGATTCGCTAGACCCCCGCCCTTCGACGCCGAACTTCGCCTTAGGTTGGAAGGCCATAAACGAAGCCGCGAGCTTGGCCATGAGGGGTTGCATCGTATCGGATCCCGCAATCGTCACCCGTCCGTCGATGCCTGGAGCGGGCTGGTATTGCTCGGAGATGGAATCGCCGCTCGATTGGACCAATACGTTCGCCTGTTCCGCCAGAACGCGTTCGCCCCCCAGCTCCCATGAAGTGAGGACAAGCGCCATGAAAACAAAACAGGGCACTTTCCTTAAATGACTCATCTCTTTCTCTTCCTTCTGTTCGATCATAGTGTCCTCTCTTTCCAAAACGCCTGAGTATCAATTAAAGAAGAACTGCGCTTGAAAACGCAATAAGGAGCCATCGAAGGAATCCTGTGACAGATTGCGGGTCAGGTGTTCGTTGAGACCATCCTTCAGCATTAGCTCGGTGACAAACCGCCAGTGGGTATCCGGTTCCCAGACCAGACCGAAGTTCCAGGTGCGCGATTGGCCATCGGGTGCGCCGGTGAGCGATTTGATTCCGCCGTAATATTCGCCATAACGGACATAGGGGGTGAGCATGCCGACGTCTGAGTACGACCAGGTGTAATAGCCTTGCACATAGCCGCCGATCAGTGGTCTTTCTTCAATGATGTTGGTGGTCTCATTCCGTTTGGCGTTCTTTCCAATCGTGCCTTCGGCGAGCAGGCCCCAGGGCTGCGGCGGCGTCCAGACATAGGCCGTGATGCGTTCATCGGTCGTGTCACAACCATTCTGTCTATTCAGCCCTTGCCGGCATTTCGCCGCCGCAGTGGTGCTGGTGGGAGAACCAACAGTATTGACCGTGGGTGCGCTTGTGCTTGTTACACCGGGAACTGAATAGACTCCTCGAAAGGCCATGATTCCGGTTTCCAAAAGCCGCCCGTTCGGCAGTTCAAACGGGTAGGCCAGCCGCACACCAATGTGTTTGTCGCCGTTCAATTCGGCCTTGTTGCGGCCTTGTCCATTGTAGACCATGACACCGAAGACCCCATAATCACCGGGGCCGTTATGATAAGCCGCCAATTGAGTAAACCGTTCCTGGGCGATTTTGGGGCTCCAATAGTAGGCAATGCCGAGATCCCGCTCCCCCGGCGCGCCGCTTTGCACCGATTCATGCCTGTCGAGTTCCTGCCGGTTGGTGCTGGAGCGATAGGTATCGAAAGAATTCGGCGCCCGGTGCTGGCCGAACCGCAATCGATGGACCTTGTCTTTCGTCAGATAATAATCGGCGTACGCGTCGATTATTTCCTTGTTAAACATGTTCTGTGTCGATTGGTCTCCTTCAAAAGCGCCCTGCAGATAGAACGCCAGCCGTTCTGAAATCTGGCCTTGAAAGACGAGGCGGATGCGCCGGAAGTAGAACTCACGCGGCTGGCTGGTCGCCGTACTGTCGCCGAGAGGGATGGTGAATTTCCCATCGCTGGCCCCAGCCGCATACCGGAATTGAGTGTAGCCGCTGATCCGGATGCGCTCATACCAGCGAGGGTTGCCGGCCATTCCCGCTTCCGCCGTCTGCTCAAAGGCGCGCCGCTCCTCTTCCGCTTTCAGTCGAATCCAATCATCCTGAGAAATGACGCCCTTTTCTAGCAGAAGACTTTCTAAATTAGTGCTTTCGATCGTGAGGCGCTGACCGGAACCGGCCCGTTGGCTTGTGTCGGCAACCGGAGTGGCGACCGAACCGGCTTGAGGACCCATGACGTCACGTTCAGCCGCAACTGCATCCAGAGTACTTCCCATACCCAGCATAAATGCCAGGCACACGACGGAAGCGCGACGCACGTGAGGATGTGAACATGCCGCTCCTCTGTCTTTCAATAGTTGCGCTAGCTTCCGAATCTGCACGCTTCCCCCTCCTTTGTTGAATCGGCTTCGCGAAGACGTGAATACATCGTCTTCTCACACAGGATTATCCAGGATGAGGGTAAAGATCCGGTGACAGGTGTGTTACGGAATTGTTAACTTTGTCTTTGCAACCGATGACGGAGAGGAGAGAGTGCCGGCCCTGAGTCGTGAAGGACTATCTGAGCTGGTCCATTCTACCTCGTGAGGCGAGACAGGACCTGCAGGATACCATCCTCAAGCCTATCGGCTGATGGCTTGCGGCTGCGGAGCTTCGGCCAATTGCACATTGACCCGGATCACTCCGGCATTGAGATTCCGGTAGGGATAATCCTGCGTGATGAGGGGCAGTGCGTCGGCTTGCGCTTGCTTGGTGATAACGGACAACGCCGGCACATAGCGGCCCGGAGCGACTTTCACGCCAATCAGTTTGGCGCCGGGCTCGATCACGACGTGATCGCCGATTTCCGTCTGAAAGACCAGCGCCTGCATGCCGACAAAGGTATCGTCTCCGACTTTGGCGGGGCCATGAACTTGGGATTGGTGAGCGAGGGAGACTCGATCGCCGACATAGACCGAATATTTGAGACCGTTCACTTCAACTTCGTTCTCCGGCAGTTCGTGATCGCCTTCGAAGGTTTCCAGTCCGTGGATCACGACGCCGTCCTGGATGTTGCTCTGATTTCCAATATGAATGTGCTGGCCTTCGTCGCCGCGCACCGAGGCCGCCGGCGCCACAAAAACCTGATCGCCAAGACTGACTGAGCCGATCACCATCGCCAAGGGATGGATGCGGGTATGCGCTCCGATCACCGGCGCTTCGACGGACGGCATAAACGTCGTCTTGACGCTCGGCCCGACATACCCGACGAGCAGCACACTCAGACCGAGGACGTTAAGACTCAACGAACAGGCCAGTAATCGCTTCACCGTCGACTCCTTGTGGGGAGGGGAGCAGGGGTCGGAATGCGGGAGACTCCCGCATCCCCTAGAGATAGCGCGGTATATCAGGAATTGAAACGCGGCACAATGCCCAATTCGAGGGGGGGGAGCAGCTCCGGATCCGGACAGTCTTTCTGTAAAGGAAATTTTCCTGACCGTATCTACGGGAAGCAGGGCTCCGTTGGTCAGAACACCCGCAGGTACTTTACGGTACTTTCGCCCTTATTCGCGTCGCGCTGGAGCACCACCCAGGCCGTCCTGGTGACATCGTTGACGTTGATGGCCAGACGAGCCGAAAAATAATCACTCTTGACATCGTACCCGCTTTGGGTTGCCCGCAACTTCGCGCCGATTTCCTGGAAGCTGCCGATACGATCCAGATCTTCTTTCTTCTTATACGGTCGCCCTTGGGCGATTTCTGCGGCTATGGTCTGCGTGATGGCCGGATCCAGCGATTGAATCACCACGGGGTCTGCCGTATTGAGATTGACCAGCGCGCCGCCTTCGGCCGGATACAGCGTGACATAGCGTGAGAGCCGATCGACGATCTCGGGCGTGAAACCTTTGACCAGCCTCAAATCGCCTGTGCCCGACAACGGCGCGTTGGCGGCGCGATAGGGCGGACGCTGCGATTGATAGTAGAGACTCTCGGCTCCGGCCGGTTCCTGGTTTTCATCCTGATCCACCCAATCGACCACGGCGTCGACCAGATCGGGGCTGAGTTGAAGCAATTCAAAGAGCCGCTTGAACCGTTGAATTTTTGTCTTTTTCTGGAGCTCGTCTCCGGGAGCGGCGGCCAAGTCGTTGAGATTGAGTTTGCCCCGTTCATCCTCGATCTGTGCGCTTAGAAAGCCGTCGCCGATCGCATAGTTTTTAATCGGCATCGCCCAGAGGTCCGTCGGCGCATCGTACGCTTCGCCGGCCTGTTTATCTTTGAGAAAATCCTGCTGGAGGACTGCGCGGGCAGCATGAACGGCGGCCCTGGTGAGCGTTTGTGCTTTGAAGTTGTCTCGAAAAGCGGCGGCATCGCGATATTCACGCCGGGCTTCGCCGTCGAATTCAAGAATCAGCGCAACCAGCAAAACTAAGACGAGCAGGGCCAGCAGGAGCGCGACGCCGCGTTCATCATCCTTTTGCATAACTGACCACTCGAACAGTGGCATCGAGATTGACGGGATTGTCAAACTTCGGGCGAACTTGCAGATGCCGGACCTGAAGCTCGTACGGGGCCTGCTCAATCGCCAGCAGCAACGCCATCAGATCCGGCAATTGGACGCCGTCCAAGCGGAGATCGACGGCGGTTTCTTGATACCCCTGGGACAGGGCTTGCTCTTGCGGCTGCATGCCGGCAATCCGCTCACGTATGTGGGCGGTGTTCGCCGCTTCTTCGATAAACGCCAGCAGCGAGAAGCCCGCATCGGACGCAGGCATCCGTTTTTCCGCATTAGTCAGGCGCGCGCGCTTGCTCCCATAGTCGGCACCCAACACCGCCAACTCGCCGCCTTCCCGCTGCTTCTTGGTGATCTGGCGGTCCAGCCGCTCCATCGTTGAGAGCAGGGGATCGACGACCAGCAGGAACACCAGACTCGCGCACACCACCACGCCGCCGGCCGCCACGATGGTGCGTTCGCGCGGAGCCAGCTGAGTCCACCGTTCGCGCAATTGGTGCATCATGGTTGCGCCACCGTTGCGGTCATCCGGAACACCACCTGATTCGGAGACGCGCCGACCCGCGTTTCACTTACCGCCACGTCCTTGAAATGCCCGGCGGTCGAATAGAGCTGCTTGATCTTTTCCACCGCTTCGAACGATGTGGTTTCGCCTTCGAGAAGCACCACCGCTCCGTCAACCGTCAACTCTCTTACCTTCACCGAAATTCCGGCGGGCATCTGTTTCATAAAGACGGCCATCGTGGCCAGCACATGTCCTTGCGACCCGTCGACGACGGCCAGCGATTTCTCGACCGCCGCAATACGAAAGCGGGCCTGATCCAATTCCTCACCCGGCGCGGCGCCGGAATCGAAGAGTTGCTCGTATTGATCGTGGAGCGCGCCCTTGAGCTGCTGCACCCGCTGCTCCTTGAGCAACAGATGGGTCAGGCTATCCATGAGCGCCAGCACCGCCAGCGCCACGGCTCCCCACAGCGCAATCCGCCGGTCACGGACGGAGGAGGCCGTGGACTGCGGGGCCGCTGCATCCGAGACGGCTTTTAAATCGAGCGCCAGACCGGCCGGCGACGGCTTAAAGCGCCACTTCGGCCGGATGATTTTCGGATGGATCGCCAGACCGAAGGCGATTGAAAATGCCTGCGGACTGTCGGAACCGAACCCCTGACGCGGACCGACCGGATAGAGCCCCAGTTGATGCGCCACGTATCCGCCGATCTCTTTGAGTTTCGCCCCGCCGCCGGATACCCAGCAATGGGTGAGACGACCGCGCTCGGCGCCTTCGTAGCTTTGAATGGTGACCCGCAATTCCTTTAGCAGGGGCTCCAACCAGGCATCCACTTGTTGCACGTTCAGCGCGCGTTTCCGGCGTTCCGCCTCGGCAAAGCTGCAGGCATGCCGGACCGCCAGCGCATGGGTGAGGTGATTGCCGCCCCACAGAATTGTCCGCAATACCACCGGACGGCCTTCATGGACCAGACAGAGTGTCGTCTTGGACGCTCCGACATCGATGATGGCCAGATCGTGCGGCACGCGGGCGCCTTCCTGCTGCAGAAATTGCGTGACCGAATAGAGCGCCATTGCGTCGACATTGATGGCCGCCGGCTCGATGTCGGCCTGGGCGAGAAACCGGAGATGCTCGGCGACTTTATCGCGCGGCGCCGCGGTCACCAGCACGTCGGACCCTTTGGTAATCCGCGAGAGTCCCTCCGACGTCAGGCCGGGAGGGAGCACCACGCTTCCGATGGCCAGTTCATCCACCGGCATGGGAACAAGATTTTCGACTTCAAAGGGAACGACCTGGGACAGCTTCTCCGCATCCTTGAACGGAAACGACAGCGTGCGCACGAAGAGGTCCTGGCAGGGGATCGCCGTGACCAATCGGTCGGTCGCATACAGCCCGTTCTGCCAGAGAAACCCGCGCAACGACTGCACTCGTCTCGCCGGCTCGATATCTTCAGGACGTGAAAACGGAAGGGGCTGATGGAAATAGTCGATCGTTTCACGGCCGCTCAGCCGGCGGCGAAACCGCACCGCCTTCAGGCCGGTCCGGCCGATGTCCAATCCCACGCATTCAGTGGCAATACTCATGCGGTCCTGATTCCCAAGCTTGTCGCCGTACTCTACAACGCCACCCTGGCCTGTGCCAACGTTCCCACCACTTTGAACGTAAACGGTGTTCCGGGTGGCAGGGGGGGAATGCCCAACCCTGAGGCTTTCGCCGCGAAGCCGACACCGGGAGTAACGGTCACGGACAACGCCAACTGACTCTGTTGCATCGGCTGTTGCAACGTCATCTTTCCCTGCCCGGAAAATGACCCGTCGATTCCTTCGCCTTTCAGATCGGTCACGTCACACAGCTGCTCATGACAGACCAAGCCGAGTGACAGCGAGCTGAAGGTCAGCGAGAGGGTCCGGCCGTTCCCGACCGGAATCTGCTCCAAGACGAGGTCTTTGACATCTGCTTTCCAGATGCCTTCACCGAACGAAGGGGCGGTGGATGTCGCGGCGCGCTCGCCGCGTTGCGAGAACTCGCCGGTCAGGATACCACGTGTCACATACGGACGTATCACCTTTGAAAGGTCGAGCTGCTGAATCTTCCCCGAAGCGGTCAGCGGCCCTCTCATCGACCAGGACGGAGCCGCCACTATCATGTTGACCGTCCCCTGCGCAGGTGTTGTTTCATCAACCTGCGCAACCAGATCCAGCACGACTCCACCGGTCAGCAAACGCCACACTCCCACGTGCACGCGAAGCATCCCCACCTGAAGCGGCGCCCAGTCCGCTCTGATCAACGTAATCTTTCGCCATTCGATGCCGAGGGGAAACCCGACCGCCCAATCCCCCGCCCGCGCTTCGATGCCGGTCGCCCGTTGGAGTTCTCCGATGATCCTGGCCTGTGCGGCTCCATAGGGGAAGGTCAGCACGAACGACAGGAGCAAGAGCCCGCAGCCGGCCGCGATCCACAACAGGGGTTCTTTCCACGCCGACAAATCTTTTCCCGGCCACCCCATTTACGAGACTCCCACCGTCACCCACTCACGAATGGTGTAGGGCTCTACATCAGGGGCTTGGAAGGTCACTTCCAGCAGCAGCGCGGTCGGGAGGGGACCGGTCGAACTCCATTCATCCAGCCACACTTTTCCCTGTCCATGATAATAACGGATATTGAAACCCTTCACCCCGGCGGCCAGATTGACCTGCTCAATCGATTCATCGGTGAGCCCATAGAGATTGCGTCGGACGAACCGGACCAGACGATCTCCTTCGCGTGTGTAGATCACGCGGACCATCTCCCCCTCGCGGGCCGCCTGCGCGCCGAAGCCGTCTCCGATCGTGACAAACCCTACGGTATCCGCCGGATAGCCGTCTTGCGTTCCATTCATGCCGATCCACGGATTCGCCGGCTCTTTGACCCCGACGGCCAGCTCTTCCGCCATCAAGCGCAAGACCCGGCGGATCGTCTGTTCCCGGGACGCCGAGGCGCGCCCCGCATCCACCACCTGCGTCGTCGTGAGCAGCGAGCCGAACACAATCGCCCCCAGCGTGGCGAGCAACGCGATCGCCACCAGCGCCTCGACCAGCGTGAATCCGCCTTCGGCCAGGGCGTTAGAACGTGAGGCCGGCAAAGACATACGTGCTCACTTCCATCGTGTCATCCTGTGCGCCGCGCGGCCAGGAGATTTGTATCCGCACTTCCCGGATGAGTTCCAATGGCGTCGGCATAATGCTGCGCTTCCAGCGATAGCCGGGCGCACGGTTGGCCTCCAGGATCGATGTCTGAACGCCGGGCGCCGGACTTTCGAAGTCTCCAGACGATTCACCGATCGGAAAGGAACCGGAGAGTTCCGTTTCCAGCAATTTTTCTTGCGCGAGCAGCGTCGCCGTCGTGATCTCCATGGATCGCGATTGCAATTCCAGGTCGAAGTTTCGCAGCCCGAGCAGCACGGGGAGGGCGATCGCAAGAATCGCCACGGCCAGCAACACTTCGAGCAGCGTGAAACCGCGTTCATTATGGATGAAGTGATTCCGCATACGTGTGGATTGGCGTCAGGGCTTGAACTGGCCCGGCGAGCTTCCCGATGCCCCGGCGGCGACCGGCATCAACAGTTGTTTTACGCGATCGGGAATCGGAGCCGCCCGTTGCGGCTCAATCCGCTCCTCGCTCGTGCGAATGGCCCCGGTGGAGGATTCCACGACGATGCCTAACACATTATTTGCGCTATCGGTCAGATGCATGACGACTCCGTCGATCCGGCCGTTGGGATACACGGTGAGGTCAAAACGGCCGGACGTCCGCTTGACCGGCCCGGATGAGGCATCGGTGAGGCGAATCGACTCCGGAAGCGCGCGCGGCGTCGCCCAGGCAGCGTCGAGTAACGGTTTTTCCTCTTTCCCCTCATACGTCACCGGCCAATACTTGTTTTGATCCAGATCCAGATACAGTTTCACCGGCTTCTGCGTGCTCATGGCAATGCCCTGGAGCGTTCGCAGCACAGCAATGAACTTCCGTCCGGTCGACGCCAAATCATCGTCCAGATGGATACGCGGAACGACGATTCCCAGCACGGCGACAAACAAAAACATGACGATGATGATCTCGATCAGAGTGAATCCGGATTCACTGCCGACAGAACGTGCATGGCCGTGCGCTGAAGGAGAGCATCCCGGCTCAGACTCCGTCGAGACGGAAGCGGCCCTCTCCTTTCCCCGGCCCCTTGCCGCAGACCTAATCCTTATCCAAGTTCCAGTTCGTGATGTCGGCATTCACGCCTTCTCCGCCGAGTTCGCCGTCGGTCCCAAGCGACATGATCTCATAGTCTCCTTTGGGGCTGGGACTCGTATACTTATAGGGATTCCCCCAGGAGTCTTCCGGCAACTTCGGCAAATAGCCGCCCAGTTTCCATTTTTTCGGCACGACTCCTACCGAAGGTTTTTCAACCAGCGCCTTCAACCCTTGCTCACTGGAGGGATACACCCCGTTATCAAGTTTATACAGCTGGAGCGCGCCTTCAATATTTCTGATCTGCACCTTCACGGCCGTCCGTTTGGCATCGTCGGTCCGTCCCATGATCCGCGGCACCACCAGCGCCGCCAGAATCGCCAGGATCGCGACGACGACCATGATTTCGATAAAGGTGAAGCCGCGCGCGTTGTGGAGAACACCACGTGACCGGTGACGCGTGACTGGCGAGGCGTAAGAACATGGGACGCTGTACCATTTACCCCTTATTGCCCGCATCGATTCGAGCTGTTCGTTCCCCATCATCAACATACCTCCCATTGAACTACTCACGTGTGACGCGTCGGATCTTCACCGAACCATCTGACCCATTTCAAAAATGGGAAGCAAAATGGCAACGACGATACCAAATACGATCACGCCCATTACCAGAATCATGATCGGTTCCAGAAGCGATGTAAACCGGGTGATCACCCGGTCCACTTCTCCATCGTAAATCTGGCCGATGCGGCGCAGCATCTCCTCCATCTCACCGCTGCGCTCTCCCACGGCAATCATATGGGTCACCAAGGAGGGGAACTGACCGCTCCGCTTGAGGGGATCGGCAATCGTTTCACCTTCCCGGATATTCTGCCGTGCGCCTTCGACCGCTTCCTCCAACACACGATTGTTCATGACACGTTTCGACACATCCAGCGCATCCAGCAACTGGACGCCACTGGCGAGCATCGTCGCCAGCGTCCCGGTCAGCCGTGAAATCGACACCATGCGCGCCACATCGCCGATCAACGGAATACGGAGAATCAGTCGATCGGCCAACGTTCGCCCCGATTCAGTCTGAACAAACCTTCGAATAAGCACCCCGCTCCCGATCACCGCCAGAAGGAGCAGCGGCCAATACGCGGAACAAAACCGGCTGAATGTCATGAGCACGACGGTCGGGAAGGGGAGCGCCGCTTTCATGCTGGCAAAGACCGCCGTGATCTTGGGAACCACGAAGGTCATGAGAAAGAAGAGCACGCCCACCCCTACGATCAACATCAAGGCCGGATAGAGAATGGCATTCGTGACTTTGTTTCTGAGCGCCTGTTGCTTCTCCAAAAATTCGGCCAGGCGAAACAGAATTTGGTCCAGCGCCCCGCTGGCCTCTCCCGCACGGACCATATGCACATAGATCGCAGAAAAGTCCTTGCCGTACGACTCCAGCACGCTGCTGAGAGCCCTTCCTCCGCGCACCTGCTCCCGCACATCGGCAAGCAGGGCTTTCACCGGTTTTTTCTCCGCCTGCTCGATAAGCACGCCCAGCGCTTCGACGAGGGGAAGGCCCGCGATCAACAGCGTGGCGAACTGCCGGGTCAGCATCGCCAACTCTGCCGCCGACAACACCTGCGATCGTCCGAGCGGCGCAGAGCGTGCGACACGGTCATACGCCGAACCGCGGCCGGCGGGTTGCCCCTGCTCGACAACGTCGGTAGGAAACACCCCGTCTTTCCGGAGCTTGAGGCGGGCGACCTTCACACTTTCGGCATCGATGATCCCGGTCGCCGCCCCCCCGTCGCTTCGATAGCCGCGGTATTGATAGACCGGCATGACTAGATTTCAATCTCCTGCTGTGTAATTCGCATCACCTCTTCGGTAGTGGTCACGCCCTGGGCGACCTTGGCCGCGCCTTCCTGCTTCAACGTGACCATGCCCTTTGCGATGGCGGCCTGCTTGATCGCCGAAGAGTCGGCTTTGGCGCCGATGAGCCGCCGCACTTCGTCGTCGAACACAAGCAGTTCGTAAATCCCGGTACGGCCACGATATCCCGTCTGCGAGCAACTCGGACATCCCGCACCGCGATAAAACGTATACCGCCCCTTATGATCAAGACCAAGCCGGCCGAGCTCTTCGGCGGCGGGTGTATACGGCTTCTTGCACTCGGGACAGATCTGGCGCAGCAACCGCTGTGCGAGCACCGCCATCACGGAGGAGGCGACCAGGAACGGCTCGATTCCCATATCGATCAGTCTGGTCGCGGCGCTGGCGGCATCGTTGGTATGCAAGGTGGAAAACACCAAGTGGCCGGTGAGCGACGCATGGATCGCAATCTCCGCCGTTTCGCGATCGCGGATTTCCCCGATCATGATGACGTCAGGATCCTGGCGCAAGATAGAACGAAGCCCCGCCGCAAACGTCAGATTGATCTTGGGATTGACCTGCATCTGCCCGATCCCGAGCAACTGATACTCGACCGGATCCTCAACGGTAATGATGTTTTTGTCGGGCGCGTTGATTTGACTCAACGCGGCATAGAGCGTCGTTGTCTTGCCGCTTCCGGTCGGTCCGGTTACCAGAATAATCCCGTGGGCCAGCTGAATGAGTTGTTGTATGGAAGACAGCCGATCCGCTGCAAAGCCCATCTCCGTAAGATTCAGGAGACGATTTTCCTTCTCCAGCAAACGAAGCACCACACGCTCGCCGTGGGAGGTCGGCAACACCGAGACACGCAAATCGACGTCTTTCCCGGCCGTACGAATGGCAAACCGGCCGTCTTGCGGCAAGCGCTTTTCGGCAATGTTCAGTCCCGCCATAATCTTCAGTCTCGCGATGATACTGGATTGCAATCGCTTCGGTGGGGTCAACACAGGGTAGAGCACTCCGTCGATCCGATACCGGACAACCAGGCCGCGCTCGAAAGACTCAAAGTGGATATCGCTGGCCCGCTGCCGGACGGCTTGAAACAGCACTGAATTGACTAAACGGATGATCGGCGCTTCGTCCGTCGCATCAAGCAGATCTTGCGGTTCATCCAGCTCATGGGCCAACTGATCCAGGTTTTCAGCCGCCGCAATATCCTCCATCACCTGCTCAGCCCCTGCAGGACTCGCCGCCTCATCATACACGCGATTCAAGCAGGCCAATAAGGCCAATCCCGTGGTCAGAACCGGACGGATGGGTTTCCCCAGCAAGAGACGCAGATCATCCAATGCGACGGTCTCAAGCGGATCAGTCGTAGCGACAATGACGGCTTCCTCCTCGTAACGAATCGGGAGGATCCGGTAGCGCCTGGAAAAACTGATGGGCACTTTCTTAATAAGCTCGTGATCGATTTGAGCGGTTTCTAAATGGGGAACCCATTCAAGCTCAAACTGCAGCGCTAACGCCTCCAGGAGTTCTTCTTCACGCAGTGCGCGCAGATGGAGGAGCGCTTCGCCGAGTCGGCCGCCTTTTTCACGCTGATAGGCCAACGCTTCGTCGAGCTTGGAATCCAGAAGATGAAACTTCTCCCCCAAAATCCGGCCGAGTAGAGGCCGTCCATAACTCACAGTCTGTTGATCCTCAGTCACAGAGTTTCACCGCCTCTAACTCTTTGCACCACACAGCACTCATGCCGTCGCCCCTTAAGTGTCAGAAAAATAAGGACAACATTGAAAGATACTCTCCTGATGAACACATGGCAAGAAACCGGCAGAAATACCCTACGAATAGGCGAGGCAACTATCAACACCTTACCATCTACAAATAGCCGGAAGGGCCAACGTGATGCCACTGCCTTTTCCCCTACAGCATCTGACGTCGGAACACTCGACAGAGAAACCACCAGGAGGGGAACTACCAGGGCAGGAGGGAACCGACGTCACCAATACAAGCCGCGAACTTAGCGAAGCTCAAAAGTCATCGTCGTTTTTTGATTATTGCGCACCATGTCGACTCTGACAGTCCGCTCGTTTTTCAACTGCTGGAACAGGCTCAGCATCGTGGATGGATCGCGCACATCCACGCCGTTCACCCGCTGTAATACATCCCCATATTGGATACCGATCTTTTCGTAAAAGCTGGCCGGGGCGACATAGTCCATGCGATAGCCATTGGGAGCCCCGTTGACTAAGTACGGAACAGCTCGCGCCTGAGTCAACAGCTTGGGTAAGTCGGCCATCGCCGCCTCGACCTCCCGTCGATCGATGACCTTTCGTATCGGTGCTCCCGGAGCTTGAGGGGCAGGAAGGCCAGCCGTCGCCATAGCCGCCGCCGGCTTATCGGTAGTCGACAATTCCAAAAGCTCTTCTTGGTCGCCGCTTCGAACCATCATGCCATCCCGACGAATTGCGCTGACCTCGCCCAAATCAGGAATCTGATCGTGCAACCGATACAGCACCTGCCGCTTTGTCGTCAATTCCTCAACGATCGCAAAAACGCCTCGTTCACTGCTCAGCACCACACCGAGAAGTCGAAGCTTGGCGGCAACGCCCAATGCTGCGCGCATCGGCTGCTGCGGAGATGCCCCGGGTACGCCGGCCATGCCGGGCGGCGGAGCGGGCAGGAGAAAGAGACCGCTCGACTGAATTTGCTCGGCCCATTGCTGCGGCGTGAACGCCACCTGAACCGCTGCAGAAGCTGCCTGAGGAGCAGTACTCTTGATGGGAGGAAGGGCTAAGGATGACGCCACAAATGCATTGATACCATGTGCGACAAAAAACGCACCCACGCCAAGATAACCACCGACGGTCAGTCGTCGAAACAGTTGATCGCTGTAAAACTCCATACCCATCTCATCGCCTTGCAGAACGAGTACCTATACGCATCCTACGCATCGGATGTTGAACACGCAATAGTATTATCCAGCGTACTCCCCTGTGACATGACAAGTTTCATTCTCAAGCAGATTTCATACTGTGCGGGGACACAGACTCGCTCTGATGCTATGTTCTGAATTGACGGTCGAAAATCGCCACCTGATACTTTTAAATGTTACCTCATCATCGCCTCCGATTTGTACAATAGGAACACTTTTTTTGAATTGCAGAACATCACACAGACTTAACCCTTTGAAACATCAATCCCTACGGGAGGAATAATATGGACTAAGTCTTGCGTATCCGATTCTCCCCATATCGTCTCTTCTGATTATTCAGCATGACCATGTCATTACAAAAAGGATTCCGGTCGTATGCCCGAGCAAGATCTCCCCAACGCCAACCCTGATATTGCATCCAAGACCTCAAGACTTCAGGCCGCCGAAACCTATGAGCATGGACTCGCGCTGCGGAATGCGGGACTTTTCAAACAAGCCATAGATCAATCGAAAACGGCCGCAGACAACCCGGCCTTCGCCACAAAAGCCTACGCCCACATCGGCCTTTCCTGTAAATCATGTGATCGCTATGAAGATGTGGTAACAGCCTTTCGTCATGCCCTCCAATCTCCGGGAGTATCAGCCAAAGAGACCCTCCCAATTTTATATGTCCTCGGCAGCACACTCGAATCACTCGGATGCATATCCGAAGCGCTCGAACCCTATCGGTGGCTCAGGCGGGAAAACAGTCGCGTTCGGGATGCCGGAGGGCGTAGTACTGCACTGCGTACAGGACGGGTTCGAGCTGAGTTGCATGCCACGCTCCAGAGCAAATCATTTGAAGAGTCGTTAGAGTCTCCACGGTTGGCACAACTTTCTTCGAACCGCCAAATAATTCGTTCCTAGTTGCCCAATCACAGAGAATGCGATAAGTTTTTTCTCATTCGGGAATATTGAGAACACACTGACGCACCATATGAGTCATACCCGATTGCCGACTGATCCCCGTTACGTACGCATGCAGATTACAGTGCACGAGGCCTTCGCATGAAAACAATTGATCTCATAGCCGGCGCACGGCCCAATTTCATGAAGATTGCGCCAATCATTGACGCGTTGAAGGCTGCCGAAAAACGGGGAGGCCACCTGCGGTTTCGACTGATACATACCGGACAACACTACGACCGAGCTATGTCCGGAAATTTCTTTGAGGAACTGGGTATCCCCGATCCTGATATCAATCTTGGGGTGGGTTCCGGCACGCAGGCCGAACAGACCGCGGCCATCATGGTGAATTACGAAAAAGTCTTACTGAAAGAAAAGAGCGACCTCTGCCTTGTCGTAGGAGACGTCACCTCGACCATGGCCTGCTCTATCGTCGCCCGTAAACAGGGAATTCCGGTCGCTCATGTGGAAGGCGGCATCCGCTCGGCCGACTGGACCATGCCCGAGGAAATCAATCGCGTCGTCACCGACTCCATTACGAACTGGTTTTTTACGACCAGCGTCACGGCCGGCGACAATCTGCGTCACGCGGGCGTCGCAGACGATTGCATTTTCTTTGTCGGGAATACCATGATCGACACTCTGCGGAAGCAACTCCCGCGCTTGCGTCCGCCAATCTGCTGGAACTCGCTCAAGCTGGAACCGGGCCGCTACTTTGTCGTCACTCTGCATCGCCCGGCCAATGTGGATGGAGAGCAGCAACTACTCGGGCTCCTGCGGGCGATTGCCGACTGTACGCATGGCTTGCCGGTCGTGTTTCCGGTCCACCCGCGCACGGCCAAAAACTTGCGTGAAGCCGGAAGCGCCCTCCCGTCGATGCACTACGTGGACCCCTTGGGCTATTTGGAATTCAATTATCTCGTGCAGCATGCCCGTGGCGTCATCACGGATTCCGGCGGCATTACCGAGGAAACGACCGTCCTCGGCATACCATGCCTGACTCTGCGGGACAACACCGAACGACCTGAAACGGTTACGATCGGTACAAATGAACTCATCGGAACGGACCCCCACAAGCTGCCTCCGGCACTCGCACGATTGATGGCAGGGCAGTGGAAAAGCGGCGCGATTCCCCCGAAGTGGGACGGCAAATCGGCAGAACGTATTATCGAACATCTGGAGCGCCTGTTGACGGATGTGTAACCACGGTCCGGTAATGACAACGTCGTTTACACAAGAAGCCCTCTCAGCCAAAGACAGTATTCATGCGCCGCACGCAGGAAGTACTTGTTAGAGTGAACGCTGACCGGCCAGGCCGGCAGATGCACGGATATCCCCATGTCCGACAAACTCCGGTTTACCTTTTTAGCGGCCGATCCATTCCCGCCGCTTCGCCCCGATGTGATCAACCTGTTCGGAAAAGAGCTCGCCGGACGAGGCCATCACATTGCCTGGATCCTGACCTCTAAAGACCCTGCCCCCGCACACTATCGTTTATCCTGGCCATACGGACCGGTCGCCGTAGGAGGGAGATCAGCGGGGAGAGGCCTCCTGGCAAATCTGTGGAACCGATGGCTGGATTTCAGAAACGATCTCTGTCTCGCATCGGAACTGCGATCGCAGAACTACGACTTCGTACAACTGAAAGATAAATTCCTGGCCGCGATTCCCACATTGCTCCAAGCTAAATGGCACAAACTCCCTTTTATCTACTGGTTGTCATTCCCTTACCCCGAGGAAGCTCTACAGCTCGCCAACGAGCGTTGCGGATTCGCCCGGCTTACCCAATTGATCCGCTACCGGTTGTTTCGATTCGTTCTCTATTCGTTCGTTCTACCCAGAGCGACGCATGTCTTCGTGCAGAGCAGTCGCATGAAGGACACACTGGTGAAAGAGGGCCTCGATCCAGACCGCATCACTCCGGTACCTATGGGAGTGTCGCTGGCCGATGTACCGGCCATACCCGAAGATTCAGAGCGGTCGCATGTGACAGTAGGCCGACAGAAGCCCTATCGGCTGGTGTACCTGGGAACACTCAGCCGGCTTCGCAATCTGGGATTCCTGCTGCGTGTTCTGAAGCTGGTACATCAACATATTCCCGAGACGACACTGGTATTCGTCGGAGGAGGAAATTGCCGGGAAGATGAACGTGCCCTGGAACGAGACGCTCACGCCCTCGACCTTTCCAGGCACATTACCATCACAGGACAGCTGCCTCGGGCAGAGGCCTGGCGCCATGTCCAGGAATCCGACATTTGTCTCTCCTACATTCCCAGAACACCCGTCCTGGATGTCGGAAGTCCGACAAAGCTGATCGAATACATGGCTCTCAACAAAGTCATCGTTGCCAACGATCATCCCGAGCAACGGGATATTCTTCTGCAAAGTCAGGCGGGGATCTGCGTCGAAACAACGGAGAGCGCCTTCGCCGACAGCATCGTCTGGCTCATGGCGCATCCCGATGAGGCCCAAACCATGGCTGCGCGAGGACGCTCCTACGTCAGAGAATACCGCGACTATGCCGTGATCGCCGATCAACTCGAACATGAATATGTTCGAATCTTGGCACGGCAGACTTTCCCGAAATCCCGTCAGACGTATTGCAGCGGTTAAATCATGTTCGTCCGTCATGTCATGCAACTGGGACTGGCCAATGTAGGCGCTCAGGCGTTAAGTCTACTCATTGTTCCGATCCTCACGCGCCTCTATGGCCCGGCGGATTTCGGCGCCTTCGCGATCTATCTCGCTATTCTTAATACGTTGCTTCCAATCGCCAGCCTGAGAATTCAGGCGACACTGGCCCTTCCCGAACAGCCGGAAGATTCCCGTCGTCTGTTGCTCATCTCACTGATCGTTCTCGGCATGAATGTCGCCCTGACTGCACTCCTTGCGGGAATCGTGATCACGGAGGGATTTATCCCGGTTGAATGGATGACCGACCAACGACGATTCTTGCTGCTCCTTCTCCCGCTTAATCTTGCGGCGCTCGGACTCGTCCAGATCTACAGCGCATGGACCATGCTGCATCACCAGACATCTGCCACGGCAATCGCGCGCATGACTGAATCTGTGGTGGATCGATCGACCAGTTGCCTGTGCGCATTCAGCGCTGCAATTCACCCGCTCGGACTGATCGCAGGCCGGCTTGCCGGCTCCGGCGCTGCCGCGTATTCCCTCTGGAAAGCCTCGCGCGTACACGTAACGAACACCCGTCATGCATGGCCCGATCTCCGGAGCCTTGTCCCTCTGGCAATCCGCTATCGCCATTTTGCACTCGTCTCATCAGCGGCAACGCTGTGCGATAGCGCGGCAAGGCAAGCGCCGGCACTCCTCCTGGCATTCCTTTTTTCTCCGGCCGTCGCCGGATACTATGCTCTGGCCTTCCAGGTCGTGAACGTGCCGCTGCTGATCGCCGGCGATGCGCTCTCCTCGACGTATTTCCAGCGCGCAGCCCGCTTGAGAGCAATACCGGAACAACTGACTCACAGCACGGCAAAACTATTCCGGTCAATGCTCAGCCTGATCATTCCGATGACGTTAGGTCTCAGTTTCCTCGGGTCCGCGATGTTTAGTCGAATATTTGGCAACGGCTGGGCACCGGCGGGGGAATACGCACAAGTCCTCGCAGCGGGATTGTTGTTTATGTTTCTCCACAGGCCCCTCAGTGTGCTCTTCGATGTGTATGAAGCGCAATCCGCGCGGCTCCGGTTCGACATTGTCAACCTGGTATTGCGCATAGCCGTCATGATGGCGATAGCACGCTGGGGAGGATCGCCTCTCATGGTGCTTCTCGGCTTTACTCTCACAAGCGCTGCAACCTACGGGCTGGCTCTCGTCTATCTACTGGGCATGGCGGGCATCACCCCTCGTAAGAGTGTCTGGATCATGACCAGACAAGCGACACTCTTTCTACCCCTTGGATTCGCTCTCTGGACCATAGTGACATTCGGGCTCTTGTCCGTCTCCGCACTCGGCGCTACCGTCACGGCACTCGGTCTGCAAATGTTTCTCCTGATGAAATTTGAACGCGAGACGCTGTCTCTCGGCTCACTTCTGATGCCGAGGACCGCACAAACACGATGAATTGGCCTCACCTCATATTATGTGCGGCGCTCGCCTGGCTTCCGTTCTCCGTCGGTGCGGTCACGTTCGAAGTCGGCCTTGTGACATTCACCGCCTACATCGCCGCCATCTTTTTACTGATTCCCGTCGCATTCTCGGCTACGGTCTTTGGATCGACGCCGCTGGGATTCCGTATCGTCGACGGTCTGATCCTCCTGCTCTGCGGATCATATTTGACCTCAACATTATTTGCCCGGGATCCGCTCGGAGCCGGCTATCTCTCGGTTCACGCCATTTTCATTCCCGTTGCGTCTTACTATGTCATCAAGTCGCTCATTCGTTCCGAGAGCGACTATCGAAGGTGCGTCCTGGCTCTTGCTGCTGGTTTTTCGGTGTTCTGCGTCGTGGCTTTGATCGCCTTTTTGCTCTCCGGGATGGGCATGAGAGTGCGCGTGCTGTCGCGTGACGCCATTGCCATCAGCACGATGAGCATGACGTCGCTTGTGGTTCTCGCCATCGCGTCTTCGACTCCGCTATTCTTCCGAGGGCTTGGAATCCTGGGGGCTTTGGGAGGCCTTGCGGCATCCATGGCGCGATCCTACCTGCTTCTTCTCTTTATGACTCCGGGAATATGGCGGCTTGTCCGTGCAGGGTATGCCACGATTCTGCTCATCGGCTTTCTTGCCGTCTCGCTCGGAGGAACGCTCTTCCTTTCGACCAACTCTGACTTGCTGGTGGCCAAGGGTTGGAATCCCGGCCACGAAAACAGTCTTGAGCGCCTGACGAACATTGAATACTGGAAGGAAGGATTGCACGGACGACTGCTGACGTTCCGTGAAAGTCTGCGACACTTTGAGTCGGCCCCCATCTTCGGAACAGGGTTAAGACCGCCCGATGAGTTGGGCTCGACCGTTCACAACTTTCACCTGGAATGGCTTGAGTATGGCGGACTCATGGGATACCTGCTGTGTGCGGGGATATTACTCGTTCACTTTTCTTCCGTGCGCGATCTGGCGGACTCCGATCCGTGGTGCGCCGGCAATCTGACCATTATGCTTCTGCTCTACGCCAACGGATTGACCAATGGCATGATGCACGGACTCATGCCTTACTTATTATTTATTCTCTTAGGCCTGAATGAGGCTCGTCTGAATCTGGCACTGGCCTCCGCAGAAGAGAATGAGACCGAATCCATACCGGAAGTCGGCCTTTCTGAGCCCCGCATTATTGAGGCATGAGGTGCGTTACGAAATGAAGTTTGCTCGACCTATACAATCGCACAGTGGAGAACACCTGCTGAAGCGCGTTACCCTCGCGCTGCTGATAGCGCTACTGCTGCCGTCCGCATTACAGGCGAGCCCCTCTCAGACCCCGTCGCGGGTGCTCTTCGATGAAGAGTTCTCCTGGTTGACTCGGGAAGGCGCTGACCGGTTGCTTTCACGAGCACAAACCGCCGGGTTCGATACAATCGTCCCCTGCGTTTGGCATGGACGTGGCGTCACATGGCCATCGGAACTTGCCCCCCGGGAACCCAAATGGGAGAAGACTATCGCCGGAAATACGGATCCGCTCCTCTATCTGATTGATCGCGCTCACACGCTGGGCATGAAGGTCCATCCGTGGTTTACAGTCGGCTTACGCCAACGAGATTTTTTTCCGGAGTTTGCGGAAACCGGCACGCCCGAGAAAGCATTCAATTGGCATCACGCCGGATTCAGAAACTGGATTGCAGCACTGATGCTCGAAGTCATCAGCCGGTACGATGTTGACGGCATCAACCTCGATTATGTCCGCACCAAAGGACACTGCACTGCTGTTTCCTGCCTGCACCACTATGAACTCACCCAACGGCGAGATCTTCAGAAAGACCTCGTCATCAGGGCAATCAGTCAGGACGCAAGACAGGCACTGGCGAATTGGAACAGTCAGGCAGTCGGCAATGTCGTCGAGCGGATCGCAAAGGAGGGGAGGCGGCTCAAACCGGGCCTCTTCGTTACAATTGATTCCCTGGCCGGCGATGATTTGTGGATGGAGCAGGGAGCAAACGGGCTTGTCTGGGCACAAAATGGATGGATCGACCTCCTGTATCACATGGACTATGGCGAAACCCTGAATGCCCCATTTCTTTCCCGGTTAAAAAAGCGGGGAACCGATCCGACAAAAGTGACGATTCTAATCGGCAATTACGAAACTGCCGCCGGAAGCGCGTCCCCGCCGGTTCCACGGTCTGCGGAAAAAGTTCAACAACTGCTCGCCCAAAGCCGCCACCTCTGGACACCCGCTATGATCACCGCCGTGTATGAGTATCGCTTTATGACCGACGAACAGATGCTGGCTTTCCAGCAGGACCGCATCGATTTCGCGCATTAATCACGTTGCAAAGGATATCCCCATGTCCCTTGAAGACACCTTGTACCCGCTGCTGAAATCCTACACGCAAGCCCCTCAATGGGTAAAAACCTGCGCGGGGTATGCCTATTCGCTTATTCCCAAACCGCTGCGCTATGGAGCCGCGCATCGGGCATTCTACGCCGATGCGACATGCCTTCCTCAGCACATTCCCGCGCTGACAGATCGCAAACTGGGAGAGACGCTCCACTGGGCCATTCGCACAGTACCGGCTTATAGCCCATACCGTTCGTTATTGTCGGAAGGGCTATGCCCGCAAGAAATCCTCTCTCGGCTTCCGCTGGTTTCCAAAGAGATCTTCAAAGCACAACTCCCGGATTATCTTTCGCAAGGACGATCCCAGCGGGCACGCATGGAAATGTTTACAGGTGGGTCAACCGCACAGCCTATGAAGTTTTTTCTGGAGCGGAATATCACCAGAATGAAAGAGCATGCCTTTGTCGATGAGGTGTTCGCTCGCCTTGGCACCGAGCCCAAAGATGTCGGCCTCGTCTTGCGCGGACGAACAGTCCCCACCGCAAACAAGCCTGGAGGACGACTATGGATGTATGAGCCGATTAAACGGCAACTGATCCTGAGCTGCGATCATCTTGAACCGCACTATATGCCGGAATATCTCAAAACGCTGCGGGAATGGCGACCGCGCTTTATCCATGCCTTCCCATCGGCGCTGATCCCCTTGGCACGATGGCTGTCCCAGCATCCCGAACCACGGTTCACCGCAGAAATGAAAGGAATTCTGCTGACATCTGAAAATGTTTACGATCACCAACTGACTCTGCTTCGATCTGTTTTTTCATGCCCCATCATCACGCATTATGGACATTCCGAACGGGTCCTGATGGCCACGTCTCTTCCGAATGACCCCCGATATTTCTTCTGGCCCCAATACGGGTACGTTGAACTGGTGGACACACAGGGAAAACCCGTCACGAAGTCCGGGGAAGTTGGAGAAATTGTCGGAACGAGCTATGACAACCGCGTCATGCCTTTCATACGCTATCGGACCGGTGATTTTGCCGTGTTGAGTCACACCGCCCATCCGGATTATCCCAACTACCCGGTATGCGAACGTATCGAAGGGCGATTACAGGAATTTGTCGTCTGTGCGGATTCTCGACTGGTTTCCATTACAACACTTGGAGCGGCGCATTTTGATCTGCTGTCCGGTGTGGAGGAAATTCAATACGAGCAAATGAGACCAGGTCATGTCGTCCTTAAAGTTCTGAGCGCGCGCGCACTCTCGGAACAGGTGCAGCGCGACATTCGACAGGCTGTTCTGGCCAAAACACAGGGCGGCTGCGCGGTCACGATCCAGCACGTGTCGCACATCCCTCGGACGGAGCGGGGCAAACATCGGATGATGATTCAACACCTCGACATTCGTCAGTTTTTAGCTGCCTCGGCGACGGTCGCTGCATGACCAGCCCCGCCATTATTCTGATGCTGGGGCCCGTAATGACCAGCCCCGGGGGAATCGCCGCAGTTGTCCGATCTTATCAGACTCATGGCCTGTTTCAGACCTGGCCTATTCGGTATGTTCCAACAACCTGTCAAGGGTCGAGCGTACGTAAGCTCCTGATGCTGCTCCGCGCCCTGGCGACAACACTCATGTATTTGTGCGCCGGCAGGGTAGGCCTGCTTCACATACACAGTGCCTCCCATCACAGCTTTTGGCGCAAATCGCTGTTCATGATCCTGGGCTATTGTTTCGGCAAACCGATCCTATTCCATCTGCACGGTGGCGCCTTTCTTTCGTTTTACGCTCAGATACCTGCGCTCATACGATCCTGGTACATTCAGCCCTTACTGGCTCGTGTCACCACGTTCATTGTTTTATCTCGGAAGTGGAAGGATGTGTTGGCCACCATAGATCCTGCCATCCCGATTCGAATTATTGGAAACCCTGTCGAGGTTTCACCCGAGCATCACCGTACGTTTGAGCAAAAGACCGTGCCGGTCATACTCTTCATGGGACGGCTTGAACAGGCTAAGGGCATCTGGGATCTGTTTGAAGCCTGCGCAAACCTTGCACAGAGGGGGCACAACTTTAAGCTGGTGTGCGCCGGACCAGGAAATCAGGAAGAAGCCCATTCGCACGCATTACGGTTACATCTCGATCAACATCTGGTATTGCCTGGATGGATTGAGGAGGCGACAAAACACTACTGGCTGAGCGAAGCCACAATGCTGGTGCTCCCATCGTATTTCGAGGGGCTTCCCGTCTCGCTGCTTGAAGCCATGGCCTACCGTCTTCCAGTCATCGCAACCACCGTTGGAGGAATACCTGATGTTATATTCTCCGGAAAGAACGGAATTCTCATTCGTCCGGGAGATATTTCAGCTCTCACCGAAGAAATTCTTCATCTCA
This sequence comes from uncultured Nitrospira sp., assembly GCA_964412445.1. Classification (GTDB taxonomy): domain Bacteria; phylum Nitrospirota; class Nitrospiria; order Nitrospirales; family Nitrospiraceae; genus Nitrospira_D. The sequence continues at coordinate 24,258 of CAYPOR010000020.1, forward strand.
TGGGCTCCCCCCAACGTTGCGAACAACTAGGCAATGCAGCATTCAAGACCGCGTACGCGCACTACTCTCCATCGTATGTCCTATCGCTTTTAAGCGATACCTATCGAACGTGCGGCATCACTCCCGTTGCTGCCCCAGCAACAGCCGCATTCAACTAACCATCTCCCGCAAGTAGCTTTGTCTTTTCAGCGGGCGTCATGCTGAGAACATTGACTACAATCTAAGAAACCCTACTTAATATTTTCACACGTTACACTCGAACATTGAGGGCATATTTGAACGCCGATGCAGAATAACCAGTCAATGCACTCATACCGGACCACCCTCCCTCCACGCAACATCAATCACTTAGGACGTCTAATCGGTGGCGCAGCTCTTGCTGAACAACGCTCGCATTGCGGCGAATGGAACTTTGGCATCTCGCAGGGTTCTTGAGTCACGCCGCACCCCGAACAACCAGGGAGGATTCACATGACCACAATGCAGCGTGATAACCGTGCTACCAAAGCGTCACGCGCCGGATTCGTTGCGGTACTTCTGGCAACCACAATACTCCTCGCCAGTTTTTCGGCACCGGTCCAGGCGGCCCTTGTGACGTATACCTTTCAAGGGGCAGTCGGTGATGTCAGCGATCCTTTGTTTCCGACTTTTAATACAGGCCAGACACTCTCCGGCACTTTCACTTTCAACAGTCTCGCCAATCAATTCGGTCCGGGCGCATATCCTAACGCTCTGACCGATATCCAGCTGAATCTGGGTGGGGCACATGGAACGCTGACGACAGGCACCAATCTCATTCGAATCATCAACACCCCTGGAGCCGGCCCTGACTTCTTCCGCCTGAGAGGAAGTATGAACATGACAACTCCCTTGGGGACATTTGCAAACTCCGTCTTTCGCATCGATTTGCGCGACCCGACTGGTGCTGCGTTCAACAGCGTGTCTTTGCCGTCTTCCGGCCATTTGAGTGTGTCGTCTTTTGCCTCGAATAAGTGGCAGCTGATCTTAGCCGGCGGACGAGTCATCAGCGGCTCACTGACGTCCCTTCAGGCTGTGCCGTTGCCCAGTACTCTTGTTCTCTTTGGTGCAGGGCTAATCGCACTTGTGGCCTTTGGCTCCGGCGGGCTGAGAAACATCCGAAAAGTCACAATGTAAATTCGACTGCTCCCGAACGGGGCAGAAGGCATTGGGGCTCCGCCGATATCACGACAAGGCTTGGTGATGTAGTAAATCACCAAGCCTTGTCGTCTGTTAAGGAAACCTGCTCTGCAACCCGATAAATGAATGATCCGGCAACTTCCAATGAAGCATTACCTTTCAGAGTAACAACATCAGAATTCTGACCGGCTTGTAGTTACACCAGCCATATCCAAGGGTATCGATGTCACAGACGGACTCCATCACCACACTTCATCTGGAAGCAGAGATCCCATCCTTGTTGCGCAAACGCATCAACTGGTATCTCACCAGAGCGCGAGTGATGACGCCCATAGAGATCTTGCATCGTCTTTCGCAAGGGCTACAGCTCACCAAACTCGCGGCGCGACACACAACCGGCTATGGCCAGTCAAATGCGCTCGGACACAGATGGAACGTCCATCCATTTTGCACTCAGCCGAACCGGCAACTTCCCGCACTGTCATGGCACGCGTCCGTCAGCAAAAAGTCGATTCGCGCACTCTCCGAAGGGCAGCTGCCAAATTTCCCCTTCAACTGGTCTTGGACGGGATCCGCTAGTGACTGGCACACGGCACCGGATACCGGAAGGCAATGGCCGCAGCAGTTCTTCGGAACAATTCCCTATCGAACGGGCAACCCTTACGGCGATGCGAGAGTGATGTGGGAACCTGCGCGTCTTCAGCAGTTGGTGGCTCTGGCTCGCGCGGCAAATGAAACTTCGAGCGACAAAGAACGCCGGCTGCTGGTGACGGAACTGGAACGCTGTCTGATCTCATGGTGGACAGCCAATCCACCGTACACCGGCATTCACTACGTCTCGGCGATGGAATGTGCACTTCGAATCATTGCCGTGTGCCACGCTCTCGATATGGTTCGGCCATGGCTTACGTCACCGGATGAGACCTGGTCCTCGACGATTCAATTGGTGCACTCGCACGCCGTCTTAATTCAAAAACGCTTGTCTAAACACTCCTCATCAGGAAATCATACCATCGCAGAAGCAACCGGACTTCTCTATGCAGGAGCTCTTTTTCCTGACTGGCCACAGTCTGGCCGGTGGCGCAGAGAGTCGCTTGCGCTTCTCGCTGAGTCGGCTGAACATCAGGTTCTTCCAACCGGGGAGGGGATAGAGCACGCCTTTCATTATCTGACTTTTATTTCAGACCTCTTCGGCTTAACCGGAGCACTGCTCCACCATCAGAACCAACCGACCCCTCCGACAATTACGGCAGCTCATCAACACAGCCAGATCTTTCTCCGACATATTTCTCAACCATCAGGGCGTACGCCCGACATCGGCGACTCCGATTCGGGGCATGCCCTCTCCCCGGACCTCCGCTGGACAGTACCTGCGAATCCTGCGCCTCAACCAACTGCGCCTGCACACTATACCGTCTTCAGAAAATCATCCAACGCACCGGTGCAAGCGATCTGGACTCATAGTCCCCTGGGCATGGCGCCTTGTTACGGACATGGACACGCTGACGCCCTGGCTCTGATGGTCATGGTCAACGGCGAACCGATTGTCGTCGATTCAGGAACATACACATACACTGGCAATGCAGAATGGCGAACCTACTTTCGCAGTACTCGCGCTCACAATACCGTCACCGTCAATCAGCAAGATCAAGCGATACAGCAGGGGAGCTTCATGTGGGAGCAGCCTTACACATCTCGACTCGTGCGAATGGACGCAGCCTCCGCCAACCGCCAGATCGGAGTGGCCTATCACAACGGCTATCACACTCGATTCGGCATTACCCATTGGCGGGCCATCCTCTATGTCGCTCCGGGCTCCTGGATGATTCTCGACCGGATGAGCGGGTCAGGCGTACACACACTTGAATTGAATTGGCACCTCAACCTTCCGCTTGTTTCTAACGGACCCCGATTTGCTGGCCACTGGAGAAATCATCAGATTGCCCTCACCATTCAAGGTGGCACGACTAGCCATGCCGTCGGCGCCACACAACCCATTCGAGGATGGTTCTCTCCACAGTATGGCGTAAAAACACCCATCACGAACGTGTTCGCCCTGTATACCGGTGAACTACCGTTTGAGTTTCTCACTCATCTCGTCGTTTCGCCTGAAAATCCGGCACCGACCACCCCTGATGACGTCACATTATTAAGGAGGGTACTCGATGAAACCCAGACGCATTGACGTACTCGGAACACCGGTCGATTGCGTCACAATGGCTGACGCCTTGGCGTTCGCAGATGAAATGACGGCCGATGGACGCCCCCATAGTATCGTCGCCGTTAATCCGGAGAAGGTGATGCGGGCACAAACAGACCCCGCGCTCCGGGATCGCCTGAAGGCGGCCGACCTCCTGATTCCTGACGGTATCGGTGTCGTGATCGCGGCCAAACTTCTCCACCAGGCATCACTGGAGCGGGTGCCGGGCGCTGAGCTCATGCCGCTCCTCTGCGAACAGGCAGCCGCACACCGGCAGTCTGTTTTTCTCTACGGCGCCAAGCCAGACGTAGTCGACCGTGCCGCAGTCGCGCTGATCCATACATACCCGGGCTTGCATGTTGCCGGAACACAGCACGGATTCTTGCCGGACGGACAAATGCCCGCACTCATCGAACGTATCAACGCCTCAGGAGCTACCATGCTCTTCGTCGCACTCGGAAGCCCTCGTCAAGAAGAGTGGATCATGCACCACCTTCCCAAACTTACGGTGAGCCTTGTCCAAGGCGTCGGCGGGACGTTCGACGTACTCGCCGGAACCGCACAGCGCGCGCCTGCACTGTGGCGCGCCTGCCATGTGGAATGGTTATACCGTTTACTCTCTAATCCCACGCGAGCGCCCCGCCAAATCATATTGCCTCTTTTTGCCTTTGGCGTACTCCGCTATCGCTTGCTTGGTCGATAACTCAGATGAATCCTGCGATGACTCATTCTCTAGCCGCGCACACACCGATGGACTCAACACGTATCGGATGGTGGAGTACGGCTATCGCACTTCTCGTTGCTATTTGCGCCGTTTACGCCGACAGCTTGCACTACATGCTGCAGATCTGGCTGAGCGACGAAAACTACGGCCATGGGATATTTGTTCCGCTCATTGCGATCGCGCTGATATGGATCAAACGGCATACGGTCGCCGAGATACCGGTCATTCATCAGTGGTGGAGCTTCACTTTTCTTTTCTTCGCCGCAGGCCTATTTGCTGTTGGCACCCTCGCCGCACTGTATATAGTCCAGCTGCTATCATGGTGGCTGTGTATCCTCGCTCTGGTTACGGCAATGATCGGACTGTCAGGAGCCCGTTCCATCGCTTTTCCGCTCACATTTCTTCTCACTATGCTTCCGCTTCCTCAATTTGTCTCACAGGGCCTTGCCAATCAACTCCAGCTCATCTCCTCTTCGCTGGGAGTGGGCTGTCTCCAGCTTGTCGGCATTACCGCCTTCCGAGAGGGAAATGTCATTGATCTTGGTCCGATCCAGCTTCAAGTAGTGGACGCATGCAGCGGATTGCGGTACCTCATTCCACTTATTACGCTGGCACTGCTTTTTGCCTATCTTTTCAATACAACATGGTGGAAGCGGATTCTCATCTGCCTGTCGAGTATCCCCATTGCGATCCTGTTAAACGGCCTACGCATCGGACTTGTCGGAATACTTGTCGAACTCTTCGGCTTCGCAGCTGCTGATGGGATTTCACACTTTATCGAAGGCTGGATGTTGTTCGTCGCCAGCGTGGGGTTGCTCAGCCTTGTTGTTTGGTCCCTGGGGACACAGACTTCTTTTCAATTCTCCGGAACACCAGTACATGCGTCGCCGGCAGCCGGCGCAGCCCCCCTGTCAGCAGCACCTTGGTGGCGGTCGCTCCCACTCATCGCATTTGCCGTTGCAATCGCTGGCCTCAGTATCACCGCCCCGCAAGTCCGGACCGGAACCTTTATCGACGTGCAACGGGACACATTTACTCAGTTCCCCCTCCAAATCGATCGTTGGAGAGGAGCGGCATTCCCATTAGAGAAAGCCTATCTCGATTCACTCCGGCTCGATGATTATCTCCTGGCAGAATATCAGGCTTCTGAGACACAGCCGATCACACTGTATAGCGCCTACTACCGGTCTCAGAAAGCAGGGCAGTCCACACATTCACCTGCGATCTGCATTCCAGGAGGCGGCTGGGAAATCTTATCTCACACGCAACATCACATTCCCGCAAGGCTTGACAGACCGGCATTGACGGTCAACCGCGTCGTCATCCAAAAAGGTGCTCAGAAGCAGCTGGTCTACTACTGGTTCAAACAACGCCATCGACACATCACACATGAATATGCCGTGAAGGGCTGGCTCTTCTGGGACGCACTCCTGCTCCACCGGACAGACGGAGCCCTGATTCGCCTCTCATCAATTATCTCAGAGGAAGAACTCGAAACGGCCGTAGACAGCCGCCTGGAGCAGTTCACCCGCTTGGTTGAACCGATCCTGCTGAGCTTCATTCCCGATTAGCGAAATACAAATCCTCTGGAGCGACTGTGAGCACACTGTTTTTCTTCGGATTTATGGCATCCCTGCTCATCTCGATGGCATTGCTGCCTCCGCTGCGTGCAAGCGCCAGCCGGCTGCACTTTCTCGACATCCCGGACGCGCGGAAAGTTCACGCCACGCCGATCGCTAAAATAGGCGGGCTGGCTTTTGGGGCGGGAACGTTTACCGCAATTCTCATGTGGGCGCCCAAAGAAGACGTCGTCTTGGGGTCTCTCGTGGGCGGATTGGTCATTCTGGCTTTCGGCGCGTGGGATGACCGGGTATGTCTGGGATACAAAGCCAAATTTGCCGGTCAGGTTCTCGCAGCCGGTCTAGCGATATGGATCGGGGAGATCCAGATCCATACATTGCCTTTTCTGGGTGAGAGTCCATTACCTGCGATCGGCGCCGTACCGCTCACCATCATATTCATCATCGGAGTGACCAATGCCATCAACCTCGCCGACGGGCTTGACGGCCTCGCAGGCGGCCTCTCTTTCTTGAGTTTTGCCGCAATCGCGTATCTCGCCTACGCCGGAGGTGACACAATTCTGACCCTGCTAGTCCTCTCGCTTCTGGGAGGACTGCTCGGGTTCCTGCGATTCAACACCTATCCGGCTCGGATCTTCATGGGAGATGCCGGCAGTCAGTTCCTCGGATTTTCCCTCGCCATCTTCTCCTTAATCCTGACAGATCCGTCCCGCGGAGCGTATAGCTTCCTGCTTGCGTTTCTTCTTCTCGGTCTGCCCCTCCTCGATACAATCGGCGTATTCACACAACGCCTCATGGAAAAGCGATCTCCCTTTATCGCCGACAAGAATCATTTGCACCACCGTTTGCTTAGCGTGGGACTCTCCCACCGCGAAGCCGTCGTGATCATCTATATGATTCAATTCTGTCTCGTCGGACTCTCCATCCTTCTTCGATGGTACAGCGATGGAGTGCTGCTGACGACGTTCCTGCTCGCTACCGGAAGCATTCTGGCAATCTTCACCCTGAACGTTCACATCACGGTCGCGCCGTACCTGCGAGCGGCAAGAAAATCTTTTTCGCAACTCTTGTCGGCAGCCGAACGTCATCACTGGGTCGCAGGCGTACCCATTCGGGTGCTGGCCGTCATGACACCCAGCTTCCTTGGAATCAGCGCTCTGTGGCCCGCTTCGGTTCCGCAAGACATGGTCTACGTTTCGATTGCATTGTCCATCGCCCTCATCACGGCCTTGTGGCGATTACGGTCATACATCCACCTCCTCGTCCGAACCAGCTTGTATGTCGGAACGGTGGCGATCATGTATCTGGGCGCCCTTGCATCACATCCCGCGACTCATATGCCGATCAACGTGTATCTGATCATTATTGCGCTTCTCGTCGCGCTGACCATTCGTTGTGGTGAGGGCCATCGGTTTCAGGCAACCCCGCTGGACTACTTGATGGGCTTCCTGGCGCTTGTCATCCCTGCGCTGCCCGAACTTCATATCGGGGTCATTAATATGGGATTGCTCACTGCCAAGATCATCGTCCTGCTGTTTGCCATCGAACTATTACTTCACGCCTTTGCCCGACGCATGGTTCATCTGGCGTATCTCGCGCTCTGGATCCATCTCGCCCTTGTCGTTCGAGGACTCCCCTGAAAGGACACGCATGATTTTCCCAGCACAACTTATTAATGCCGTACTTCTCCTCAGCCTGGCTTTCGGCGGCACTACGGTTCTCTCCGGATGTGGCGGGCCTCAAGAACGCAAGGCAACCTATCGCTCCCGCGCAGAAGCCTATCTGAAGGAAGGCAATCTTCCGAAAGCCCGAGTGGCGATTCGCAATGTCCTGCAAATCGACCCCAAAGATACGGAGGCGTATCTCTTGTGGGCTCAGATTGAAGAGTCCGAGCGCAATTGGCGAAACGCCTTCGCCCACTACTTACGAATCCTAGAGATCAATCCTGACCATGAGCAGGCACTGATAAAAATCGGAAAGTTCTACCTGGAAGCGCAGGAAGTCGATAAGGTAGGGGAGATAGCTAAGACATTAGCCAAGCGGTTCCCCGGACATGTGACCGCCGAAGCGCTTCGCATCGCCGCACAGGCACTCAACGGACACGACCCCGGCGCATTAGAGGACGCGAAACAGCTGGCTGCCCGCAATCCTGATCATATCGATGCAGCCTTGCTGCTCGCCAATCTGTACGCCGGCCAAGAACAATTTTCAGAGAGCATCGGCGTCCTACAAAAAATCAACGTTCAACATACCCGGAATGCCGACGTATTGAGCGCATTAGCCGCTATGCATGTACGGAAGGGTGATCCGGCTTCTGCGGAGCCAATCCTGAAAACACTGATCGACATGCAACCGACGATCTTTGAACACCGCATGAAACTCGCACGGTATTACGACGACCAACACAACGTGGCGCAGGCCGAATCTGTCCTGAGGGAAGCCGTGAACCTGGATCCGGCAAACGAATCCCGGCATCTGACGCTGGCTGACTATGTGATCAAACGGCGCGGCCCGGCAGATGCGGAATTGATACTCCGGGCCGCGATCGAGCAACTGCCTCGCTCCGGTCATTTGAAATTTGCTCTTGGAGACCTCTACGAAGCCACGAAGCAACCGGCCAAAGCCCGGGACATCTATCTCGGAGTCATCGAACAAAATCAGTCCAAACCCATCGCCATTGAAGCGCAAGTCAAGCTTGCCCAGCTCGCATGGCTCGAAGGGCACAACGAAGACGCCGCACGACAACTGCAAGCCGCGCTGCAGACCAATCCGCGATCGACCGACGGCCTCCTGCTTCAGGGGCGCATGGCACTGCAGAACGGGGAGTACACCCCGGCGATCCAGGCCTTGCGGACTGTTGCCAAAGATCAGCCGGAGCAGGCGTCTGCCCAGCTTCTCCTCGGACAGGCTTATCTGGGTTCCGGGGACAAGGCGTTAGCGCGGGAGAGCCTTGAGCGTGCTATCTTCTTGGCGCCCGGTCAGCACGAAGCACGACAGACGCTGGCGCTCCTTCACGCGAAAGAACAGCGCCTCCGGGATGCTAAAGAACAATTGAACCTGCTACTCAGGGAAAATCCGCTTGATATAAAGACGCTGGCGCTCCTGACCCAAATTCTCCTTGAGTCCCGGCAATGGGATGCCGCGGCGAACACCGCAGCCAGACTCAAAGAGGCAGGTGCGCCTCCGGCCGAACTGGCCCTGATCGACGGACAGATCGCGGAGGGCAGGAATGAATGGGATGCCGCAGCGGCCGCTTATTCACGAGCCAACATCGAAGCCCCGACTGACCCTCGCCCGCTCGTCGCGCTGATGCACGTCTACGGCCGGACGAACAAGCTTGTCGCTGCCAGGTCACAACTGATCACGCTCATCACTCAAAACCCAAAACACCCGTACGCCCATAGCCTGCTCGGTGAAGTGCTGGTCATGACGGGGGACTTGGATGAAGCAAACCGGCACTATCAGGAATCCGCCAGACATAACCCCTCATGGACCTACGCCTGGTTGGGGTGGGCCGCACTCAAAATCAAACAAGGTCAACCCGATCAGGCCATACGGATTTTGAGAGACGCATTGACGCATACGACGGTCCAAGAAGATCTCCGGCTCATGCTGGCCTCTATTCTCTCCGACACGAAACAGATCGATGCGGCGATTAAAGAATATGAAGTCATTCTGGCAAAACAGCCACGCCTGATCATGGCCGCCAACAACCTGGCGACTCTGCTCGTGGAATCCAAAGAGGATGGAAGCAGCCTGGCCCGGGCGTTTGCCTTGGCGAAAGACCTGGAGGCGGCCCAGAACCCGGTGTTCCAAGACACCGCAGGATGGGTGCATGTCAAGATGGGACATGTGGAAGCGGGTATCCGGCTGCTCTCTCAAGCCGTCGCACAACTCCCAGAACAGCCGCAGTTTCACTATCACCTCGGATACGCCTACTTCAAAGCCGGAAAGTCTGAGCTGGCCAAATCCTCGCTGGAACACTCTTTGAAGAAGCGTCAAGCTTTTCCTGGCGAAGAAGAGGCCCGCACTATTCTGGATCAACTCAGCCACCATTCGAACTCGTTGGAGAGCACCGCACATGCAAAAGGCTAAACACCGAACGATACCCGTCACACGGCTTCACATTGCGATGATCGCCTTGTTCGCGGCAGGCCTGACACATCCTGCCCACGTTGACGCTCAAGCGACGAATCCAGATACAGGCTATCTTCTCGGAGCTGAGGATGTGCTGCATATTTCAGTATGGAAAGACGAATCCCTCACGCGGGAAGTGGTCATACGCCCGGACGGAATGGTGTCGTTTCCGCTTGTCGGTGAAATTCCTGCAGCCGGACGTCCGGTCGAGGAACTCCGTCAAGATCTTGTGAAACGCCTATCCCGCTACGTCCCGAACCCGCAGGTGTCGGTGGCGACGGTCAAAATTCTCAGCTTACGTGTCTATGTCATGGGCCGCGTCAACAAACCAGGAGAATATCTGGTGGGTCATCACACCGACGTCCTTCAAGCCTTGAGTCTTGCCGGAGGCCTCACGCCTTTTGCATCGGAAAATGACATCAAGATTATCCGCCGGGAACGCGGGGGCGAACGGGTATTCGGATTCCGCTACGGAGATGCACAGAAGGGCAAAGGGCTCGACCAGAACATTCTTCTACAGCGTGGCGATGTCGTCATGGTGCCGTAACCTGCATCCGACAGCTCGAACGGCTTGAACCATCATCCCATGCGCAGATTCAGACTGCATCGGCATAGACTTATTGCCATCGGAGTGTGGGCCGTCTGCAGTGGCGCGCTGAGCGGAGTGCAGGGAGCGGATTGGTCGGCAGAGCCCTCTATGACGATGAAAAGCGAATACAGCGACAATTTGACCCTGACCCCCTTGCCGCATAAGGATGTGATCGGCTACTGGACGTCTCCGCAGGTGCGCCTAAAAGGTGCGACCGAACACTTTGACTTGAGCGGCGCGATCGCCGCCGACTTTGTGAATTACTCCGGCGGACAGAATATCAACTTAACCAATCTCAATTTCCCTCTCAGCATGCATTATCAAACCACCCATGACACGTTCGGTCTCGACGGAACCGTCACACGGGACAACACACTGATGGGGGAATTGCAGCAGACCGGGCTGGTGCTCAACTTCACGCAACGCAATCTGCGCACCGTCAACCCGACCTGGAATCATGCCATGACCGAACGGGCGACTCTGCAGACCGGCTATCAGTATACCGATGTCACATACTCGGACGGCCTCCGACTGGGGCTCGTGAATTACTCGACTCATTCGGCGAACAGCGGCATCAGCTATCAACTCACCGAACGCGATCAGATTGATGCTACCGGCTACTTCGTGAAGTTCTCCGCCCCCGATGCCTCTCTTCATTCTCAGTTCTACGGGGGACAATTGTCGGCAAAGCACCGGTTCGGAGAACGCCTGACGGCAACTGTCTCCGGAGGCTTGAGAAACATCGAGTCCGCCACCACGAATGTCGGCGGGATCCGGCTGCGGGACCGAGAACTTGTCTGGCTCTTCAACGCCGACATCGCTCAACAATTCGAGCGCGGCTCGATCGCAGGGACCTGTTCGAGAAACATCAACCCGAGCGGATTCGGCCTCCTTATCCGGACAGAACTCTGCGGGGTCACAGTCACTGTTCTTGCCACCGAAACGCTGACGCTAGGTCTGAGCGGTCACGTGTACTGGGTCAATCCGATTGCCTCGCAGGGAACCGCGGCGTCCTTTCCCAGCAACCGTTATTTCAGAGTCAACCCGACGGTCCGGTGGAAAGTCGCGGAAAACTGGCTGTTGTCACTGTCCTATAGCTATGCGCAGCGGGACATTCATTCCCGTTACCAAGAAGCTCACGCCAACGGAACCATGCTTATGCTGACCTACACACTTCCCAAACTGTCGGTGTCCCGATGAAACCTCAATCGATGGATCTCTTTGCCTACCTGGCCGTATTGCGCAGACGCCGAACGGTGATCTTCTTCGTCGCCGGAGGAGGGATCGTTGTCAGCCTGTTGCTGGCCTGGCTTCTTCCACCGGTCTATCGATCGACCGCAACCATTTTGATCGAGGAACAGGAGATTCCGTCCGATCTCGTCCGTTCCACCATCACGAGTTACGCCGATCAACGAATTGAGACGATCAAACAGCAAGTCCTGAGTCGCACGACGCTCTGGAAATTAGTCGAGCAGCACAACCTGTACGCACAGCTGCGGGAACAGGAACCCTCAGAGGAAATACTCAGACGATTCAGCCGCGATATCAACGTTGAAGTCATCAATGCCGACGTCGTCGACAAACGCACCCAGCATCCGACCAAAGCCACCATTGCATTCACCCTCGCATACAGCGGAAGCCGTCCGGAAACGACTCAGAAGGTCGCCAATGAACTGACGACGCTGTTCCTCGCTGAAAACCTCAGGAGCCGTGAACGGAAGGCGCAGGAAACGACGAACTTTCTTCGGCAGGAAGCCGACAATATCTCCAGACACATCGAGGAGATCGAGGGAAAAATCGCAGCCGTCAAGCAGCGTGCCAACGGCGCCCTACCGGAACTGACGCAGTTGAACATGCAACTGCTCAATCAAGCCGACCGGGAGTTGGTCGACCTCGAACGGGAAATCCGTGCCCAGGAAGATCGTCACAGCTATCTCGATGCGCAGTTGACGACGATCAAGCCCAATACGCCCATTATCGCGTCGACCGGCGAACGAATCCTGGATTCCAGCGAGCGGCTGAAAGCCTTGCGCGCGCAATACGCCGGGAACTCGGCTTTTCTCTCGCCTGAGCATCCAGACATTATTAAGTTGCAACAGGAAATCGAAGCCTTGGAGCGGGAGGTCGGGGAGGTGGACCTGGGAGCAGACGTCGCAAAACGCCTGGCCGGTGAGCAGGCAACCCTCGCCACGCTGTTAAAACGCTACGGCCCTGATCACCCCGACGTAAAGCGCACTCAAAGAGTCATTGCCGCCCTCAAACAGCAAGCGTCCAGGAGCACTCGCACGCCCTCTGGCAGACAGGACATCAAGCCCGAGAATCCGGCCTATATCACCATTCATGCGCAATTAAGCGCCGCGAAAGCCTCGCTCGATGCATTGAAAAGCTCCCGGAAAGATCTGAAACGGCGCGTCGAAGACTACGCGGCCAGACTCGAGCGCACACCCCAGATCGAGCCTGAATATGTGGAACTCGCGCGTGACCGGGACACGTCCGTCTCGAAATATCATGAGATCCGGTCCCGCCTGATGGAGGCTCAGGTTTCTGAAGGTCTTGAAATTCAACGCAAGGGAGAGCGTTTTTCCCTCATCGATCCGCCCGATGTCCCGGTCAAGCCGGATAAACCCAACCGTCCCGTGATCCTGTTCTTGGGACTGATGTTCTCCCTCGCCGCCGGAGCGGGGGCGGGGGCGTTGGCGGAACAACTGGACAGATCCATTCACAGCGCCGATCAGATTCGACGCCTGACTCAAGTCTCGCCGCTGGCAATCATTCCCTATATTCCGAACCAGGAGGATCTGCGCACGGCGATCAGACAACAGCAACGGCTGCGATGGGGAACGGTCGGCGCCGGACTGCTTTCCCTGCTCCTCGTTCACATGCTGTGGCAGCCTCTCGACATTATCTGGTTCATCTTACTCCGCAAACTCGGTATCGATTAGGGAGCGAAGATTTCCATGGAACGCTTGCAACGAGTTGTTGAAACCATCAAACACACACAGCGCGCCCACCGGCCGCAGCATCTCGGGCTGGTCGGAAAGCCCGGCACACCGCCGCCGATCGTGTATACCAAAACCCGTTCCGTCGACATCAGCGAAACGGCCATGCGAGACCACCGGCTTCTCGCGGGATTTGAAGGCGGCGCGTTTGTCGATGCCTACAAGATTCTCCGCGCTCAGGTCATGCATCGTCTTCGCGAGAAAGGCTGGAATGTGCTCGGCATTACAAGCCCCGGAGAGGGCGAGGGCAAGACGCTGACCGCCATCAATCTCGCGATCAGCATGGCGATGGATACGACGCAAACCGTCCTATTGGTGGATGCCGACCTTCGACAGCCCCATATTCACGAAATGTTTCAACTCGGAGATTGTCCCGGCCTGGTCGACTTCTTATACGACGATACCCCGGTCCAGGATCTGCTCATACACCCGGGAATCGGTCGATTCGTCATCATGCCGGGGGGGACACCTATCGCCAATTCTTCTGAAGCGTTGACCTCGCCGAAAATGGTCGGCCTGGTGGAAGAATTTAAACATCGGTACCCCTCACGCGTCGTTCTCTTCGACTTGCCTCCGCTGCTCGACACCGCGGACGTGCTGGCATTCAGCCCCTATACCGATGCCATCCTGGTTGTGGTGGAGGAAGAGAAAACACGCGTGGACGAACTGGAACGCGCACTGATGCTCCTGAAGGGAAACACGCCGGTGCTGGGCACCGTCATCAACAAAGCAGGCAAACAGGGACTCACGCCGAAAACCATGAATCAAATGTTACTCGCGTAACGGTTATGGCAGGATAGCGCTATGTACGAATCGTATTACCAGCTCCAGACAAAACCGTTCTCATTGTTGCCGGACCCGGATTTTTTATATCTGGGGACAAAACATAAAATGGCCCTCAGCCTTTTGGAATACGGCCTCATGAACCAGGCCGGATTCATCATCATCACGGGGGAACCGGGCACAGGGAAAACAACCCTTCTTCACAAGATCGTTCAAGAATCAAAAACGCACTTTACCATCGGCATCGTCTCCAATACGCATGACGCGCTCGGATCGTTGATGCCATGGATCCTGATGGCCTTCGGCGAAGATGGTACAGGGGGAGACCCGGTCGAGCTCTCGCAACGCTTTACCGCATTTCTCGCCAAGGAAGAGGCGCGCCAGCAGCGCGTCCTTCTGGTCGTCGACGAAGCTCAAAATCTGACACCTTCAATGCTGGAGGAACTGCGTCTCTTGTCCAACTCCAACAGCGGGAAGACGCAAGTGCTTCAGATCATCCTGTCCGGCCAGCCGGCGTTGAGAACGCTGCTGCAGCGACCAGACCTGACCCAATTTGCGCAGCGCGTCGCCGTCGATTACAGCCTTGAAGCCATGTCTGAAGACGATACCCTGGCGTATATCCGGCACCGAATCCACATCGCCGGCGGCGTGCACCCGATCTTCACCGACCTGGCTTGCCGCCTGGTGTTTCGCCTCACGGCCGGAACACCGCGCCTCATCAATCAGGTCGCCGATACCGCCCTGGCGTACGGATTTGCCGAACAACAACCATGGGTGACCGCCTCCCTGCTCAGCCAGGCGGCGCAAGATCGAGGCAAAGGCGGCATTCTCCCGTTGGCGGAGCACACGGCTGCGTTACTCCGATCGCCGCAACAGGAAAGCGCCGAGAAACAGGAAATGGAAGCGTTCGACAAAACCCGCCGGTCCCCCGAAGCTTCCGACGCCCCGGGCGACGAGAACATTCGTTTTAATGAACGATATGAGCGAGGGCTTGCGCTGAAGAAAGCCGGTATGTTCAAGCCTGCGATAGAACAGTTCGAACAAGCCTGTACGGCACCGGGCCTGGCCATGAAAGCCTATGCGCAGATCGGTCTGTGTCATAAATCTGCAGGACGATACGAAGAGGCGGTGACGGCATTCCGCAACGCATTGAAAACCTCGCCGGGCACCTCAAAGGAAACCGTGCAGATTCTGTATGTGCTTGGACGCACGCTTGAGTCTCTCGGTCGATTTTCGGAAACCCTTGAGGCCTATCGATGGATCAGACGTGAAGATCCCGGCTACCGGGATGTCGCGAATCGCATCAATCGTCTCAGCTCGCGGCGCAGCCCCGCCGGATCTCAAAAATCCGCGACGCTTCAATCAGGGTCATGGATCGGCGATAGGCTCAAACGCTGGCAGGGACTGCTCAAGCCATCCAAGTAGCGCATCTTACTGCCGGTTGAACAGTACATCGACTCAAGCTCACTGAAGCAGGAACCGATAAAGCTTCGAGTACCAATTGCCATGAGCCTTGAAGTCATCCAAATCATCGAATCGGATCAAGACCAGGCCAGGTCGATCGACCAGGTGTTGCGCAAAGCCTCGTTTCGAACCAATATCGCCTTTGACGGGCCGACGGGCATTCAGGATATCTGGAAGAACCGCCCGGCGCTGGTCATACTCGACCTTATGGTGCCGGGAATCGGCGGCAAGGACCTATGCCGGCGCTTACGCGAGGATCCGCAAACCAAGTCCATGGGGATCATTCTCGTGACGGCATTGACCTCGGAAAACCATCGTGTAGCAGGTCTCGAAAGCGGGGCCGATGACGTGCTCGCCAAGCCCTACAGCCCGCGCGAACTGGTGGCGAGGGTTCGCGCCGTGCTCCGGCGTATCGCCGCCAGCATTCCGGAACATCTTGACGATGTTGATGAGGACCTCACCTTAGAAGCCACTCACTATGCCGCCACGTTTCGGGGGCGACAGCTGCTTCTGACCAAACCGGAATGGCAAACGCTCTTACGACTGGCGAAAACAGCCGGGAGAGTCGTGCCGCGTGAGGAACTCCGCAGCATGCTGTGGGGAGAAGACAGTTTGACCCACGACCACGAGCTTGACGGGATTGTGACGTCGCTCAATCAGAAAATATCGGCCCATGAAGGCGCTGCGACGGCCATTACAGGAGTCACCGGTACAGGCTTCCGGCTTCTGCGGAAAAATCAGCTCCTTCCGCTCACGGCATGACCTGACAAGTAAACTTCAAGCGCACCGGTTCCCACCCTACAAAGCTTGTGCTAGCGTAGTCCTACACCGGAGATTCGCGGTATGGATTGTCTGTTGATGCGCCACGGCATGGCTGTCGATATGGAGGAATGGTCGGGACTCGACGAGACCCGCCCGTTGACAGAGGAAGGGCGACAGCAGGTCCGTCTGGTCGCGCAAGGACTCTCCGCAATGGGAGTTGTCCCGACGCATCTTATCTCAAGCCCCCTCTGCAGAGCACAGGAAACCGCCGAACTGGTCCGCGCGGTTCTCTGCCCATCCGTCACCATGATCTTGTGCAACGCCCTGCAACCGGAATCGTCACCTCAACTCGTGACAACCTTCCTTCAAACCATCCACGCTCCGTCCGTGCTCCTCTGTGTCGGCCACGAACCGTTGCTCGGAACGACGGCCGGCTACTGGCTGTCCGGTCACATCTCACCCAGCTATCCCATGACAAGGGCCGGAGTCGGGCTTATCCACATGCCGTCGACGCCGCGAGGCGGGGAAGGGCTTCTCCGCTGGTGGTGTACACCTGCGCAACTCGGGACTCTGGGACACGTCGATCTGACGAAGCCTGAAAGAAGACTATGAACTCGGGCGGGCTGTGTGGCTTACGGCTTCTCTGAGTCCTGCGCTACTTCAACAAACCGAACACGACGGCGAAAAACCTGTTCAAGCAAATCCGTTCGCTGTGAGGCCGACCAGATTTCCATCGCTGCATCGCCGCTCACCATGGCCTCGATGGTCAATGTCTCGCCGATTTTCACGTTTACCGTCTGGATGACGGAGAAATGCGTCCGATCCAAGGCATCAGCCACCCGCAGGAGTGCGGACAGAATGCGGACCGTCCGCTTCAGTTTCAACGACAGATCGGCATAGCCCTCGTGTTTGGCGGCCGGAAGAGCCCGGCGATGATAACGGGCGATATTCGCCACCACCTCGATTTCTTCGGCAGTCAGTCCGCCGATATCGCTGTTCTTGATCAGGTAGTAGGCATGTTTATGATGCTGGCGCGGATTGATCAGATAGCCGATGTCATGCAGCACCGCGGCAAACTCCAGCCAGCTTCGCTCGAGGTCGCCCAGATGATGCAACCGCTTCGTTTGGTCGAACAGCTTGAGCGCCAGACCCGCCACATGCAGCGAGTGCACTTCCGGCACCTGGCAGCGCCGGGCCAGCCCGATCACATTGCGCCGCCGGACATCGGGAATTTCACGTTCGGCTTTCAGTCCGTCGCGATGCCGATCGATGAAATCGTAAATGACCCCTTCACGAATGGCCTTGTCGCACACCGTCATTTCGTCGACACCCGAGAGTTCCAGCAAACGACGCAGGACCACCACCGCAGGAAACAAGGTGTCGACCCGTTTCGGATCTAACCCCGGAATACCCAAACGCATCTTGACCGATGACTTACCGAGTTCCGACTCGACGGCGCGCACATCTTTCAGTTTCACCCGGGCAAGATTCAATTGCGGCAGGGGCCGTCCGGTCTGCTTCAGATGTACAATCTCGGCAAGATTGGCGGCCATTCCGGATGTGGCGACTACGGCATCGAACCGCTTCACCTTAAACGCATCGAGGGCACCCTGCAGCGTCGGAGTCACGGCCTCGTCCAACAGCTTGAGCATGGCCGCGGTGGGGGGTGTTTTCGTGAGAAATTGATCGGACAGTCGGATGGCTCCGAGCTTCAGACTCCTGGCCTGGTGCAAGCCCCCGCGCGTCCCGACGATGAGTTCGACCGAACCGCCGCCGACATCCACAACCAAGGTGTGCGTATCGGACAGCGACATGCTGTGCCGCACGCCGAGGAAAATCAGCCTGGCTTCTTCGATGCCGCTGATCACGCGGATCTTGATGCCGGTCTGCTCCTCGACCAAATCGACGAAATCGCCTCCGTTCTTGGCCTCACGCACCGCGCTGGTCGCCACGGCTGCAATCCGGTCAAACCCTTTGTTCCGCGCCAACGTCACCAGCGTCTTCAGAACACCCACCGCGCGGCCGACGGCTTCATCAGACAATCGGCGGGCGGCAAACGCGCCGTTGCCCAACCTGGTCATATCTTTGAATCGATCGAGAATCTTGTAACTGGAGTCGGGAAGAATTTCGGCCAAGACCATATGGATGGAGTTGGTCCCGATATCGATCACGGCGAGTTTGGCCATAGAAACGCCCTTCAACACAATACGGGAGAATCGGAGGCCTGGACCATAAAGAACGGCTCCCGCACTGTCAAGATACCGATTGTTATAATTGCGTTCTATCGGCAGGAGCAGGCGAGCCGTTGAGAGGATCGTACGGCAAAACCTCCGGCACTTACTCTTTCACCACGAAATGGACGCTTCGATTTTTCTGCCAGCACTCTTTTTGATGCTCGAAACACAACGGACGATCTTTACCGTAACTGGTGGTGCGCACATCGAGACCGAGCCCCAGCTGCTTGAGATACGAACGGACCGCTTTAGCCCGGCGTTCGCCCAAGACCAGATTATAGGCGGAGGTCCCCATTTCGTCCCCGCGCCCTTCCAGGAGAATGCGTTGAGTGCCGTCTTCTTTCAGCCGCCTGGCATTGGCCTCCAGCACCGGCAAGGCATCCGTCCGGAGCGTCGCTTGATCGAAGTCGAAAAGCACGTCCATCAGGATATTCCGGACCTCTCCCGTGGCATTGCGCGCGGCTAATTCCGCCCTCATACCGGGACTCGTCCGCGATGCCGGAGTTCCTGAATCCTGCGGAGTCAGGTCGCGGATCGCCGGATCGGCGATCCGTTCTTCGCCGGCGATCCGTTCCTCGCCGGCCCCGGATCCTGACTTCGTCGCACAGCCGAAAACACCCACTGCCGCGAGTGCCACCAGTAGCCCGAGTGCGTTCAGTCGTGATGATGTATACATAGCGCCTCCTGACTGCTTCTTCTGTCGAGATTATCCCACTTCGTCGGGAAAGGCGATAGTCTTGGCGGCCTCATAGGCCGGGTGGACCTGCTCCAGCGCAGGCCAATGCAGAACCGCCATGGAATCCTCCACATAGGCGGACGTCCGCATCCCGTTCAACACACTGGTCACACCCGGCGTACTGACCAGAACCCACAGCGCTTTCTGCGAAAGCGATACAGCGCGTCGAGCTTGCGGAAGAACCGCATCAAGAGCGGCGGCCACGGACGCCGTCCGCTGGCGGCTCCGCTCCGTCGCGTTACGCCGCAACCCGCGTAACAGGGTTAAGAGTTCCGGCACGTACTGGTCACGCCAGGTCTCCCACTGCTCAGCCGCGTTGCCGGACAGTGTTCGAGACAAGGCTTGCAGGACCTGATTGACATGGGGCGCGATCATGTGATGTTCGATCTGTTCCCAATGCTCCAGCCCTTGCAGTTGAGGCCTGACCCGGTTCAGCTCATGGGCCCAGTTAAAAAACTCAGCGGGAGCGGTGCCTTGCCCGCTATGCGGAACCGACGGCGCAATCGTGCGGCGATACTCATCCTCCAGCGCCGCCACCCGCTCCCGTTGCCGGACAAAATCCACCGGTTGATCCTCAAGGGGGAAATCGGCCAGACGGAGAATTCCGCCGCGTTGAGCGGGCATGGCATTGAGCGGACGATTTGCCAGCACGGCAACGCCTTCCTGCCGGGCCAGATCGAGCACTGTCTGCGCACCGCCGGCTCCGGTATTCGCCGTCAGCAACGCACCGGACTCAAAGAGATTCATCGGGCACTGCAACACGCGGAAGTGATGGGCCGGCTGATTCGCACCGCGCGCCGCCGTCCGCGCGGCGTCAAGCATGCGACTCAACGACGTCGCTTCCGGATGATCCGCGCGCGCGGTCACCGTATTCGACGACACGCCGTAATATTGCAATCGCCCGGCCGCGACCTGCGATTCAAAATACGCAAAGGCCTGTTGCAGCCTGGCATAGAACGCATCCCGCAAGGCGACAAGATTGAGCTCTTGACGATGCGCGGCTTCCGACAGGAAATATTCCGGATTATGCAACAAGCACACATCGAGCGAGGCCAGCCCCAGTCTGTCCAATGACGACGTCAGCTGATCGGCAAGAAAATCGGGGTGCAGACAATGCCAGATCCCCTCTCCGTACTTGACCATATCGGGGTAGGGGCGGCCGGATTTCTCCCGGCTTTCGGCGAGCTTCAGATTCTGTCCCTGCACATAGCCGATCTTAGACACCACCACAACATTTTCCCGGACGAGCGGCCCCTCCTTCACCAACTCGGCCAGCACGGAGCCCACCAGGCGTTCGCTGTCTCCGTCCATGTAATTCGTCGAGGTATCGATAAGGTTGCAGCCGGATGCTAACGCCTTCTTCAACGCCTGCCGGTGCCCCGCGTCTTTCGTATCGACTCGATAGGTCCCGAACCCCAATCGGGACATAGTCAGTCCGGTCGAACCCAAAACGGTAAACCCATGGGCTAACGAGCCGGAGAGGGACGACCCCACCATGCGCGCCGCATAAGCCGCGGTTCCCTGCACCGTCGCGTGACCGGAGAGTTGCAAGCCGCGCAACACGCCGGCCGGTCGGTCGCCGGACGCACTGTCGCTCGACCGTGGAGCCCGGAGCGCCCCGGACACGGCCTGCGGATCGGTCACAGGCCGCTGGCAGCTGAAATTTCGACAGATGTACAGAGCCGGCTGCCCGGGGATGACCGGCTTTCCCTGCAACAAGGGGAGAGTCGATCCGGCATTCGACCCGGTCGACGCAATGATCCGATTGGGAAGATATTCGTCCGCCACTGCGCGATACAGCGCCTGCATGGCCGGTTGAGACGCATCGCCGACAAACGCCAGTTCCACCGGGCCGTCCGTCAGAAAATCTACCACCGACAGACTTTTGGCGAACGCGCGGGGATAGCGCGCGATCTGCCGCCCGTACGCGCGGATCGCCGCAACAGCTGCATCCCGCCAATCCTGTCGGTCGAAATGGCAGGCCAACCGTGCCAGCGCGGATGCCGCCACGGCGTTCGCGCTGGGTGTCGCTCCGTCGGCTCCCTCGCGGCTGCGCAGAATGAGCGTCTCATGATTCCGGGCCGTCGTGAAAAATCCACCCTCTTCTGCGTCCATAAACTCGGCCAGCAGACGATCAGCGAATCCTGTCGCCGCCTGCAGATACCGCTCAGGAGCCCCGGCTTCATAGAGATCAATCAGCCCTTCCGCCAGATAGGCGTAATCCTCCAGATAAGCATCGAGATGCGCCCGGCCTGCGCGCGAGGTCCGCAGGAGCCGTCCGTCCGATCGCACGTGCGTCATCAGCAGGAAGTCCGCGGTTTGCATCGCCGCATCGCGATACCGCGGCTCGCCGAACACCCGGGCCGCTTCCGCCATCGCCGACAACATCATGCCGTTCCATGCGGTCAGCACTTTATCGTCGAGGCCCGGAGCCACCCGCTGTTGACGGGCGCGATAGAGCAGGGGCTTCAGCCGGGCGGCGGTCTCCAATAATTCATCGCCGGGCCGATTCAGTTCCTTCGCGACATCGGACAAGGGCCGCAGGCGATTGGGAATACTGGCGTGCTCCCAATTGCCGTTCTCCGTAATATCGTAGAGCGCGCAGAATTGCCGCGCATCTTCTTCATTTCCGACCGCAGCCAGCACGTCGGCCGGCTGCCACACGAAAAATTTCCCTTCGACGCCTTCTGAATCCGCATCGGTGGCGGAATAGAAACCGCCGGCCGGGCCGGTCATTTCTCGCAGCACATAATCCAGCACCTCGCAGGCCACCCGGCGGTAGTCCTGATTCCCGGTCACCTGATACGCCTCGACATAGACCCGCGCCAGCAACGCATTGTCATAGAGCATTTTCTCGAAATGCGGCACCAGCCACTGGGCGTCGGTGGAATACCGGGCAAATCCGCCGCCGATATGGTCATAAATACCTCCGGCCGCCATCCGATCGAGCGTCTTCGTCACCATCGCCAGCGTCTGCGCATCTCCGGATCGTCGATAACACCGCAATAGCAGTGACAGTCCGGCAGCCGGAGGAAACTTCGGCGCGCCGCCGAACCCGCCATGGATCTTGTCGAAATCCTCTTTGAATTGAGTCACGGCATCGTCCAAGACGGATTCGCTGACGGAAATCGGGGAGGGGATCCGGCCTTCGCCTTTCAACCGCTCGGTCAGGTCTTTGGCTTGCGTCCGGACGCCGGCCGCGTCTTTCTCCCAGTAGTCCGCAATCTTGTTCAGCAGCGTGCCGAAACCGGGCCGCCCCCAGCGGTCTTCCGGAGGGAAATAGGTGCCGGCAAAGAACGGCTCCTGATCCGGCGTGAGAAATACCGTCATCGGCCAGCCGCCCTGGCCGTTGTTCATCGCCACCGTCGCCGCCATATAAATCTCGTCAAGATCCGGACGTTCTTCCCGATCCACTTTGATGCAGATAAAATGGCGATTCATGATCGCGGCGATCGCCGTGTTTTCAAACGACTCCCGCTCCATCACATGGCACCAGTGACAGGCCGCGTACCCGATCGACAGGAGGATCGGCTT